>JAETQH010000020.1 GCA_021770785.1 Lachnospiraceae bacterium
CATATATGGATCTGGGGAGCGCTCCACTATTCTCCCCATGTTCCTTGTAACTTGTCCACCATATCAGTTCATTATAAAAATCTTAGATTTTTGTCTTGACAACTGAGCCACTATATTATTTGTATTTGTATCATCCGTCTAAGGATAAATACCAGCTGTTAGAACAGGATGATTTGTCTAATCTGCGTCTTACCCAGGGCGGAAAATACCTGTTGGCAAAGGAGAAGATTTCTGGTGTGAAAATAAAGAAGGCTGCTTTTGCAGGAGGAGGCATCGCATTATTGAGCTTGCTTCTGATTTATATTTGTTTAAAAAAGAAGTATTGGTTTTGGTAAAATTTTCGGTTAATGGAAATTAATTTGATGTAAAAATGCTTTGGTGCATATAAAAAAAGAAATAAAAGAAGAACGTAATGAGTAAAAATAAAAAAATGCTGCTGATATATGCTTTTATACTGACAATAGGGCAGATTCTCATTGTTGCAATAATATCAGGCGTAGAAGCGTTGGGAAATAAAATAGGCATACCGCTTATCACGGAGGCAAGTGGTCTGGTGCTTACAAATATGGCAGTATATCTGCTATTATTGATAGTAGTATGTTTATTGTTTGGAAATGAACTGCGAAAGGAATGGCAACAGGAAAAAAAGCAAATTGCAGCACAGATAGTAAAGTATGGTGTGGTTTTCCTGGCAATTGGAATTGTAGTTGCAAGAACAGCAGAATGGTTGGGAATTTCCACAACAAGCAATCAGGAAATACTAATACAGATGATAGATGCTGTTGATTTGTTTTCAAGTATCATTATAATAGGAATTGCAGGACCGATTATAGAAGAAATCATATTTCGATATATTATCATGGGAAAAATCTATCCCTATGGAAAGAAAAGAGCGGTGATTATTTCTTCGGCATTGTTTGGAATACTTCATTTGGACGGATTTGGTATTGCAGAATTATTTATATATACTTTGTTGGGTATATATTTAGGCATAATATATGATAGAACAAAGAAAATTACTGTTTCGATAGGAGTGCATTGTTTTTACAATTTGGTGAATATTTTATTGGTTTATATTTTGGCTATATGAGAATAAAATCTTCAGTATCTACAGAAATTTGGAAGCAGATATTCGTCAGTATTGACATGAATTAAAGCCTTAAATTAGGGTTTTAGTGCATATAAAATAAAATTTTAAAGAGGGCAAGCCATGAGTAAAAATAAAAAGCTGCTGCTTATCTATGTTTTTACACTCACCATATTTCCGTTAATTTTATCTGGAATTTTAAATGTAATACCTGTTATTACAGAAGAGCGAGGATTGGTGTTTGTAAATTTATCTGTATATGCTATATTGATGTTGAGTATATGTCGATTATATGGAAAAGAAATAAAAGAGGATTTAAAAAAGGAGAAAATAGCGGGACAAGTCATAAAATACGGCATGGGATGCTGGCTGGTTGGAATTGTGACAGCAAGAATCGCAGATTTATTTGCGGCAGAAACGGCAGGAAATCAACAGATTGTTGATGAAATTGTTGTTTCCGACTGGATTCTTAGCATGATGATATTTGGTTTGTTTGGACCCATTGTGGAGGAAATCATATTTCGCTATATTATAATGGGAAAAATATATACATACGGGAAGGTAAGAGCAATTCTTGTTTCTTCGGTTTTATTCGGCATTCTTCATATGTCCCGGATTAGTATGGCAGAATTTTTGATATATTTTATTTCGGGTATATATTTGGGTGTCGTATATGACAAGACAAAACGTATTTCGGTTTGTATCGGAGCGCATTGTTTTCATAATCTGATTAGTATCTTATTGTCTGTTCTTCTATTGAATTAGTGGGACAGTGTTAAAGGAAAGATGAACATGAAAAAAGCAGAGAAAAAAGCATAGATATTGTGAGATGGTTAAGAAAGATAAGGAATGTATTTACAGGGCAGGATTTTTTATCTGTCTGGTACTATAATGTGAGAAAATCTGGTTTGGTAAAAAAGTAGGAGAGAACAACCATGAAGAAAAAAATACCGGTTATTATTGTCTTAATACTATTAATTACATTTACAGCGCTATATTGTTCTACCCATGAATATCACACAGATGTTGAGAGGTATGGAAAATGGTCAGAACAGGACAGGCAGGGGAAATTAAGTGTGTTTCCTGACACAGTAGAAAATATGCAGGTAGAAGAATACTTATACCAATTTTCTACTGGATTGTTGGACAGCAACTATCAAATATTTCTAAAAAGTAAATTGTCAAAAGCGGAATATCAAAAGGAAGTAAAAAGATTAGAAAATATATCAGATTCGCTTGACGGTAAAACCCAGAAAATACATCTTGATAATAAAAGTTTTTGTTTTCCTGCTTATGTGACTATTTGTAATTTTGATTTTACATATGAATATGCGTTAGTGGATGAAGAAAATACTACTATTTATTATGTATATCTCCAATTTATAGATAAAGAAAATATTAAGTTTGACAAAGAACTGTTGCCGGAAAATTATTTATGTGAGGATAAAGATAAAATCTTCAGTATCTACGCATACCCATTCGAAGATGGAGAAGGATGGGAAATGAGCAAATGAAGTATGACAGAAAAGAAGATAACAAAAACAAAAGAGCCCCTTATGCTGTGCGTGGTACAGCATAAGGGACTTTCCATGAATCTTAGTTATCGTTTTCCTCATCCGCAGACATAGAGTAAACCTGACGTTTTCTCGCCATTTCATCATTCTCAAGATATTCGTCATAAGTAGAAACCTTATCAATGAAAGTCCCATCCGGTAAAAACTCAATAATCCGGTTTGCCGTGGTCTGTACCACCTGATGGTCACGGGAAGCGAAGAGCACTACCCCCGGGAACTTAATCAGCCCGTTGTTTAAGGCAGTGATGGATTCCATATCCAGATGGTCGGTGGGCTCATCTAAAATCAGTACGTTGCTTGCCATAATCATCATACGGGACAACAGCACACGTACCTTCTCGCCACCGGAGAGCACCCGCATTTTCTTTGTGCCGTCCTCTCCGGCAAAAAGCATACGCCCTAAGAACCCGCGGACATAGGTGGCATCCTTGATTTCGGAATACTGGGTCAGCCAGTCTACGATTAACAAATCCGTATCAAAAATCTCTGTGTTATCCTTCGGGAAGTAGGACTGGCTGGTGGTCACGCCCCATTTATAGGAACCGGAATCCGGCTCCATCTCCCCGGCAAGGATTTTAAATAAAGTGGTCTTTGCCAGCTCATTTCCGCCCACAAAAGCGATTTTATCATCATGTCCCACAATAAAGGAAACATTGTCTAGCACCTTCACACCGTCGATGGTTTTAGTAATTCCTTCTACCGTCAGTACCTCATTTCCGATTTCACGGCTCGGACGGAAGTCGATATAAGGGTATTTCCGGCTGGAAGGACGGATCTCGTCCAACTGGATTTTTTCCAACGCACGCTTTCTCGAAGTTGCCTGCTTGGATTTGGAAGCGTTTGCGGAGAAACGGGAGATAAATTCCTGTAATTCCTTGATTTTCTCTTCTTTTTTCTTGTTGGCTTCCTTCATCTGTTTTACCAGAAGCTGGCTGGACTCATACCAGAAATCATAGTTTCCGGCGTAGAGCTGAATTTTGCCGTAATCAATATCTGCAATATTGGTGCAGACTTTATTTAAGAAATAGCGGTCATGGGAAACTACGATGACGGTGTTGTCGAAGTTGATTAAAAATTCCTCTAACCAGTTGATGGCGTCTAAATCCAGGTGGTTGGTAGGCTCGTCAAGCAGCAGGATATCGGGATTTCCGAAAAGAGCCTGTGCCAATAAAACCTTGACTTTTAAAGCGCCCGGCATATCCGCCATCAGGTTGTAATGCTCCTCGGTGGGAATACCGAGACCATTAAGAAGGGTGGCTGCGTCAGATTCTGCATTCCAGCCGTCCATGTCCGCAAATTCCGCCTCAAGCTCACTGGCGCGGATTCCGTCCTCGTCAGAGAAATCCTCCTTCATGTAGATGGCATCCTTCTCTTTCATGATGTCGTAGAGACGCTTATTTCCCATAATCACAGTATCAAGGACCGTAAACTCATCATATTTAAAGTGATCCTGCTGCAAAAAGGAAAGACGCTGTCCCGGGGTGATGATGATGTCACCGTTGGTGGGCTCTAGCTGCCCGGATAAAATCTTTAAAAAGGTAGATTTTCCGGCGCCGTTGGCACCGATTAAACCGTAGCAGTTTCCTTCTGTGAATTTAATATTTACATCTTCAAATAAAGCTTTTTTCCCGATACGCAGGGTAACATTATTTGCACTAATCATATTTACCTCCATGTGTACTAAAGATTTTCCGTCCAAAAATCATATCAATTCGTATCATACTAAAAAAAATATGGAAATGCAACTGAAACTTCCTATATATTATGGAGGAATTGGGAAAAATAGAATGGAATTGCGAATGTGTTGCAAATTTACTTGGAATTTAAAGGAAATTTGTTATAATAAAATGAGAAGTAGTTGTTCGGATAGGGAAGGGGAACTTTACATGAATACGGAAAGCTTTGATTTGAGCACAACAGAACTGTCTTTTGGGGTCTGTTGTTACCGGATAGAGAAAAATGGGGAGGGAGAGCAGAAAAAATACACCTTTGTGGATGCCAATCAAGCTTTTTTTGCCTGCATGGGATATGAACGGGAGTTTTTTGAAAGGCAGGAGCAGGTATTAGAGCAGATTGTGGCTATGAATGAGCGGAAAGAAGCAAAAAACTGGATTCATATGGCGGAAGAGAAGCCGGGAGCTTTTTTCGGGGGCATTGTGGAGATTCTGCAAAAAAACGGAAACAGAAAGCATTTAAAGTGGAAGGTGTGCTGTCAGGAGGGAGCAAGGGGGATGTCCTACCTGATTTTTTCCTGTACCAGCGTGAATCTGTTGATTAAAACCCAGAAGGAATTATTAGATAAGCTGAATAAAGAAAAAAGTGAGCGTCGGAAAGCCAGCGATTTGATTTATGAACTGCCCTTTGGTGTGGCTGTGGTGCGGGGCAACCAGAATTTCCAGTTTGAGGTGGCAAACGACGCATTTTTAAAGCTAACAGGCTGTCCGAGTTCTGCCGTATCCTGTGGACAGGCATTTATGACGGACTATGTGCACGAGGAAGATCTGGGGCGTTTAGAGGAAGCTGTGGAGCGCTGTCAGATGCAGAAAAGTCCGGAAGAGTTTGAACTGCGGTTAAAGACCGCAGAGGGACAGACAAGGTGGGAACTGCTGCAGTGCCAGCTGTATTATTATAAAGATGCCATCCCCTATTACATGATTGCCACCTGGGATATCAACGACAGGAAAGAATTAGAGGACGAGCTTAAATTATTAGATGAACAGTACCGCATGCTAGAGGAAGTGACAGACGAATTTCCCTTTGAATACGATGTGCTGCAGGATCGTTTTCGAATTCCCCATAAATATTATAAGATGGGAAAAATACACGACCCGGGGCAGAAATATATGACTCTGGAAGAGACCTGTGCCGATATTTACAGAGAAGACTGCGCCGCGTATAAGGCGGCACTCGAAAAGGCAAAAAAACAGGAAATGTCTGGAACCATTGATTACCGCCTTAATGTTTCTCCGGCGGGGGAAGAGCCGCACTATAACTGGTATCGGACGGTGTACCGCAGCATTCCGGGGACAAATGGCGGCATCATCCGCATTATCGGCAGAAGCTATGATATCAGCTCCGACAGAAAAATACAGGAGAAGCTCTCGGAGGAAATGCGCCTAGACCCGCTGACCCGTCTGTTAAACAAGGTGGCAACTGGGGAAGAAGTGAAAAAATATATTTCGGAAAAGCCCGAGGGTACCCAGGTGCTGTTCCTCATTGACATTGACAATTTTAAGAGGGTAAACGATACCTTCGGTCACACGGTGGGGGATACGGTGATTTCTGATATTGCCCAGCTGATACAGGAGCATTTCCAGGATACGGATATTGTAGGCAGAGTCGGTGGAGACGAATTTCTGGTATTTATGAAAAACACCACCTTAGAGGGGGCTGTGAGGAAGGCAAGGGAGCTTTGCAGCGGCAGCGGAAAGCAGTTAATCGGTGATGATGCCGTGGTCAATGTAACCTTAAGTGTTGGAGTGGCCGTTTACGGCGTGGACGGCGAGGATTACAGCAGCCTGTTCCAGATGGCAGACCGTGCCATGTACCATATTAAGCGGAACGGAAAAAACAGTTATTCCCTTGCCCAGGACGGGGACCATGTTTACGACAATGTCAGAGGGGAAAAACAGGTGGATGCTGTCTTTGAGAAGAGACAGGAGGTTGATAAGGACTTTATGAATGTGGCGTTCAGCCTGCTTTCCCATGCGAAAGATATGAACGGCTCCTTAAATGTGCTGTTAGAGCAGATTGGAAAGAAGTATCATCTTGACATGCTGTCTGTGGTGGAGTATGAAGATGATGTGCAGCAGATGAAGCTGACTAATTATTGGAGTAATTTCGGACAGGTTTACGAGAATACGGTAATGCAAAGGAGTATTCGGGCATTCGAAGAGGCCGTTCCGGGAGAGTTTGTTCTGGTAAAAGAAAAAGGGAGGAACGAGCCGGCGGTTCTTTACGAAAACTGGAATACCGGGGACAGGAGAATCTGCTATCTGGGGGGAGTTAAATTTGAGTATGGGAGTAGCCATACCGGCTGCCTGTTTTTGGGAAGCCGTCAGAAAGAGCGGATTTTTGATGAGACAGAACGGATGACCTACAGTGAATTGAGCCGCGTTGTGGCAGTGTTTGTAACGCTCCGCAACAAATTAAGCGATGACCAGAAAGAAATCCGTCATTTACAGAGCCGCGACAGGCTGACAGGGCTTTATAATTTAGAAACTTTCCGCAACAGGACGGAGGAGTTGTTGGCATGGGAGGCGAGAGAAGAGGAGACACACTGCCAGTATGCTATGGTGCATGTGGATATCAATAATTTCTCCTACGTGAACGAGAATTTCGGGCTTACGGTGGGGGACAGGATTTTGACGGAATTTGGACAGATGGTGGGCAGATTAGAGCAGGTGCCCTTTGCCTGCCGGATGTATTCCGACTACTTCGTGTTGCTGGTGAAGGGAGCCGATAAAGAGGAAATCTTAAAAAATGTTTCTTCTGCAAAAGAATATTTTGAAATCCAGCAGAAACGGAAATATCCGGCGGCAAGTATGCGGCTTTCCGTGGGAATTTACTATATCGACAATCCAAAAGAGGGATTCGATTCTATTTTGGAGAGTTCAAATTTAGCCAGAAAGCAGGCGAAGGAGTCCGGCAGTATCAAATATTGTGTTTATCATGAAAGTTTCCGGGCAAAGCGTGATGATGAAATTCATGTGACAGGAAGATTTTATGCTGCATTGCAGAAGGGCGAGTTTGAAATGTTCTTACAGCCCAAGTTCCTGTTAAATGAACGAAAGGTATATGGGGCAGAGGCGCTGGCGAGATGGCGGACACCGGAGGGAAATCTGGTTCCTCCGGTAAAATTCATTCCGCCCCTGGAAAATATCGGGTATATCGTGGATTTGGATTTTTATATCTTAGAACAGCTTCTGCGGGTGATGCGGAGGTGGAAAAAGGCAGGGAAACAGCTGATTACGGTTTCTACCAATTTTTCCAGAAAGAATTTCGAGAATGGTGGGGAAGACTTCATCGAACGGCTGGAAGGCACCATGAAGCGGTATGGAATTGAACCGAAATATATTGAGATTGAAATTACAGAAGGGGTTATTGTGGAAAATCTCCAGGAACTCAAGCAGTGCCTGATGAAATTAGAGGAACTGGGGTACAGGATTGCTATTGACGATTTCGGTACGGGATATTCTTCCCTCAGCGTTTTGCTGGAAATTCCGGCAAATGTCATTAAAATCGACAAGAGTTTTACCGACAAAATAAATTTAAGCGAGCAGCGGAAATTTGTCTCCTATATGGGGCAGTTTATTTACTCGGCAAAGGAAGAAGTCATTTTTGAGGGAATCGAGACGGAGGAGCAGTTGGAGTTCCTAAGCAGCTGCGGGTTTAAATACGGCCAGGGCTATCTGATAGATAAACCGATTTCTGTCGAAGAATTTGAAAAGAAATATATATAATTTTTTAAATTGCACGGTGCATTTTTTAAAATTGCACTTGTTTTCGTACAGTTTGAAACCTTTACAATTGCCCTTTTAAATGATAAAATAATTCATAAGTCGATAATTGCATTTTTTAGGCAGAGATTGCCGGGCACATGAGTTTTCAAAATGCAAGAGACAGTCTATTAATTCATTAGAATAAGGAGGAATTAGTAATGTCCAGAGCAAAACAGTCAATGGACGGTAATACAGCGGCAGCTCATGTAGCGTATGCCTTTACTGATGTTGCAGCTATTTACCCAATTACACCATCCAGCCCGATGGCAGATACCGTAGACCAGTGGTCTGCAGCAGGACAGGAGAATATTTTCGGAAATCAGGTGAAAGTCGTAGAGATGGAGTCTGAGGCAGGTGCAGCAGGTGCCGTACACGGTTCCCTTGCAGCAGGTGCATTAACCACTACCTTCACCGCATCTCAGGGTCTTTTATTAATGATCCCTAACATGTACAAAATCGCTGGTGAGCAGCTTCCATGTGTATTTGATGTATCTGCACGTACCGTTGCTACCCAGTCTTTAAATATTTTCGGTGACCACAGTGACGTATATGCCTGCCGTCAGACCGGTTTCGCTATGTTATGTGAGACCAACCCGCAGGAGGTTATGGACTTAAGCCCTGTTGCACATTTAGCAACCATCGAGGGAAAAGTTCCGTTCATCAACTTCTTTGACGGTTTCCGTACTTCCCACGAGATTCAGAAAATCGAGAAATGGGATTACGCAGACTTAAAAGAGATGTGCAACATGGACGCTGTAGCAGCATTCCGTGCACATGCGTTAAATCCGGAGCATCCGGCTATGCGTGGTTCTCATGAGAACGGTGACGTTTTCTTCCAGCATCGTGAGGCTTGCAACACGGCTTACAACGAGCTGCCTGCTATCGTTGAGAAATACATGGCAAAGGTTAATGAGAAATTAGGTACAAACTATGACTTATTCAACTACTACGGAGCACCGGACGCAGAGCGTGTTATCGTAGCTATGGGTTCCATCAACGACGTAGCAGAAGAAGTTATTGATTACTTAGTAGCTAAGGGAGAGAAAGTCGGCTTAGTAAAAGTCCGCTTATACCGTCCTTGGGTATCTGAGTCCTTCTTAAAAGTTCTTCCTAAGACTGCAAAGAAGGTTGCTGTTCTTGACAGAACAAAAGAGCCGGGCGCACTTGGCGATCCGTTATACCTTGATGTTGCTACCACACTCCGTGAGGCAGGACTTGACACCATCGTATTAACAGGAGGACGTTACGGCTTAGGTTCTAAAGATACTCCGCCTTCAAGTGTATTCGCTGTATACAAAGAGTTAGAGAAAGACGATCCTAAGGCTCGTTTCACCATGGGTATCGTGGATGATGTCACGGGCTTAAGCTTACCGGAAGTAAAACCGGCTCCTATTACATCTGCAGCAGGTACGGTAGAGTGTAAGTTCTGGGGTCTCGGTGGAGACGGTACTGTAGGTGCAAACAAGAACTCTACAAAGATTATCGGTGACCACACAGACAAATATATCCAGGCATACTTCCAGTATGACTCTAAGAAAACCGGTGGTGTAACCATTTCCCATTTGAGATTTGGTGACAAGCCAATCAAGAGCCCGTATTACATCAACCAGGCAGACTTCGTAGCTTGCCACAATCCGTCTTATGTAACAAAAGGCTTCAAAATGGTACAGGATGTAAAACCAGGCGGAGTATTCATGATTAACTGCCAGTGGTCTGACGAAGAGTTAGAGCATCACTTAAATGCAGAAGCAAAGAAATATATCGCTGATAACAACATTCAGTTATATACCATCAATGCGATTGACAAAGCAATCGAAATCGGTATGGGTAAACGTACCAATACGATTTTACAGTCTGCATTCTTCAAATTAGCAAACGTTATGCCAATCGAAGAAGCAGTAGACTTTATGAAACAGGCTGCTAAGAAGTCCTATGGCAAGAAGGGTGACGCCGTTGTAGAGATGAACTACAAAGCAATCGATGCCGGTGTAGACGCTGTACATAAGGTAGAGATCCCGGCTTCCTGGTCTAACCCAGCAGCAGATCCGGCTCCGGCTGAGTTACAGGGACGTCCTGAGACAGTGAAGATGGTAAAAGAGTTAATGAACCCAATTTCCTTAATGGATGGTGATTCTTTACCGGTATCTGCATTCATGGGCAACCCGGACGGACAGTTCGAGCACGGCGCAGCAGCATACGAGAAACGTGGTACGGCAGTTACCGTTCCTACCTGGGATGCTGAGAAATGTATTCAGTGTAACCAGTGTGCATTTGTATGTTCCCATGCAACCATCCGTCCGTTCATGTTAAGTGAGGACGAGGTGAAAGCAGCTCCTTCTAACATCAAACTTGCTGATACCAAACCAAAGGCAGGCGAGTACAAATATACCATGAGCGTATCTCCGTTAGACTGTATGGGATGTGGTGAGTGTATCACCGTATGTCCTGTTGGTGCTATCGAGATGGTTCCTCAGGAGTCTCAGGCAGCGGAGCAGCCGGTATTTGACTACTTAGTAGCAAATGTTGGCAAGAAACCTGGTATGCCGGCAGACAACACCGTAAAAGGTTCTCAGTTTAACCAGCCGTTACTTGAGTTCTCAGGTTCCTGTGCAGGATGTGCCGAAACATCTTACGCTCGTTTAATTACACAGTTATTTGGTGAGCATATGTACATTTCCAACGCTACCGGATGTTCTTCTATCTGGGGTGGTCCGGCTGCTACATCACCATATACTGTAAACAAAGACTCCGGAAAAGGACCGGCTTGGGCTAACTCCTTATTTGAGGACAACGCAGAGCACGGTTTAGGTATGGAGATTGGTCAGAGAGTACTTCGCGAGCAGGCTATCGCTTCTGCTGAGAAATGTGCTACATCTGATAAAGCAAGTGCAGAGTTAAAAGCAGCTTATGAGAAATTTGCTGAGACAAAGAATGATACCAAAGCAAATACACCTGCTACAGAAGCTCTTGTTGCAGAGTTAGAGAAAGCTGCAGCAGCCGGATGTCCGGACGCAAAAGCTGCTCTTGAGAAGAAGGATTATCTTGCTAAGAAATCCGTATGGATCTTCGGTGGTGACGGTTGGGCATACGATATCGGATTCGGCGGATTAGACCATGTACTTGCCTCCGGCGAGAACGTAAATGTTATGGTATTCGATACCGAGATGTACTCTAATACAGGTGGTCAGGCTTCTAAGGCTTCCAACATCGGTGAAGTTTGTCAGTTTGCTGCTGCCGGTAAAGATATCGGTAAGAAGAGCCTTGCAGAAATCGCTATGAGCTATGGCTATGTATATGTAGCACAGATTGCTCTTGGTGCAAACATGGCTCAGGCTGTTAAAGTTTTAGCTGAGGCTGAGGCTTACAACGGACCTTCCTTAATCATCGGTTACGCTCCATGTGAGTTACACGGTGTGAAAGGTGGTATGAACCACTGCCAGGATGAGATGAAGAAAGCAGTAGCTGCCGGTTACTGGAACTTATTCTCATTCAACCCAGAGTTAAAAGCGGAAGGCAAGAACCCATTCACATTGACCTCTAAACCGGGCGATGGAACCTATCAGGAGTTCTTAAACAACGAGACACGTTATAGCCGTCTGACAAGAGCATTCCCGGAGAGAGCACAGAAACTCTTTGCTGCATCTGAGGAAGCTGCAAAGGCTCGTTACGAGCACTTACAGAGATTAGTTGAGCTTTACAAATAATCTTTGATAAGCAGAATTTAAGAAAATATACGCCCAACGGGCTATAAGAAAAGGCACAGCCTCATATAAATAGGGGCTGTGCCTTTTCCTTGATTTAGTAGAAAAATCTTGTTTTTAATGCTATTTCAATATTTTCTGTATAAAATAAACCGCAGAAAAGGAGAAATGAGCAGACTCATGGTTTGGAGGATTCATGCGGATATTAGTAGTAGAAGATGAAAAGGATATGAACCGGATTATCGTCCGAAGGTTAGAGGTGGAAGGTTATTGCGTGGATACCTGTTATGACGGGGATAGTGCCTATGATTATTTGTGCATGGCGGAGTACGATGGAGTGCTGTTAGATGTGATGCTGCCTAAGACGGACGGTTTTACAGTTTTAAAAAAGGTACGCAGCAGGGGAATTACGACGCCTATCCTGCTCTTGACCGCAAAAAGTGATGTTACTGATATTGTGCAGGGGCTTGATTTAGGGGCGGATGACTATGTGGTAAAGCCTTTTGATTTTCAGGAACTATTGGCGAGAATCAGGCTGATTACCCGGAAAAAGGCAGAGGTTCATGAAAATATTTACAGCTGCGGGGATTTGACGGTGGACTGCAATAAACGGACAGTGAAACGAGGGGAAAAGGACATAGAGCTTTCTCCGAAAGAATATTCGGTGCTGTTGTATTTAATCAGAAATCAGAATATTGTGGTCACCAGAGAACAGATTGAGGCAAATATCTGGGATTTTGAACGATATGGGAGTTCCAATCTGGTAGATGTTTATATCCGGTACCTGAGGAAAAAGATTGACGATGGTTTTGAAAAAAAGATGATTCAGACCATCAGAGGGGTGGGATATTTATTAAAAGAAACAGAGTAAAATCAGTCTCGATTATGCGGTACCTTATTGTGCTGCCGTCACTGGCAATATCCGTTATGGCGGTGGTTATGCTGGTTCTGGTGCATATTTTATCCAATGCGGCAGTGGAGTATGATGTGAAAAAGACACTGGCGGGCGGAGTGAGGGTGAATCAGAAGCTTTTGGCAGTGGTAGAAGGGAAATTAGAGGTACCGGAAGACTTTGAATATAAAAGTGATAATATTTATTTTTTGATACTAGGGCAAAACGGTACTATTATTTCAGGGGAATATCCGGAAGAGTTTACTGTGGAAGTACCTGTGGAATTAACAAAAACCCAGACCATTAAGTGGGAGAGAGAACAGTATCTCATTAAGGATGTCAGGATAAAAAATGCGGGAAAAGAACTCTACGTCCTGCGGGGCGTTGTAAAAAAAGAAGACATTTACAGCAGTTATAAGAGCATAGAAAACATCTCTTATCTGAGCATTTTGGTAGTATTCTTTGTGATTACGGCAAGCGGAGTGGTTTTGTTCCGGCAGATTTCCAGAATAATCAAGAATATGTGCCAGTCCATAGAGAATATCGGGCAGAATGCGGATATATCCCAGCGTCTTGAGGAAGATGACCGCATATACGAAATACGGGTATTAGCTCAGGCAAACAATAGAATGTTAGACAGGTTAGAGCAGGGAAGAATGTAGTTAGGGAAAGAAGAGATAGACCTTGTGGAGATTGTTCAGTCTGTCTGTGAGGAACAGCAGGAGAAAGCAGAGAAAGAAATCAAGATTGACATGTGTTTGTCCCCGGCTTATGGAACAGGTGATATTGAGTTAATCACTATTGTAATCCAAAATCTGATTACGAATGCCATTAAGTTTAGCCCCCAAAAGAGGAAAATTGAAGTGAGGACAGGCACACAGAGGGATGGTATTTTTACCCTGATTTTGCCGGAAAAAGAAAATTAAAAAAGAGAACAATTTGGTTTTATACCGGAGAGGGGAGTACGGAAATTTGTCCGTACTCCCCTCTCGTTTCAGGGCAGGGATTTCCGCCCCGGAATGAGTGGCTGGTTTCCAGGGAGTTCCCCGGCTTCTGTATTTTCGGAAACGTCTGTTTCAATTGTCTCTGTGTCAATGTTTTTTGTTTCGGTAGTTTCCGCGTCCTCGTTTTCTGTACTTTCGGAAACATCTGTATCAAACGTTTCTGTGTCAGTGGTTTCTGTTTCAGCCGCTTCCGTGTCTCCGTTTTCAGTACTTTCGGAATCGTCCGTTTCAATCGTCTCTGTGTCAATGTCGTCCGTTTCGGTAGTTTCCGTGTTCGCGTTTTCAGTACTTTCAGAATCGTCCGTTTCAATCGTCTCTGTGTCAATGTCGTCCGTTTCGGTAGTTTCCGTGTTCGCGTTTTCAGTACTTTCAGAATTGATGTGGTATAAAAAAAGTTGACACCCCATTTTCAAGGATTAGTATATAATCAAGAGAATAAGGAGTGAACCAAAATGGCAGAAAACAGACAATATGACCATGAATACAAAGTACAGGCAGTGAAGCTCGCAAAGGAAATTGGACAAGCGAAAGCCGCCCAAGAACTGGGGATTCCAAAGAATACCATGTATGGCTGGGTACGGGCCAGCCGCCTTGGTAATCTCGACCTTGGGGCAGGCTCACAGACCCCTCAAAGCGCCATGACTCTTAATGAGGAACTCTTAAAGCTCCGCCAGCAGGTTAAGGAACAGGAAAAAGAAATCCGCCGTTTGAAGAAGGAAAATGACTTTCTGGAGGAAGCCAGCGCTTTTTTCGCCGCGAGCCGTCTGAGGTCAGCAAAAACGAAAGAATGAAGTTTATTGCTCTCAAAACCAAAGACGGCGAATTAAAAGGGGATATCTTCTTTTACTGTAGAATCCTTCATGTCAGCAGGCAGGGATTTTACCAGTACCTTGCCAATAAAGACCGCCCATGGAAGTATCAGCCCCTGGCAGACGCCATGATGGAGATCCTTGAGGAAGATGATTGTAATGATACCTACGGCCGGATTCGCATGTATCAGGCGTTAATGTTAAAACAGCCTGAAAATGTGGATATTCCCAGCGAACGCACCGTTTACCGTATCATGGAGGATATCGGCATCAGCCATCCTCCCAAGCGCAAACCAAACGGAATCACGAAAGCGGACCGGGAAGCCCGGAAATCAGAAGATCTGTTAAAACGTGATTTCAAGTCAGAGAAGCCTCTGGCGAAGTGCGTAACAGACATAACAGAGATCAAAGCCAGCGATGGAAAGCTGTATGTTTCTGCTGTTTTTGACTGCTTCGATTCCAGCGTGATCGGCCTGGCGATGGATACCAACATGAAAGCCCCGTTATGTGCGCAGACACTGAAGAATGCGGCGGAAGCGTATCCAGGCATCCGCGGGGCAATTATCCACAGTGACAGGGGAAGCCAGTACACCAGCCAGCTTTACCGGGACACAATCCGGAAGTATGGCATCCGGCAGAGCATGAACAGCGCAGGAGGAAGATGTCATGATAACGCCCGCTGCGAAAGCATGTGGGCCAGAATGAAATCAGAACTGTTATATGACCGCTATGATACTGAGAAGATGAGTACGGATGAACTGAAAACCCTCATCTGGAGATATTTCATCAGCTATTGGAATAACCGGAGGATCTGCTCCTCTAATGGAGGTCTTCCTCCCATGACAAAACGACAGCGATACTATGATTCCCTGAAAGAGGCAGCATAGGATACAAAATCCTTGAGGAAAATGTGTCAACTAATCTTGACAAAATCAATTTTCCTTAAATGCTATAATGTCATCAAAGAAAAGGGCGGTCACGTCAAATATCCTGCTCCATACTATCTGATTCAACACTTCTTCGCGGATAAAGTGCGCCGTACAGCTTCCGGTATTGCTCTTGTACTTCGCACAGCGGTAATGGTCTTGTGAACCGTTAAAACTTTTGCAAGTGGCAAAGTGTAATTTACTTCCGCAATCCGCACAGTACACCAAGCCAGAAAACAATCCCTGTCGCTCCGCTTTTGTGGGGCGGCGTTTGTTCGCCCTTAGTTCCTGTACCCGTTCAAATACAGCATCCTCGACAATGGCTTCATGGGTATTAAAGAAAATCGCCTGCTGTTCCTTTGTGGTTGGAATCCGCTTTTTCAGCTTGTGGGATTTGGAATAGCTTTTGAAGTTCACCGTATGCCCGCAGTAGTCCATACGCTCCAAAATGCCGACAATGGTACTGTCTCTCCAATCATAAGGATTTTCAGGAAAGGCTTTCCCCTTTTTCTTTGCATAGTGGGCTTTGGCGGTCAGCACTTTATCCTCTTTGAGAATTTTTGCTATCTGCATGGGACCTTTCCCACCGATACATAAATCAAAAATCCGTTTTACCACAACGGCGGCTTCTTCGTCCACAATCCATTGCTTTTTGTCCGTAGGGCTTACTATGTAGCCGTAAGGCGGCTTTGTCAGATGTTCCCCTGCCTGTCCCTGCGCCCGTTTGATTGCCCGTACCTTTTTGCTTGTGTCTTTGGCGTAAAAATCGTTAAATAAATTGCGGAACGGGGTAAAATCGTTGTCGCCTTTTGCACTGTCTACTCCGTCATTGATTGCGATATATCTAACGTCACGCTCCACGAAAAAGATTTCCGTATAGTAGCCGACTTTCAGATAATCGCGCCCTAATCTTGACATATCCTTGACAATGACCGTCGCCACGTTTCCAGCTTCAATCTCTGCTATCATTCTGTTAAAATTCGGTCTGTCAAACGTCACACCAGATACACCGTCGTCAATGAAGAAAACAGGATTTGAAAAGCCGTTGTCCGCCGCATATTTGGAGAGGACTGCTTTCTGGTTCACAATGCTGTTGCTGTCGCCCTCTAACGCATCTTCCTGCGAAAGACGGGCATATAATGCTGTTATCTGTCCGGGCTTATATGTATTCGTATTTGCTGTCATGTGTTCATTCCTCCTGTAATGAACGCCCGACAAACAGAAGTGCTAATCTTATTATAGCGTACTTATCCCTGTTTGTCATTGGGTGTTTTGACGGTTTCTGCTTTTATGAGCCGTATCATCTTATCGCGGAGCCGTTCCGAGCCGCCGCAGGAGGTAGACACTTCATAGTAAGTGCCGCCGATTTTGTAGCAGACGGTTTCTTCTGTTGGCTTTCTATTTTGCGGTACAAATTCGCTGTCTTTGATTTCCAGTTTCCAATCCATTCTTTTCCCTTCCTTTCCGTATTTGTTAAAATGAAAAGTTTCGGAGCAAGCATAGGAAAAGGGTACCCTTTTCCATAAATCTGCCCGTCTGCGCTATGGCTTGCCGGACAGATTTTGCTTGTTGGGAAGAATCCCAAACCCTCTGAAAAGTCCTCTCATTACCTACAACACCATATAGGACGATTTTGACGAAGTTTTGAAAGAAATTCTTCAAAAAGTTTTCCTTGCTTCTTAATACGGGGAAGTTTGGAAAATGCCAAACAAAGTAACAAAAATATACGCCTGTTTCCAATCTTTTCAGAAAGAAAACAGGCGTATTATTACGTCCTAATTATTTTTTGATGTGCGGTCTATCTCCTGTCGGTAAAAGTCAATTTTGTCGTCCAGTTTTGTCATGTGTTCCTGTAACTGTTTTATCTGCTCATTTAAGGCTTCCCTATGTGCAGTCAGCATTTCCATTCTCTCACGCAGAGTAGGGTCTCCCGCCGCCCGTAATTTCGCATAATGCTGTATCTCCTTAATCGGCATACCAGTATCCTTTAGACGCTTGATAAATTCAATCCATGCAAGGTCTTTATCCGAATAACAGCGGCGGTTACTGGAATTGCGCCCCGGCATAATTAAGCCCTCATGTTCATAGTAGCGCAGAGTATGTATTCCTAAATTTGTAAGCCTTGAAAATTCACCTATGGAGTATTCCAAAAAATCACTTCCTATCCTCTTGACATAGAGTTTACTCTATATTGTATGCTTGCATTATATCAAAGAAACGGAGGTTTTGTAAATGGTTCAAGACACAAAAAGATACACTGTTATTACAGGAGCGAGTTCCGGCATAGGGTACGAAACGGCAAAGGCATTCGCAGAGCGCGGAAGTAATTTGGTTTTGATTGCCCGCAGAAAAGACAGACTGGAAGCATTGCGGCAAGAAATTTTGACTTCATACCCGACACTTGATGTTGTACTGAAAGTAACTGATTTGTCTGTTCCCCAAAATGTTTTTAGGGTTTATGAAGATGTGAAATCCTATCATTTGCAGACATGGATTAACAATGCAGGTTTCGGCAATTATGACAGCGTGGGGCATCAGAATTTGGGGAAAATCAGTCAGATGTTGCACTTGAATGTGGAAGTACTCACTATCCTTTCGTCCTTATTTGTGCGTGATTTTAAGGATACTGAAAATGCACAGCTTATCAATGTTTCTTCATGCGGCGGTTATATGGTAGTTCCCAATGCCGTGACATATTGTGCGGCAAAATTTTATGTCAGTGCCTTTACAGAGGGGCTTTCATGGGAATTAAAAACTGCTCGTGCAAAAATGCAGGCAAAAGTGTTAGCACCCGCCGCGACAAAAACAGAGTTTGGAAAAGTCGCAAATGATGTAGCGGAATATGATTATGATAAACTGTTTGGCACATACCATACAAGCACACAGATAGCGGCATTTCTGCTTGAATTGTACGACAGTGATAAAGTGGTAGGGTTAGTTGACAGGGAAAATTTTTCTTTCCACTTATGCGAACCACAATTCCAATATGCGGAAAATTCACAGCATAACCAAAAGATGTAATATATTCAGATAATTGCCGCACGAAGGCAAAAAGAAAAAACCGTCGTGCAGTAATCCTATTTTCATGCCTTGATAACCTTTACGGCGGTTTTGGAAAGTCCAAGCCGCCGTTTTCTGTTATCTGTATTTTGGTAGAGGAAACTTCCGGCGGCAGAGGTATTGCTATGCCTGTTCATCACTCATACATTGTCAGAGGTTTGTTGTTAAAAAAATCCCGTCTTTCATAACGGTATATTCTGCCTATGAGTATGAACACACATATCATTTAATATGTCTTAATAACTCGTATTACTCAAATACCTGTACCGCTTCATGCTGTATGGATATTTGTTGTAATAGCCCCCTATTGGGAAGAAAGGGGGTGAGAGAAAATGAGATATTCTGAACAGTTCATGGAACATATCGAATATGCGTTCAATGCGTTCTGCAAGATTGTATTACGCCATGAAGCAATCAACGCATGGCGGGATTTGAAGCGGAAAGAAGCAAGGGAAATATCCCTTGACTATCTGATGTCAGAACGATATTTTGAACCGCCTGCTATGGACAGCTATTTTGAAAGACAGGATAAACCGACCGTATTTCTTGTGTTTGGTAAAGAAGTGATAGTTGACAACGAACGATTGGCAACGGCATTATCAAGATTGCCACAGTTAAGACGGGAAGTCCTGTTGCTTTATTACTTCGTTGGTTATCGTGATGAAGCAATCGGCAGACTGTACGGACGTTGCAGAAGCTCGATAAATAGTCGGAGAAATGTCGCTCTGAAACAGTTACGAAAAGAATGGGAGAGATTGGAGCATGAGGAACAGAAAGCTGATACCTTTTGAAGTAATCGAAAAAGCAGTTGCCGGAGAGCCGGAAGCGGTAGACACCGTGTTGCGGCATTATACCACGCACATCAAATATCTGTCTATGTATAAGGGGCATATCAATGACAATACACAGGACAGACTAAAGGCTAAATTGGTTGAAGCCATATTGAAATTTCGCTTCGACCGATAGGAAGTAGCAAAGACAGAAGAAGCTGTCAAGGGTAAACTTCGCGCTACGCGCCCTTGACAACTTCTTCTGCCTTTGCTAATGGGTAGTCAAGAGGGTGAAATCAGTAAACTGCTTTCGCCCTCAATTTATTATGGGGATTGTTACGCAGTAGAGGTTATTTTGTCCTTGATTTATGCGGTTTTGCAGGCGTTGAAATGGCGGGGTAAGGGTTTTATATGTCTGCCCTCAAAAATGGCGTTCTATTGCATAACAAAAAGCAGAGAATCGACCACTAATGAAAGTGATATGCTCTCTGCTCTTGTTTGCCCCCTGTTTGTCAGCGTTGATGATAAGTTTTTTTGAATACTTCCGTATCAACGTAAAACTATTGACATTTTGTGTGTAAGTTGTATAATTAAATTAGTTTTACACATAATAATAAAAAGAGTAAAACTAATTTATAAGCAAAGGAGGATTTAAAATGTCTATAGATACAATTATAAATAGACAATATGCTATTGCGAATAATCAGGCAGATTCTATTGACTTGCCGAAACAACGAATTTATGCAATGTGTAATTTACGAGGAGGAATCGGAAAAACTACATTATCTTTTAATTTAAGTTATTTAGTGGATAATTTATTAGCTGTGGATACTTGTCCGCAAGGAAACCTCTCTTTTTTTTATGATAATAATTATTATGCGGCACAACAAACAAATGTAAAAGATATGTTACTACCATATTTGGTGCCAGGTCTTGGAAAAGCAACAAGAGTAGCCTCTTATATTGGTGCAACGAATCCGTATTTTTCCAAAAAAAATAATTATTATATCCCATCGTCTGAAGAACTATATTTATTACCATCTCAGTTAATTACAGCTATTAATCAAACCGCAGGGCTTCAGCAGGTGCAGAAAGAACAGGCATTAAAGAGTATTTTGTATTCTCTGAAAACTGAAATTGAAAGAGAACTTGCGGAAAACAATTTAGATAAATGTATTATAGATACATCTCCGTTTTTTGCAGGTGCTACACAGCTTGCCTGGTATGCTGCTGATGCATTAGTAATACCTGTTCGTACAGACCAACAGTCAATCAAATCACTTGAGTTGTTAATTAATACTTTAAGTAGTCCTCAAAGTGAATTTAGAAAATATTTACCAGAAAACGATATGAATGTTCCTAAAATACAAATGGTAGTTTTGACTCATTGTGGTTGGTCAACGGTAGCCGGAGCTAGAAATGAACCAAATCAGCAAACAAAAGTTTATTTAAAAAAGGTTTATGATATTTTGTCTAAACATAGAACTTTGTTATCAACGAGTAATCCAGAAAATCATTTGTTTATGCTTGATGATTTTCTTGGTTCTGGTCGGATATCTTCCATTGAATCAAAACCAATGGAATTGTTGCAGGAAGGCGAAACGAAAGTAATTGATAGAGTGCGTGTAAGTGTGAATAAATCAGTTGATAAATGTAAAAATCAATTAAAATTTATTGCACAGCAACTATGGTAAAATAGAGGAGGTCTATGTTATCCTTTCTAAAATGTACTGAATATATTTATGCTTTTTTAAAGTAGATAGTTAGGTAAATGTGGAAGTCGAGGGATATATCCTCCAAAGGCTGATAGGAAGTCTGTTCAAGTTTCGGCTTGACCGACCGCTAAAGTACACATTTTGTTAAATTCCAAAGTTGCCGTTGTAGGAACGCTTAAAAACGGCGTTCTACTGCGAAAAAGCAGAGAGCCGACCACTTTTGAAAGTGATTAACTCTCTGCTTTGTTGCCCCCTGTTTGTCAGCGTTGATGATAAGTTGTTTTGAATACTTCCTTATCAACGTAAAATAAATATTTTTCTTGAGTTTTGGCAGTTTTCCCCACAACTACATAACAGAAACCCAAGTACTTTGTTCTTTACAAAAAAAAGTGATAATGTTAGAATAGCACTAGTACAACGAATATTAAGTTTCTGATACAAGATGTCAGTTACTTAATATTCGTTGTACTAGATATGCCCTGCAAAAAATAAGAGCAAGGCAGAGACGGAAGAAAGGGACAAGCGTCATGGCAAATATATTTCAAGAGTTTATAGAACAACTCTACCCTTCCAAAAGCCGGTCAATGCCGACGCAGAACGGGACAAGCGTTCATGCAAAAAACCAGATAAAACACAGTAGCATAAAGGAAGAGGGACAGGAAAATACGCATGAACAGGAAAGGACACAAAGAGACGTGGAGAAAGAAGATTTTTTAATTAGCCAGATTGACGAATTCCGTGAAAAGGCAAAACAGCTACAGGAGCTTCTTATAGCAAAGGAGAGCAAAGTGCAGGAACTGCAATCCTTAGTGGATGAGAGGGAGGACAAAGCACAGGAATTAGAACAGATTTTGACGGAGCGGCAGGAGGAGGCAGACAAGATTGTCACCGAGTTCGGACGCAAAGTAGACAATCTGGCGGATAAAGTGACCGCTAAAATGGCAGAGATTGAGGCAGAGCTTTCCGGTCAGGTGGAGGAAATAAAACGGACCAGTGAGGAACAGCTTGAATCAAACCGGAAGCTAAACGAGGAGCAGATTGCAGCCAATAAAAAGCTCAGCGAGGAGCAGTTAGCGACCAACAAACAGTTCTTAGAGGAACAGGCGATAGCCAATAAGAAACTCAGCGAAGGACAGATTGCGGAGGTCAAGGAGCTGTTAGAAAACGCCACCGCCCAGTTAGAATCCATTAAGACCGACCTTTCGGAGAAGGTACATACGGAGAATGTCAAGTGTTACCGCAACATTCAGGATCTGTTTAATGAATTTGACTCTAAGATTGAGAAAATGGATGAGATGGAACAGGGTGTGGGCTCCGTAAAGGGGTATGTGAAATGCCTGTCCTGGTTTTCTATTTTAAACTTTGTTGTTTTGATTGGGTTTATTTTATACTCCCTGGGGGTATTTAATTTCTGAAAACATATGACGCAGGAAAAGAAAGAGGAAAGCTATGAGTACAGAGAAAAAGAAAGTATGGGTGGTTGGACATAAAAATCCGGATACGGATTCTATCTGTGCAGCGATTTCCTATGCGTATTTGAAAAATCAGACCGAGACAGGAAAAAATTACCAGCCAAAGCGTGCCGGGGCAATCAATGCGGAGACGCGCTATGTACTGGATTATTTTAAAGCGGAGGAGCCGGAGCTTGTGAAGTTTGCCGGAGCCCAGATTAAGGATATTAATTTCCGGAAAACCGCGGGAGTCGGCAGCCAGATTTCCTTGAAGCGTGCCTGGGAGACCATGAAAAAATTAGAGGTGGTTACCCTGCCTGTTACCAATGCGGCGGGAAAATTAGAGGGAATCATTGTAACAAAGGATATTGCCACCTCCTACATGGACGTATTTGACAACCATGTATTAGCCCAGGCGAGAACCCCCTATAAAACCATTGCGGAAACCTTAGAGGGAAATATACTTGTGGGAAATGAGCACGCTTATTTTGTCCGGGGAAAAGTAGTGGTGGCAACCTCAAACCCGGAATATATGGCGGATTATATGGAAGATGACGATATGGTTATCTTAGGGGACAGGGAAGAAGCACAGCTTCAGGCTATCGCCTCCAATGCCAGCTGCATTATCATCGGCGGAGGCTTAGAGGTCAGCGAGGAAGTCCGTGCCGAGGCGGAGAAAAGGGACTGCATTATTATTACCACCCCCTTTGATACTTTTTCCGTGGCAAGGCTTATCAACCAGAGTATGCCGATCAAGCAGTTTATGACCCGGAAAAATTTAGTGACCTTCGACATTGAAGATTATGTGG
The DNA here is from genome assembly GCA_021770785.1 of Lachnospiraceae bacterium. Lineage (GTDB taxonomy): Bacteria > Bacillota > Clostridia > Lachnospirales > Lachnospiraceae > Roseburia. Next base: position 23,300 of record JAETQH010000020.1, read on the forward strand.
ACGAGGTCAAGGAAACCATGTCGAAAATCAGGCACCGGGATTTTCCCATTATCAATGAAAACGGCAATTATGTGGGAATGATTTCCAGACGTAATTTGATGAATATGCAGAAAAAACAGGTGATTCTGGTGGATCACAACGAGAAATCCCAGGCGGTGGACGGCATTACCGAGGCAGAAATCTTAGAGATTATCGACCATCACCGTTTAGGCAGCCTAGAGACCATGTCTCCGGTTTATTTCAGGAATCAGCCCTTAGGCTGTACCTCCACCATTATTTACCAGATGTATCAGGAAAAAGGTGTGGAAGTACCGAAACAGATTGCGGGACTTTTGCTGTCAGCGATTCTTTCCGATACCCTGATGTTCCGTTCTCCTACCTGTACATCATTAGATAAAACAGTGGCGGAGGCGTTGGCGGAGATTGCAGGGGTGGATATCGAGACCCATGCCAAAAACATGTTTCAGGCGGGAAGTGATTTTAAGAATAAGACTACCGAGGAAATTTTCTATCAGGATTTCAAGGTATTCCATACCGACGACTGCGATTTCGGAGTGGCACAGATTAGCGCCATGAGCCGGGAAGAGCTTGACAAGGTGGGCGAGCAGCTGCGTCCCTTTATGACCCAGGTGTTAGGGGATAAAAAACTGGATATGGTCTATGTCATGTTGACAGATATCTTAGAGGAATCCTCAAAGGTCATCTTTTTCGGTGACAATGCGGGAAAAATTTTAGCGGCGGCGTTCCGGAAGGAAGAGCGGGAAGAGGGCATTCTCTTAGAGGGTATCATTTCCCGTAAGAAACAGATGATACCAACTCTTATGAATGCAATGGCTGAAAAACCATAGCCATTGCGGTGCTGGTGCAAAGAGAAGTTAAAGACTTTGGCGGAAGTCCTTGGGGGCTTCTCCAAAGTTTTTTTTGTATGCCCGTGAAAAAGTAGAGTAATTTTTAAAGCCGCAGGCATAGCACACCTCCGTAATAGGCATTCCCTCTGCTATCAGTTTCTTTGCCAGAAGAAGGCGCTTGGTGGAGAGGTAATTCCCAATGGTATATCCGGTCTGGTCTTTAAAAGCGTGCATCAGGTAGGAGCGGCTGAGAAAGAACCGGGCGGAGAGACTGTCGATGGAGATGTCCTCCGTCAAATGCCCGTTTAAGTAATCTAAAACAGCCACAATTTTTTCGTCCGAAGGGGAATTTCCAATAAAAGTAATACCGTTGTGCAGCGCCGCACGGTTTAACTGTATCATAAATTCCAGAAACAAAAGCTCCCGGTGGAGACTGTTGGCATAATCCGCATCATTTAAGGAGCTGTCAAGCGCCCGAATGGCGGAATCTAATTTCCCACTTCGTGTATTCTGAAACCGCAGCACATGGGACTGTTCCGCCGCAGCCCGCCGGATACAAAGCCCCAGGTCATTCTCCGGCGTTTCATAGTTGGAAAGAAAATCCGGTGACACATAAATAATAATCCTCTCGTAAATCCCATCCGAGTTAATAATAGGACGATGCACCTCTCCGGAGCTCACCAGCACAATATCATTAGGAAGAAGCTCATAAGAGCGCCCCTCAATGCAATAAGTAATATCGCCGTTCAGCAAAATTAATATTTTATGAAAATCATGATAATGATAGGAAAAATCTTTCCTGTCACTATCCCTCAAATGAAACATCTTAAACCGGGTATTAAGATACCCCGCATTTTTATATTCCGGCATAACGCCCTCCAGTCAAAATTGCCATAGTTTCCAGACAACCAATGCTTGCATGAAAATGAAGCGTAGGACAGTCTTTTTTTAGATACTCGAATCCTAAAATGGATACGTTTTCACTATAATACATTTTTCACGTAAATACCAGAATCAAAAATCCAGTTGTATCTATCGCCCTCCCAAATACGTTCACCCAAAATGATATCGTATATTCTGGAAACACCCTTTCTAATAATACAAATGATGTTGCTTGAGGGGGTGCCAAAAAAACAGATAGGAATCATCCTGGGGTACAGACAGACCCTTCAGGTAACGCCGGTGCTTAGCGAGGTACTTTCGGCGGATTTATACGCCTGCTTAGCATCCGCTGCGTTGCCTGTGGAGCGAGAGCGTGTCTGCCTGTGCCCCAGGATGATTCCTATCGTCCCTTTCCGCAATCCCCACCCCTTCCAAACAACAAAAAGCACTTTTTGCAATATAAACAACACTAAACGAGTATATATTTTAAAAAGTGTCCTATATAATAGAATTATAAAAATGGAAAAGCAGTAAAACACTGCCACGGCTTACAGAAACAAAAACAGGCGGAAGTTCCCGCGGAAATGAGGATAATATGAAGAATTTCAGCAATTACAACGATTACAGTACAAAGGAAGAACTGCATTTTGAATCCAAGGCAGTTCACGGCGCATTAGGCACAGAGCCTTTGACCGGAGCAGTCAGTATGCCGATTTTTCAGGCGGCAACCTTTCGCCACCCGGAATTAGGACAGTCCACAGGCTTTGCATACAGCCGTCTCGAAAACCCCACCAGACAGGAGTTAGAGCGTACCATGGCAATTTTAGAGGGCGGCATCAAGGGCTTTGCTTTTTCCAGCGGACAGGCAGCCAACATGGCAGTATTTTCCCTGCTAAACCCGGGAGAACATGTCATTTTATCCGATGATATTTACGGCGGAACCTTCCGTATTATCGGAGATGTTTTCGGGAAATATGGTATTGAGCACACTTATGTGGATATGTCCGAGCCAGAGGAAGTGAAGGCGGCAATTAAACCGAACACAAAGATGTTTTTCGTGGAGACACCTACCAACCCCATGATGAAGGTGGCGGACATTCAGGCGATTTCTGAGATTGCAAAGAGTGTAGGAGCCCTTACGGTAGTAGATAATACCTTCCTGACTCCTTATTTCCAGAAACCGCTGCAGCTAGGGGCAGATATCGTGACCCACAGCTCCACCAAATATTTAGGCGGACACAACGACACCATTTCCGGAATTGTGGTCGTAAAGGATAATCAGGAGATTGCGGATAAAATCCATATTCATATCAAATCCCACGGCAGCCAGTTAGCGCCTTTAGACAGCTGGCTGGTGCTCCGTGGCATTAAGACCCTGGCAGTCCGTATGGACAGACATAACGAAAATGCACAGAAGGTAGCGGCATGGCTCAGAACCCAGCCCAAGGTGAAAAAGGTGTATTATGTGGGCTTTGAGGATCACAAGGATTATGCCATTACGAAAAAACAGACCACGGGCTTTGGCGGAATGATTTCCTTTACGGTGGACAGCTTTGAGACGGTGCAGAGGATTCTGAAAAATGTGGATATGATTATGTTTGCCGAGAGCCTTGGCGGAACAGAGACATTGATTACTTACCCCACCACCCAGACCCACGAAGATACGCCGAAGGATGTGAAGGAGAAGCTGGGTATCACAGATTCCTTCCTGCGTATGTCTGTGGGAATCGAGAATGCAGAGGATATTATCGCTGATTTAGAGCGTGCCATTGGATAGAGAGGAACTACAGAGATGAAATTTACAAAAATGCAGGCATTCGGCAACGATTATGTCTATATAGATGCGATCCATCAGGAACTGAACCATTTGCCCGAACTGGCACGGTTTGTCAGCGACCGCCATTTTGCCATCGGCTCGGACGGCATGGTATTAATCTGTCCGTCAGAGAAAGGCGATTTCAGGATGCGGATGTTTAACCCGGACGGCACAGAGGGGGAGATGTGCGGCAATGCCCTCCGCAGTGTGGGAAAATATGTCTATGACCACAGGCTTACGGATAAAACGGAGCTTGTCATCGAAACCCTGGGGGGAATGCAGCATTTAAAGCTGACGGTGACGGATGGGCTGGTTTCTAATATCTGTGCGGATATCGGGGAGCCAAGGCTTTCTGCTAAGGTGATTCCGGTTTTGACAGAGCTAGAGGAGTTTGTGGAACAGCCTGTGGGGGTGCTTGACCGCACCTTCCACATTACGGCAGTTTCCTGGGGGAATCCCCACTGTGCCATGTACGTGGATTCCGTGGCGGAGCTTGATGTGGAAAAATACGGAAAAACCATTGAATATATGACCTCTGTCTTCCCCAATAAAACCAATGTGACCTTTGCAGAATTTGTAAAGCGTGATTATATCAAAATCCGGGAGTGGGAGCGCGGCACGGGGGAAACCATCGGCTGCGGTACGGGCTGTGCCACTGCGGTGGTGGCAGGCGTGCTGACGGGACGCTGTGACAGAAAGGTGACAGTGGAGCAGATTGGCGGCCCGCTGCTGATTGAGTGGGACGAAAAGACGAATCACCTGTTTATGACAGGACCGTCCCATACGGTATTTGAGGCGGAGATTGATGCTTCCCATATTTTGGGTGTAAAATGATGTGGTTGGCAGAAACTGATAAATAATGGAAGGCTGCATATAGTAAAATGCGGTCGTAAGAAAGAAATACGATGCCGGGAAAACAGAAGATTTCCGGCAGAAATGAGGAAAAAATGAAATTAAGCCAGATTTGCCGGGAAGTGGAGTATCGGTGTCTGAAAGGAAGCATGGATACCGAGGTGCGGGATATCATTTATGATTCCAGAAAAATAGCAAAAGAGACAATGTTTGTCTGCATGGTGGGAGCAGTCACCGACGGACACAAGTATATTCCGGATGCCATCGAAAAGGGGGCATCCGTTATTGTGGTTGAGAGGGAAGAAGAGGCGGCGCAGATTCCGGAAAGTATCACCGTTTTACAGGTAAAGAGCACAAGGCTTGCCTTAGCCCTGATGTCGGCGGCGCTTTTCGATTATCCGGCGAGGAAGCTGATTACCATCGGGCTCACCGGAACCAAGGGAAAAACCACCACCACCTATATGATAAAAAATGTTCTGGAGATGGCGGGGAAAAAGGTGGGGCTGATCGGAACCATAGGCGCATTAATCGGAGAAGAAAAAATCCCGTCCAAAAACACGACACCGGAATCCTATGAGCTGCACCGGATGTTTGCTGCCATGGTGGAATCAGGCTGTGAGTATGTGGTAATGGAGGTTTCTTCCCAGGGGCTTAAGATGGACCGCACGGCGGGAATTATGTTTGATTACGGTGTGTTTACCAACCTTTCTCCGGATCATATCGGTCCCACGGAGCACGAGTCCTTTGAGGAATATTTACAGTGTAAAAGCATGTTGTTCCGCCAGTGTAAAAAGGCAATTGTGAATGGGGATGACATGCACAGTGAAGAAGTGTTAAAAGGGCATACCTGTGAGGTATACAGCTTTGCCACGGCAGGAGAGACAGCCGAACCGACGGAAAGTGCCCGGGCAGGGGAAACAACAGAAACTGCCGGGGCAGCTTCGGAAAAATATTTTCTGGGGAAAAAAGTGGACTTGCTGGCATCGGATATTGGATTCATCAAAGAAAACGGCAAACTTGGCATGGATTTTAAAGTGACAGGAGTTATGGAATGTGAGGCGAAGGTGCACATTCCCGGCAGATTTTCTGTGTATAATTCTCTGGTGACTATGTTAGTCTGCCATTTGGCGGGAATTGACAACCGGGCAATTTTAGAGGGTCTGGAGAAAGTACAGGTCAAGGGAAGGGTGGAAATGCTTCCGGTGTCAAAGGACTACTACCTGATTATTGACTACGCCCATAACGAAGTCAGCACCAGAAGCGTTCTTACCACGTTATTGGAGTATCATCCCAAGCGCCTGATTTGCGTCTACGGCGGCGGCGGCAACCGTTCGAAACTCCGCAGATACGATATGGGGGAAGTGACGGGGGAGATGGCGGATTTATGCGTTCTGACCTGTGATAATCCCAGGGATGAGGAAATTAAGGATATTAATAACGATATTAAAATTGGTCTGGCAAAGAGCGACGGCAAGTACATTGAAATCGAGGACAGAAAAGAGGCAATCGCCTACTGTATCACCAATGCAAAGCCGGGAGACATGATTGTACTGTTAGGAAAAGGCCATGAGGATTACCAGGAAATTAAGGGGGTAAAATATCACTTTGACGAGCGGGAGGCAGTGGCAGAGATTTTAGACGAAATCAAAGAAGGAAAACGATAAGAGGATCAGGGCTGCCGTCAGGCAGCCCTAGTACAACGAATATTAAGTAATTGGCAGTTTGACTGGCCTATTTTCCTGATAGCACTACTCCCCACGCCTCGACGCAGCCACTGCTACGTCTGCGTTTGTGAAGCAGCACTCTCAGAAAAATATTCTGCGTCAAACTATCCAAAACTTAATTTTCGTTGTACTAGTTGGTGCAGAAAAAATTTTATTCAGTGGGAATAGACGGGGGGAAGCATGTTAAATCAATTTTCAAGAACAGAATTGCTGTTAGGAAAAGAAGCCATGAAAAAGCTGGAAAATGCCAGGGTGGCAGTCTTTGGTGTTGGCGGAGTGGGAGGTTATGTCGTGGAGGCGCTGGTACGCAGCGGAGTGGGAACGATTGATATTATTGATGATGACAAGGTTTGTCTCACCAATCTGAACCGTCAGATTATCGCCACCGGAAAAACCGTAGGGCGCTATAAGGTGGAGGTAATGAAGGAGAGGATTTTGGAAATCAATCCCAATGCGGTGGTGCATACCCACCAGTGCTTTTTCCTGCCGGAAAACAGTGACAGTTTTGATTTTTCCCGGTATTCCTATGTGGTGGATGCAGTGGACACTGTGACAGCAAAAATCGCCCTGGTAATGAAAGCACAGGAGGCTGGCGTTCCCATCATCAGCAGCATGGGAGCCGGAAATAAATTAAATCCCGCAGCCTTTGAGGTGGCGGATATTTATAAAACCTCGGTCTGTCCCTTAGCAAAGGTGATGCGCCGGGAATTAAAAAAACGGGGCGTGAAGAAATTAAAGGTGGTTTATTCGAAGGAAGAGCCGCTGACACCGAAGGAGGACATAGAAAACAGCTGCCGGGAAAATTGTATCTGTCCGCCGGAAGCGGGGCATAAGTGCACGGAGCGCCGGGCAATTCCCGGCTCCGTAGCTTTTGTGCCTTCTGTGGCAGGACTGATTATCGCCGGTGAAGTCGTAAAGGATTTAACGGATGTGGTGAAATAAATACAGAGGAAAAACGGAATATCCCCCAGCCTGACGTTTGCAGCCGCCAGACTGGGGGATATTCCGTTAAGAAGAAGGGTTAAAAGTAATCCTGATTGAGAATAGGGGATAGCTCCCCTAAACGCAAACAGCCATGGAACAAGCTTCCTGACTATTTTTATTATGCAACAGATTCTCGGGAAAATCCAGTGAACATATTGTAAATTTTTTGTTTCATCGGAAAACATCTTGACAAATGCATCATATAATATTATATTAATCCTATCAAAAAACTAGGAAATAAAACATGCACAGATGGAGGAAGTTATGGACATTGAATTTATCAGGGAGAATATCCCGTTCTATGTGGAAGCAGCATTTTTGACTGCCCGGATAGCGCTGACAGGAATACTGTTTTCGGCGGGGATTGGATTTGTCTGTTGTATCATCCGGGAACTGCGTATTTCGGTGCTAAAACAGATAACGGCGGCTTACATCGAATTGTCGAGAAATACGCCGCTGCTGGTGCAGTTGTTTTTTCTGTATTTCGGGCTGCCGAGGATTGGGATTGTGCTAAGCTCCGAGACCTGTGCCATCATTGGTCTGGCATTTTTAGGGGGAAGTTATATGGCGGAAGCCTTCCGCTCCGGTTTAGAGGCGGTTCCGAAGAGCCAGACAGAGTCGGCAATGAGCCTTGGCATGAAACGAATGCAGGTTTTTTTTCGTATTATATTGCCCCAGGCGGTGGCAACCTCTGTTCCGGTGTTTTGCGCCAACGTTATTTTCTTAATCAAGGAAACCTCCGTGTTTTCGGCGGTGGCGTTGGCAGATTTGGTATTTGTGGCAAAGGATTTAATCGGGATTTCCTATCGGACGGACGAGGCGCTGCTTATGCTGGTGGCGTCATATCTGGTACTGCTCCTTCCGGTTTCTGTCCTTTGTTCCTTGATAGAAAGGAGGGTGCGGTATGCAGAATTTGGGAATACAGGTATTGTTTCAGGGAACTAATTTCCTGCGGCTGTTAGAGGGACTTTGAGTTTCCCTGCGGTTAGCGGTGGTTTCCATGGCGCTGTCTGTTGTTCTTGGCATCTTCCTTGGAATGCTTATGAACAGCAAAAAGAAATGGGTGCAGGCGGTGTGCCGTATCTATTTGGAGATTGTGAGAATTATGCCTCAGCTGGTGCTGCTTTTTCTGGTGTATTTCGGGGCAGCAAAGCATTTGGGAATCAATTTGTCCGGCGAGGCATCTGCAATCATTGTATTTACTTTCTGGGGAACGGCGGAGATGGGGGATTTGGTGCGCAGCGCACTGATTTCCATTCCGAAACATCAGTATGAGTCGGGGTATGCGCTGGGAATGACGGAGAAACAGGTGTTTTTCCAGATTATCATTCCCCAGACCGTAAGAAGGCTGCTGCCCTCCATGATGAATCTTCTGACCCGTATGGTTAAGACTACTTCTCTGGTGGTGCTGATCGGTGTGGTGGAGGTGGTAAAAGTAGGAAAGCAGATCATTGACGCTTCCCGGTTTACCGCTCCTTCGGCGGCGTTTTGGGTTTATGGCATGATTTTTTTACTATATTTTGCAGTCTGCTTTCCCTTTTCAAGGGCGGCAGCAGTATTAGAGAGAAAGTTGAGGGCTTAGAATTGAAACAGAAAAATATTTTACAGGTGGAGCATTTGCAGAAGTCTTATGACTGTCATCTGGCGGTATTGAAGGATATTTCCTTTTCTATGGAAAAGGGGGAAGTGGTGGTGATTGTGGGACCTTCCGGCTGCGGAAAAAGCACGTTTCTGCGGTGCATTAACCTTTTAGAGCCCATCAATGGGGGACAGATTTTGTTAGAGGGAAATGACATCCGGAAGAATCCGAAGGAGGCTCCTGTGATACGTCAGAAAATCGGCATGGTGTTCCAAAGCTACGAGCTGTTTCCACATATGACAATTCTGGAAAATGTAGTGTTGGCTCCCTGCATGGTGCAAAAGAGGAAGAAGGGCGAGGTGGTTCAGGAGGCGGAAGTATTGTTAGAGCGGGTGGGATTGTCGGAAAAAAAGGGGGCTTACCCAAGGCAGCTGTCCGGCGGGCAGAAACAGCGTGTCGCCATCGTCCGTTCCCTTATCATGCACCCGGAATTGCTGCTGTTAGATGAAATCACGGCTGCCTTAGACCCGGAAATGGTGCGGGAAGTGCTGCAGGTGGTGTTAGAGTTGGCAAGGGACGGTATGACCATGCTGATTGTCACCCATGAAATGGAGTTTGCAAAAGCGGTAGCTGACAGGGTGATTTTCATGGACGGCGGAAGGATTGTGGAGGAAAGCTCCCCGGAGGAATTTTTCGGCTATCCGAAAAGTGACAGGGCAAAACAGTTTTTGAACACCTTTCATTATGAGGCGTTGGAAATATAAGGATTTACGCCGCAGAGGCGGCAGAATGGAGGAAATTATGAAAAAAAGAGGATTGGCAGCAATATTGGCAGGGATTTTAACGGTGGGCTTACTGGCAGGCTGCGGGAATGGCAGAAGTACCGCAAGGGCAGAGGCGGCAGGAGGTACGGCAGCGACGGCGGAGGCGAGAAGTTTAGAGGATATTAAGGCGGACGGTACCATAAAAATCGGGGTGTTTGGCGACAAGAATCCTTTTGGCTATGTGGATGAAAACGGCGAGGTACAGGGGTATGACGTGTATTTTGCAAAACGGATTGCCAAAGATTTATTAGGCAGTGAGGATAACGTGGAGTTTGTCTATGTGGAGGCGGCAAGCAGGGTGGAGTATCTGCAGTCTGCCAAGGTGGATGTGATTTTGGCAAATTTCACCGTCACCGATGAGCGGGCGGAAAAAGTGGATTTTGCCCTGCCTTATATGAAGGTGTCCTTAGGCATCGTGTCGCCGGAAAATGCACTGATTACCGATGCCGGGCAGTTAGAGGGCAAGACTTTAATTGTAGTAAAGGGAACCACAGCAGAAACCTATTTTACCGAGAATTATCCGGAAGTAAATCTTTTAAAATTTGACGAGTATCAGGAGGCATACGGCGCACTGTTAGACGGCAGGGGAGACGCTTTCTCCACCGACAATACGGAGGTTTTGGCATGGGCGAAACAGAATCCGGGGTTTGCGGTAGGGGTGGATGCTCTTGGAAATACCGACACCATCGCCCCTGCGGTGCAGAAGGGGAATACGGAGCTTCTGGATTGGCTCAATGAGGAAATCAAAAAGCTTGGGGAAGAGCAGTTTTTCCATGCAGATTTTGAAGAAACGCTGAAACCTGTTTACGGGGCTGATGTGGATGCGGAAAGTCTGGTAGTGGAAGGCGGGGAACTGTAAAACAGAAGGAGAGATAAGGAAAATTTAGATAGCCGGGGGACACTTCGTGGAGGTGTCCTCCGGCTATCTATTTGAAACGAAATATTGCAAAAACATTGAATATGTAATGATATAGCATTATAATATAATCATAGAATCAGACAAGGAGGCATTTATATGGCAAGTACCATACAAATAAGAGTAGATGACGAATTGAAAAGAAAATCGGATAGTTTATTTAAGGACCTGGGAACAGATACGACAACCGCTATACGTATGTTTTTGACACAGGCAGTAGCTTATAATGGGTTTCCGTTTGAAATTAAGCGGGTGGCAGAATGCACTCCATATGAACCTATGACGGAAGAACAGATGTTGCAAAAGTTAGAACAGTCAAGAAAACATGCAGCAGAGGGAAAAGTAAAAGACGCAGATAACGTTGTAAAGGATATAAGGGAGAGATATGGCTTATAAAGTATTGATTACATCTGATGCAGAAAATGTTTTGGAGGGATTCGTATCATATCTGTTGTTTGAAAAAAGAAACGAGCAGGCAGCCAAAAGCTTATTGGATGATTTTGAACTTACGAAGAAAAATCTTGAAAGAGTAGCAGGAAGCCTTAAATATTGTGAAAATCCAAGATTGAGAGAGTTGGGATATAAGAGAATAAATTTTATTTCCCACAGATATTTTATATTGTATCGGATAGAGGAAAATACAGTCATAGTAGATTATATATTTCATCAATTACAGGATTATGAAAATAAGTTTAATTAGTGAAAATTATGATATCTGTTGTAATGGTTCTCTAAAAATTTCTGTATATTTGCCCATGGAAGAAAACATACTACCAATAGATTAGCAGGTCCGTCAAAGCCTGCCCATGGAGGTAGTAATGAGTAATCATCTGAAAAATGAAAGCAGCCCATATCTGCGGCAGCACGCTGAAAATCCGGTGGACTGGTATCCCTGGTGTGAAGAAGCTTTTGAGAAAGCGAAGCGGGAAGATAAGCCTGTTTTCCTAAGCGTGGGCTACAGCACCTGCCATTGGTGCCACGTGATGGCGCACGAAAGCTTTGAAAATGAGAAAATTGCAGAGCTTTTGAACGAGTATTTTGTTCCTGTAAAAGTAGACAGAGAGGAACGCCCGGATATCGACAGTGTCTATATGGCAGTCTGCCAGATGCTTACCGGCAGCGGCGGCTGGCCCATGAGTATTTTTATGACGCCGGAGCAGAAACCTTTTTATGCAGGCACCTATTTTCCTCCCAATTCCCGCTACGGAATGCCGGGCTTTGGGGAACTGTTAGTGACCATAGCAGAGCACTGGAAAAGCAAAAGGGAAATGATATTGGAATCTGCGGAGAAAATATTTCGTCATGTCCGCTCTGAGGAAACTTCTAGTTTGGGAACAGATGCTTGGGAGAGGGGGCAGACAGGCGCACCCGGAGCAGAAACTTTTGAACAGGAGGTCCGCTCCGGGGCAGCACTTTCGCGGCAGCAGGATAGTCTTGGAGCAGAACTCCCGAAACAGGCAGCGGCGCTTTTTGCGGAAATGTTTGATTCAGAAAACGGAGGCTTCGGCAGAGCGCCAAAGTTTCCTACACCTCATAATCTTTTGTTTCTCACCCGATATGCACAATTAAAAAAAGACATTGCGGCGATGGAGCAGGTGAAGCTGACTTTAAAAAAGATGCGGCAGGGAGGGATTTTTGACCAGATTGGCTATGGTTTTTCCAGATATTCCACCGATGAACGCTTCTTAGTGCCCCATTTCGAAAAAATGCTCTACGACAATGCGCTTTTAATCATGGCTTATGCGGCGGCGTATCAGGCGGCAACGGGATTTCCGGGGGAAAAAGAGTTTCTCGAAACGGCGGAACAGACGGCGGACTATATCTTCCGGGAAATGACAGGGGAGCAGGGACAGTTTTACTCGGCGCAGGACGCGGACAGTGATGGAGAAGAGGGAAAATTTTATGTCTGGGACTATGACGAAATCATAGCGTTTTTGGGAGAAACTCAGGGCAGGCGGTTTTGCGCCCAGTACGGCATTACAAAGCAGGGAAATTTTGAGGGGAAAAATATCCCGAATCTTCTTTACACGGGAGGCAATGGCGCTCCCTATGAAGAGGAACGGAAAAAACTTTATGCTTACCGGAAGGAGCGGGGCAGACTGCACCTTGACGATAAAATCCTTACGTCGTGGAATGCCCTGATGATTGGAGCCATGACAGTGCTTTTCAGGGTGACGGGAAAGGAAAAATATAGAAAGGCAGCAGAGCGGGCGGCAGCTTTTATAGAGGCAAAGCTTTCGGAGGGAAATTTGCTGTATGTCAGTTTCCGGGAGAAAGCGCATTCAGAATACGGTTTTTTGGATGACTATGCTTTTTACGGAATGGCATTGCTTTTGCTTTACGATGTAACGGGAGAAAGCGTTTATTTAGACCGGGCAGAGCAGATGCTAGACGAGGCAGAACGGCAGTTTGCAGATAAGGAGAGCGGAGGCTATTTTCTCTATAGTGGGAAACATGAAAGCCTGATTACCAGACCGAAAGAGACTTATGACGGGGCGATTCCCAGCGGAAATGCAGTGATGGCGTATGGTCTGGTGCGGCTCTGGGAGCTGACGGGGAAGGAAAGCTACAGAGATTTAGCGGAAAGACAGCTGGCATTTCTTGCAAAAGCAGCAGCGGACTATCCGGCGGCGCATAGTATGTTTCTACTGGCGCTGCTGCGGTATCAGCATCCGGCGGAAAAGATTACGGTGGTGTTGGGCAGGGGAGATACCAGAGAGAAAATTCTGCCGAAGCTGCCGCTTTGGGCGGAGGTTCATTTCCTCTCGGAAGAAACGGCGGAGTACCGGAGAAAAGAGGGGGAGACAACCTATTATGTGTGCAGGGATTATATGTGCCTGCCGCCCACCAATGATATAGCGATTGTACAACGGCAACATCTATGAGATGGTTTCTGTGGCGGAGATTTTGGTACATTTGCCGGAAGAAATATAGTAAAAAAGTAACAAAATAATTTGACAAAAAGGGCATCCCTGGAATATACTGATAGCATCAAGGCGTTTTTGAAAAAAGAGTAACAGAAAAGGGGAGCGCAGTGATGAAAAAAGTAACAAAAAGATACAGGGAGGAAGAATTATGCAAAAGAAAAGCAAATGGATGAAAAAGATAGCCCTTTGTCTCACCATAGTGTTGGCTGTTGCACTGGTGCAGGGATGTGGCGGGCCAAAGACAGATGAGGATCGTCTTGCAGCTATGCAGGAGTTTACTTCTCCGGATGGCAGTGCGTCAATTTATCTGGACAAAAGCTGGGAAACCGAGGAGGGGCAGTATGAAGGCTGGCTGTTTGCAGGCAGTCAGGACGGCAGGGAGGCTCTATTTTTACTGCAGTTTCCGAAAAAGGGCGTGAACCGTATGGTTGTGGATATGGAAGATATGAAAACCCAGGTAAAGGAAACCTATGGTATTTCCGGAGAGACAGAGGCGGAAACACCGGAGCTTCCCGGCGTGGAAAACGTAAGCGCACAGACCGTAACCCTTCAGTTGGGCGGTCAGACCGCAGATTGTTATCTCGTTTACGGGGAAACGGATTATGCTTATTATTCCTTTATGTTTGTTGCTTATACAATGAATGATGATGTGATACCAAATGCGAAGGTAAGCTGTTCTAAGTTTGTGGAGCAGGCGCCGGAGGAAGAGGATTCTACAACGGTGGAAATCACTGATACTGTCCGTTGGTTCAATGCGTCCTATGCGATACTGACAGAGATAAACGGCTGTGACTATAACCGCTTTGCGGGGCTTCCGGCAAATGAAGAGTCGAAGGCGCTAGAACAGCAATCCTTAAGCGAATGGTGGGGCGTGACAGACCGGGCTTCTGCGGACGAAACTTTAGACTGGGCATTGAATGAGGGACACCGTGCGAACTTTGTGGAAGAGATGGATTATCTGAAACAGGGTGGATTTTTTGAGATGGATGATGCGGGAAGAACGGCTTTCTTAGAGGAAAATTTCAACTACGATTCTGACGAGATTACTTACTATGCAGCCTTTTACCCAAGTGCTTATGAAGCCTATGAGCAGAACGGTGCAAAAGCCATTGCAGGCTGGGATTACTGCCGTGCCATGAACCTTTTAAGCTTTTATTATCTTGCAGGTTATTATACCGAGACGGAAGCGTTAGACAAATCCTTGGAGATTGCACAGATGATTCAGCCGGAATTTACATCCTGGGACGAGATGATGGAGAGCTATCTGCTGGGATATGAATACTGGGGACAGGAAAGTTCTGACGAGCGCCGTGGTATTTATGAGGATTTAAAAGGAAGAGCGGATAACCCATATGCGGTAGATTACAATTTAACTCTTGAAAAAACGTGGTAATTATATTTAAGGAAAGAACAGGGCGGAGAGCCTGCTGTCGGAAGGAAGAATATTCCGGCAGCAGGCTCCTGTTTTTTACTTTTGCAGGAAACGGCGGAACTATAGTTACCTGCAACCCTTGTGAGCATCACGAAGTGACGATTTTTTGGTGGAGCGGTTTTTTGGGGGTAATAAAAGATTGACGCACCTTATCACAATCCCTTATAATACAGAAAGGTAACCCGGTTTCTGCTGCATTTTTGTAAGCCGGGGCAGGACAGGAGGAAATAGCATGTCAATGGACCAGAGTAAAATTCGTAATTTTTGTATTATAGCTCATATCGACCACGGCAAATCAACCCTTGCCGACCGTATCATAGAGCGGACCGGAACACTGACCAGCAGGGAAATGCAGGCGCAGGTGCTTGACAACATGGAGTTAGAGCGGGAGCGTGGAATCACCATCAAATCCCAGGCAGTCCGCATTATTTATAAGGCGAAGGACGGGGAGGAATATATTTTTAACCTTATTGATACGCCGGGACACGTGGATTTCAATTATGAGGTGTCCCGGAGCCTTGCCGCCTGCGACGGGGCAATCCTTGTGGTGGACGCCGCCCAGGGGGTAGAGGCGCAGACTTTAGCCAATGTGTATTTAGCCTTAGACCATGACCTTGATGTAATGCCGGTTATCAATAAGATAGATTTACCCAGCGCCCAGCCGGAGGCGGTGATTCAGGAGATTGAGGACGTGATTGGAATCGAGGCTTCCGATGCGCCGAAGATTTCCGCCAAGACAGGCTTAAATATTGAAGAAGTGCTAGAGCAGATTGTAGAGAAAATTCCGGCACCCGCAGGAGATGCCGCAGCACCTTTAAAAGCGTTAATTTTTGATGCACTTTACGATTCCTATAAGGGAGTTATCGTTTTCTGCCGTATCAAAGAGGGAACGGTGAAGGTGGGAGACACGGTGCTGATGATGGCAACCGGGGCAAAATCAGACGTGACGGAGGTGGGATATTTTGGCGCAGGGCAGTTTATTCCCTGTGAGGAATTATCGGCAGGCATGGTAGGTTATCTCTGTGCCAGCATTAAAAATGTCAGGGATACCCGTGTGGGCGATACCGTTACCAATGCGTCACGCCCCTGCGTGGAACCACTGCCGGGCTATAAAAAAGTTAATCCCATGGTTTACTGTGGCATGTATCCGGCGGACAGTGCGAAATACCCGGATTTGAGGGACGCACTGGAAAAATTGCAGATTAATGACGCTTCGCTGCAGTATGAGCCGGAGACTTCTTTAGCGTTAGGCTTTGGTTTCCGCTGCGGTTTTTTAGGGCTGCTGCATTTAGAGATTATCCAGGAGCGGTTAGAGCGTGAATTTAACTTGGATTTAGTGACCACAGCGCCGGGCGTTATCTATAAGGTATACAAGACCAACGGGGAGGTCATCGAGCTGACCAATCCCTCCAATCTGCCGGACCCGTCAGAGATTGACTATATGGAGGAACCGGTGGTGTCGGCGGAAATCATGGTGACCAGCGACTATGTGGGCGCCATCATGACTCTGTGCCAGGAGCGCCGGGGCGTGTATATCAGCATGGAATATTTAGAGGAAACCCGTGCTCTGATTAAATATGATTTGCCGCTAAACGAGATTATTTACGATTTCTTTGACGCATTAAAATCCCGTTCCAGAGGCTATGCTTCCTTTGACTATGAGTTAAAGGGCTACGAGCGTTCCGAGCTGGTAAAATTAGACATCTTAATCAACCGGGAGCAGGTGGACGCCCTGTCCTTTATCGTGTTTAAAGACAGTGCTTACGAGCGGGGCAGAAAAATGTGCGAGAAACTAAAGGAAGAGATTCCGAGGCACTTATTCGAAATCCCAATTCAGGCAGCCGTGGGCGGAAAAGTTATCGCCAGGGAGACCGTAAAGGCAATGCGCAAGGATGTCCTTGCCAAGTGTTACGGCGGCGATATTTCCCGTAAGAGAAAGCTGCTTGAAAAACAGAAAGAGGGAAAGAAGAGAATGCGCCAGGTGGGCAATGTGGAAATCCCACAGGAGGCATTTATGAGTGTGCTGAAATTAGATGAGGATTAGGATATGGGAAAAAAAGAATTAGAGCTTTATATCCATATTCCCTTTTGCGTAAAAAAATGTAATTACTGTGATTTTCTTTCCTTTCCGGCAGACGAAAGTACCCAGGAGGATTATGTGATTGCGCTGAAAAAGGAGATTGCCTTTTATGGGAGGCAGTATCCGGGGCGGGTTTTGACGACGGTTTATATCGGAGGCGGGACTCCCTCCTGGCTCACGGAGCGTTATATGGCGGAGATTTTGTCGGAGGTGTTCCGCAGTTTTACTGTGGCGCCGGAGGCGGAGATTTCCATTGAGTGCAATCCGGGAACCATTACCGGCCATAAGTTTCAGGTGTATCGGGACAGTGGCATTAACCGCTTAAGCATCGGGCTGCAATCGGCGGACAATGAGGAATTAAAGGTGATAGGGCGGATACACACATGGGAGCAGTTCTTAAAAACCTATGAGATGGCGCGGGATCACGGGTTTTCCAATATCAATATTGACCTCATGTATTCCCTGCCGGGGCAGACGGCGGAAACATGGTATGCTTCCCTGCAGAAAGTGCTGCGGTTAAGACCGGAGCACATTTCAGCCTATTCCCTTATCATAGAAAAGGGGACGCCCTTTTATGATTTGTATAAATTCGATGCGGTAAAACAGCAGGCGGGACTGCCGACGGACGCCCTGCCGACCGAAGAGGAAGTTTACCGGATGACGAAGATGACGGAGCAGCTGCTAAAAGAGGCGGGATATGAGCATTATGAAATCTCTAATTTTGCCCTGCCGGGGTTTGCCTGCCGCCACAATATCGGTTACTGGAAACGTATCGATTATCTGGGAGTGGGATTAGGTTCTGCCTCTCTGTTAGATAATATTCGCTACACCAATACCAATGAACTTTATACGTATCTAAAAGAGGCGGAACACCTCCGTGCCGGATTATGGCAGCAGGAGCAGGCGGACGGAACGACAGCAGAGCTGCCCGCCGTAAATCTTCATGCTGCAGTGGAGCCGGTGGGAAGAAAAGCGCAGATGGAGGAAACCATGTTTTTAGGGATGCGTATGACAGAGGGGGTCTACCGCACGGAATTTGAGAGGAACTTCGGTATTCCGGTGGAGGCGGTCTATGGAACGGTATTGCAGCATTTGCAGGAGGAAAAACTCCTTTTGAAGCGGGAGGGCAGGATTTTCCTCACGGAAATGGGGCAGGATGTGAGCAATTACGTGTTGGCACAGTTTTTGTTAGATTAAGAGAAAATCAGAAATTCTTAAGAAATTATTCAGTAGTCTTTTCTTTGGGGATAAGGTATGATGATAAGTAGGAAATAATAACAGAAAGAACGGGCTTTAACGTGGGAAGACGAAGGAAAAAAATTCTAAAAAATCTGATATGTATTACCTATTGCGCTATTGAGCTGGGGATTGTCCTGTTGGCGTTTAAGGGTATGGAGCGTGTGATAGAAAAGGTTTATCCGGCAGCCGCGGATTTGCCTGTGATTGAAGGGGAAGTTCTGGTATTAGACGGGGAAACGGATACTACCCTAGAAGAGGACAAGCTGACGGTCTGCATTGACGCAGGACATGGCGGAAAGGATAACGGTTCCGATTACCGTCTGCGTTATGAGAAAAATGATAACTTGAAAATAGCCCAGGCAGTGGCGGCATATCTGACAGAGCAGGGAGTACAGGTGATTATGACCCGCAGTGATGATACTTTTTTGTCCTTAGAGGAACGCACTGCTTTTGCCAATGAGAAGGGGGCAGATTATTTTGTGTCCCTGCACCGGAATACGGGGGACGGAAACGGAGTGGAGACCTGGATTCGCAGTAACGCCGGAGAGGAAACGGAAGCCTTGGCGGAGAATATTATGCAGGGGCTTTCTGCCGTGGGAATTCAGCGAGACCGTGGCGTGAAAAAGGGCACCCAGAAAAGCGAATCCAAGGATTATTATGTCAATCTCCACACCACTATGCCGGCGTGTATTGTGGAGCTGGGCTTTATGAACAGTGTTGCCGATAATCAGCTGTTTGACGAGCATTTGACAGAATATGCAAAGGCAATTGGCAATGCGGTGCTTGCCACCTATGAGGCATACGGGCAGTCTGGCGATGCCGTGGGAGAGAGCGTTCCGGAAACCACAGAGGCTTCTACAGAAACGGCAAATACAGGACAGGTGCTAAGCAATCCGGTGGTGGAAAATGTGGAGGCCTTGGACAGTACCAGCCAGGAATGGGGACAGGGCGTTAATATGGATGAGAAAAACCGCCCCACAGGCGCTTTGATGCTGCAGGAAAAATACGGGAAATATAGCGCTTATTTTATCGGGGAAGAAAGTCAGACCATTTATCTCACCTTTGATGAGGGGTATGAGTACGGACAGACGGAAAGTATTTTAAATACATTAAAGGAAAAAGGAGTGAAGGCAACCTTTTTTGTGACGAAACCTTATGCGGAGGATGAGCCGGAACTGGTAAGACGTATGATTGACGAGGGGCATATCCTTGGAAACCACAGCGTCACCCATCCCTCTAAGGGGCTTCCCTCCCAGACCTTAGAGCAGCAGCAGAACGAGGTAATGGGAAATCACGAATATATCAAGGAAAATTTCGGATATGACATGTATCTGTTCCGCTATCCCACTGGGCGTTTCAGTGAGCAGTCCCTTGCCATGGTGAATAACTGTAATTATAAGAGCATATTCTGGAGTTTTGCCTATCTGGACTATGATGTGAATAACCAGCCGGACAGGACGGCAAGCCTTGCAAAATTAAAGGAGCGTCTGCATCCGGGGGCTATCTATCTGCTCCATGCGGAGTCGGAGACCAATGCGGCAATTTTAGGGGACTTTATTGACGCTGCAACGGCGGCGGGATATGAGTTTGGCACGATGTAGGTTTTCTGTGCGATGACATAAGTTACAAAAAGGATAAATAAGATGGAATATACATTATATGAACTGGCAGTTTACTTTCTGGTGTACTCTTTTATCGGCTGGCTGTTAGAGACCTGTTATCTTGCGATAAAAGAGCGCCGTTTTTTTAACAGGGGATTTATCAATCTTCCTCTTCACCCCGCCTATGGCGTTGCCTTTGATATTTTGCTTGTGGTACTGCCTACTTTACGGGGAAGCTATCTGCTGCAATTTATCGTGGTTATGGTAGTGACAGCTGTGGCGGACAGGATGTCGAAAGCGCTGGTGAGCCGTATCAGCGGCGGTGTGCTGGGCGGCGAGGAAGATGACAGCCTGCTTTCCGGCAGCAGGAGGGGATTGTGGATTTCCCTTATGGCGGCAGCGGCAACCTATCTGATCTATCTGGTGCTTCATCCGCTTCTGGTAGCGTTGGTCTATCTGCTGCCGGAGCTTGCTGTGCAGATTACGGCAGGTGCATTGCTGATTTTCCTTGCCCTGGACTTTGTCACGGTTTTTTATGCGGTGAGAAAAGGCGGGCACGGGGCAATCCCCGACCGTAAGCTGACCAGTGCCCAGAAGTTAGGCAGCCATATCTCTGATTTTATCTGGAGACGCCTCCAAAAGGCATATCCCGGAATTGGCAGTGTGAAAGAAATGGACGGCAGCGGGGTGGTATTTGCCAGGGGAATCTGCTTTGACAAGCTGGTGTGGGTCTTTTTCGTGTCGGCGCTGATTGGGGATATCATCGAAATGCTGTATTGCCGTTTTACCGGAGGAGTGTGGATGAACCGATCTAGTGTTCTGTACGGGACTTTCAGCTTTGTCTGGGGCTTTGGGGCAGTGGTTTTGACGGTGTCACTGCAGCATTTGGCAGGAAAACAGGACCGTCATGTGTTTTTTGCAGGATTTTTGGTAGGCGGCGTCTATGAATATCTGTGCAGCGTGTTTACGGAGGTAGTCTTTGGAACCGTGTTCTGGGACTATAGCTGGATGCCATTAAATATCGGCGGGCGTACCAATGTGCTGTACTGCTTTTTCTGGGGGCTTTTGGCGGTGTTCTGGATAAAGATTGTGTACCCGCCCATGAGCAGCTCCATTGAAAAGATTCCGCCGCTGGCGGGGAAAGTCATGACGTGGGTGGTGATTCTTTTTATGGTATGCAACGGGTTTCTGACAGCGGCGGTGATGGTGAGATATACCGAGAGACACAGCGGGCAGACACCTCCGAAAGCATTAGCTAGGCTGTTAGATGAGCAGTATGATGATGCGTTCGTGGAACGGAGATGGCCGAATATGAAGATGGCGGAGTAAAAAGCATTGAAAAATATCCGTATTCATGTTACCATTAAGTACACTTTGCAAAGAGCATTGAAAATCCTTTTTGCGATAGTGGAAAATGAATAATCTGAAAACAGAATGTGGCACTGACACTGAAATGAAAATCATTGAGGTGAAAGGTATGGCATAACAGAAAGAAAAACGGGGCTAGAGCTATACCTATTTTTGGGTATGGCTTTTTTAATGCACACGGGTGCGGAGTGGAAGGATGCAGCAAGAGCTGCCCGCACCCGGCGCAGCGAGTAGGGAAAAATTCTTCCCTACTCGATTGATTAAAACCATAGGAAAAAGTAAAGTCTGCAAAGAAAAAGTCAGGCAGAAGAAAGGCAGAAAAAATGGAGACACGAGTTGCATTAATCGGGATTATTGTAGAAAATGTAGAATCTACCCCCCAGCTAAACCAGCTTTTACATGAGTATGGAAGCTATATCATCGGAAGAATGGGAATCCCCTACCGGGAGAAGAAAGTAAATATCATCAGCGTGGCGATTGACGCACCTGGGGACGTGATAAACGCCCTGTCCGGGAAAATCGGGCGTTTAGAGGGGATTACCGCTAAAACAGCTTACTCGAATATTGTTTAGTGGACTAATACAGGACGAAAACAGAGAGGAAAAAACATGCAGCGTAACTATGAAATCATAGACCGAATAGAGCAGACCGGAAACATTGACAGAGAAACATTAGAACTGCTGCTGACAATAGAAGACGGTGCCCTGAAGGAATATCTCGCCGCAAAAGCCAGAGAAACGGCACAGCGGATTTATGGGAATCAGGTCTATATTCGGGGGCTGATTGAATTTACCAATTATTGCAGAAATGATTGCTACTACTGTGGTATCAGGCGCAGCAACGGCTGCGCCGAGCGTTACCGCCTCAGTAAGGAGGAAATCCTAAGCTGCTGTAAAAACGGATATGAATTGGGCTTCCGCACCTTTGTGTTACAGGGCGGTGAGGACGGTTTTTATACGGATGGGCGGATTTGTGAAATCGTATCGGAAATTAAAAACCGGTATCCGGATTGTGCTGTGACCCTTTCCATCGGGGAGAGGGAGCGGGAAAGCTATGAAGCGTTTTTTAAAGCGGGGGCGGACCGTTATCTGCTGCGCCATGAGACTGCCGATGAAGCCCATTATAAAGAGCTGCATCCGGAGGAAATGTCCTTTCAACATAGAATGCGGTGCCTTAGGGAACTAAAGGAAATCGGCTATCAGACGGGCTGCGGGTTTATGGTGGGTTCTCCTTACCAGACCTTCGATACCTTATATGAGGATTTACAGTTTATCCGGGAATTGCAGCCGGAAATGGTAGGGATTGGCCCCTTTATTCCCCAGAAGGACACGCCTTTTGGGAAAATGCAGGCGGGAACCATAGAGCGGACGCTGCGGCTTTTAAGCATCATCCGTCTGCTGCACCCCTCCGTACTGCTTCCGGCGACCACTGCCCTTGGTACCATTCACCCGAAGGGCAGGGAACTAGGCATTTTAGCCGGGGCAAATGTGGTAATGCCTAATTTATCTCCTGTGGCGGTGCGGGAAAAATATAAATTATATGACAATAAAATCTGTACCGGGGACGAAGCGGCAGAGTGCCGCTACTGTATGGAGCGGCGGATGGAGAGCATCGGCTATCAGGTGGCAGTGGACCGGGGAGATTTTATATAGTAAACGCAAAAAACCATTGCGTTTCCTATAAATTAACTAACCGGAAAGCAAAGCGGCTGACCGGAAAGAAAGGAAGAGAGTGTATGTACAACGTAAGATCCATGAAAGCGGAGGAATTTATCTCCGACGAGGAAATCAGGGAAACTTTAGCCTATGCGGACGCCAATAAGGAAAATGTGGCGCTGATTGATGAGATTATTGCAAAGGCAAAGTTAGGAAAGGGATTAAACCACAGGGAGGCTTCTGTGCTGTTAGCATGTGAAATCCCGGAAAAAACAGAGGAGGTATACAAGCTGGCGGAACAGATAAAAAAAGACTATTACGGCAACCGGATTGTGCTGTTTGCGCCGTTATATTTGTCCAATTATTGTGTCAACGGCTGTGTTTACTGCCCCTATCATCTGAAAAATAAGCATATCGCCAGAAAGAAGCTGACCCAGGAGGATATTGTGAAGGAGGTGACGGCACTGCAGGATATGGGGCACAAGCGTCTTGCCATTGAAGCGGGGGAGGACCCGGTGAATAATCCCATTGAGTATATTTTAGAGTGTATCAATACCATTTACAGTATCAAGCACAAGAACGGGGCCATCCGCCGCGTCAATGTCAATATTGCGGCAACCACCGTGGAAAATTACCGTAGGTTAAAGGAAGCGGGCATCGGAACCTACATTCTGTTTCAGGAGACTTATCACAAGAAAAATTATGAAGAGCTGCATCCCACAGGACCGAAGCATGACTATGCTTACCATACGGAGGCGATGGACCGGGCCATGGAGGGCGGCATTGATGATGTGGGCTTAGGCGTGCTCTTTGGACTGGATAAATACCGCTACGAGTTCGCAGGGCTTTTAATGCACGCGGAGCATTTAGAGGCGGTTCACGGCGTCGGCCCCCACACCATCAGCGTACCCAGAATCAAACATGCGGACGATATCGACCCGACAGCCTTTGACAATAGTATTGATGATGAAACCTTTGCAAAAATCTGCGCTCTTATCCGGGTTTCCGTGCCCTACACCGGAATGATTATTTCCACCAGGGAGAGCCAGGCGGTGCGGGAAAAGGTGCTGCCCCTCGGCGTATCTCAAATCAGCGGAGCTTCAAGAACCAGCGTGGGTGGTTATGCGGAGCCGGAGGTAGAAGAGGAAGTGACCAGCGAACAGTTTGATGTCAGCGACCAGCGAACCTTAGACGAGGTGGTAAACTGGCTGATAAAGTTAGGTTATATTCCGTCCTTCTGTACCGCCTGCTACCGGGAGGGCAGAACCGGGGACCGTTTTATGGAACTGTGTAAAAACATGCAGATTTTAAATTGCTGCCACCCGAATGCGCTGATGACGTTAAAAGAGTACTTAGAGGATTATGCCAGTGAGGAAACAAGGAAAATCGGAATGAAATTAATTGAGCGGGAGTTAGAGAAAATTCCGAATCCCAAGGTGAAACAGACGGCTTCTGACCATATTCATGATATTGCAGAGGGTAAGAGGGATTTCCGGTTTTAGCAGGAGCTTATTTTGGTGTATGGCTGAGACACCGGAATGTTTTTCTTTTTATGATTGTAAAACTATGAAACAGGAAAAAATTCGGAAAATGAAAGGGAGAAGCGTATGGCAGTAACATTAAATGAAACACCCGGCAGCAACCGTCTGCATATCGGTATTTTTGGAAAAACCAACAGTGGAAAATCTTCTTTTATCAACGCATTTACCAAACAGCAGGTTTCCATCGTGGCGGATGTGGCTGGAACTACTACAGATCCGGTGTATAAGCCCATGGAAATATACCCTTTAGGCGCCTGCGTCATCATCGATACGGCGGGCTTTGATGATGACACAGAACTGGGGGAACGCCGGGTCAAAAAGACGAAGCTGGCGGCGGAAAAGACAGAGCTGGCGGTGATTGTGGTGGCAGACGAAGCGTTGGAGGAAGAATTTTCCTGGTTTTACTTTTTTAAGGAGCGGAACACCCCGGTGCTTTTTGTGGTAAATAAATCGGATATTCTGGAAAATACAAAAACCATTGCCGCAGCCATCGAAGCGGAGACGAAAACACCGCCCCTTTTTATCAGCGCTAAAACCGGAGAGGGAATCGAGAAGGTGAAGGAAGCGCTAGCAAGGCTGATTCCGGAAAATTACGGCAGCCGGCTTATTACCGGGGAGGAAGATTTAGTGCTCCTTGTCATGCCCCAGGATATTCAGGCACCCAAAGGGCGCCTGATACTGCCCCAGGTGCAGACCATAAGGGAACTGTTGGATAAAAAATGTCTGGTGATGAGCGTCACCACCGACAAAATGGAACGGGCGTTAGCGGCATTGGCAGAGCCGCCGAAGCTGATTATCACCGATTCCCAGGTTTTTGGCTATGTCTATGAGCATAAGCCAGGGGAAAGTATGCTGACTTCCTTTTCCGTTCTGTTTGCAGCCTGCAAGGGAGATTTGCCCTACTATGTGGAAGGGGCGAAATGTTTAGATTCTTTAAGACCTGATTCAAAGGTGCTGATTGCGGAATGCTGTACCCATGCGCCCTTAAAGGAGGATATCGGCAGGGAGAAAATTCCGAGAATGCTAAGGAAGCGTGTGGGGGAGGAGCTTACCGTAGATTTGGTCAGCGGCACGGATTTTCCGGAGAATTTGTCCGGGTATGATTTAATCATCCAGTGCGGGGCATGTATGTTCAACCGGAAATATGTGCTTTCAAGAATAGACCGTGCAAAAGAGCAGGGAGTTGCCATGACAAACTATGGCGTTGTCATTGCCCATTTGGCAGGGATTTTGGATAAGATTACAATGCCTTAGAGGCGGTTTGCGAAAAACTGCGGAAGAGGAGAGAAATTAAAATTGCAAGTATTTCGTTACAAAAAAATGGCATTTTGTTACCAGAAGTGAGGGAAAACTTATTCTCCGGGAAAATTTAGCCGATAAAAAATAAAAAGAACGGGGAGGCACAGCTATGGCAATAACAGGAATTGCGGCAGCAGACAATACAGCATACCAAAAGATGGCGCAGAGGCGGGCAAACAGCCTTAAGACGCAGGCAGAATCAGAAAAGGATACCTTTGAACATAAGATTTTTTCCCAGGAATTAAAAGATATCGGAATGGTCAATCAGGAGGAATATCTTGCCTGTGCAGGAAGGCTGCAGGCGACGCTGAAATCGGACAGAAGCGATATTGACAGTGATGTGATGTCTAAGAGGGTGGAAACGGAAAAGAAAGCGCCGTATGCCTATCTTGCGGATGAAGGAAATATGGTTGTGTATAACGGTGTGGCATTTTATTGTGATAATGAGCATCAGGCACTCTGTTTAGGGGATATGTCAGACGAGGATAATGTGCTTACCATACCGCTGTCGGAGGGCGGCTGCCTAAAGGTTAACCGAAATAATATTGGTGATTTGTCCAGGGCGATTTCCATGTTTTCCCCGGAGGACGTGAACCGGATTTTGAGTGCCATTGAGCAGGATAAGGTCTGTGCAGGGCGTATGCTTGAGATTGATGAGATGAAAAACAGCATCGGCGAAGCCGGGGAGGCGGGCAGCACCGGCAGTAATTCCTAGAAAACAGCATATCTAAAAAATAAAAGAGGAACGAAAAAGTTTTTAGACGGTAAACTTTTTCGTTCCTTTTTTGCTATCATAGGAGAACCTCATGGCATTCCTATGGAAAAGTGCAGATTTCTCTACGGTATGAAAAAATGCCAAAGGAAAATTATTTTGCTAAAAGCATCATAATCTTATTGCTGCGCTCCACAAATTTTGTCATGGCATCTACGGAAAGCGGCTGGTTAGAAAGCATTGCCAAATCGTAGAGCTGTTGGCAGAACATGGGAACATGCTCGGAGTCCTTGTTTTCGAAAATATATTTTACCAGCTCGTTGTTAGCATTTAAGGTTAAGGTCTGGTCTGCGGCGAACATATTCGGGTCCATGCCTCCCATACCGCCCATGGCGTACATCTTCATCATATCCTGCATACGTCTGCCTTCCTCGGAGAGGGTAATAACGGAGGAGATAGAAGCATCTTTTAACTTATCCACCTTTACCGTCAGCTTGTCGTTGTTCAATGCTTTTTTGAATACCTCGGTTAAGGTATCGGTTTCTGTTTTCAAATCTGTCTCGTCGGTCTCGTCCTTTAAGGCCTCGGTGACATCCGCATCAATCCGCATGAATTTATAGGTTTCATTTCTCTGCTCTAACTGGGAAATGAAAGAGGTATCAATGTTGTGGTCTAAGATGACAGCGTCCATTCCCTGCTCCTTGAACATTTTAATATACTGTCCCTGCTGAAGCTTGTCGGTGACGTAATAGATAACCTTGCGCTCGTCTTTTTCTTCGGCATCCCCGTCTGCCGGCTCCGGGGCGCTTTCCACCGGATTGCCGTCCTTATCAACTACTTCTGCCTCTGTAGTTTCCGCACCCTCTGCTTTTTCTTCCTTTACCAAAAGTTCCGGCAGGGTCAAATATTTGTCATCTAAGTTCTTAAATAAAATATAGTCGTTCATCTTATCACAGAACTTGGTGTCCTTTAAGCAGCCGAATTTGATAAACGGGCTGATATCATCCCAGTATTTTTCGTAATTTTCCTTGTCCGTCTTGCACATGCCGGAAAGCTTGTCGGCAACCTTTTTGGTGATGTAATCGGAAATTTTCTTTACAAAGCCGTCGTTCTGCAGTGCACTTCTGGAAACGTTTAACGGCAGGTCAGGACAGTCAATAACGCCCTTAAGCAGCATTAAAAATTCCGGGATCACTTCTTTGATATTGTCGGCAATAAATACCTGGTTGTTGTATAATTTGATGGTTCCCTCGATGGAGTCGTACTCTGTGTTGATTTTCGGGAAGTATAAAATACCTTTCAGGTTGAAGGGGTAGTCCATATTTAAGTGAATCCAGAACAGCGGCTCCTTGTAATCTAAGAATACTTTCCGGTAAAATGCCTTGTATTCCTCGTCGGTGCACTCGTTTGGATTTTTTGCCCATAAGGGGTTGGTGTCGTTTAACGGAACCGGACGTTTTATGATTTTTAATTTATCCTTTGCCGGGGAAACTTCCACGATTTCTTTTTCGCCATTCTCGTTTTCTTTTTCCTCGGTTTTCGCTTCTTCATGAATCGTCTCAACCACGGTGTCGGTATCTAATTTGTCAGCGGCATCGATGGTTTCATATTCTGTTTCTGCATTTGCTTTGCGGAGGAAAATCGGGGTAGGCATGAAAGAACAGTATTTTTCAATAACCTCTCTTGCACGGTACTCGTTGGCAAATTCCAGACAGTCCTCGTTTAAGTATAAAGTAATTTCTGTTCCGATGGTGTCCTTGGTGCCGTCCTCCATCTCGTAATCCGTGCCGCCGTCACAGCTCCAGTGAACCGGAGTAGAACCCTCTTTATAAGATAAGGTATCGATGGTAACCTGGTCTGCTACCATGAAGGCAGAATAGAAACCAAGACCGAAGTGGCCGATAATCTGGTCGTCGTTTGCCTTGTCCTTGTATTTTTCGATGAAATCCGTTGCACCGGAAAATGCAATCTGGCAGATATATTCTTCTACTTCGTCGGCGGTCATACCAAGACCGTTATCGATGAATTTTAAAGTCTTGTCCTCGGGGTTTACGATGATTTCAATTTTTTTCTTGTAATCAGCCGGGAACTGATACTCGCCCATCATCTCTAATTTCTCTAATTTTGTGATGGCATCGCAGCCGTTAGAGATTAACTCACGATAGAAAATATCGTGGTCGGAATACAGCCATTTTTTTATGATAGGAAAAAGATTATCACTGTCGATTGAAAGATTTCCATGTTTGTTTGCCATAATAAAACACTCCTTTGCAAAATTTCTTCATAAATAAGATATTATAACTGCAATTTTGAAAAGTCAATAGAAAATTAGCACTCTTTTTGAATGAGTGCTAACAATAAGTGAAAAACAAAGGGATTGAGGGAATTATTAAAAGTTTATAAACAGCAGAAAAGTACGGTAAGGCTGCTTTGACCGTTGACTTCTGAGGAAGAATACGCAAAACGTTATCCGGGCGACGACTATGTGGATATTGTGGGATTTGATTACTATAATGATTACAATGAATATCCGGCGCAGTATGACGACAGCTTTATGGAAAGCCTTCGTACCACCTGTCAGGTAGTGAAGGGCTTTGCCGGGAAACACGGCAAAGTGGCGGTTGTGGCAGAGACAGGCGTCCGGGTGATGAAAGCCGACGGTTCTGACAACGAGGGTATTTTAGTAAAGGACAATCCCATTAAAGGACAGAACTGGTACAGGAAAGTCAACCAGATTGCAAAGGAAGAGGGAATGTCCTACTTCCTGGTATGGGCGAATTTCAGCGACACCAACTTCTATGTTCCTTATAAATACGGAGAAAAGGGACAGGAGTTAGTCAACGAGTTTATTGATTACTATAATGAAGATTCCTCTGTATTTGCCAACGGAACCAATTTCTATGGAACAGCCTCCAATTCGGCTGTGACAAACACAAATCCGGGAAATGCAGGCGGATATTTCACCAACGTATTCGCAAAAGGTGTGATTATGGCGGGAAATGTGTTATCTGCCAATGTAAAAAATGCTTCCCAGGTACAGTTTGTATTAAAGAATGGGGAGGCAGTACAGACTTTAAACGCAGTGAAAAACGGAACTGTTTATGAGGCAGCTGTAACAGCAGAGATTTTAGCAGGATTAGGACAGACCGATATCGGAACGGTAAGTCTTGTGGCGGACGGAAAAACCTTAGTCACCCTTTCTTTCATAAGCTTTGGAAAAGAAAAAGACAAGCTTGCGGAAAATGTGATTGACAACTTTGAATTGTATTATGGAGACAATGATTATCTCGGCGGAACCTATTCGGAAAATTCTGCGGCAAACTGCAGCTCTGCCTTTGAGTTAGACAGTGCCAATAAAGCTTCCGGCAGCTACGGCGGTGCCTTTCATTATCATCTGAAGACAAGCGGTTCCGAAGTATGGACCGGAAGGATGAAGGGCTTAGAGAGCATAGACTACAGCGCTTACAATGCCATTACCATGTGGGTAAAACCGGATGGAAAGGGACAGAAATTAGTCATTCAGTTAGTATCCGGCGGCGAGGACTTTGAATGCTATCTTACTGATTTTGTAAAGACTACAGAGGCGAGATACATTACCATTCCATTCAGCCAGCTGAAGGGAAAAAATAACGGAACCTTTGACCCCAAGAGCATTACAAAATTTGCAGTATGGTGCAACAGCATTGCGCCGGAGGGACAAAGCAGTGTAGATATTGATTCTTCGATTGTATTTGACGATATTCAGTTTGTAAATGTAGACACTGCTTCCTTAAATATTGTCAATGGCTATGCAGTGACAGAGCAGCCAGTGGTACAGCCGACCCCGGAACCTGTACCGACCCCGGAGCCTTCGCCAGTCCCGGAACCGGGAGCGGAAGAGACGGAGGTAAAAGTATCTGCCATTAAATTAAATAAAACCACGGCAGCGGTAAAGAAAGGAAAAACCTTACAGTTAAAGGCAACCGTTACCCCGGCAGAGGCAAAGGACAAAGCAGTTGTCTGGGCTTCCTCTAATAAGAAAATTGCCACCGTAGACAGTAAGGGAAAAGTAAAGGGTATTAAATACGGAAAAGTAACCATCACGGCAGAGGCAAAGGATGGAAGCGGCGTAAAAGCGGCCTGTAAGCTGACAGTGGGCTATGGCATTACTTATAAGCTTGGTAAGGGCACAAATAACAGCAAGAATCCGGCAGCCTACTATAATGAAAAGGTAGCGCTGAAAAATCCAAGCCGCAAGGGCTATGCCTTTAAAGGCTGGTACATCGATAAGAACTTTAAGAACAAGATTACAACGATTAAAAAAGGTACAAAGAAAAACTATACCCTCTATGCAAAGTGGGAGAAAATCAAGGTTAGCAAAACCCAGATTATTTCTGCAAAGAACAATAAGAGCAAACAGATTGCACTGAAATACAAGAAAGTGTCCGGTGCAAAGGGATATGAGATTTCTTACTCCACAGATAAAAAATTCAAAAAATCCGTGACAAAGAAAACCACCAGCAGGACGAGCTGTAATCTGACAAAGCTGAAAAAGGGAAAAACTTATTATGTGAGAGTCCGGGCGTACAAAAAGGACTCCGCAGGAAAGAAAGTTTACGGCAGTTATTCTAAGGCGCAGAAAATCAAAGTGACGAAATAAGTAGGAAATCAGTACTGAAAATTCGTTGCGGCGGTGCATGAATTATGCTAAAATGTGCATATAGGCAGACAAAGCTTTAAGGTCTGCGGGTAAAATTGTGACAAGATTAGAGGCGTATTTCATGATTATACTGAGGGCAAATTCGGAACTGAAACACACATTTGAAAAACTGATAAAGACCATGGGAGCCAACGTTGTCTGGAACGGTTTATTTGTGGTGATTGATAATTGCCTGATTTTACAGGGAGCGGTGCGCTCCCTGTTTTTTCATTTTGATAGTAGAAAAGTACTGGAAAATATTATTG
Source organism: Lachnospiraceae bacterium (assembly GCA_021770785.1). GTDB lineage: Bacteria > Bacillota > Clostridia > Lachnospirales > Lachnospiraceae > Roseburia. The sequence goes on from JAETQH010000020.1 coordinate 54,523, forward strand.
AGCTGCCCATCAAGGAGGAAGACGTAACGGATACCGATGGGGAGCCGAAGGTACAGGATGCCGTCAATATGATTTTGTACAGCTTTGGAAAATGGGGAACCATCAAAGGGCTTCGGGTGGAGAAAAATTATGAGCAGCTCAATCGGCTGTTTACCGGAGTGCTGGCGGAAACAGGCATAGAGCCAGAATATACAAGGGAGCATTTTCAGTTTTATCAGAACGGAATCAGGGTGACTTACGAGGATGTCATCCAGGCGGCGCTAGAGGCGGGGGAAAAGCAGCTCGAAGAGCCGGAAAAAGGAGAGCAGGCAGGGCTCTGGCACAAAGTAGCCTGGAAGAAGGCGAAGGTCACATTTCCCAAGGAGGAAACCACACTGCAGGAGCGGCGCAGCGGCAGGCTGGGAAATAATTTTTACCGGATTGGTTACCGGTGCCCGGACTGTGAGGAAATGCTTCATATGGTGGTTTATCCGCCGGGCCGGGAATTTAAGATAGAGACGCCGGAGGGGGCGGTACTTCTGGCGAGGGCCTGTACCTGTGCGAGATGCAACAGCTTTTTTACCCCATGCCCGGAAAAAATGTTAAGCGAGGGGGATATTTACCGTCTGGACTTTGAGGAGGACAGGAAGGCTTACGAGGACTACCTGGAACTGTTGGGAAAGCAGGGGGAACGAGTATCAAATTACCGTTATAATATGTTTGCTGACGGACGGAAAACAGGGAAAACGGAGCAGGAGAATTTAGAAGAAGCCTGTGAAGATTTGGAAAACTGCGGGGAGGCTGATTTACTGGAGCTTTCGGATAAGATGGAAGAGGGCTTTTTCTCCGATGAGAGCATTGCCCGCTGTGAAAAGAAGGTTCGGGAACAGCTGTGGCTCCGCGGGCTTTCCCTTGGCAGAAAGAGGTCCCGGAGAGACAGGGGGAGAGAAGAGGGAAGAAGTTCTGATTCCGCTGAGAAAATGCTGGGAGATGAAATCGCTGCCGGGCAGGGGAAATCTTCCGGTGACGGAAGAACTATCGGACGGGGGAGAGCTTCTGGTGACGGAGAAACTTCCGGTCAGGAGAGAAAATTCGGTGACGGAAAAGCTTTCAGTCAGGAGAGAAAATCTGGTGACGGAAAAGCTATCAGCCAGGGGAGAACTTCCGGCGACGGAAAGATAGCGGGAAGCGGTACAGATTCGTATGACAATAGAATGCCGGGAAATGGAGAAGCTTCCGGCGAAGGCAGAAATTCACAGGCAGGCTCTGGAAATTTCGATAAGCGGGCAGGCGGAACCGGGGAAGATACAGGTGCAGTGGGACAGACTGCGTCCGAAAAAGAATTAGGGGAAACCAGAAAAAAATACGAAGCAAGATTTCAGGTATTAGACCGTCTTTCCGAACGTCAGCTTTCGGAATTAAAAACACAGTTATCCGCAGAACAAAAACTTCCTGCAGGGGAGCGTCAGGCATATCTGTCCCGAATTGAGGAACGGCAGGGCAGACAGAAGGCAGATCGGCTGAATAAAAAGATAGACAGCTGCGCCGGGAAAAATTATGCCATTTTAAAACGGGTTTATGAGGAAGTAAATCAGGAAGAACTGCCTGCCTCCATGAAAGAGGAACTTTTAGACCGCCTGCGGCAATGGATGAAAAACCAGGCGGAGTCAGAAGTGAGAACCCTGATGGAGAAGATGCCGCCGAATTTAGACCGGGCACGTTACAAGACATACGAGAGCCGTATCCGGGAGTATGAGGAAGTGGATTTAAGCCCCTATGAGGAAATGTTAAAAGAGAGACGGAGGGCAGCGGAGCAGCAGGAAGTTGCCAACATTGTAAACCGTGCAAGAAAGAGCAGCCGCAGTGATATCGTGGCATTGATGGAGAAATTAGAAAAGGGAGATTATCTGCAGGAAACCGTGAATGCCTACCTGGAAAAATTAGAGGAACGTCTGCGTCAGATGGATATGGCAGCAGTAGACGGGCTTTTGGGGGATACCATTCATCTGGATTTTGAAAAGGGAATGGAGGCTTACAATGCCATCGAAGAAGGAGATTTTCTGCCGGAAATCAGGGAAAATGCTCTAAAGACGTTAGAGAAGCGCCTTTCCAAAATAAAGGCGGACGAATGCGAACTGCTGGTGAAAAAATTGCAGGAGGAATTGCAGGAGGCAGGTGTTTCCGAAAACGAAAAGCATCATTTTTACCCTGCCAGAAAGGTACTGTTAAAACAGGCGCTGCCGGAGGAAACGGATCTGATTGATTTTGCCCTGGCTTCTTATGCCGCCGGGCGGGGATTGTTTGAGTACCCCATTTTGGTGGTGGATTCCACCAGAAACGGCAGCGGGAAAGAGGGAATGATACTGACGCCGGAACATCTTTATTACAGTAACCTGCTGACCTCCTTCGGCATGGGGATTTCGTCCATTGAAAGCATTACGGCTTCTACAGGACTTTTGAACCGGGGGCTTTATGTGAAACAGAAGAACGGCACAAAAACGAAAATTCCCTGTGTGGTAGACAGCAGGGAACTGACTGCATTTGCGAAGGTATTAGATGATTTTGTGAAGTATTTACAGGAAAAACCGGATTCCAGAAATGTCTCCTATTTAGCGCAGGAGAAACACGATACCATCTGCTGTTTCCGCTGTGGCTATGTCTACAAAGGAGGAATGGAGTGCCCGAAATGCGGTTATAAAAACAATGAGTAATTTATAAAATTTCTTTGGAAATAGTGTTACTGCCCTTTTATCCTGCCCTATAATTACTGTGGTTGCTTGTCACAGAATTAACCAATAAAAAGTTTTTTGAAAGGGATACAATAGTAGAGACAAATATTGTACATAAAAAAATGAAAGGAGAGATTTTTATGAAAAAAGAAAAGCATGTTTTGCGCAGGGTGCTGCGTATGTTTGCATTATTTTTGGCAGTGATTGGAATGTGTGTGCAGCTTGGGAGCGTGACAACAGAGGCGGCAGAACCTACCATCAGCAAGAAGACGCAGACGCTTAAGGTCGGTCAGCAGGTGACCTTGCAGGTAAAGAATGCCAATGCAAAGGTCAAGTGGAGCACAAGCGACAAAAAAGTCGTAAAAATTGGCAAGACATCGGGAAGTAATAAGAGTAAGGTAAAGATTGAAGCACAAAAAACGGGTACAGTTTAAGTTACAGCAAAAATAGGCGGTAAAAATCTTAAGGTAAAAGTAACGGTGAAGAGTTACACCATCAATAAAAAGACGGCTTCTGTAAATGAAGGCAACACCGTTACGCTGACGGCAAAAAATGCAGGAAAGAATATTAGCTGGAGCAGCAACAATGAAGGGGTTGCGAAAATTGTGAACACCAGCGGTTCTTTTGGAAATAAGGTAACAGTAATGGGGGTTTCTTCGGGAACAGCTACCATTACCGGAAAAATTGGTTCTGCCAAAGTACAGACCAAAGTCACAGTAAAGCATGTTCATAAGTATAGTGCGGCAACCTGTACCACACCAGCAACCTGTTCCTGCGGAGCAGTGTCCGGACAGGCATTAGGACATCTGGCAGGTAAGGCGGCAACCTGTATGGAGGCGCAGTATTGTGAACGCTGCCATGTGGTATTGGCAAATCCGATGGGACATAGTATGAGCAAAGCAACCTGCCAGCAAGTGGCAACTTGTCAGAGACCCGGCTGTGGATATACAGAGGGCGGCTTGGCAGACCATGACTGGAATTATGATACAGGTCATTGCCGTACACCAGGTTGTGATGCGATTAACCTTCAGCATTTTCTTAGTATGAGAATTGTTAATTGTGGCTATAATACGGATTTGATAGCACTGCTTGTTTCCAACAATGGCAGATATACTTTACAGATATGCGATGAGGACGGCAAGGCAACAGTCTATGTGCCAAGTGCTTCTTTGCAGTTGCAGGCAAGGGCATGGGATGTAAATAATGGAAGAGCGATTGCCGGTTATAATGTACCAAGCGGAAGTAGCGGCTATGCCCACTTTGCAACTACAAACACATTTGGACTAGATTTTGATTCGAGAATTGAGTTTGATATTTTTTATAATCATGTGAAGTATCATGTCAGTGTGACAGAGGACGGATTTACCTATAAAGAAAGCTAAATCAGAATAGAAATATGCAGGCTGACAGACGATGGTTAAATGACAAAAGCCATCGTCTGTCAGTTTTTTATTATAGCAGTTTCAAGACAAAAACGGGAGAGGAATTAGTAAAAAGGAGAATACGTCAATGATCCTGCCTTCAATGCTTATACCTCTATATTTTGTCTGGTGCATGAAGGAAACCTCAGACATGGTAAATATTTATAACTTCTGATAGAGAGGGAATTCTCCTTCTGTTATTCATCAGATATGATTTTTTAACTTATTAACTGTATAGCTCTTGTGGCTATATCATTATTATACTAGGAGGAGAAAGCACTGCTGAACCGATTAGAGAAATACAAGGCGAACTATCTGTTGTTCCTTTGGGATTTTAAAGTTCCCTTCAGCAACAATATGTCTGAGAAAGATCTGAGGATTTGTAAAAACAGGGAAAAGATGACAGGTGGATTTCGTAACGGGGATGGGAGATAGATGTATTGTGACATCATTAGCTTTGTAGAAACCGTAAAGCGGAAAAAGAAAAATATATTCGAGAGTATCAAAGCCCTTATAAATGGCACATCAGTTATTGAATGACTGGTGTATTAACCATGTATTTATTTAAGGGGTGCCTGAACTGTTACGATTTAGCAATAAATTTGACGGATTTACAGTACGATAATGCTCATGCAGTGGATATTAAGGCAGCGAACCAGAGTTGTGTGGACACATCTGCAGTTCTCGGAATCAGAAAAAATGCCCGCGATGGTGAGCTGGTGAATACAATACCTCTTGCTGCGCTTTCGAAAGGTGCAGTGACAACTATTAGCTACTTGTGGAATGAAAATACAGAGAATTATGATAGCCATGCGGATAGTTTGTATTTTGAAGTAAAAACAGACAGCGAAGAACGATATACAAACAATAATTATGATTTTATCTCAGTGGGAGCGCAGAATGCAGACTCTGGCGATAATACGAATCCCGGAGACGATGGAAATACGCCGGGAGGAGACAATACGAATCCCGGAGACACAGGAACAAAGCCGGGGGAAGATAATCCCAATCCGGGAGACAACGGAGCCGGAGATAACTCAAATCCCGGAAATACAGGAGGAGAGACTTCCGGCAGCGGTGAAGGTGGGACCGGAGAAAATCAGAACTCCGAAAATAGTCTGGAGGTTAAAGTAACAAAACTCAAGATTTCCGCTCCTTTGAAGAAAATCGCCGCTGGAAAAATCAAATAAGGCAAACCCAAAAGATAAGCCACAGTAAAAAGATACAACAGAAAAATCCGGCGGTGAACAACCAGCCGGATTTTTCTAAAAACGTTGCCCATTTAAGTCCAGTAGCTTTCCAGATAGGTTTGAGTATCCTCCGCGGACAGGTGATATTTGTCTGTTAATTTTGAAGCAACATCTTCTTTGGAGGTGCCGAACTCCCGGCATGTCTCGATAAAAATTTTGATGTATTCCTGTCTGGCTTCCTCTTTTCCAATCTGCCTGCCTTCTTCTTTTCCAATCTGCCTGCCTTTTTCTTCTCCAATCTGAAGTCCTTTCTGAAGTCCTTCCTGCGTGGCTTCGTCCCGAATCATCTGTTCCCATTCCCAGGATTTCATATAGCTGATGCTGACCTCCTTTCTGCGTTTAACCTTGTTCACGAGGTTTTCCACAGCGGCGATGTTTTGATTTTTGACGTTTGCCACCGTGGTTTCTTCTAAGTATTTTAACATATCGCAAAGCTCCTGACTAGGGTTTCCTTCGGTGCCTCTGGTGTAGAGAAAAATTTTTTTTGCACCGTCATCGTAAGGAAGGGAATTTTCTTCCACACATTGATTTTGAATCGTATAGACCATGCGGTTTTTCCCGAAGGGGTCATAGGGTAGAATAGTGATGATAACAACCTCCGGCAGTGCATGGTAGGACATATCGGAGGCGAGAAGCTGGGTGTCGATAAGCCCATGATAGTAGCGCATCCGTCTGGGGAGAGTTTCTTTTTCATAGCGGGTATTTGGTTCGATATCGTAGATAGCGGGGAGCACCTCGGCGTCAAGAGAAGCTTCGTGGGTAAGAGAGAGGTCATCGGAAACAGCTTTGATATAGGTGTCCATTCGGATACCGTGCCTGTGGGTGTCAATGCCGGGAATTTCTTTTTGCGGAACTACATGGACTTTCCGAATGGGTTTTCCTAAGATGGTGCTAAGAAGAATGCGGCAAAATTCTTCACTGATATCCTCCTGCAGCAGCATCTGTCGGAAAAGGAAATCATCTAACAGGTTCAAATCTTCTAATCTGCGGTGAGGAAATTTGGTTTTCACAGCAGATGTTGGTGCAGATGCAGGTGATGATTGTGACAGCGTCAGTTTCGTATTCGTATGTTCGGACATAAAAATCCTCCTTTTGTAGGTTTTGAATGATGATAATGCGGCGAATTGCCATGACTTCTGTTTTGCAGAAGTGAAATGTGTAAAAATTGGGATGATTCCAAAATATTTCATGGAAACAGTAATGTGTAAATAATGAAATATATTTCATAAAGGCATTTGCAAAATATAGGGTAATTATAGTACAGAAATGGGAGGATGACAAGTGAAAATTTTATAAAATATCAATGGTTTTCCTTTTGACACCCGAATCATTGTTTTTGAAATCCAAATCTGTCATCTGGGTAAGCCTTCATTGAATAGTAACAGTTCAGCCCTCCCTGTGCCCTGGGAGGCTGAAGTGTTAGAAGTTTTTAATAAAATCGCATAAAATATATTCCAATTTCATAAAAATATGGTATGATATTGCCATAAGGTTTGTTACAGAATTAACAAAACTTAGCATTCATGTACATACTAAACGTAATGCCGCGAGGGGTGCGGCGGAATGGAGGAGAAATGGCAAGATTTACACTACCAAGAGATTTGTACCATGGAAAGGGTGCATTAGAGGCATTAAAGTCATTTGAGGGGAAAAAAGCAATGATTTGCGTTGGCGGAGGTTCCATGAAGCGTTTCGGTTTCCTTGACCGTGCAAAACAGTACTTAGAGGAAGCAGGCATGGAGGTTCAGTTATTTGAGGGAATTGAGCCGGATCCGTCTGTTGAGACTGTTATGAAAGGTGCCGAGGCAATGCTGGCGTTTGAGCCGGACTGGATTGTTGCCATGGGCGGCGGTTCACCCATTGATGCTGCTAAAGCAATGTGGATTAAATATGAATATCCGGATATCACCTTTGAGGATATGTGCAAGGTGTTTGGTATTCCGAAACTTCGTAAAAAAGCGCAGTTCTGTGCGATTTCCTCCACGTCAGGAACCGCTACGGAGGTAACTGCATTTTCTATTATTACAGATTACAATAAGGGTATCAAATATCCTATCGCAGACTTTGAGATTACACCGGATGTTGCCATTGTAGACCCGGATTTGGCGGAGACCATGCCGCAGAAATTAGTGGCGCATACCGGAATGGACGCCATGACTCACGCAGTAGAGGCTTATGTTTCTACAGCAAACTGTGATTTCACAGATCCGTTGGCATTACATGCCATTAAGATGATTCAGAATGATTTGGTGGACTCCTACAACGGAGATATGGCAAAGAGAGATTCCATGCACAATGCACAGTGTCTTGCAGGAATGGCATTCTCCAACGCATTGTTAGGTATCGTGCATTCCATGGCACACAAGACAGGAGCGGCTTTCGCAGACCATGGTGCACATATTATCCACGGTGCAGCCAATGCGATGTATCTGCCGAAGGTTATCGCTTTCAACGCAAAGGATGAGACTGCTAAGGCACGTTACGGCGAAATCGCTGATTTCATGGGACTTGGCGGAGACAGCTTGGATGAAAAAGTTACACTGCTCATCAACTATTTAAGAAAGATGAACGACGACTTAAATATTCCCCACTGCATCAAGAATTACGGTGCTGACAGCTATCCGACAGAGCAGGGCTTTGTACCGGAGGATGTGTTCTTAGAGAGACTGCATGATATCGCAGCCAACGCTTTGTTAGATGCCTGCACAGGTTCTAACCCGCGCCAGCCGAGTCAGGAAGAGATGGAGAAGCTTCTGAAATGCTGTTACTATGATACAGAGGTAGATTTCTAAGAGAAGTAAAATGACATAGTTTTTATCAAAGAGATGCAGGGCACCTTATTTCAGAGAGAAACAAGGCTGTCCTGCATGTTTTACTGTGCCGTTACGGTATAATAACGACAGACTTATTAGTGTTCTTCCAGCCAGCGGACCGCGCAGTGCGCCAAACAAGCGGAACCGATTGGACAGACGTTTTCATTGAACTGAACCTTCGGATTGTGTGCAGGGGCATCCCCCCGCTTATCCATATATCCTGCCGAAAGATACATGAATACGCTGGGGACTCTCTCCGCAATAGTTGCAAAGTCCTCAGAAGCACTGGCTGACGTGTTGGGAATAGGAGTCAGATCGGGAATCGGCAGTTCCTGCATATAGCCTGCTATCTCGTTCGTCATAGTAGGATCACATATTAGTGGTGGCACCTCAGAAATCATCTCGATCTCTGCCAATCCCCCAAATACCTCCGCAGTCTTGTGAACAATCTCCTTCAGCCGCTGGACCAGTTTCTCACGGCTGGCGCTGTCATTGGTACGCAAAGTCCCCTGGAGGAGGGCTGTATCAGGGATTATGTTGGGGGCCGAACCTGCGGAAAAATTGCCGATGGTCAGTACACAGGCTTTGCTGGGATCTGCTTCGCGAGCAATCAGCGATTCCAGAGCAAGATAAATATGGACACCGATATTGATTGGATCGATGGAACTGTGCGGATATGCGCCGTGGGCACCCCGCCCATGGATTGTGATTCGAAAACCATCCACAGAATACATCATGGTTCCGCCACTGTTGTACATGAACAAGCCTACAGGCATCCTCCCGGGACCGACGTGATAGGCTAGGGCTGCATCCACACCTTCTAGTACCCCATGTGCCAGCATATCTTTTGCACCCTCAAAGGTTTCTTCCGCAGGTTGGAACATAAACCGAACCCTGCCAGACAGCATGGCTTCATTTTCTTTTAGCATCTTTGCCGCTGTCAGTAACATGGCTGCATGGAAATCATGGCCGCAGGTATGAGCCTCTGTACCGGTTGGACAGGAAAAGATTTCGCCGCTTTCTTCTGGCATGGGCAGCGCATCCATATCCGCTCGGAGCAGGATTGTCCGGCCCCCTTCCTGGCCCAGCTCTGCAGTCACTCCATGTCCGCAGGGATGGGGATCCAATCCATATCCTCTCAATTGCTCCATAACATAGGCTTGTCCTTTGGGCATATGAAGACCCACTTCTGCGTTGCTGTGCAGCCAACGGCGGTGAGAGATAGTTTCTTCGCGCAGTTCCAGTGCCCGTTTATAAAAATCCATAATCGTACCTCCTTAATTTGCTATGAAAAATTAGTAAACATATGCTGAGAAAATTATAGCAAACAGCGTTGATAACTTCAACAATGTTTATAGTTTGCCCGCTATTTATAAAAAAGACACATCTGACTGTCACAAAAGTTTTAGCAAGCCGCAGGGATAGACGTAACAAAAAAACGATGTTACATAAGTGCTGCCTTTCCCATGAAACAAAAGACCCGCCGGATGTGAGGCACATCCGTAGGAATACAAAGTTACCAACAGGGTTCTACTGTCCTTTCCCTCTGCATAAAATAATGGAAAGCAGAGTTTGGGAATGGGTATGGAAAAAAAGAAAATAAAGATAGCAGGGACGGCGCTTTTATTTGCCGCCATGTTTTTTGTGGGAAGAAGTGCAGCTTCCTTCCAGACGGAGGGAGTTCTCCTTCCTGCCATGGGAAACCATATGTCAGAAGAGGCGGAAAACTGGGGGCTGGGCTTTGGGGCGGAGGGTACAAAGCCTACGGGAAATGCCACGGCGGAGGAATTGAAAAAATATAACGCCTATTATGTGGGGGATAAAGAAGATAAAGTGATTTATCTGACCTTTGACTGTGGCTATGAAGGAAGTTAATAAGGATTGTTGAGAACTTGGTAAAAATCCAGGTTCTTTTTTTGTGGAAGGAAAGGAGGTACATATGGCGAAGAGGGGGAGAAAGACGAATGGCTTTAGAGATGAATACCTTAGTTACAAGAATTGTGGAGTAGATACAGCACAGTTCTACTATGACATGGGAACTACCATCAATCAGGTTTCGACTAAAACGGGAGTATGTAGAGAAGCTATAACAAGGTTTGTAGCAAATCATACAGCAGCTTCCACAAATGAAAAAATTGTATCGTATTTGGAAGAATGTATTATCAGTGATTATAGAGATACGATTCAGGAATGCAGAAAACAAATTGATGATATAAAAAAGCAAACAAATGATGCGTGGGAAATTTATTTAAAAAGAGAAGAAATGCTTGAAGAACGGCGGAAAAAACATCATATAAACAGGCTATATCCCATGGAAAGGCAGATTAGAGAAGAAGAAATACTAGAAAAAAAGTAGGAGGTACGTATGGCGCAGAAAGGAGCAAAGTCAAGCTATATAAATGAATATCTTAGTTACCAGAATTGTGGAGTGAATATCACACAGTTTTATTATGACATGGGAACGAATATGTTTTGTGTTTCAAAAGAGACAGGAATAAGCAGACAAGCATTAGCAAGATTTGTAGTGTATCGTGCATCTGATGATACAAACAATATAGTTGTAAGATATTTAGAAGAAAAGATAACAAAGGATTATCAGGAAACAACTCGACAAAACAAAAGAAAAATTGAAAGTCTTAGACAAAAAGTTAATGCTGCCTGGGAATTGTATTTGAAGAGAGAAGAACTGCTGGAAGAATATCGGAAAAAGCATCATGTTGAGAGAAAACATCCAATGGAGAGGAGGGTTACGGAAGAAGAAATTTTTGAAAAAAGCTAGTGTAAAATAGGGAAAAGAAGCAAGCTTCTGTAAAAAACAAATCCAAAAGATGCTTCTGAAAAGACGCTTCTGAAAAGACGCTTCTGAAAAAAAATCTTTTTAGTTTATTACAAAAACCGCTTCTTGAGGTTAAGTATAACAGAAAAAAAACGAATTATAAGGAACAATAACACTTGTTAAATGAAACAGGTAGAAGGAGTATACAGATATGAGGGATACAAAAATAAGTAAAAAGGCAGAGCAGATAGAGTTTAAAGATAAAAAACATGAAAATTTTTACAAGGAGTACCTGCAGAAATGCAGATATCAGGACGTGTATCATAAAGCATTAGTATATTGTATTGGAATCAGCGAGGATACAAGAAAATATGCAGCGGCAATTTATGATTTTAAAACAGGATATGTAAAAACAGAATGTTTGCATGAGGGGTGGATTACCAGTGGAAGTGCAAAGATTATTCGGATGGCATATAACCTTTATTGCAATGCGGCTCCAAGCGTTGATGATTATGACAGTATGGACGAGCAGTTAGGGGAATACCGACTATATACACCGGAAGATTTATTCTGCTGTGGATATGCAAAATATTTTTGGCAGGCAGTAAAAATTCGTTATCCGGAATATTGCCAGGAAAATTAGTAGAAAAAATTAAGTAAAGTGAATCGGGTTCACTTGTGAATGAAAAGGAGAAAAAATATGAAAGCAATTACAATTTCAATTATCAATAATAAAGGCGGAGTAGGAAAAACAAGCAGTACAGCGATTTTTGCAGAGTTAATGGCATTTTTGGGTTTAAAAGTCCTGTGTATTGATTTAGATGAACAGAGCAATTTGTCAATGCTCTTAAAGTGCTATGAGGAAGATAGCCAAAGGGTGATTGACGGGATTGAAACTCCGGAAAAATATAATGTATCAGATTTGTTTAAATACCGTTTTCGTGAAAAAGAGGAAGTGAAACAACTGATTAGAAAAACAGGTATTGAAAATTTATATGTAATTCCAAGTAGTAAAAGGCACAAAAATACCTTGACTTACATTGCTGCAAATGAGACAGGAAATAACAATATCATTTTGAGGAAGGCATTGGCGGCTGTAAAGGAGGAATTTGATTTTATTCTCATTGATAATGCCCCGGCATCTAATATTTTAACGGTAAACAGTATATTTGCTTCAGATTATATCATTACACCAGTAAGGGCAGAAGGATTTAGCTATAAAGGGTTAAGAGAGACAATCGAAACAGTTGCGTATATAAAAGAGGAACATGACATTGAAAATGTTAATTTCCTTGGAACGTATATCACTCAGGTAGAAACAAATACAAAAATATTTAAAGAATTGCGGGAAACTTATAATGAAGAGCTGGGAATAAAATTTTTGAATACCCCCATACGAAAAGATATTAAGGTATCTGAAATGGAAACTATTTTTCAATCGTTGCTCAGCTACGCACCCAGCACGAATGCAATTTTTGATTATTCACACTTATTGTTAGAATTAAATATTTTGTCTAAAGAAAAAGCGGACATGCTTAGGAGTGCTATTGGAGAGGCGGGGGCAGAGGCTTGTTAAAAAATAGAGAATATCAGTCTGATTGTGAATAAAGTAAATACGGAGGAATTGTTTATGGCACAGAGGAAAACTTTTAATTTTGGAGCTGCAGAAAAAATTCTTTCAAAGGAGAAAGAAGCAGCCAACGAGGAAAAGCATCAGGATGAAAATAAACCGGTGAATGAGGGAATGTCCTCATCACTTGTAAGTGCGATTGAAAAAGCGGAAAAAGCATCCGGAACTATGGCAAAGGCATTCAATTTTAAATTTGTACCCAGGGAAAAACTTGTTTTTCATAAAAAGAATGATTATCCCATGGAAGCGATTCAGCAGATTGCGGATAGTATCTTAGAGTTTGGATTAATCCATAATCTTGAAGCGGTGTATGACGAAGAAAATGATAAATATATCATTGAATCCGGTGAGCAGCGCACCAGAGCGATTGATAGTCTTATTGAAAAATATAAGGCAGGAAAAGAGGAAGAAATAGAAGATTATAATAAATATATGAAGAACGTTCATCAGTTTTATGTAGAGGGATATCCATGTAATGTGAAAATACCGGCAAAGCATGAGGAAGAACTGTCACCAGAAGAAAGAGAATTGGAAACAGTTATTTCAGAAATTCGTCTGACACTGGCAAATGAAATTGGACGTGGCAGTAATGATGAGCGAAAAAGGGAAAAGGTTGTTAAGTTAAATGAGCTGATTACAAAGAGAAATGAATTGACCGGGAAACAGGGAAAAACCAATGTAAATAAAGAAATTGCGGAGACATTAGGTATTACAAATCGTCAGGTAATAAAATATAAAGCTATTTCTAAATTAATCCCAGAGCTGCAGGAAATGTTCGATAAAAATAATATTTCAATTAATGAGGGTGAGAACTATTCGAAGTTGGACGAAAATGAGCAGCGTCAAATATTGAGCCTAATTGAGAGTGGAAAAAATAAAGAGGAAATCAATGCGCTTTATGAAAAATTAAATCGAATGAGACGTGAAATTGATGACAAGAAAAAAGAGATTAGCACCTTGGAGGCGGATAAAAAAAGCGCTTTAGATGAAGTGGAGAGAGTAAGGCAGGAGGCTGCTGAGATAGAGGGAAAAATCCGGGTTCAGATTGAAAATGAAATGGAACAGAAAAACGCTGCTGAATTAAATAGACTGCAGGAAGAATTAAAGCAAGCAAATCTGAAATTGAATGCGTCTAAAAATAAGGTAGAGGTTTTAGAAAATTCTCATCAGAAAAAAATGGAAGAATTAGAAAAAAAGTTGCAGGAAAAAGAAGATCGTGCAGCTCATCCGCAGGATGTAGAGTTTATAAAGGTATCATTACAAATAGAGGATAAGTTAAAAGCAGCTAAAGTAATGATGAGACAGTTAAAGGAAGCTTATGCAGAGTATGAGAATTTATACAGCAAAGAACCGCATCGAAAAGAAAAAAGTCCGGAAGCATATGAAACAGAAATAGAAAAAATTCTGAAATGGGAGAAATTATTATAAATATCAGCAAAACAGTTCTTAAATATGACGGAAAAGGATATGAGAATATTGTTAGAGCAATATCCTAAAGGAAAACGAAAATAGATATTAAAAGTACTATAAAAAAGGAAGGGAGGGAAAAGACACGTGCAGAGGATAAGCAATGATAATGTGGACAGGATGATAAAGGCAAAATTGACGAAATGCGAAATGAATCTCATGCTTTTCCTCTCCTTTTA
>JAETQH010000215.1 GCA_021770785.1 Lachnospiraceae bacterium
TGGATAATAAATTTGGAGAGGTGTCCGAGCGGTTTAAGGAGCTGGTCTTGAAAACCAGTGATTCCGAAAGGAACCGTGGGTTCGAATCCCACCCTCTCCGTTTTTCTTGTAATGATATTGGACAAGAAGTTTTTATTTTTGATTTAATAGATATTTTGGATGAGGATTCATAGAATTGAATATTTTATAAAAATCAACAGTTGGAGAAATACCCAAGAGGTTGAAGGGGCTCCCCTGGAAAGGGAGTAGGTCGTTGATAGCGGCGCATGGGTTCAAATCCCATTTTCTCCGTTTCACAGACAGAATAAATATAGATAGAATGTCAAGAAAAATTTTTAAAAAGTGCTTGACAGGAAGAGATGGATGTGATAACATATAAGAGTTGCTGGTGACGGCAGCGAAACATCGAACATTGATAATTGAACAGTAGAAAAAAACCAACCTTGAAATTTCGAGAGAAATGATTATAAAGCGAATGGTTCTGGAATATTAGAATTTCAGAAACAGACGAACCAAAAAACAGGAAAAAAGGAAATTGCTAGCAGGCAATTCTGAAGAAGGAAAAACTAGAACATGAGAGTTTGATCCTGGCTCAGGATGAACGCTGGCGGCGTGCTTAACACATGCAAGTCGAACGAAGCAGGAAGAGAAGCGCAAGCAGAAGTTCCTGACTGAGTGGCGGACGGGTGAGTAACGCGTGGATAACCTGCCTTTCACAGGGGGATAACAGTTGGAAACGGCTGCTAATACCGCATAAGCCTCTTTTGTCGCATGAGAGGAGAGGGAAAGAGAAATCGGTGAGAGATGGATCCGCGTCCGATTAGCTAGTTGGAGGGGTAAGAGCCCACCAAGGCGACGATCGGTAGCCGACCTGAGAGGGTGGACGGCCACATTGGGACTGAGACACGGCCCAAACTCCTACGGGAGGCAGCAGTGGGGAATATTGCACAATGGGGGAAACCCTGATGCAGCAACGCCGCGTGAGTGAGGAAGTATTTCGGTATGTAAAGCTCTATCAGCAGGGAATAGAAAAGAAGGTACCTGAAAAAGAAGCCCCGGCTAACTACGTGCCAGCAGCCGCGGTAATACGTAGGGGGCAAGCGTTATCCGGATTTACTGGGTGTAAAGGGAGCGTAGACGGAAAGGCAAGTCAGAAGTGAAAGCCCAAGGCTCAACCATGGGACTGCTTTTGAAACTGTCAAACTAGAGTACGGGAGAGGTAAGAGGAATTCCTAGTGTAGCGGTGAAATGCGTAGATATTAGGAGGAACACCAGTGGCGAAGGCGTCTTACTGGACCGAAACTGACGTTGAGGCTCGAAAGCGTGGGGAGCAAACAGGATTAGATACCCTGGTAGTCCACGCGGTAAACGATGAATACTAGGTGTTGGGGTAAGAGGACCTCGGTGCCGCAGCAAACGCAATAAGTATTCCACCTGGGGAGTACGTTCGCAAGAATGAAACTCAAAGGAATTGACGGGGACCCGCACAAGCGGTGGAGCATGTGGTTTAATTCGAA
>JAETQH010000021.1 GCA_021770785.1 Lachnospiraceae bacterium
GCCATTGGTTTTTGCACCAAGGGAGAATGCTTTGTCACCGTAGGTTTTGGTAATATTCTTTGCTGTAATGGTCTGTTTACTTTTTTCCGGCTCTTTATCCGGTGTCTCAGATGGTTTTACGGTAACGGTAATTACCTTTTCTGCTGCTTTACAATTTGCTGTTTCGGATGCCGTGATGGTAATGTGGGCTGTTCCTGCACTTACCAAAGTTACAGTTCCGTTTTCTGCTATTGCTGCAACAGATGGATCGTCAGATACATAGGTGAAGGTGCCATCTCCGTCTACTGTTGCATTCAAAGGAAATGCTACATCTCCCAAAGTTTTGGTAATATCGGATGCCGTGATGGTCTGGGCTTTTTTCTCAACGGTAACGGTAATTACCTTTTCCGCTGCTTTATAATTTGCTGTTTCGGATGCCGTGATGGTGATGTGGGCTGTTCCTGCTCCGGTCAGTGTTATATTTCCTGCTGAATCTACCTTTGCTACTGCTTTGTTGTCGGAGACATAGCTTAACACACCGTCTCCGTCTGTCACTGCACCGATAGAAAATGTGCTGTCACCATAGGTCTTGGTGATGTTATCATTTGCTGTAACGGTCTGTGTAACTTTTCCTCCGATGTATCTATACGTAATACCATTTTCTTTTGCATAGGTTTCTGCGTAAGAATCTTTTACACAAAAAACAGTTATATTTCCGCACCATTCAAGTGCACCCTTTCCTATGCTCATTACACTGGCTGGTATTGTGATATTATTCAAAAAAGCGCAGCGAAAAAATGCAGAATCTCCTATGCTTTGCACGCTGTCTGGTATTATAATATTAGTAAAGCTATTGTAATAAAATGCAGAATCTCCTATACTTTGCACACTGGCTGGTATTGTGATATCTGTTAAAGCAAGGCACCTCGAAACAGCATATTCTCCTATGAATTCCACACTGTCTGGTATAATTAATTCTCCTGCTTTTCCACCTGGGCATCGTATCAAAGTTCTCTTGTTTTTATCATATAATATCCCATTTTCTGATGTATAAGTTGGATTTTTTTCTGACACATTTATTGCTGTTAAACCGTAACAATGCCCAAAAGTATTTTTTCCAATCCTTTCCACACTGTCTGGCATCGTTATACTGTTTAAAACATCACAGCCCATAAAAGCTGTCTCTCCTAAACATTCCACACTGCCTGGTATAATTAATTCTCCTGTTTTTCCACCTGGACATTGTATCAAAGTTCTCTTGTTTTTATCATATAATATCCCATTTTCTGATGTATAGTTTACATTTTCTTTTGAGACATTTATTGCTGTTAAGCTGTTACAAAAATAAAAAGCGTCATCTCCAATACTCGTCACATTGGTTGGGATTGTAATACTGGCCAAGTTACTACAATTGCCAAAAGCATATTCTCCAATACTTGTCATACTATCGGGGATTGTAATACTGGTCAAACCACTACAGCCATAAAAAGCGTTATCTCCAATACTCGTCACTCCATCCGGTATCGTCACATCTCCACCAGCCCCGGTGTACTTAGTCAGCACCCCATCTTTAATCACAAACTCATTCTCGTCCGCCTCAGCACTCTTTACCTCTTCCTCTGCCGTTACCGCTTCTTCCTCATCCCCCTGTCTCCCAGTCTCCTCAATCATCAACTGCTCCGCCGGGAACTCTTTCGGCACTTCGGCTCCCATAACTCCCGCCGGGCTGATACTGCCAACCAACAACGCCGTTGTCAGAACCCCTGCCAGCAATTTTTTTCTTCTCATAAACATTTCCTCACTTTCTTCCGTAAAATAAAAATTCCTATAAACAAATTATCACTCATTCTTGCGGCGTTTTCAATCAATCTAGATAAATTATACCTTCCTGTCTCATGCTTCCTATTTACCAAAAAAAGACCGCATAGCATTTCTGCCACACAGTCTTTTCCTTAAATCCCAATCTTCAGTTTTCACCTGATATAGGAGACCTATAGAAAACGCAAAAAACATTGCGTTTCCTATATAAATTAACCTGCCAGGTTTACCCCTGAACTGCCGCAAAACCGACAAGCTTTTTTTCCATCAACTACTCGTCCCAGTTATGATAAACTTCCTGCACGTCGTCATCCTCATCCAGTAAATCAAGGATACGGTTAATGTTCGTCAAATCCTCTTCCGCAGTCAGCTCCACATAGTTCTGCGGCAGCATCGTCACTTCCGCCTGCGCCATGGCAACCTTCTGTTCCTCTAAGGCACTTCTGACTGCCTCAAAATCCTCTGGTGTTGTCAATACCTCAAAGCTGTCCTCCTCCTCGGAGAAATCCTCTGCGCCTGCATCAAGGGCTGTCATCATCAAATCGTCTGCCTCCATCTCGCAGTCCTCTTTGGCAATGATAATCTGACCTTTCTCGTCAAACATATAAGACACGCAGCCCTGGGTGCCGATGCTTCCGTGACCCTTGGTGAACGCGTTTCTCACATTTGCAGCGGTACGGTTTTTGTTATCGGTTAAGCATTTTACAATGATAGCGGTTCCACTGGGGCCGTAGCCTTCGTATGTACAATACTCGTAATTGACATTGCCACCTTCTCCGGCTGCCTTTTTAATACCACGTTCAATGGTGTCGTTAGGCATGTTGTTGGATTTTGCCTTTGCGATTACCTGTGCCAGCTTAAAGTTGTTTGCCGGGTCCGGTCCGCCCTCTTTAACTGCCACCGCAATCTCCCTGCCGATGATGGTAAAGATTTTTCCCTTGGCGGCATCGTTTTTCTCTTTCTTATGTTTAATATTGGCGAATTTTGAATGTCCTGACATAACCTTTTCCTCTTTTCCAAATTTATTATTCTCTGTTCAAAAATACGATTTATTTTATCATTTTTTCCTTATTCCTGCAAGTCCTCACTTAGGCAGGAATGCAAAATTTCCGTAACCCTGCAGGTTATGAAAGCTACAGGCAATTAGCTGCTTTCGTAAAATGGGTGAAGCTCTTGCAAAACTTTACAGGCTATGAAAGCTACAGGCAATTAGCTGCTTTCTTCCTGCGGGCTGTCGCTTTCCTCTGCGCTGTTTTCCTCCGGAAGCTTTGTCACCTTTACGGTGCGTATCATTTTATTTTCCACGGAAAGGATTTCAAAAAGATATCCGTACGCCGTAGTGGAAAACACCTCGTCCTCGTTTGGAATTTTATCAATCAGGGATATGAGGAAACCGTTTAAGGTCTCAAAATCATCTTCCTTCACATCCTCTTCCTCGATGCCTAAGGCTTCTAACACATCCTCAAACTCTGCCATGCCGTCCATGCGGAAGCTTTCGTCCGGCAGTCTCACAATCATCTGCTGTTCTTCATCATGCTCGTCCTCGATATTGCCCACGATTTCCTCTAAAATATCTTCCATGGTAACAATACCGGAAGTCTGCCCGTATTCGTCCACTACGATGGTCATGTGGCTTTTGGCATTCTGCATCATGGCAAACAGCACGTTGATATTTCTGGTTTCAGGGATAAAATCCACTTCGCTGATAAGCCCGTCAATCTCCCGAATGGGCTTTTCTAGCAGCTCCGTCCGCTGGCACATACATAAGGCTTCCCGGATATGCAGTACACCAATCACGTTATCTATGGTTTCCTCATAAACCGGAAAACGGGAATAATTATTTTCCATCAATACCGGAAGAATGTCCGAAAATTTTAAGGAACAGTCAAGCGCCACTAAATTTTTCCGGTGGGTCATAATGTCCTTTGCCTCTTTGTCTCCAAATTCAAAAATATTATGTATCATCTCTGCTTCACTGGCAAGGAGTACGCCCTGTTCATGCACTTCCTTCACCATGGAGATAATCTCTTCCTCCGTCACATCATCCGTATCACTCAGCGGGTCTACGCCGAAAATTCTTGACAGTAGGTTGGCAATGGCATTCGTCAGAAAAATGACGGGATAGAAAACCAATTCCACTGTGCGGACAATCCGCACTAACTGCAGCGCCCAGCTTTCCGGTTTCCGGGCTGCCACCTTTTCCGGCGTATAAATGCCGAAAATTAGCACCAGAAGAATAAGTGCTGCAAAAATCAGAATATCCGCCAGTATGGAAATTCCCGCTCCCACCTCCCCTTTCAGGAAACATGCTTTCCAGAGAGGCACCTGATAAAAGCCCAGTATCATGTGGGCCGTTAAGATAAGCAGCTGGCACACATGCCGGTAACGGTCCGTTTTGTCTGTATATTTTAATAACAGGGCAGCTCTGGTATCGCCATCCTTCGCCAGCTTTTCCACTGACGTTTCGTTTAAATTTTCCATTGCCGCAATAAAACCAAAAATAATAAAATCCAGCAGAATTAACGCTGCAAATACCAGAATGCCCATAGTGGGACTGACGCCGTCGTCCATAAATAATTACTCTCCTTTTTCCTTTGTTAGGTTGAAGCTGTCTGCTATAAAACATCTGGAATCATACCATTTTCCGCCATATTCGTCAAGTTTTCCTATGTATATAATTCCAGACTGATTTCCAGTGCCTTATCAATTTTCACCAAAATCTGATTGTCTAAGTGACATACTTTATCTTTCAGCCGCTTCTTATCAATGGTGCGAAGCTGCTCTAACAGAACCACCGAATCCTTTACCAAATCGTATTTTCTGCTGTCCAGCTCCACATGGGTCGGCAGCTTTGCTTTATTCATCTGGGATGTGATTGCCGCACAGATTACCGTAGGGCTGTGACGGTTTCCCACATCATTCTGTATAATCAGAACAGGCCGTACTCCTCCCTGCTCCGAACCAATCACCGGCCTTAAGTCGGCATAAAAAATATCACCGCGTCGAATTACCATATACTTTCCACTCCATATTATTTCTATTTCAGATAGATTTTCCATCTAGGGATAGTATTGCCAATTTTACCGGGTGTATTCCATTTTACTCGGAAAAATGGTCTTTCGTACCAATGATTTTTCCCTTGTGCACGAAAACCCGCGGAATCCGCTTACCTAAGTCACAGACAAACTCATAATTGAAACGCCCGGAAAGCGCCCCCACCTCCTCCATGGTGATGGTCTCCTCACCGTCACTGCCGATAAGGATTACCTCGTCTCCGTTTTTTACATCGGGAATGTCCGTTACGTCCACCATAAACTGGTCCATGCAGACCCTTCCCCGGATAGGTGCTCGTTTTCCGTGAATCAGCACGTCTCCTTTATTGGAAAGGGAACGGGCGTAACCGTCGGCGTAACCCACCGGAATGGTGGCTATTTTCCGTTTCTCTGTGGTGACATATGTACCGCCATAGCTGATGGCGCGGTCTGCTTCTAATTCCTTCACATAGGCAACGTGGGTGATTAAGGAGAGTGCCGGCTTGATGTCAATTTTTGCCCGATCCACTTCCTCCGAAGGCCACAGGCCGTAAAGCGTGATTCCCGCCCGCACCAAATCCATATTTGCCTCCGGCACCTCCACAATGCCGGCACTGTTGGAACAGTGATGGATGGGAATGGTAACCCCTTTTTCCTCTAACAGGGCAATCATATTCTCAAACAGTTCAATCTGACGGTAAGTTGGCTTCTTATCCGTCTCATCCGCCTTTGCAAAATGCGTAAAAATCCCCTCCACCATAATATGCGGCAGTCTCGCTAAATGTACCATTTCCTCTGCCGCTTCTTCCGTCACCTGATAACCGATACGGCCCATGCCTGTGTCGATGGCAAAATGGATTTTACAGTCCATGCCGATTTTTTCCGCCGCCGCAGAAAGCTCTTCCGCCATTTCTCTGGTAAATACGGTAGGCCGGATTTCCGCCCGAATCATATCCTCGTACTGGTCCGGAAACGCATAGCCTAAAATGAGAATGGGCTTTTTGATGCCGTGGTTGCGTAAAATCAGCCCTTCTTCCACGGTTGCCACCGCATAGCCATAAAGATAATCCAGAGAATCAATAGTTTCCGCAATCTCTACTGCTCCGTGGCCATAGCCGTCCGCCTTTATTACCGCCATAATTTTGGTATCTTCGGAAATATTGTTCCGCATTGCCTCCATATTGTACAACACGGCATCTAAATCAATTTCTGCATATACTCTACTGTATCTGTTCATTTTGCCTGTTCCTTTCTGTCCTGCACATCCTCTGTTTCCCTTGTTATCAGGCAGATTCCCTCGGTCAAATCAGATGCCATCATACTCCGGCAGCCTGTTTTTTCCCTAATTGCATCCCCTGCTTTTCCATGAAGGAATACACCGAGAGGTGCCGCCGCCTCCGGGGACATTCCCTGCGCCAGCAGGGAACCGATAATACCACTTAACACGTCACCGCTGCCCGCCGTTGCCATGCCGTGGTTTCCGGAAAGATTAAGATAGGTCTGCCCATCCGGGACTGCCGTAACGGTATGTTCATCCTTCAATACACATATTACATTATATTGCCCTGCGAAGGCTTCTGCAACTTCTATTAAGTGTGTTTGTATCTCAGAAATGTGTTTCCCTGTCAACCGGCTCATCTCTCCTAAATGGGGTGTGAGAATCAGCCTTGCCTGGCTATGTAGCAGCAAGCTGCTGTCCTTTGCCGCCAAATTCAGGGCATCCGCATCTAAAAGCACCGGAACTTCCGCTTGCGCAAGCACTGCTTTTAACAGCTGCTCCGCGGCCTCCGATGTACCGATGCCGGGGCCTAACACCACGGCGTCCGCCCACTGCAGCGCCGCTGTCAGTTGTGTTTCCTTCGGTTTTTCTTTCGGGTAGGTAGTTAGCACAGCCTCCGGCAACACCGACTGAATAATCGTTCTGTTTTCCTCCGGCGTCATAATGCGCACCAATCCACAGCCCGCCCTATAGGCGGCTCCTCCGCAGAGGCAGGCGGCCCCCGCCATATTGACGCTGCCGGCAATCACCAGAAGTTTACCGTAGGTTCCCTTATTAGAATGGCTCTTCCGTTCCGGCAGCCGGGCAAGGTCTGCGTCCTCTAACGCCGCCGTCTTCGGCTTTGCGCCGAACCAGCTTTCTTCGGGAATCCCGATATCTGTCACAATCACTTTTCCGGAGTATTCGTTTCCGGGAAAAAGATACATGCCCAGCTTACCGTAGGCGAAGGTAATGGTAACATCTGCCCGGAAAGCTGTGCCAAGCACCGCCCCATTGTCCGCCGATACACCGGAGGCGATATCCACCGCATATTTTTCCCCGGAAAGACTGTTCATTTTCGTCAGCAGAGTTTCATATTCCCCCTCAATATTCCTCGATAAGCCCACGCCAAACACCGCATCGATGACGGCGGTATACGTATTTTTCTTTGGCAGCTCCGTCAAAAGCTCATAGCGGTGCGCCTTTAAAATCTGCTGCTGGCAGCGGTTCTGCTCTGAGGCTTTGGCCCGGTTTCCCACCAGCACGGCATCCACCTCATGACCTGCCTGTTTTAACAATCTTGCAATGGCGAGCCCATCCCCGCCGTTATTTCCGGTTCCGCAGACCACCAGTACTCTGGATAAATCCCCAGACAGCTTTTTCATTTCCTCCACAAAGGAAAGGGCTGCCCGCTCCATCAGCACCATGCCCGGCATATGAAGCTGCTCTATGGTGTTGGCGTCATAAGTTTTCATTTCACGGCTGTTTACAAGATATTTCATATTTTTCTCCATGCGCACACGCCTTTTGTGCATCTCAAGTTTGGGCGTGTGCGCACAAACTTGGGGTTGAAAAAATTCCGATATATGATTTTTTCAACCTTCCTCCATGGGAACGCCAAAAAGAGAGGCATCCATTTATTCCGGCCCCTCTTCGTCCTCTTTTTCATACTCGTATTCGATATCAAACAAATCCAGAATTTCCATTCCAAAAATGTCGTGCATAAATCCGTAAATCTCCCTGTTGTTGATTTCACGATTTTGTTTTTTGATGATGTTTTCCTTTAATTGTACCCGGATGTCCGCAATCCAGGCGGCAATCTCTTCCGCCTCCCGCTCGTTGGTCCTCATTTTCTCATAGCAGTACTCCATAGACAAAATCATTAATTCCTGATTCGTCTCAGAGATAAGGCGGGGCAGCTCTAACAGCCTGTCCTCGCAGTTTTCCATTTTTTCGTTGACCTCTTCCACAAGACGGCTGTTTTCCTCTAATTTTCTCGTCATAAGAGTATCGTTATTTTCCTCGTTTGCGCCGTCCATATTTTTACGGATACTGTCTAACAGGCTGCTTTTTAAATGTTTCAAATCCTTTAATTCCTGATTCACCCTGCCCTGTTCCGCCAAAAGGCCGCCTAAATTTTTTTCTGTTTCCTTAATCCGGTCTGTTTTTCCGTGAATGGCAAACAAACGATGCCACTTGGGGTCTAAAATCAGAACCGGCACCTTACGTTCCTTTAACGCCTGCCGGAATTCGTCCTCTTTCATAGACAACACTCCCTTAGCTGCCGCTTTCTCTTGCCTTCTTGTTCCTTGCTACATTGTAGGATAACTGCATGAGACTATCGGACAGATGTACATTCTCCACCACCACATCCTTGTCTAACAGCTCCAGATCCACATGGGCGAAATTCCAAATTGCGTGTATTCCGGCGTCCACCAGACGGTTTGCAATGGCATCCGCCTTTGCCTTGGGCATGGTAAGGGCTGCAATGTCCACCTGATTCTCGGCGCAGAACTGCTCTAACTCCTCTAACATGTGAATTTTGATGCCCCGGACGGTGACACCGTCTAACGCCGGATTAACGTCAAAGAGCCCGATAATCATAAAGCCTAATTTTTCAAATTTTACATAGTTTGCCAGTGCCTGACCGAGATTTCCCGCTCCTATCACGATAATATTATGCTTTTCATTTAAGCCTAAAATCTTTCCGATTTCCTCGTACAGATATTTTACATTATAGCCGTAGCCCTGCTGACCGAAGCCGCCGAAATTATTCAAATCCTGCCGTATCTGGGACGCCGTTACATTCATCCGTTTACTCAAATCATTTGACGAAATACGCTCTACTCCGTCATCTATCAATTCCCCCAAATAACGATAGTAACGCGGCATTCTCCGTATTACAGCCTGGGATATTTCTTTTTCTTCCACTTAAGATGCCCACCTTCCTGCACTTTTTAATCAATATTATAGTGATTGAAAATCCATCTGTCAATGTGTGAAAATTTTAACTATCTAACTCCATGGACAATTCTTCCCACTGTTCGTAACATTTTTCCAACTCTGCCCTGCACGCCGATTGCTTTGCGGAAAGCTCGTTCAGTTTTGCGGAATTAACCGCATTTTCCGGCAGCACAAACTGTTCATCAATCTCTGCAATCTGCGCCTCTAACCGTTCAATTTGTTCCTCTGTCCGTTTCAGGCTGTTTTCGATTTTCCGAATCCTTGCCTGCTCCGCCTTCTGGCTCTGCCAGTCCACCTTTGCGGCAGGGGCGGCTTCCCCGGTTTCCCCTGTCACTTCTTTCGTCTGCTCCGCCACATAAATTTTCGTGAAATCATCTTTTTTCTCTAAATAATAATCGTAATTGCCGATGTAATTGACCACTGTCTCCCCGGTCAAATCCAGAATCCTTGTGGCAGTCCGGTTGATAAAATAACGGTCATGAGACACGAAAAATACGGTTCCGGTGTACTGGTTCAAGGCGGATTCTAAGATTTCCTTGGAGGTAATATCCAGATGGTTGGTGGGCTCGTCCAAAATCAGAAAATTAGCGTCGGAGAGCATTAATTTTGCCAGAGAGACTCGCCCTCTCTCCCCACCGCTTAAATCCCCAATCCGTTTAAAGACGTCATCATCCGTAAACAAAAACGCTGCCAGGACATTCCTCACCTTCGTCTGGCTTAAGGTAGGATAGGCATCGGCAATTTCCTCAAAAATCGTCTTTTCCATATGGAGCAGCTGGTGCTCCTGGTCGTAATACCCGATATGGACATTGGCTCCTAAGGTAACGCTTCCGCTGTCCGCCTCCACCAGGTTATTGATAATCTTTAAAATTGTGGTTTTCCCTGTGCCGTTATTTCCGATTAAGGCTACCCGTTCTCCCCGTTTTATCTCAAAGGAGATATCAGAAAACAGCTTCACCGGAGGATAGGCTTTCGCTAAGTGCTCCACCGAAAGCACGTCATTGCCGCTGGTGACATTGGGCTCCAACACGATTTTAATATCCGTATTTTCCTCCGTGGGCTTCTCTAACCGCTCTATCTTATCTAACATCTTTTCACGGCTCTCGGCACGTTTGATGGATTTCTCCCGGTTGAAGGATTTCAGCTTTGCAATCACTTCCTCCTGATGCTTGATTTCCCGCTGCTGATTATAGTACTGCTTTAACAAATCCTCCCGCACCTTTGCTTTCTTCCTTGCAAAAGCAGTATAATTTCCCTGATAAACATAGGATTTATGCTGAAAAATCTCAATGACCTTAGTGACCACCCGGTCTAAAAAATAACGGTCATGGGCCACAATGACAACGGCGCCCTTGTAGTTTAGCAGAAAAGTCTCCAGCCAGCGGATAGATTCCATATCCAGATGGTTGGTGGGCTCATCTAACAGCAGCACGTCCGGTTTGGTCACCAGAAGTTTGCCTAAGGACACACGGGTTTTCTGACCGCCGGAGAGCTCGCTCATCCGTTTTGAAAACTCTTCCTCCGGAAAGCCCAGTCCCTTTAAAATACCAATCACCTCGCTGCGGTAGGAATAGCCCTCCAACAGTTCAAATTCATGGTTTAATTTGTGATAATCCTCTAAAAGCCCCTCTAACTCTGCCCCCGTAAGGTGGTTCATCTTCTCTTCCATTCCCCGGAGTTTTTCTTCCATCTGTAAAATGTCTTTTCTGGAATTTAGCACCTCTTCATAGATGGTAGCCCGGCCGGAAACGTCCTGATACTGCGCTAAGTAGCCGATGGTTTTATCCTTCGATAACACCACCTCGCCCGTATCGGCAGTTTCTTCCCTCATAATTATTTTAAGCAGCGTAGACTTGCCGGCACCATTGATGCCGACAATCGCTGCTTTTTCATTTGCTTCAATATGAAAATTGACGTCCTTTAATATTTCATCCGTCCCGAAGGATTTCGAGATATTCTGACATGATAAAATCATATTTCTTCCTCTAATGTTGCTCTGATTGCTTTGATAAAATCTTCGCTGTTTAATACCACTGGATTTGGATTTGTGGTAATTAGCGCAAGGTCTTTTGTCATTTTACCATCTTCAATGGTCTTGATACAAGCCTTTTCTAATTTTTCTGCAAAGGCGGTCAGCTCGCTGTTGCCGTCAAGCTCGCCTCTCTTCTTTAATGCCCCGGTCCATGCAAAAATAGTTGCCACGGAGTTGGTGGAGGTTTCCTCACCCTTTAAGTGTTTGTAATAGTGGCGCTGTACGGTGCCGTGAGCTGCCTCATATTCGTAGTAGCCGTCCGGTGATACCAGAACGGAGGTCATCATGGCAAGGGAGCCAAAGGCGCTGGATACCATATCACTCATAACGTCACCGTCATAGTTTTTGCAGGCCCAGATGTAGCCGCCCTCGGATTTCATCACACGTGCCACTGCATCATCAATCAGGGTATAGAAATACTCAATGCCTGCGGCATCAAATTTTTCTTTGTACTCTGCGTCAAAGATTTCCTGGAAAATATCCTTGAAGGTATGGTCATATTTCTTGGAAATGGTGTCCTTGGTAGCAAACCATAAATCCTGCTTTATGTCTAAGGCATAGTTAAAGCAGCTCTTTGCAAAGCTCTCGATGGAATTGCAGAGGTTGTGCTGTCCCTGAATTACGCCTGCCCCTGTGAAATTATGAATCAGCTCTCTGGTCTCGGTACCATCCTCGGCGGTGTAAACCAGCTCGCATTTTCCTGCGCCCGGAATTTTCATTTCCGTTGCTTTATAGACATCACCATAGGCATGACGTGCAATGGTGATAGGTTTCTTCCAGTTTTTCACGCAGGGCTCAATGCCTTTTACAATAATCGGCGCACGGAATACGGTTCCGTCTAACATGGCACGTATGGTTCCGTTGGGGCTTTTCCACATCTCTTTTAAATTGTACTCTGTCATACGTGCCGCATTAGGGGTAATGGTAGCGCATTTTACCGCCACGCCGTATTTTCTGGTAGCATTGGCAGAATCAACCGTCACCTGGTCGTTGGTCTCATTGCGGTGCTCTAAACCAAGGTCATAGTACTCCGTATTTAACTCAATAAACGGTGTCAACAGCTCGTCTTTAATCATCTGCCAGAGGATACGGGTCATCTCGTCCCCGTCCATCTCTACTAAAGGGGTTGTCATTTTAATTTTTTCCATAATTGTCCTGCCTTTCTCTTTTTACTGCCAATTTTACTGTTTATTATTCACCAAAAACATGATCCCAGCCATGGCTGTCAATGTTATGGATGGTGTTCATAATGTGTTCGTTCGCCAGCTTTTCCGCCAAATCCGCATCGTGGAGCTTTAACGCCTCCACAATCTTGCGGTGCTCGCTAACGGAGTTTACCGCCCGTTTATTTTCCGCTAAGGTAACCTTTCTCACCCGCTGTAAATAATGGTGGAAATCCACTAAAATATGGCGCATTTCCCGGCTGCCCGAAGAATTATACAATATCTCGTGAAAGCGGTTGTCTAACTCCAGTACCTGCTCCGAATTGCCCTTTTCCACATGGAAATCCGACAGGTAAATGTTCTCTTCCAGCTCGTCTAACTGCTCCTTGGTGATGTTCTCCGCCGCCCATTTAGCGCAGAGTCCCTCTAACCGGGAGCGTATCTCATAAATATCCCGGATATCCTTCTGGGATATCCCAACCACATAAGCGCCCTTATTGGGAATGATGGTTACCAGCCCTTCTAATTCTAACTGGCGCAGCGCCTCCCTGACGGGAGTCCGGCTGACGCCAAGTTCTTCGCCGATGGTCTTTTCCTTTAACTCTTCCTCCGGTTCGTATTTCCCGGAAAGGATATTTTCCCGGATGGTGCGGAACACCCGGGAACTTAGTGAATAATTATCTTCTCCCATGTCTGCCACCTCATGCCTGCAGCGAAATGCCAAGCTTTTTACAGCATTGGTTGATTTCTTCCACCAGCTCTTTGTCGGTAAGCACTGTCACACGTCCGTCCTCGTACTGTTGATCCACCCACTCTTTTACCATTTTTACCAGCTCGGAGGTTTTGTCCACGCTGTTCTCCTTCGGCAGATGGTAATAGCTATTCATCCAGTGAGCGATGCCTGCCAGACCGGAGGTGTTAGAAACAGATACTAAAGGCGGTCTCTTTAAGAATTTATCGGTATCAAAAATGTTGTAGATTTCTTCGTTTTTCAAAAGTCCGTCCGCATGGATGCCTGCCCTTGTGACATTGAAATTGCTGCCGACGAAAGGCGTCCGTTCCGGCTGCACATAGCCTAACTCCTTCTCGAAGTACTCCGACAGCTCCGTAATAACCGTTGTGTCCATGCCGTCTAAAGTTCCCTTTAACTGGGCGTACTCAAATACCATTGCCTCTAAAGGCGTATTTCCGGTTCTCTCCCCGATGCCGAACAGGGAACAGTTGACACCGCTGGCACCGTAGAGCCATGCCGTGGTGGAGTTGTTGACCGCCTTGTAAAAATCGTTGTGGCCATGCCACTCAATCAGCTCTGATGGCACTCCGGCATGGGTGGTAAGTCCGTAGATAATTCCCGGCACACTCCGCGGTATCACGGCACCCGGGAAGTTGACGCCGTAGCCCATGGTATCGCAGGCACGGATTTTGATTGGTATTTTATATTCCTCCATCAGCTTCATCAGCTCCACACAGAAAGGGATCACAAATCCGTAAATATCAGACCGGGTGATGTCCTCTAAATGGCAGCGGGGGCTGATACCTGTCTCTAAGCACTCACGGATTACACTTAAGTAAAGGTTCATGACCTCCCTTCTGGTCATCTTCATCTTATAGAAGATATGGTAATCCGAGCAGCTCACCAGAATGCCCGTCTCCCGCAGTCCGATTTCCTTTACTAACTGGAAATCCTGTTTGCTGGCGCGAATCCAGCTGGTGACCTCCGGAAACTGATAACCCCTCTCTAAGCATTTGTAAACGGCGTCCCTGTCCTTTTTGCTGTATAAGAAAAATTCACTCTGGCGGATTAAGCCCTTCGGCCCGCCTAACTTGTGAAGATAGTCATAGATAGTCACAATCTGCTCCGTGGTGTAAGGTGCTCTTGACTGCTGCCCGTCACGGAAGGTGGTATCTGTAATCCAGATATGCTCCGGCATATTGTGAGGCACAATTCTGTCGTTGAACGCAATCTTTGGTATTTCCTCGTAGGGAAAGAGATTATGGAACACATTGGGCTGTTCCACGTCCGCCAGTTGGTAAAAGTGTTCCTCTAACTGCAACAGGTTTGTTTTTTTATTCATTACAACTTCTCTTAAATCTTCCTTCATAACAACATCTCCTTTGCCTGATACCATTGATGTGTACCTATGCGGCATCATTTTTATCATTAAAAATTATACTGCATATTTTTGCACGTATAATTGTATACAATTATACTGTTATGTTAAACTATACACGATTCTGTTCTTTTGTCAATGAATAAAATTTTATATTTTGTATAACCTGCATTTATAATGTTGTCAGGAAACCATCTGTTTCCGTTTTTTCCCGTTTATGCTACCACTTATGCACCGCAACATTTACCACCACTTCTTTTTCCCGATTCATGATAACACATTTATTGTCAAATGCGGCGATTGCCTCTTCCGTTGCCTTAGCGATAGCTTTTCTCGCCACGGCATCCGGCTCGGCAAGGGGTTCTCCCTCTTTCGGAAGGGCACAGACCACCCTCAGGATATATGCTCTGTCCACATTTTCAATGATGGCAGCAACGCGGTGTCTCCCCACGCATCGCTGGTATGCTGCCAGAATCACTTCTAAAATAAACCGGATTTCATTCATCTGTTCCGGAAGTATCTCTTCCTCAAACTCTTTTTTAATTTGAAAATAATTGCCCTCCTCCGGTTGATGATAGGATAATTTTAATCTTTTCTCCACAGTTTCAAACTGCCCGTCAGAATCAATCATAGCCTTAATGTAATTCTTTATCATCCAGTCATACCAGCTTTTTAACTTCACCTCCAGATCGGGCTCAAACCTGGCAGCCTCAATATTGGTATGCAGAATTTTTTTCAACACCTTTTCCACACGCTGGTAGGAATAAAACTTTTCCCTCCAGGACAGCACCAGCCGTTTCAAATCCCGTTCCGTGGCAAAGAACCCCGTATTGGAATTTTCCTCCTCTGTACGGATCTTTTTACACATCTCTTTATAGGAAATACTGTCGTTGATAGGCTCTAACAAATCATCCGCCACCCGGCAGGGCTTAATAATTACCTTGAAGGTCTTACACTGGTTCATACATGCTATCGTTTCTTCAATGCAGTCAGAACCGGTCATTGCCACCCGGATAGTTTCCGGTGATATCATCTCTACCATAGAAAAAATCTCTGCTCCCGTCATTACGGATAATTCTAAAGAGCTGATAAAAACATCCACATTTCTGTTTTCCACCAGCTCAATCCCCCGCTCCGGCAAAGCGGTAAGCTCATATTCGAAATTCTTATCCACAGATTCTAGAATTGCCCGGATTCGCTCTGCATTCACTTCTTCCGGCTCTACAATTACCACAAAATACATTTTGTTCCTCCCTCCATCTGAAGCTTCTTTCCTATTTATCATATCAAATTCCGTTTCGTATCACAATCTTTTTCAAAATTTCTGTAACACATATTTCTAAGGCACATATGATACAGTGTAAACAAAAAAACTTGGAGGTTTCAAACATGAGTGATTTAGCTGCAACAAACTGTGGTGGTGGATGTTCTTGTAACGATGGAGGATGCGGCGGCTGCGGTTCCATTCTCTGGATTATCCTGTTATTGTGCTGCTGTGGCGGAAACAATGGTTTCGGCTGTGGCAACAACAACGGCTGCGGCGGTTGTGGAAATGATTGTCTCTGGATTATCATTTTATTATTCTGCTGCGGAGGAAATGGTTTCGGCTGTGGCAATAACAACGGATGTGGCTGCTTCTAAGAGCTGCTTTTCCAAAAAGGGGTATCGCATTAGCGATACCCCTTTTTCAGCAACGTTTCTCTTTGTTTCTCTCTTCTCCCTCCTTCTTCTGCTCCTGCAAAATCTTTTCATAAATCCTGCACTCCTTCGGAATTCTTTTTCTTTTCACACATTCCTCATCTATCTCATAAACACTGTTATCTTCAATGACAAGCATTTCCTGTCCTCCTGCAATATCTTCTATTTATCTTATGTCCCCTCTGTCATAAAGAACCTTTTCCACTCATAAACTGAAAGAAAAAAGGCTGATTGAATGGAAGAAAACACTTTAACTCCCTTTGACAATATGACTCAGACCAGACAGCTTCAAATGTTAAAAACAGTAATTCCTTACATGAAAGGGGGGCAAAAAAAGCAATTTGCCATATTAATAAAGTATATGGAGCTGCAAAATACCATTCAGGTATTTTCTCAGGAGGATAAGGTGATGTCGATGTGCTCCGTGGATGAGGAGGAAAATTCCGTTCTTTCCATGTTAAACGAGCTTCGGAAATACTGCTCGGAAAAGGAGTTAGAAACCATTGATATGCTCACTAACCTTTTCTCCATGATGGAAACCTATGAAACCATTTTTTCTTAAGAAAGGATAAGTTATGGATTACGATTTTTTAAGCAACAACCCTATGTTAAAGAATATGTCACCGGAAAAATTACAGTTTTTGATGAACTTTGCCTCCACAGAAAAGCCAAACAGCATCAATGAGATGATGCCCTTTTTGCTTGGAACGATGAATACGGCTAAGGAGAAGAATATTCAGTTTTCCGACCCGGAAACGGAGCTTTTGATAGGGATTTTGAAACAGAATATGTCACCGGAAGAGGCGGCGAAGGCGGATAAGATTATTAAGCTGATGAGGGACAGGAAACGTCATTAAGCAAAAAAACTTCTCAGGTGCTGCGGTTATTAGCACAGCGTCTGAGAAGTTCTTTTTACCAGATAGAGGCGACATTCACTTCTAATACCTTATCTAAGGGCGAAGCGGTTTTTCCAATGCCGTCGGTTCCCTCAAAATATTTTTCACTGGCGGATTCAAATAATACATAGATACTGTCACCGGAGATGGCCACTTCTTCGGAACAGGGCGGCATCTCCACTTTTACGGACGGATTGTTCGGCTTTCTGTTGAGCGCCAGCAGGGAAGAATACACTTTCAGGTAAGAGGAATTGTTTCTTCCGTAAGAAGTGCTTAAGTAAACAGAACCGTTTTCGTCGAAGTCCACGCCCTGCACCTTGTTGGGAATGCGGTAGCTGCTTAAGGCGGTGAGGGTATCTTTTTCACTGTCATAGCGGTAGGAAAGCATTTGTGAATCGAAAATTCTTGTGTGGGTTGCCACCCAGATTCTTCCTCCGTAAAAGGTAATGCAAGAGGGGACGTTTTCTAAGGCATACTCGTCGGAAAGTGCTGAAGCGTCGATACAATAGCCGGGAGCGTCCTGGGCAATTTTTAGAATATATTCATAGGGAATGCGCTCTAAGGTATTGGAGTTGGAATGGCAAATCCATACATTTTCACCGTCGAAGGCAATACCGCCGAGATGGCTGCCCTTTTTCATACCCAGGGTGGCTAAATATGCCCCGCTCTCCCTGTCAAACAGCATGAGAGAGCCTAATTCTTTTTTATTGGCAGAGTAAGAGGTTATCAGCAGCAGCTCCGGTGTGAAACAGATTCCCTGAAGACACTGGTTAGAACTGCTGATGATATTCTCTATATAATCTTTTTCTCTGGTGGAAGGCATTCCCGGAATGGATACGTCATCTAAAAATGCGTACGAACATTCTTTTAATTCCTTCTGCTTTTTGCTTACCACACTGTCGGTCTGGTAAGAATACATTTCTACATTATAGCTGTTATCAATCACCTTGGTCCATTTGGCAAAAAGAACCATATTATCTGCATTTTCCTGATTAATCTCAGTAATTTTTTCGGTATAGTTACAATCCGTGTACCAGCCCGCAAAATTATATCCGGTGCGCAGAGGGACATCTAACTTCATGGGAAACTCCTCCGGCTTTAATTCTGTCTTATTATAATTGCTGTTGATGCCGCCGTTTAATTCATAGATTAAATGAATTTCGGAACTGTCTAAACCCATGAAAAGATCAAGACCCGAACCAGAGTCAGCGTCCCGGAGGGCATCCTTTGCCCTATCCTGCAGACTGTAGGCCCGCACCAGCTGCGGGTCGTTCACCAGAAAGACAAACACATATAAAATTACCAGTAATTCTTTGTGCAGACGCATGCCTCTTCCTCCCTGCCTGAACCTAAGGTCTGCTTTCCGGAAATACTATGCCTCTATATCCTCTACCTTTCCTGCCCTTGCCGCAATCTCCTTCTCCTGAATATCGGAAGGAGTCTGCTCATATCTGGCAAATTCATAGGAATAGGTTCCGCTGCCGCCTGTCATGGATCTTAAATCGGTGTTGTAACCGTAAAGCTCCATGTAAGGAATATCCGCAAGGATTTCCTGGTAGCCTCCGTCCACAGGGTTCATGCCAAGAACACGTCCACGGCGCTTGTTTAAGTCTCCCATCACGTCTCCGGTGTATTTGTCCGGAACAACAACCTTTAAGGTGGCGATGGGCTCCAATAAAATCGGAGAAGCATCCATAATACCTTTCTTGAATGCCCCAAGGGCAGCTACCTTAAATGCCATCTCGGAAGAGTCAACCGGATGATAAGAGCCGTCATAGAGTACCGCTTTGATACCGACTACCGGATATGCCGCCATAGGACCTTTTAAGACACCTTCCTGAATGCCCTTTTCCACTGCCGGGAAATAGTTTTTCGGAACTGCGCCGCCCACCACAATCTGTTCAAAGACATAGGGCTGCTCTAAATCCCCGGAAGGCTCAAAGGTCATCTTAACGTGTCCGTACTGTCCGTGTCCGCCGGACTGTTTCTTGTACTTGTACTCCACATCTGCTTTTTTGCGGATTGTTTCGCGGAAAGCA
The DNA here is from genome assembly GCA_021770785.1 of Lachnospiraceae bacterium. Lineage (GTDB taxonomy): Bacteria > Bacillota > Clostridia > Lachnospirales > Lachnospiraceae > Roseburia. Next base: position 18,991 of record JAETQH010000021.1, read on the forward strand.
ACCTTCGGTTTTTTCAGTTCTATTTCTACTTTGTAACGTTCTAACAATTTACTTGCCACAACTTCTAAGTGCTGGTCACCCATGCCGTAAAGCAAAGTCTGACCGTTTTCACTGTCATTGACTGCCTTTAAGGTCAAATCCTCCTGCATTAATTTCTGCAACGCCTGGGAAATTTTATCCTCGTCTCCCTTATTGACAGCTTTGTATCTTTTGTACGTATACGGGGTAGAAATGCTGGTTCTGATATAGAGCACAGGGTTAGCCTTTGTAGAAAGGGAGTCTGTGGTCTCCGCCTTTGACAGCTTTGCTAAGGCTCCGATATCCCCTGCATGAAGCTCCTTTACTTCCTCCGGCTTATTGCCCCGCAGTACATACAGTTTTCCGATTTTTTCTTCTGTGTCCTTGTGATGGTTAAACAGCACATCATCGGTCTTAATGACGCCGGAATTTACCTTAATTAATGAATATTTTCCAATAAAAGGATCTACAATGGTTTTGAAAATATAAGCAGACTTCGGTTTTGCAAAGTCGTAATCTGCCTGATAAACTTCATTGGATTTCGCATTGATACCGGTGCAGGAACGTTTTTCGGGGCTTGGCAGATATTTCACAATGTCTACCATCAGTGTGTACATACCTCTTGCCAATACATTTGAGCCCATCAATACCGGAACAATACTTCCCTCTGCTACGTTTACACGCAATGCCTGACGAATCTCGTCTTCTGAAAATTCTTCTCCGCTAAAATAACGGTCCATAAATTCTTCGCTGGTTTCCGCAACCGCTTCCATCAATGCTTCCCGGCAGATTCCTAAATTTTCCTGGGAGTAATCGGGAACGTCGGTCTTTTCCACTTCGCCGTTATCCTTCCAGCGTTTTGCCCGCTGCTGTAACACATTGACATAGCCCACAAACTGTCCGTTCTCACGGATAGGCAGATGGAACGGAGCAATCTTTTTGCCATAAAGCTCCTGCAAATCCTCCACTACCTGACGATAGCTTGCCTCATCAATGTCCATATCCGTTACGAACACCATACGGGGCAGACGGTACTTTTCGCAAAGCTCCCATGCCTTTTTTGTTCCCACCTCAATGCCAGCTTTCCCGGAAACAACGATAATGGCTGCATCCGCTACGCTGACTGCCTCTTCCACTTCACCTACAAAATCAAAATAACCAGGTGTATCAAGAATGTTAATCTTTGCATCTTCCCAGATAATCGGAACCACAGAAGTGTTGATAGAAAACTGGCGTTTTGTCTCTTCTTTGTCGTAATCACTTATGGTATTGCCGTCAGTAACTTTTCCCATACGTGTTGTCATTCCCGCAAGATAAGCCATCGCTTCCACGAGACTTGTCTTGCCACACCCCCCATGGCCGAGTAAAACCACATTGCGAATTTTGTCAGTTGTGTAAACGTTCATAGTAAATCCTCCATATTTTTGTTATTTACAACAACAAGAAATTACGTCACCTGCAATCATATTGTAGCAATTATATTATTGCTGCAATGGTATTGCTGCATTGCTGTATGGTTATATTTTACTAAATCAGAACGCTTTTTACAACTTATTTATTCATTTTCACTAACTATATTTACAATAACATATGTTTGTTTATATATTATGTATGCTTTTTAAATAATTTATAACCATTCTTATTAAAGTTTTACATAAAGTTCACAGTCCGGACATATTTTATCCATCATAACCCGTCTGAACTCCTGCCGCTTTTATACTTTAACGTGTTGACTTTTTTTAAGGAAATGTCTATGATAATCTTAATACGAAAGCAAACCATTGATTCGGGAGAAAAACCAGCCGACTTTTGCCCCCCGAATCAATACCGACTTTTACATAAACTTTTATCTGGGGGTATTTTCGCATGTCACTGAATAAAATTGGTTTTATCGGATTAGGACTGATTGGAGGTTCCATTGCAAAAAAACTGCATTTACTTCACCCGTCATTAACCATTATTGCCACGGCGGGACATATAGAAACTATAGAGGAAGCCTACGCAGAGCATTTGATTGCCAATCAGACCTTCTGCGGCATGGAGGATTTTACGGACTGTGATTATATCTTTTTATGCACTCCTGTTCAGAGAAATATTGAATATTTAAGGCAGTTAAAGGACGTGATTTCACCGGACTGCATCATTACAGACGTGGGCAGTGTCAAAACAGAAATTCATAAAGAAGTAACCGCCCTGGGTTTAGAGAAAAATTTTATTGGCGGCCACCCCATGGCAGGTTCGGAAAAAACCGGGCTTTCTAGCGCTTCAGATTCACTTCTGGAAAATGCCTACTATATTATTACGCCTACGGCAGAGACTTCACCGGAAACCTTAGCGGATTTTACCGAACTGGTGACTTCCTTAGATGCCATTCCCTTAGTGCTTGACTATGAGCTGCACGATTACGCCACCGCCGCCATCAGCCATTTGCCCCACATCATCGCCTACAGCCTTGTGAATCTGATTAAAGAATCGGACGATGCGGGGGAAACCATGAAAACCATTGCGGCAGGCGGATTTAAGGATATTACCAGAATCGCTTCCTCCTCCCCTGTCATGTGGGAAAATATCTGCCTTTCTAACCGGGAACAGATTTTAAAGCTGATAGACGCTTATGTTGAAATGCTGTTAAAGACCCGGAAAGACATTGAGAATAAAAATGAACAGGCGTTGATTGACAGCTTTTCTTCAGCAAAGGACTACCGTGATTCCATTACCATCAGCCCGAAAGGCGTCCTTAAGAATGTTTATGAGCTTTACCTTGATTTACTAGATGAAGCCGGGGGAATTGCCACGGTGGCAACGATTTTAGCCAGCAACCATTTAAGCATTAAAAATATCGGCATTATCCACAACCGGGAATTTGAAGACGGTGTTCTGCGATTAGAGCTGTATGACGCAGAGGCATTAGAAGCTGCGGTGGAGCTTTTGAAAAAACATCATTATACGATTTATGAACGTTAAAAACGGCGGGGCTTTAAGTCCCCGCCGTTTTTACGTTTAGTTTGCTCTGTTGCCGGTCAAGCGATGCACCCTCCGGGTATGTTTTTATTCCAAGTTCCTTTGCCCTACTCATAAATGAATGATAGTGTGATTTTACAATAAAATCCTCCGGCTCTATCTCACCGGTAAAATGGAAATCTGTTCTCTTCATAGCCATATGAGCTAACTCACTCATTGTTTTACTGCTATCAAATAGTGATTGTCCTCCGGTACTATCATTCATTAAAGCCCTGTCGAAAGAATTATTATGGTCAAACAGAGGATGGCAGCCAACTATTTCCATGTCGTTACAATGATACCAAAATCCCCAGTTCTGCCCATGTCTATCTCTGTTACTTATCAGGTAATCTACAATCAACATTTTGTATATGCTGTCTTTGTCTATTTTCATTATCTCTGTCCCAAAATCCATCCCATTTACATTGCAGTATGATGCAAAGTCCATTGCACTTAGCATACTCAAATCCTCATCTGTCATACATTCACACTTACAGCAGTAAACTTTTTCATCCATTGCTTTACTGTATTTTAAATGCCTCACATTGCACTTATCCAGTATATTTGATACCTCCACTTCTATTCTGGCCTCGTCGTCCCCATTTGCCCCTTTTTTGTACAGATACAACTGCCCGTTCTCTCGTCTCCAGCACTTCGCATATGCTCCATTTGTTGTAAGTTCCGGTGTATGAACCTTACCCTGAAGCGTTAAACTTGACCCATGTAAAGCTACCTGTGCCACTATTTCACTCAGCTTGTTCTGCCTCAAGTCAACCTCAAACCAACTTACCCTGTCATCCTCCGACTTGACCCAGTAGTTATCCTGCAATGACACTGCCCTGCAAGTCAATGCCACTTTTGCTCTATACTCCGGTGATTGAGCCTGTTCAAGTCCAAGTAATCCGAGTATCTTCTTAGCATTATCCCTATCCAATGGGAGAACCCTAGACGATAAGAAAGATATAATAGCATCTCTGCAACTGTTTGCCGCTATAGCCATCTGTGTTGCATTGTATCTGCCTTCTTTACTTGGGTCATATTCATACTGCCTCAATTTCCCCTTGATTTGATATGGTATATGCCTCTCACTCAACACCTCGTATATTAATGCATCGAAATTTATCCTCATAACCGGTATGTCTTTCATCATCAGTATTAAATTATCCGTCACCATATCACCACCTCAAATTAAACACTAGACTTTCATCTATGATAAGAGCCAAACACTAATTTCAGTCTCTATACAAAGCCCCATCTAAAAAATCAACTCCTGCTGCTCCATCACTTCAATTCTGGCTGCAATGATTGTTTCTTCCTCGGAGCCCCGCATATGGTCTGCCTTAAGATACTGCATATCATTTCGGAGATTCGCTGCAATCAGTGTCAATACATAAATATTATCAAACTGATTGTAAATGGATTCCCCTCCCAGTCCGGACAGACAGATTAACTGTGTATTTGTCTTTTTTGCCATGTCCATCAACGGTTTCAGCAGATGGGAAGCATTTGTCTGGGCAAAGGGATTATCCATGACGAGTACCTTTCCTTCGTTGCGGTCTGCAAAAATATCCGTATCATCTCTGCGCATATAATAAAGCAAAGCAGAGAGTATGACAAATGCAGACAGAAAGCCTTCTCCGCCGGAGTTTCTCGCCACATCTGCCCAGGTAATGGCATACTCCCGCTGCTCTTCAATCTTATACAGGCGAATCTGTACATTTCCGATTCCTACCACCGCATCATACAGGCTTTTTGTCGTCACCTTCGTACCAAGATATTCTTGTACATTTTTATTTTCTTCCAACAAAGCAATTCCCTTCGCCGTGATATCGTCAATATAATCCTGCAGACGCAGCTCATAAAGGCTTTCATTTTCTGCCCAGTCCGGTAGTTCTATTTTTAACATTTTTACAGGACGTTCCCTTATGGTAATCGTGGAATTGTGGTCAATTTTGTTTAAGTTTTCGTGTACCTCTTTCAGGTAATCTCCAAACAGTTCTACGATTTTTGCCTTTTCCTTTTCTACCATGGAAATGTCCACCAGCAATTTTTCCATCAGATTTTGATAAGAGGCGATTGTCGTATCAAGCTGCTTTATCACACGCATGGCATCATAGGTTAACTGCAGCATGGATTCCAGTGGCTTCTGGTAAAATTCTTCTGCGAAAAGCTCCATCCGGATAATCTGATTTAATACCCGCTCCAGTCCCAGACGTGCATCTCGGCGCTGCTCTACACAGGAATTATAATCCCGCACTAAAAGTCCTTTCTGCCTTGTCAGCTCCTGACCGCTCATAGCCGAAAAATCTACTTCCCACTCTATCGGATGATTACAGGTAAAATCCTCATATTCCGCCAAAGCGGTCAGATTGCTTTCATAATTCTGCAATTTCTTTAAGATACGGTTTGCTTCTTTCTGTTCCTCTTCTTTTTCATACTCTAATTTTTTGATGGTTTCTTTGAAATCTATGGTCTGGATATTAGCTTTTGCCATCGGTGTTTCCTTCTGGCAGCGTTCCTTTAACTCCATAAATTTATTTTCCCGCTCCCGGCAAATCAGGGCATAGCAGATTTCTTCCTCACGAATCAATCCCTCTTTCTGACAGATTTTTCTCTCCTGCTCCTCTAAGCGTATTTCCTGATGTGTTTCCTCTTTCCTGTTATAGGTTACGCCAAGCCACATATCTTCAGACAAATGGTACTTGTCCTTTAAATGCTCTAACTCTTTTAATGCCCTGTCATAACGCTTGCCCGCTGCCATGGCGCGCTCTTCTAATTCTCTCTGCTCCGCATGGATTCCGTTGGTAATCACCTCGTAACGGACTTCTGCTTCTTTTGCACCCTCCGGTGTCAGTTCCTCTGTTTCTTCTGTTTCTGTCGGATATTGCTGATAGCGTGACTGTTTTTTCTCGCATTCTTCCAATTCCCGCTCTAACAATATCAGACTGTTTTTTCCGGTATCTATCTTCTCTTCCAGTCGGCTGATTTTTTCTTTGAGCAGCTTTCTCTGATTCGCCAGACGTTCTTTTTCTTTTTGATTCTTCTCGAAAAGCCTGCGGTTTTCCTGATATTTCTCATAGCTCTCACAAAGCTGTTCAAAATCGATGAGCCTTCTATGCTGATAAAGTATCTCCTGCTCAAGTTCTGCAATCTGCTGTTCTCTCTTTGTCTGAAGGGTTTCCAGTTCCTCTGCTTCTTCCCGTTTCTTTAAAATTTCCTGATCTAATACAGCTAATTCCAGCTCCTGTCTGCCGAGTGTTTCTTTTACATCCTCGTAACTGCTTTTTGTCACCTTCTGGCTTTTGATTTTTTCCTGTTTTTCAAAATACTCTGCGTATTCCTGTTTTTTCTGTGCAATGGACTTCTTTACTTTTTCTATCTGTGCCGCTTTTTCTGTCAGCATCTGCTGCAATTTTTCTTCTTCCAGCAGGTTGTCATTAAACCAGAGATAAAAGCTCAAATTTGCAAAAGAACGAACTGCCCCCTTTTGTTTTTCTTCTTTCTGTTCTAATTCTTCCCGGATTAAAATCGGAACCGGAACGGAAGTATATACCTGCTCCGGCAATTCTGCCAGATGTTCCAAATCATGTCTGGACAATATCAGGGAATAGGGAAGAAACGGATGCTCCTCTACCAGTTTTTTATTTTTCTTTACCGTATACTGGTTTCTCTTTAACCATTCCATGCCATAGACAAAATGGATTCCCGACTCTTCTAACATTCTTTTAAATTCTTCCGAGAGTTCAAGCACTTCTCCTTCCGCTAACTTCCGGTATTCCTTTTCCAGTGCATCGGATTCCTTCTCCAATCCCCGCCGGATTCTGTCGGTATCTGCAAGTTTCCGTTCTGCAGCCAGAAGGATTCTTTCCGTATGAAACTGCTCCGTCTGCTCCATGTTAAAATACTGCAGAATAACGCTCCGCTCTGACAATTCTGCTTCATAATCTGCAAGCTGCTTCTCTGCCATTTTCTTTTCGGATTCCAGCCGGATTTTATCCGCAGCTTTATCCTCAATCAGACGCTGAATACTCTTATGCTGTTTTTTGTACTGTTCTAATTCATTTCTTGCCCCTGTTTTTTTGCGTTCTGTTTCACCTGACTGTTTTTCATATTCCATCTGCCGGATTTTCAGTGTTCCGGTTTCATACTGGCCCAGTATATTTCTGCTCCAGTCCGCCTGATATTCCCGATTAAAATTTTCCTCTGTCTTATCAAATGCCTTAATTTCCGCCCGCAGTGCACCTGCCTGTTCGGATAGTTCTTTTTCTGATTTTTGCAGTTCCTCCGATTTCTTCTGCTCTAGCTGACGTTCCTGCATCATGCTTTGGATTTTGGCATGACACTGCTTTTTTTCCTCCTCTTTCCTGGAAAAATAGGTCCGGTAATATTTTTTCAGCCGGATTCCCAGACGATTTCTTTCCGGCTCTAAATCTTCTTCTTTTTTCCGGCACAAAAGCAGCCGCTGGTTTTCTCTGTCCAGCTCTTCTTTGCATTCCGATACATTTTCCTGCCCTCTGGCACAAGATAAAATCTGAAGCTTTCGGGATATTTCGTCCTTCCCTTTCTCTAAGTTATCCTGCTCTATTTTCAGCATTTCCAGATTACTTCCGCTGAAACGCTCCCGTTCTTCAATCTCATAAATCTCTTTGGATAACTTTTCATATTCCAAATGGGATAACTGCTGTTCTAATTCTTCCATCCGCAGTTCTGCTGCCTCATAATGTTGCTGTTCCTGCCCATTCCTCTTCTGAAGCTGATGGATAAAATCTGCAATCCGTGACTTCTGTTCTTCTAATCCATCAGATATCTCCTGATATTTTAACGCACTTTCTCTGATACGTTCTGCCTCCTGCCCAAAAGCATGGATGGTATCTCTGCGCTGGATTTTGGACTGGTTGTCCTTATACTGCCCGGTGTATTTTTCCAAAATACTCTGGAATTCTTTCATCCGGCTCTTATCCTTATTCAGCTTGCTCTCCACAGCTTCTAAAAACCACTTATCCACCAGACCCTTTTCATCCCTACAATCTGCAAACAGCTCGGAAAGACCGGACTCTTTCAGATTCACCTTTTTGATAATGCTTTCCCATTCCTTATAATAAATCTGGTATTCCGTCAATTTATCAAAATACTGCTTTGACTGTGCCGGATTATTCATGTCATAATAGAAAAACGGTACACTCCGCTCCCGCTTATAACTCTCAAAAAGCTGCCGGCAGACATGAAAACTTTTTAACGTAATATCTTTTTTTGTTTTTTCCACAACCGGAAGATGATAAATATCCTGTATACAGCGTTCCTTGTATTCAGCAATGAAATTTATCGTTTCCAGTTCTTCCTGCCGCTCCTCGGAAATCTCCTGATTTTTACGAACCATCATACCTGTCAGTACATAGCCCGCATCCTGATCCAGTTTCCATTCCACCAATATAAATGCCGGTTTATTTGTGGTAAAATAACCAGAAAAAGGACGGTCCTTTGCATCCCGGTAACGCTTATGCACAAAAGGTGCCGTCATCATTTGCACCAGAACGGATTTACCTCCTCCATTCCTAAGAGAAAGCAGGGTACTTTTTCCATTCATCTGAAAAGTTTCATCACTGATCCGGATGGCATTGTTATTATAATTTAAGTTAATAAAACGTACTGCATTTATTTTGCTCATGTTATCCCTCCAGTACCCGTCTGACTCTCTGGAAATTGTTCTGATTCAAAAGATTCCAGTCCATAAAATTATCCAGCTTCTTTGTCGTCTTAATCATCTCATCTTCTTCCACATACTCAATCAGCCCCTGACGCTCTAAGAAATTTAAAAGATTGTACAAAAACCCTTCTTTGGTTGTTTTTGCCCGGGAGCCCTTTTCGTCAGAACGGAGCGCCTCATATGCTTCTAACATATTGGAAAAAGCGATTCCCGCCTGCTCTTCCTCTTCTTCACTGACCCGCTCTGTTCCTTCTTTGAGCCGGGTGGAAATACAGTTTTGCAGTTCTCCTACCCGCATATAATCTCTCGTCTTACTGGTGGCTCCCTGACCGTCATAAAACTCTGTCAAAAGCGTCAATATAACGAACTGGGAGAGATAATAGTCTTTATCCGTCCCGTTTGATTTGCACAATGCCTGTTTTAGCTGTGCTTTGGAAAAGCCAAGAAAGGTATTATCTTCTCTGGGAATCAGATAAATCACATTACCGTACCGTTCAATATCACACTCTGCAATCTCTCCCTGGGATTTTACCAGGTTCTGAATCCGCTCACTTTCCGCATATGCGCGGTACAGCCGCTCCTGATTTTCTTCACTCATCTCATGATACTCTAACAGATAATAAAAAATCTCCTGTCCGATACGGATATCTTCTATTTCATATGCCATCTGCTATCCCTCCTGCCTTACCCTGATAAGCACATTAGAACAACAGATGTTCTTTCTGTTTCCCGTGCCATCCTCTACATTTTCAAACGTAATCACCTTGCCGTCTTCCATCCGGTAAATTTCGATTTTTCTTATCTGCCGGATGGCATTCCATCCGGCATCTTCTACCAGCGACAAAATCATTTCGTTTAACCTAAAACCGCCGGAAAATTCACTGATATATTCCCGCCGTTCTTCTTTTAATTTTCTGATTTCAATTTCCCTGCTCTTTAGCAATTCAACCATGATTTCCTTGAAAATCTGCACATTTGGTATCAGCTCTTCCACATCTATATTTCCTTCTTCGATTCCGGTTTTCATTTCTTCCAGAGAAACCTCTCCCTGTTTGGATGTCATGGCTTTTTCTAACAGGCAGCCAAGGCTTTTTTCATATTTTGCCAGCTTTTCTTTCTGCCGCCTTTCCTCTTCTTCCATCCATACTTCATCACCAAATTCCATAATCTCTTCGGATGCTTCCGCTTCATTTTTGTGAACAGGCTTCTGCAGTTCTACGGCTTTGTTCAGATTATAAATCTTATCCGGCGTGTTTCCAAACAGCGGACGAAGAAATACCTCCAGCCGTTCTAACCCTTCCGGGTGTTCTAATATTTTTTCATATAAGTCATTTCGGATGGAAAACCTCCGGATATAAGACATCTGCGAAAGCTGCTCTAATTCTCTTGTATAAAGGGATTTCAAGTCGAAATGACTGCTTAAGATTTTCTGATGTTCATCAATCGTCCTGTTCAGATAATTTTCAATGATACCCAGATTTTTCAGCTTCCCTTCTTCCTTTTCGTCCAGCTTTCTAACATTTAGGTTCATATCTTCTAATTCTTTTGCCCGGCTCTTTACCAATTCTCTGTAATTTAAGAATTTCTGCTTGGTATCGCTGATGGTTTCTAAATTCTCATTGAGCACCGATTCATATTCTGCTACCGAGTAGCTCAATGCATTCCGCCGGATTCTTCCCATGGCCTCTTCCATCTTCTGAAGCTGGATGCGCAGAAGGTTAAACACATTTTTTATCTCATCCACAGCTTTGTCATAGCTCTGTTTTTCCAGGTGCATCTTAAAAATCATTTCGTGGATGGTAAGCTTCATGTTGTTTTCAATTTCCAAAGTAGACAGTAAAAGATTATAGCCGTCCTCCGTCAGATAATAAGACGTTCTGCGCACTTCATAGTCCACATAGACAATCCGGTTTGCCACATAGCTGACATTCATAATCTGATATGCCCTCTGTTCAAAATCAAATCCGTCAAAATACATGGCTTTCCCCTCATTAGAGAGAATGACATTGATGATAAAATCACCTAACTTCCTACAATCCTCATAGCTCATGTTTTTCTGAAAATAGCGCATATTCAGGTTGTCTAAGTATGCTCCGATGTCATCCATCGTACAGTTTTCCTCTTTTAAAGACTGTTCCATCAGATACAGCATAACAGAAAAAATGACATTCATCTGCTCGTCTAATTTAAAAAAACCATATTGTTTCCAGATTGTTTTCTGACTGCTGTTTGCAATCAGAAGCACATAACGTCCCACATGCTTCATCCTCTTTGGAAACTGATTTAAAAATTCGTACTGCATCCTTTTTTCTCCCCTGCTTATTCCTTTTCGGTAAAATCTGTAATATTGATAATCTCCTGTGGAATATATTTTCCTGCGGTGAGAATTTTCTGTATTTTTTCTGTTATTTCATCCGGGAAAAAACGAAAAAAAGTTCCTGAAATATTCCGGTTCTGTTTTTCACTTGTTTCCGGTAAAAAATCCATTCCACAGATTTCTGATTTTTGCAGCATTTTTTCATATGCCGCCACAAAGGGCATCAGGATATGGTCTTCTCCGAAAAGCTCTTTTAACCGCTCATAAATCCCGATTCCCTCATAGTCTAAATCACCGAAATACAAAATCCGGTTATCCCCGGCATTGATATACGACTCCACGCAGAAACCAAAGTCTTCAAAGGAACGTAAAATTCCCTTGCCAGCCCCGTAAATCACAGTTCCGATTGTTTCTCCTAAAATTTTTCTCCTGCCATTTAGCAGATACTTACGCATACTATAAAAAGTGTCTTTATTTTCCAGTATCAATATGGTCTGCGGAACCTCTTTACTGCAGGAATAATATGCCAATGGTTCCGTCGTATGATAGACATTTAACTGCTCTAAAGTTACTCCGCAATGGGTCAAAATCTGTTTTCCCTGCTCCTTTTGCAAGAATTTTTCTCTTCCCCAGATTTGAAAACTCCGTTCGTTTACGGAAACCGGCTCCTGCTTCATTTCCCCATATTTCAAAAAATAGCGGTTTAAAAGCTTCACCCATTTTTCTTCCTTTTGGTAAACATCCGGATGCTTCAGATAGTAATCTGTCCGGATTGCAGGCACCATTTGAAACTGCAGTTCTTCTATCTGCTCACGGTAATCGGGTTTTGGCTCGATTCTCCAGTAACTCAAATGCAGTGCAGGCTTCTTTCCATTCAGAAGTGAATTTTTAACCGCTTTGATTTTTTGTTGTTCTATTTGTTCACATATATACTGATATTGCTCTAAATAGGAATCTTTTCTGCTTTCCTTCATCAGCTGTTCTAGTGAAATCCGCTTCATTTTGATAACCTTGTTTTACATCTTTCCTATTTTAGTGAAACGCCCCTATAGCGCTTTGTTACTGTCTTTACCGACAGAGTACCTATGATAGCTTCGTATCCGTAATCAGCATCGCATCCCCAAAGCTGAAAAAACGATACCTCTCCTGCACCGCAATCTCATAGGCATGAAGCACCTGCTCCCTGCCCGCCAAAGCAGACACCAGCATGACAAGTGTGGACTCCGGCAGGTGGAAATTCGTAATTAAGGAATCTATCACCTTAAACCGATACCCGGGATAAATAAATATCTCCGTCCAACCGCTGGTTTCCTTTAAAAATCCCTGCTCGTCCGCAGCGGATTCCAAGGTTCTGGTACTGGTGGTTCCCACCGCAATCACCCGATGCCCTTCTCTTTTGGCACGGTTGATTTTATCCGCTTCCTCCTGGGTAATCTGATAAAATTCCGAGTGCATATGGTGCCTGAGCACATCCGTTTCCTTCACCGGGCGGAAGGTTCCAAGTCCTACATGAAGAGTAACCTCCGCAATCTCCACCCCTAAATCCTGCACCTGCTGTAGCAGCTCCGGCGTAAAATGAAGCCCCGCCGTAGGCGCCGCCGCCGAACCGTCGTATTTTGCATAGACGGTCTGGTAGCGGTTCTTATCCGAAAGCTGGTGGGTGATGTAGGGAGGCAGGGGCATCTGTCCCAAACGGTCTAAGATTTCCTCAAAAATCCCCTCATAGTGGAACCGAATCAGACGGTTACCCTCTTCCACCACATCAATGATTTCTCCAATCAAAAGTCCTTCGCCGAATATAATTTTCGTTCCCGGCTTACATTTTTTTCCTGGCTTTACCAGGGTTTCCCAGATATCATTTTCCTTCCTTTTTAACAAAAGAATCTCAATCTTAGCTTCCGTCCCCTCTTTCACTCCGTAAAGCCTTGCAGGGATTACCCTGGTATTGTTAATCACAAGGCAGTCCCCCGGCTTTAAGTAAGAAAGAATATCACGAAATACCTTATGCTCCACCTCCCCGGTGTTTTTGTCAAGCACCATCAGGCGGGAGCCGGAACGGTCTTCTAAGGGGTCCTGTGCAATCAGTTCTTCCGGTAAGTCATAATAAAAATCTTTTACATCCATTATTTTCTGAGTTCTGCCCCCATTCCCTCTAGGGCTTTCACAATCTTATTCATCGCCCCTGTAATATCCGCCTCTTCTAAGTTTCTGTCCTTTGCACGGAAAGTAAGGGAGTAGGCAATGGATTTACAGCCTGCCTTTATCTGTGCGCCCTCATAAATATCGAAGAGCTGATAGCTCTCTAACAGCTTTCCGCCTTTGTTGTCAAATATTTTTTCAATATCTCCCGCTAAAACGCTCTTTGGTACAATCATGGAAATATCACGGGTGGCAGCCGGGAATTTTGCAATGCCTTCATATTTATAATCGAAGGAAGCCCGTGCCACGATTTCCGGCATATCAATCACTGCCACATAAACACGCTCTTTGATGGAATAGTTGGAAGCCACCAGCGGATGAACCTCTCCCAAATAGCCGATGACGGTTCCGTCATAAACCACATTTGCCTGACGTCCCGGATGAAGATAAGGTTTTCCTGCATTAGGATCATACTCCGGTTTTAGCTTCATGCCCACTTTGTATAAAAATTCTTCCACCACACCTTTCATCGTGTAAAAGTCACCCTCTCCGTACATTCCAAGGGTAAACTGCATTCTTTCCTCCGGCAGCTCTGTCACCGGAACCTGTTTCGGCAGATAAATATTTCCCAGCTCATAGAGACGTACGTCTTTATTCCTGCGGTTAAAATTGGTCGCTAAAAAGGTCAGCATACCGTTTAAGGAAACGGTTCTCATAATAGAGAAATCTTCTCCTAAAGGATTGCTGATAACCACCGTATTGCGCAGCGGCGAATCCGCCGGAATCAATAATTTGTCAAATACCTTCGGGCTTTCGAAGGAATAGGTCATCCCCTGAGAGAAGCCGCAGAACTCTGCAATATCTCTTGCCACTTCCTCAATGCGGAGCTTAAAGGTCAGTTTTCCGGTGGTTGCCTCGCCGCTTGGCAGAGTGGTTGGGATTTTATCATAGCCGAAGAAACGTGCCACTTCCTCCGCCAAATCCGCATCGCACTCTAAATCCTGTCTCCAAGACGGAATCAGCACTTCATTGGTGTTCTCGTCATAGCCTAACTCTAATTTTGCAAAATAGGAAAGCATGGTCTCTCTGCTGATGTCCGTTCCCAGCAATTTGTTGTATTTTTCCGGCTCAAAGGCAATTCTTCTGCCCTCTTTTTTCACCGGGTACACGTCAACGGCTCCGCCGACCACTTCCCCGGCGCCTAATTCCTCAATCAGCTGGCAGGCGCGGTTCATAGCCTCCATGGCATTGTTGGGGTCTAAGCCCTTTTCAAATTTGGAAGAAGCGTCTGTCCGAAGTCCCACCTTTTTGCTGGAAAGGCGGATATTGGTTCCGTCGAAACAGGCAGCCTCAAAAAGCATGGTTTTTACATTGTCTGTAATCATGGAGTTTTCGCCTCCCATGATACCTGCAATGCCTACGGCTTTCTTTCCGTCACAGATGACTAATACCGATTCGTCTAAGGTACGCTCCTGTCCGTCTAAGGTGACGAATTTCTCGTCTTTTGCCGCACGTCTTACCACGATTTCATTGTACTCGATGGTGTCTAAGTCATAGGCGTGCATGGGCTGTCCGTATTCCTCCATCACATAGTTGGTGATATCCACGATATTGTTGATGGGGCGGATTCCCTGTGCCCGCAGCCTGCGCTGCATCCATTCCGGCGATGGCTCAATTTTGATATTTTTTACCACCCTTGCGGTATATCGGGAGCAAAGGTCCGGGTCTTTGACAGATACTTTAATATAATCGTTTACATTTTCATTGTTTCCGGTTTCCTTTACTACGGGAGGAATAAACTCTTTTCCGAAGGTAGCGGCTGCCTCCCTGGCAAGTCCAAGGACGGAAAAACAATCCACACGGTTAGAGGTAATCTCATATTCCACCACCGTGTCGTCTAATCCCAGATACTCCACAGCACTTACCCCCACCGGAGCGTCCTCCGGCAAAATATAAAGTCCGTCCTCCGGAGCTAAGGGGAACATATCACGGGTAGAGCCCAGTTCTTCAATGGAGCACATCATGCCGTTAGATTCCACGCCGCGGAGTTTTCCCTTTTTGATTTTGATACCGCCCTCGGTTTTACTGCCGTCATGACCGCCTGCTACTTTACCGCCGTCTAACACTACAGGCACTTTGCAGCCCTCGGTGACATTCTGGGCACCTGTGACAATCTGGGTGGTTTCTGTGCCGATATCCACCTGGCAGATTACTAATTTATCTGCGTCCGGGTGTTTCTCGATACTCTTTACCTGACCGATGACAATTTTTTCAAGGTCTTTGTCCATGTTCTCATAACCCTCTACCTTAGAACCGGATAAGGTCATGGCATCCATATATTCCTGGGGGGTACAGGTAAGCCCAGGTACTAAATCTTTGATCCATTTTAATGATGTATTCATAAATTTTTTCTCTCCTAAATTTATATTTTTCTGCCCTTCTCGTTGCTTGCGCTAAAACTGATTCAGAAATCTCTGGTCGTTTTCGTAGAGAAGGCGCATGTCGTCGATTTCGTACTTGAGCAGGGCGATACGCTCTAATCCGATACCGAATGCAAAACCGGAGTATTCCTCCGGGTCAATACCGCTCATGCGCAGCACCCTTGGATGAACCATACCACAGCCTAAAATCTCAATCCAGCCCTCGCCTTTACAGAAACGGCAGCCTTTTCCGCCGCATTTAAAGCAAGTCACATCCATCTCCGCAGAAGGTTCTGTAAATGGGAAATGATGGGGACGGAATTTTACCTTTGTATCTGCTCCAAAAAGCTGTCTTGCGAACTCGGCTAAAGTACCCTTTAAATCAGCAAAGGTAATATTTTTATCAATAACAAGTCCCTCAATCTGATGGAAGGACGGGGAATGGGTGGCATCCACTTCATCGGCGCGGAATACACGTCCCGGCGCAATCATACGGATAGGAAGCTTTCCTTTTTCCATCTCACGCACCTGTACCGGGGAGGTCTGGGTACGGAGCACGATTTTGTCATTGATATAGAAAGTATCCTGCTCATCCTTTGCGGGGTGGTTTGCCGGAATATTCAACGCTTCGAAGTTATAATAATCGTACTCTACTTCCGGGCCTTCCACTACCTCATAGCCCATTCCGGTAAAGATACGCTCCACCTCTTCTAAGGCAATGGTATTAGGATGGCGGTGGCCTACATTATTTTTCTTTGCAGGCAGGGTCACGTCAATGACCTCTTTTTTTAATTTTGCCTCCATCTCGGCGTTCTCTAATTTTGTTTTGGTTTCCTCTAATAATTTTTCAATGCTCTCACGGGTTTCGTTGACAAGCTGTCCCACCAGCGGGCGTTCCTCCGGACTGACATCCTTCATGCCCTTTAAAACTGCGGTCAACTCTCCTTTTTTCCCGAGAATTGCAACCCGGACATCATTTAATTTTGACAAATCACCGGATTCTAATATCTGGCGCATTGCCTCTTCTTTGATTTTCTGCAGCTTTTCTTTCATCACATTGCTCCTTTTTCTGCTTTTATTTTTCTTTTTTCGTTTTCTTACGCCAGGGCTCTTAACATCGAGTAGGGGAGAATCTTTCCCTACTCGCCGCGCGGGGTGCGTGCTGCGAAGCAGCAGTATACATTACGCACCCCTGTGCATAAAAAATCCGCGGCTTCTCTCGTCTGAGGGACGAAAAAATCCGCGGTACCACCCTATTTCTTTGCTCCTGACACAGTTCTCACTGTATAACAGCTATCGCTGCATAGCAACTCTCGCTGCATAGCAACTCTCGCTGCATAGCAACTCTCGTTGCATAGGAAAAAGCTCTTATTATGCGTAACGTGCACCAAACGTCATCTGCTACTAAAGTTCACAAATGCGGCTCCTGTGGGAAATTCGATTCCTACCTTTTCTTAAGCGGGCTTTCAGCCGATGACCTGCTCTCTCTAAAAGAAGTATAGTGCTCTACTGAGGTTCTATGAACCACACATTCACAGCCTTTTTCACAACAATTTGTTGTTCTCAACTCTAATCGGTATTTTAGCACAGCAGGCGGCAAACATCAAGTATTTTTTTCCATAACCTGCTCTTTGTCTCTCTTCCTCTCTTTCATAAACCAGGCCGGGAAATAATCGTCAAAGAGCACGTTCACCTCTGCCGACATCATCATAATATACATGCAGAAATACAGCCACAGCATAATGAGTGCAATGGTAGTCAGGCTCCCATACATGGAAAACCCGTTAAAATAGTCCACATAAACAGACAGTCCAAAGGAAAACAGATACCACGCCACCGCACAGATTGCCGCTCCGGGAAGCTGGCTCCGCAGGGTCAGTTTCCGGTTTGGCAGTGCTGTAAATACCACGTCAAAGAAAAAGATTAAAAATACCAGCATCCAAAGTCCGCGGAATCTGGCAAAAATGTCCACCAGATTAGTAATAAAGGGAAAATAATTCATTGCCAGATGACGGATGCTGTTACCGAATACCAATACTAACAGGGTAAACAGGATTGCTACCAAAAACACAATGGTATATATCACTGCCCAGAACCGCAGCACAAACCAGTTTCTCGTTTCCTCTAAATCATTAACGGAATTTAACCCGTCCGTCATGTACTGCACGCCCTTAGCAGCCGACCAGATTGCCACCACCGCCGTGATGGAGATAATTCCCACGGAACGGCTGTAAACTTCATCCACCAGGGAAATCAGAAAGGGAGACACATACTGCGGCATCACCTTCTCAATAATCTGAAACAGCATTCCCTTGGTAACGCTGGTGTACTGTAACAGCGAGGAAAATACCATCAAAAAGGGGATAATGGACAAAATAATAAAGAAAGCCGACTGTGCCGAATAAGCATTTATCTTGTCTCTTTTACATTTATCCATAAAGGATTTTACATTTCCAATAATTTTCCAAATCATAGTTTTCCTCTCTTACTCGTTTACATCCTCTATCTCCACATCCTGATAAAAAGCATGTAAAATATCCTCGCAGCTCATTCCTGCCTGTGCCATACCGTTTGCCCCGTTCTGGCTCATGCCAAGGCCGTGTCCGTAACCGCCCCCGGAAAGGGTGAGACTGCCGTCCTCCTGTGCCGTCACTGCACAAAATGCACTGGGCAGCATGGAAATATTTTCACTCTCACTGCCGTCTTTATAGACCATTTTCTTCACCAGCGCCCCTAATACCTTGCGGATATTATACTCCGTTTTCACCCGGACTGCACCTTTTTCATACTGTAATTTTAATGTCAAAATCGAGCCGGAAGCGCTCCGTTCCTCCACCGATATGCCGGTAATCTCTCCCAGCTTTGCCGGGGAGTCCGTTTCCGTCACTCCGTCAGACCCATAATATATCACGTTTTTCTCAGAAACGGAACGCCTGTTTTTCAATATCTCATTGATTTCTCCTGTCTTGCCTGTAAAATCAGCCGTGGCAAACCAGCGATAATACTTGATGTCACTGTCAAAGCCTTCCGCATCACTTTTAATATAGTCTAAAAATTCTGTCTCATCCGAAAGATTTCCGTCATATTCAGACTGATTCAGACAGAATTTATGCAGATATCCGTAGTTTGCGGTATCGTCTATATTCCAGATTTCCGCCGTGTCTGTGTAGCCCATGGAGGTGGAAAAATAATATGCCTCCACCACATTCCCCTGGTATTTTAAAACCTTCCCCCGGGTCGTTTCCACTGCCTCCACGGATTCCACTGTCTGCGCCACCTTGTTATACACCTGGTAAGAAGTGCTGTCATTGATGTGGGCACCGTATTCCGCTAAATCCGCCCGCAAAAGCTGTATGTAAGCATAGCTTCTGGCACAGACTGCCTGGGCTTTTAATGCCTCTGCTCCGAAGCTTACAGGCATTTCACTGGGCACCACCGCATAGAGATACTGCTCAAAGGGCAGCTGGTTCACCAACGTATAGCCCTGCTCATAGCTCCGTGCCTCCATACTTCCGCTGTACGGGTTAGAAACCGCTGTTCCGGAAGGTTCGCAGACAACCACTGTACCGCCCTCCCCCGGTGTCAGCGTAAAGGTTTTTCCCTCCTGATTTACCAGATAATCGGTCACATGGATCTGGGTTCCCGCCGCTATATCCTCTTGTATATCGCCGCATTTGATACGGGACGGCGTATTGCATTTCAGATAAATATCACTTCTGAAATTGCTGCCATCTTCCCCCAACAGCAGCACACGGATATCATTAATTTCTGCCGGTTCCCGTATTAAAATCGCACAGACCTCCGTACCTGCCGTAATATATTCCACATTCATATTTCCGAGGACGATGTCGGAAATGGATTTTTCCTGTATCTCCCCATAGGTCTGATAAACTGGAAGCTTTCCCTGGTGAGCGATTTTTCCATAATCCCTGATTTCAATGGTCTGCTCGTCATAGGATAAAAGCGCTCCCTCGATTCCGTCCTGTTTCATTCGAAGCGCCGTCACATTTCCCCGGGAAAACACAATATCACATACCCCAAGGGAAAAATCGGTGTCAATCTTCCCCACTTCCTTTTCGTAAATCCCACCGGAATAGAGAAAGGTCAGTTTTCCCTCCGCATTTTCCTTTAAATAAGCATTGGAAAGTTGTGTTTCTTCCTCTGAAATCCCCTTGACGCCGATACACATTTCCTCCATAGCATAAATGCCATATGCCTGCCACTGGGTAAACCACTGCTCCGGCAGTTCAGTGAAATAATCACCTCCGCTGGTTATCAGGATGACACCATCTTTTGCCGTCTCTGTATCTAATAAGAGCACCTCTTTTTGTGCCACTTTTTTTTCCATATCCAGATAGTCTAAAATCTGCTCATAAATAAGCGTCCATTCCTCTCGTTTCACCGCCTGGCGGTTCCGTTTTTCCAGAGGAATCTGCTCCGACACCCCCAGTTTTTCCAGTAACTGTGCGGCCATTTCCCAGGTGAGATATTCCTTATGGTAAACGGCAAAGTAATCTTCCCACTCCTCCGGCGTATAAACAGAAAAAGCCAGCTCGGCTTTTACCTCTGAAAGGGCTATGTATTTCGTGGAATATTCCTCTTTCTGAAAATCGTTTTTCATTTTATCTGCCAGCAGTACACATAAAATAACCACAAGTAGTATCAGGAGGATTGCCTTTATTTTGGTATTTCGTCTCTGTTTCATTCTCTCACCATATTCTTCCAGTTTGATTCTGCAAAAAAGAAGCTGCCTGTATTTCAAAGCAGCTTCTTTTCTTTTGTGTCTTATAGTTTTCTTTGGTACTTCTTTTCTTTCGTACCTTATTATTTCTCGAATGGTATCCAGATTACTTGTCTCATGTACTTTAAACCTTTTTCCGATGGTATCTTTATGGTTTCTCTTTTGTGCCTTAAGACTTTTTCTGATGGTACATTCTTTCTTTTTCTTCTGTACCCTGATACCTTTTCCTTCGTTTTTTTCTAAATCTCTTTCGCATGACCCAAAATGCCGTTTCCTACGTTTTTGACGCCTAGCCAAAGCTAGGTGGGTAACCGCACGTTGGTTTCTGCCTTCCACTGCTCGCGTACCCTAGGGTACTGATGGCTTGACATCTGCCGTCGAATATAGGAATCCCATGAACGTAAATGTAGGTTCAAAAATGTAGGGTGTCGTACATCCCAGGCTGTTTCGTTAATCTTATTATACTTTAATATGTCCCATTTCGCAACTATTAATTAGTGCCAATTTTTATATAAATTCCAAATTTTTTTCCAATTTTAACAGCATGTAATAGTACGTATCTATTTAAAAAAAGACAGAACGGCATAGCTTTTCAGCTATGCCGCCCCTTTTTCCGCTATCTTTTTTATCTTCTTATAAAGAAGCTGCCTCATCAACCAGTTTCTTTAATGCTGCTAATGCTTCATCCGGAAGTTTATCGTAACCGTCTTTCTTGGTTGCGAAGCCTTCTACAGCGTCAACACGGTTCTGCATTGCATTCTTTAATGCTGCAACGTAGTCTTTATCCTGTAAGTTCGGAGTAAAATCTGCTGTCTTGCCAGACCAGTCGTACATGATTTCGATATCCTCGAATGGTCCCCATTTCTCGAAGTTTGCTTTACCTTCTACGATGGTCTCTAAGATACCTAAGGTATCAGCCGGTTTACATTTGGTTCCCATGAAGTCACCGGTATTTACGATGTAGCAAGCTACGTTCTTCTCTTCTACTAACTTTTTGAACTTCTCGTAGTCGTTTACTAACGGATAGGTTCTGAATGGGTTAGCGTAAGGAACGATTCTTAATGCGTTAAGGTCTGTACCTGCTGCAACACGCTCTGCGGTAGAGGTCTTTGTTGCAAGGGTTGCACCCATAACAGATGCCAGAGCAGCGCCCTTTAATTTGATTACCGGCGGGATGGTCGGATCTTTCATAATCCAGAAGATTGCGTTTACAGGAGCATCAATCTTGTCCACACGGTTCGGAGACCATAATTTGGACTTGATAGCACGTCCGTTACCATTTCTGACATCCTCGGTTACTAACTGAACCTTGCCATTCTCGTCTAAGGTTGCGGAACAGTTCTGAGCAGATAATAAATACTCATTATCCGGACAGCCTGTCGGGTAATCTGCAGTCTTATCGAAGTATGTAGGCTCTAATGCGATAGATGCACAGGTATCTGTGTTGATAATGAAAGCATCGTCATGAAGAACCTTGATACCGCCGAATGCGTCATATTTTCCGCCGTGTTTTGCATGTGTCAAAGTAGATTTACCGGAACCTGATAAACCGTAAACAGATGCAACGAATTTCTTGCCTCCCTCAAGAGAGTACTCTTTCTGTCCGCCGTGGCAGGAAGCATAACCGTTTCTGTTTGCTAAAGCCCAAGCCATGGTTAAAGTACCTTTCTTGTGCTCTCCGAAGTATCTCATACCAAGGATTGCTGCACAGTTCTCGTTGGTATCGAAGTAGCATAAGGTTAATGGGTCGCTTAAGCAGCTGTAATCAACATCCGGTGCATCATGCGGTGCCCACTGTGGGTCAGAGAAAATGTAGATATCCGGCTCTTTGCCATCTGCGATCGGTTTAGAGTTTTTGTACATTTTTACATATTCATCTGACATGTACTGGAAGTTTAACATCCAGTTGTAAAGGATATTCTCCTCTCCTTCCGGAATCAGAAGGTGTGCTTTTGCCATGAACTCCGGGTCAAGACCGATGTAGCACTCTGCATGGTACATGGTTTTCCATCTTGTCTCGTAAACAGCATCCATAACTACCTTGTCAAGTTTTGTATCGTCAACACCCGGTTCACCTTTGATACGGCGGGCAGCTGCGTAACGTCCTGTTACAGCGCCATCGTTGAATAATAAAACTTTTGCGTCTTTCTCAAGACCAAAGGTTTCACCATCTTTAATCGGCATATCGGTTACGATGGTTCCCGGTGAGTTCTTTGCTAACTCATAAGCCTCTTTTAAAGTGTTTACTTTTACGACATTGTTGCCGTAGAAAGCAGCTTCGATGATGGAACGTGTTTTGGAAAAACCAACTTTTCCCGCGCCAATCTCGTTAATTGGATAGTATGCTTTTGTTGACATTCTAAATTCCTCCTTATAAGAAATAAATAGATAGCAAATTCAAAAATTCCGCTAATATAAATAATACACTATGTTATTTTTTTGTCAATCAATTTTCGCTAAAAAACGCAAACTTTTTTAGAAGCGTTACGAAGTTCCTGCCTTTGCCAAATCCTCCTTGGTAAACCCTCCCGGCAGGAGTTCTTCTAGGGTGTATTCTCTCATATCTTCTTCGTTATTTACCAGAAAAATCTTAAACTCCGCCGGACTGCAGAACTCCGCCATTACCTGTCGGCAGACACCGCAGGGATATACATAGTCATCTGCATCCCCGGTAATAGCGATTGCCGTAAACTCCAATTCGCCCTCAGATACCGCTTTAAAAAATGCGGTTCGCTCCGCACAATTTGTGGGTGTATATGCTGCATTTTCAATATTGCATCCTCTGTATATTTTTCCGCTTTTAGTCAGAAGCGCTGCCCCTACCCGGAAATGGGAATATGGCACATACGCGTTCTCTTTCGCTGCAATGGCTTCTTTTGCCAGGGCTTTTTTGTCCATTCTCCTTCCTCCCTCTTCTCTATATATGCTGCATGTCCTAATTGTACCCCTCTTTTTACGGATTGAAAAGGAACATCTTCTAAATTTTTCATAAAAATCATTCCTTTCTCTTGTATAAAAATAAATACATATGTTATGATAAGTTTATTCTTTATTTTGATAAAGCATAAAAAATTAATAAAGGAGGGCTACTATGGCTACAAATCGTTTTTGCGAAATCACCCCCGAATTGCAGCATCTTGCTACTTTGAGTGAGCAATGTTCCAAAATCGACCCGGAGCTTTACAACCAATACGATGTAAAACGCGGGCTTCGTGATATAAATGGAAAAGGTGTTTTAGTCGGACTTACGGAAATATCTGAGGTTTCCTCCACCAAAGAGGTTGACGGTAAGATGGTACCGGCGGATGGTGAATTGTATTACAGAGGCTACAATGTCAGGGACATTATTCAGGGAAGTTCCGAAAGCAGTCACTTTGGTTTCGAAGAATGCACCTATCTTCTTCTCTTCGGAAAACTTCCAAACAGTAAAGAACTCTCGAATTTTACACAAATGCTCAGTGAATACCGTACCCTTCCTACCAGTTTCGTAAGAGACATTATTATGAAAGCTCCCAGCAGGGATATGATGAATACCTTAGCAAGAAGCGTTCTTACCCTTTATTCCTATGATGATATGGCAGATGATATTTCTCTTCCCAACGTATTAAGGCAGTGCTTACAGTTAATCAGTCTTTTCCCCCTGCTGTCGGTTTACGGCTATCAGGCATATGAACATTACCACAATGGCGCAAGTCTTTTTATTCATCCACCAAAACCGGAATACTCCACTGCGGAAAATATTTTACATATTTTAAGGGCAGACAGCCAGTTTTCCCCACTGGAGGCAAAACTGCTGGATATTGCTTTGATTTTGCATATGGAGCACGGCGGCGGTAATAACTCTACATTTACCACTCACCTGGTTTCCTCTTCCGGTACGGATACTTACTCTGCCATTGCAGCTTCTTTAGGCTCCTTAAAAGGACCAAAACACGGCGGTGCAAACATCAAGGTGGTACGGATGTTTGAGGATATGAAGGCAAACCTTTCCGACTGGAGCGATGAAGAGGAAATCAGCCGTTATTTAAGGGCACTGCTTCACAAGGAAGCCTTTGACAAGGCAGGCCTTATCTATGGTATGGGACACGCAGTTTATTCCCTTTCCGATCCCCGTGCCCGGATTTTCCGCCGTTTCGTAGAGCGCTTATCTGCAGAAAAGGGTCAGGAGAAGGAATTTGCTCTTTATGCTTCCGTGGAGCGCCTCGCACCGCAGATTATCGCAGAAGAACGCAAGATTTATAAGGGTGTCAGCCCCAACGTGGACTTTTTCAGTGGCTTCGCTTATTCCATGTTAGGACTTCCGGTGGAGCTTTACACACCGATTTTCGCCATCGCACGTATTTCCGGATGGAGTGCACACCGCCTCGAAGAGGTTGCCATCAACGGAAAAATCATGCGTCCCGCCTACAAAAATGTGGGGGAACACAAGAAATTTATTCCGCTAAACGAGCGTTAAACCGTTTAGGGTGCCGATTGTACATTCCCCGGATGATTTTATATCATTAGGAAATTAGTGCTTTCGTTCACTAACGTAATAAGATCTTTCCTAAAATAAAAGAACGAGAAAACCGCGATTTGCGATTTTCTCGTTTTTTATACCCTATGCCTCATTTTTTCCGGACTTTCGGACAAAGGCTTCAAAGAGCGGCAGATAAAATTCTTTTCTGCTAGAATTTTGACAGATATTTATCTCTTGCGGCACCTAACTCCCGCCAGAACCAAAAAAACACCGCCAAAAATACCAGAAGTTCCACATATTTCAGCTTTCCCAGTTCCATCACCAGTTCATTTACCAGCCCAAGCAATCCCACAACTGACATAACCACGCCAAGTACCACCTCTTTCCAATAAATAAAGGAAATGAAGTTTTTCTTATTTTTACACTTTTTTAATTCCTCCTCTGCCAACAGCAGCGGACTGATTTCTCCTGTTTTTTTCATTTTCATTCCTGCCGCCGCCATATATCCCCCGACTGCTGTCACGATAATATGAAATAGTAACATTATGTTCATTTTTTCTTTTTCTCCCCTCATTTTTTGTTATAATTATAGTCTTTCGACAGCCCCTGTGCAAGAAACCTACATAAATTTATCATAAAATAGGAC
Organism: Lachnospiraceae bacterium; assembly: GCA_021770785.1. Lineage (GTDB taxonomy): Bacteria > Bacillota > Clostridia > Lachnospirales > Lachnospiraceae > Roseburia. The sequence goes on from JAETQH010000021.1 coordinate 44,435, forward strand.
ATTTTTCCTCCATAATCATTGAACTATTTTTCCAATTAGTGTAGAATAGGTTGTAGATATAAATTTAGAAGATGGGGGAAATAAACCATGATATTAGATGATGCGAAAATTCTGATTGGAGATGATTCTATTCTTGCGAGGAAACAAATAAAGGATATGATTTCAAAATTCGGCTCACCAATTTTCTTAGAAGCCTCAAATGGACAGGATTGTATTGATATTTATAAAAAAGAACAACCGACGCTCGTCTTTCTTGATATTGTAATGCCAGTAAAAGATGGCAATGCTGCGATTCAGGAAATTATAGATTTTGATAAAAATGCCTCTATTGTCGTTGTTTCTTCCGTTGGAACACGTTCCCAGCTTCGTTCCGCCATCGAAGCCGGCGCAAAGGATTTTATCCAGAAGCCGTTAAAGGGTGTAGATATCCAACACATTATTACTTCCAGATTTGAAAGGAGCTAAATATGTACGCTCAGTTTTTTGGTAACTATTTACTTTCACACGGTGTTATCACGGAGACCCAACTGCTCTCCGCCATCCAAAAAAAGTCCGCCGCACATATGAAGCTCGGAACTTTGGCGATATACGCCGGCTATATGACAGCAAATGAGGTAGACCAGATTGTAATCATGCAGACCCATCAGGACGCACGTTTCGGAGAGCTGGCAATTAAAGAAGGCTATCTCACCGAAACCCAGGTTACGGATTTGCTCAAGTCCCAGACACCGGACTTTCTGCAGCTAGGACAAACCTTGATGGATGAAAAAATTATTGACAATCAACAGCTCCAGTCCCTGATTATTGACTACCAGTCAGAAAATGAAATCTATGAGGAAGATTATTCCAATGAGACAAGGGAAAATATCAATCATTTGGTAGAGAATTTCTTCGTAATTGCAGAACGCTCCCTCTCTTCTTTTGAGGTATCTTTTATCCGTCTGCTCTTTACGAATCTTGTCCGGTTTATCGGAGATGATTTTACTCCGGTTTCCCCGTATTGCTGTAAAGAGTACCCGACAAACTATTGTATTTCCCAGCGTATCAACGGGCATTTTTCTGTGAGGACTTATATTGATATGCCGGAAACAGCCTGCATTGAATTTGCCTCCAGATATGTAAGGGAAGAATTTACTGCTTTCGATGAGTATGTGCAGTCCTCTCTGGAAGATTTCTTAAATCTTCACAACGGTCTGTTCAATGTAAATATCTCCAACGATTACTCCATTGAGCTGGCGTTAGAGCCGCCGCAGACGGAGACGGACGAGCTCCTTACCTTCCAGACAGAGACTTTCCTTCTTCCGATTGTCTATCCATTTGGAACCATTCATTTTATCTTTGAGATTTTTAAATCAGAATAAAATACATGTTGCAAAAAGTACCGGGGGTAGGCCTGGTGCTTTTTGCTTTATAGGATTCGGTGGGCAAAAAGGGGGGAGGATAAGGGGTATGAGGCGGATTGCATAAAGAAAGGACAGGAAAAAATGCGATAATCATTTTTTCCTGTCTTTCCAAAGTTTAATGGTTGCTTCGTGATGGTTATAATTTACATGCCAAGGAATTTTTTCACTACCTGCGGCATCTCTTCCACTTCGCAGACGGTATTGTGACGCACCTCTGCAGTTCTGAGTTCTTCTACTGCCTGAGGTACTTTCACATTTCCAATGCGGCTTAATTCGTCTACCAGCTCAAATTCTCCTAAACTGTCATATTTTGAATCGATGGCGCTCATGACGCTTCTGTTGAATTTGAAGGGGCTTGCGGTGGAGGCAATTACGGTCTTTGTTTCGGTGTCATTGGTGTCCTTTTTATATTTCTTATAAACTCCTGCCGCTACTGCCGTGTGAGTGTCAATAATATAGCCGGTCTTTTCGTACAAATCACGGATTGTCTCTGCGGTCTCTGCCTCGCTGGTATAATTTCCGTAGAAATCGGAAAGCTGCGCTTTCATCTCCGGCGTAATCTCGTATTTTCCGGTGGCAGAAAGGCTCTTCATCAGCTCTGCATTTTTGGTTGCATCCTCTCCTGCAATGCGGTAAATGAGACGCTCTAGGTTGCTGGAAATCAAAATATCCATGGACGGGGAGCTAGTCAGCATAAACTCTCTGTTTTTATCGTAAGTTCCGGTGGAGAAGAAATCAAACAATACTTTGTTCTCATTGGAGGCACAGATTAATTTTGCCACCGGAAGTCCCATATTCTTTGCGTAGAAAGCCGCTAAGATATTTCCAAAGTTTCCGGTAGGAACTACGATATTGATTTTCTCGTCCTTTGCAATGACGCCACCTTCATACATTTTTGCGTAAGCATAGACATAGTAAGCAATCTGCGGAACCAGACGTCCGATGTTGATGGAGTTTGCAGAAGAAAACTGGTAGCCGGCTGCGTCCATCTCTTTTGCCAAAGCGTCATCGGAAAACATTTGTTTTACTCCGGTCTGTGCCTGGTCAAAGTTTCCGTGGATACCTACCACATGGGTGTTTTCCCCCTTCTGGGTAACCATCTGCTTCTCCTGAATAGGGCTGACACCGTTTTTCGGATAAAATACTACAATCTTTGTTCCCTTCACATCGGCAAAACCCGCCAGAGCAGCCTTTCCGGTATCTCCGGAGGTGGCGGTCAAAATAACAATGTCGTTTTTCACCTGATTTTTTCGCGCTGCGGTAATCAGCAGATGAGGTAAAATAGACAATGCCATATCTTTAAAAGCAATCGTCGGACCATGGAACAGCTCTAAATAATAAGCGCCGTCTGCATTTACCAGCGGAGCAATTTCTTCCGTATCAAATTTGCTGTCATAAGCGGAAGCAATACAGTGTTTCAGTTCTTCCTCCGTAAAGTCTGTCAAAAACAGCTTTAACACTTCATAGGCAGCCTCCTGATAGGACATCTGCGCCAAAGCATCCATATCCACATCCAGAGACGGAATCGCTGTGGGAACATACAGCCCTCCGTCCTTTGCCAGACCCTTTAAAATTGCCTGGGAAGCCGTTACTCTTTCCCCGGCATCTCTTGTATTTGCATACATCAATTCCATTTTATCCTCCATTCTGCGCCATTTTACGCATCTTAAGTTTTATCATACATTTTTTCCTGCACAACATTATATAAGAAAGAACACATCTGTGTCAATGTATTCTTGCATTCCATTTTCACTCATGCTATTCTATAAGTATCATTACCCTGCACTACGGTGCATAGTAACAAATCACAATTTTGCTTACAAAGGAGAATCTATGCTTCCCGGTGTTTATCTTGCAAAACAAAAAGACGGTACGGTATACTACCGCTCCAGCATTAATTTTATGAATAAACATATCAGCCTCGGCAGCTTTCCCACGGAGGAAGATGCCCATACTGCTTATTTAGAGGCATCCGCCCTTTTGACGGATACTGCCATAAACCTGGACAACTGTACGTCCAAACTCCATCTGCTCTTCCATGATAAAATCGTAGTGCTCCTTAATTTCCGGGACAACCGCCTTTATTTTAAAAATCCCATTTACTTAAGAAAAGGCTATTTCAGCTACTTTCTTTCCGCAGGGCTGGAGCTGAAATTTGATATCGACGATTTATTTTATTACGCCAGCCATAAAATCCAGAAACGGCAGGGACATCTTTTTGTCAATGATTACGGCATGCAGTACTCTATCCTCTCCCGCTACGGAATCCGCCCCTATGCGGTGGCAGGGCGGGACTACCAGTTTGCCAACGGGGACGATACGGACTACCGTTATGCGAACCTTATCATCCGGAACCATTACCACGGCGTCCTGCAGTACCAGAAAAAAGGGCTGACAAAATACCGCACCGTTATCCATATCAACGGCAATTTTATCATCGGAACCTATTCTGGCGAGGAAAAGGCGGCCATCGCCTACAACAAGGCGGCCGATTTAGCCAAAGCCGCTGGAATCAACCGGAATTTCCCGGAAAACTATATTGACAATATTTCCCCCAAAGAATATGCGGAAATCTATACGAAATTAAAAATTTCCAAACGCTATCTGACCTATTTGGAAACCTGCCGGACCAAACGATAACTACTGTCTGGTACAAAATCCCCTCTGACAGAAAAACTACGGGGCTGTCTTGCGGCAGCCCCAGAGCATTCTTTCTGATAACAGAAAATTTATGAAATATATTCCTGCTATTTTTGATTAATGTAATTCACCAATCCCTCGCAGTCGATAATCTTCTGCATAAACGGCGGAAACGCCTGACCCTGGAATGTCTTTCCGGTTGTGATATCCGTAATGACTCCAGTGTCAAAATTCACTTCTACCTCGTCTCCTGCATTGATTGCCGCTGCCGCCTCCGGGCATTCGATAATCGGAAGTCCGATATTGATGGCATTGCGGTAAAAGATACGTGCAAAGGTTTCTGCAATGACACAGCTGACGCCCGCCGCCTTGATGGCAAGGGGTGCATGTTCTCTGGAAGAACCACAGCCAAAGTTTTTATTGGCAACGATAATATCTCCCTCTGTCATTTTTTTCACAAAATCCGCATCGATATCTTCCATACAATGGGTTGCGAGCTCCTTCGGGTCAGAAGAATTTAAGTATCTCGCAGGGATAATGACGTCTGTATCGACGTTATCTCCATATTTGAACACATGACCTTTTGCTGCTTTCATGTTTTTTCTCCTTTTTTCATAATAGGAAATTGCATTCTGCAACTTTTCCTGCAAATTCAATCCGCCGGGTTTTCTAGGAAACCACTTCCTCCGGCCCTGACAATTTTCCTGTAATTGCGCTGGCTGCTGCAACTGCCGGACTTGCAAGATAAATCTCAGACTCTACGTGTCCCATTCTTCCTACAAAGTTACGGTTCGTGGTGGATACGCAGCGCTCATGTTCCGCAAGGATACCCATATATCCGCCAAGGCACGGTCCACAGGTCGGTGTACTTACCACTGCCCCTGCCTCGATAAAGATTTTTAACAGCCCCTCTTCCATGGCATCTAAATAAATCTTCTGAGTAGCCGGTATTACAATCACACGCAGTCCCTTTGCCACCTTCCTGCCTTTTAAAATAGACGCTGCAATCCGCAAATCATCCATTCTTCCGTTGGTACAGGAACCGATTACTACCTGGTCAATCTTTAAATCGCCCACCTCATCGATGGTTTTTGTATTCTCCGGCAAATGAGGGAATGCCACCGTCGGTTTTAAAGCGCTAAGATCAATGGTATACTCCTCTTCATACTCTGCGTCCTCGTCTGCTTCATAAACCACATACGGACGTTTGGAATGCTCTTCCATATATTTCTTTGCAAGGTCATCCACAGGGAAAATACCATTTTTTCCGCCCGCTTCAATCGCCATGTTGGCAATGGTAAAACGGTCATCCATGGTAAGATACTGAATACCGTCCCCTACAAACTCCATGGATTTGTAAAGTGCTCCGTCCACACCAATCATTCCGATGATATGTAAGATAATATCCTTTCCGCTGATCCATTTTGCCGGTTTTCCGGTTAAATTGAATTTGATAGCGGAAGGAACCTTAAACCATGCTTTTCCTGTGGCCATTCCGGCAGCCATATCCGTACTTCCCACTCCGGTGGAAAATGCGCCCAACGCACCGTAGGTACAGGTATGGGAATCCGCTCCGATAATCACGTCTCCCGCTACGGTGAGGCCTTTCTCCGGCAGCAGCGCATGTTCAATGCCCATCTCTCCCACGTCAAAATAATTGGTAATATCGTGCCTGCATGCAAACTCTCTGACGCATTTACAATGCTGCGCAGATTTGATATCTTTGTTGGGCACAAAATGGTCGAGTACCAAGGCAATCTTATCCTTATCAAATACACCGTCCACCTTCATTTTATCCATCTCATGAATGGCAACCGGTGAGGTAATATCATTTCCAAGCACCAAATCCAAATCTGCCTCAATGAGCTGTCCGGCACTGACGGACGGAAGCCCTGCATGTGCCGCAAGGATTTTCTGCGTCATTGTCATCCCCATGTGTCATGTCCTCCTAATTTCTTTTAAAATACCGGAAACCTCCGGCGTCATATAGTGTGTGTGTGTTGGATGAGCTTTGGCTTTTTCCTCCGCTCTATCTGTATATCATTTTATCACAGAACTTAATATAATCAAAATACATAATAAATATATTTACCATAACTACCAATCATGTTATACTAAAAAAAATCGTTACTTCTATATGGCTGCATCCTGCGGCGCATCACTAGGCACAGGAGGAAAAAATGAACCAGAATTTATCTTCTTACCGGATTTTTTATACCGTTGCCAATACGGGGAATATTTCTAAAGCGGCAAAGGAGCTTTATATCAGCCAGCCTGCCATCAGTAAATCTATCCAGAAGTTAGAGGAAAGCGTGGGCTGTAGGCTGTTCTCCCGAAGCTCCCGGGGCGTGGTTCTCACCGACGAGGGAAAACTGCTCTACGACCACGTCAGCAATGCCTTTGAAACCCTGGCTTTGGGGGAGGAAAAGCTGCGCCGTTCCATCGAGCTTGGGGTGGGACATTTAAAAATCGGCGTCAGCGCCACCCTCTGCAAATATATGCTTCTACCCTATTTAAAGGAGTTTATCCGGAGAAACCCCCATATTTCCATCTCCATCACCTGTCAGTCTACCAATGAGACGCTGCGGCTGTTAGAGGATAACAAGATTGATATCGGGTTGATTGGTAAATCGGATAATCTGAAAAATATTCATTTTGATTTCTTAGAAGAAATTGAGGATGTGTTTGTCGCTACCAAAGATTACATTCGGAACCTCCGCGCCAGAGGGATACAGAAAAATCAGATTCTTTCCAGTTCTACGTTAATGCTGCTGGATAAAAATAATATGACGAGGCAGTATATTGATGATTATCTGCAGGAAAACCAGATTGTAATTAAGGATTCCATTGATATTTCCAATATGGATTTGCTGATTGATTTTGCAAGAATCGGCGTGGGGGTGGCATGTGTCATTAAGAGTTTTGTGGCGGAGGATTTGGCAGCGGGAGCGCTGGTGGAGATTCCGCTGGGGATTCCCATCCATAAGAGGGAAGTCGGGTTTGCTTATAAAACGAATGGAGGGATGGCGAAATCGGCGGGGGAGTTTATTGAGTTTTATAAGAGTTATAGGGGGTAGATTTTGAAATAGGGATGCCCGTGAGACAAAGGGGTTCATGCAGACACGCTCTCGCTCAGTGAACCACGTAGCGGATGCTAAGCTCGTACCTCGCTAAGCACCGACGTGGTTCAAATGGTCTGCCTGAACCCCTTTGTCTCACGGGCTGATTATTACAAAAAACTTATGGATCTATTTCGTTCTCTGGCGGTTACTCCAAGAGGTTTGCGGGTCTGTGTTTGTTTCTGTGTTAATTTCATAGAAAGGCACTTCTACTTCTCTGGTTGTTCTGCAATGAACAAAGGTTTTGATGTTTTTTTATTTTCTTTGCCGCTCAAAGGTATGAAGCCAGTCGGCTTTCAGGAAATAGATTAGGAAAATCACAGAACTGATGGACCAGGTCAGGGGGTAGGCCCAGAAAATCACCTGGATTTTGGGGATAAAATGTACGGTCACTGTGATATAAGTGATACGGATAATGCACCATGAGGCCAGCATGACGAACATGGGAACGGTGGATTTTCCGGCGCCCCGCATAATTCCTGCGATACAGTGGGAAAAAGCGAGAAAGCAGTAAAATAATGCCTCTACATGTGCCTGCCTGTCAGCAATTGCTATCACTTCTGCCGTATTGTCGAAGGCTGCGGCTAAGTATGGTATTGTGAAGTATACGATAACTCCCACCAGCTCAGCTAAGGTGACGGAGCAGAAAATTCCGAAGTATGCGCCTTTTTTCGCCCTGTCGTACTGTCTTGCCCCTAAGTTCTGACCGATAAAGGTGGTCAGGGACATGGCAAAGCAGGTAATCGGAAGGAAGGCAAAGCCCTCTATTTTGGCATAGACACCGCAGGCTGCCACTGCCATCACACCGAATTTATTGATGTTGGTCTGCACGATGATGTTGGCAAAGGAAATGATGGAGTTCTGCATTCCCGAAGGCAGACCTAAGCCGATAATCTGACGCAGCATGCCCGGATGAAAGCGGATATTTTTTACCTGTACCTGATAGACATCCTTCGTTTTCATCAGACGGACGAAACAAAGTAATGCGCTTGCCGCCTGGGAGATGGCTGTGGCAAGGGCTGCCGCCCCCACGCCGAAGTGAAAGCCGCCCACTAAAAGCAAATCCAGCACAATATTAATGACGGAGGAAAATATCAGGTAGTACAGCGGGTGTTTGCTGTCTCCCACCGCCTGTAAAATTCCCATCACAATGTTGTACATGACAAAGGCAAGGGAACCGGAAAAATATACCCGAAAATACACCACGGAATTGGGCAGCACGCTCTCCGGCGTCCCCATCAGTACTAAAATCTGTGGGGCTAAAAAAATACCAATGATGGTTAAAAGTATCCCCGCCACCAGGCCGAATGCCACATCGGTGTGGACGGCTTTTTTCAGGTTCGCATAATCTCGCGCCCCAAAATATTTTGAAATCACCACACCTGCACCCATGGCGATTCCGTTGAAGAAACCCACCATCAAAAAAATCAGGCTGCCGGAAGAACTGACTGCCGCAAGGGCGTCGCTCCCCAAAAAATTGCCCACAATCAAGGAGTCTGCGGTGTTATATAACTGTTGAAATAAATTTCCCAAGAAGAGAGGGATTGCAAACGATACAATCCCCTTCCAGATGGGACCCTCTAATAATTTTGTCCCTTTTTCCATCTTATTTCATTACAATATTGACAATTCTTCCCGGAACGTAGATTTCTTTTACAATGTTTCTGGTGAGCTTATCTGCAATAACCTCTTTTGCTTTTGCAATAACATCATCCTTTGCATCTTCTTTTCCGATTGCCAATGTTCCTTTCGTTTTTCCATTAATCTGTACGGCGATTTCAACGATATTCTCTACCGTTTTTGCCTCATCATATTCCGGCCATTTTTCAAAAGCAATGGTATCATTATGCCCTAAATGTTCCCAGATTTCCTCTCCGACATGCGGGCAGATGCAGGAAAACATTTTAATCAGCCCTTCCGCATAAGCTCTCGGACATTTTCCTGCCTTGTATACTTCATTTACAAAAATCATCATCTGACTGATAGCTGTATTGTATCCAAGCTCTTCAAAATCATTGGTCACTTTCTTCACGGTCTGATGATATACTTTTGTGAGACGGCCATCATCTTCTTCTGTAATGTTATCCTGATTCGTAAAGAAGGTCCATACTCTTGTGATAAATTTTCTGGCTCCCTGGACACCATTGGCATTCCAAGGCTTTGATACCTCCAGCGGTCCCATAAACATTTCATAGAGACGAAGTGTATCTGCACCGTATTCTTTTACGATATCACTGGGATTCACTACAAATTCAGGGAAACGCTTTCCCATTTTAATTCCGTTTTCTCCTAAAATCATTCCCTGATGAACCAGTTTCTTAAACGGCTCCTTTACCGGTGAAAGTCCCTTATCATAAAGGAAACGGTTCCAGATACGGGAATATATCAGATGTCCCACTGCATGCTCCGGGCCACCCACATATAAATCTACTGGAAGCCAGTGCTTTAACAATTCCTGATTGGCAAATTCTTCCTCATTATCCGGGTCAATATATCTCATATAATACCAGGAAGAACCGGCAGAACCCGGCATCGTAGAAGTCTCACGAACTCCCTTCACTCCGTTGCAATCATATTGTTTCCATTCTACCGCATTTTCCAGAGGCGCTTTCCCGTTTTTCCCCTTATAGTCTTCAAGCTCCGGTAGAATCAAGGGAAGTTCCTCGTCCGGAAGAAAATAAATCTCTCCATTTTCTTTGTAAACGCAGGGAACCGGCTCTCCCCAATATCTCTGGCGTGCAAAAATCCACTCCCTGAAATGATAATTCACTTTTCTACGGGCTACATTCATTTTTTCAAGCTTTACTGTAATTGCTTCTTTTGCTTCCTCCACAGTAAGTCCGGAAAACTCTTCTGAATTGATTAATCTGCACCCTTTTCCAAGATAATCCTGTTTCTCAAATGCGTGGGAAGAAACATCCGCCCCGTCAATCACCTGAATCATATCAATATGATGTGCAACGGCATATTCAAAATCACGCTGGTCATGGCTCGGAACCGCCATAACTGCTCCGGTTCCGTAGCTTGCAAGTACAAAATCACCAATAAAAAGGGGCACTTCCTTACCGTTTACCGGATTAACCGCATAAAGGCCTTTCAGCATACAGCCGGATTTGGTTTTGTTTAACTCCGTGCGGTCTAAATCATTTTTTTTGTTCGTCTCATCAATATATGCCTGCACTTCTTCCCTGTTTTCAACACGGTCTAAAAGTCCCTTTACAATCTCTCCGTCTGGAGCAAGCACCATAAAAGTGATACCGTAAATCGTCTCAATACAGGTGGTAAAAATAGAAAACTTTCCGCCTCCTACAATCTGGAAATCAACTTCAACACCGGTACTTTTGCCTATCCAGTTTCTCTGTATCTCCTTTGTGGAGGAGGGCCAGTCAATCTCATCCAGTCCCTCTAACAATTTCTCTGCAAATGCCGGCTGGTCAATCACCCACTGTTTCATGTTCTTTCTGATAACCGGATAGCCGCCGCGCTCCGATTTTCCGTCAATCACCTCATCATTAGAAAGCACAGTTCCTAATTCTTCACACCAGTTTACCGGCATGTCAATATACTTGGCATAACCCGCTTCGTATAACTGTTTAAAAATCCACTGTGTCCATTTGTAAAAGCTCGGATCAGAGGTTGCAATCATTCTCGACCAGTCATAGTCAAATCCCAGTTCTTTCAACTGCTGTGAGAAAGTCTTGATGTTTTCCTGTGTAAATCCTGCGGGATGATTTCCAGTGGACACCGCGTACTGTTCTGCAGGAAGACCGAAAGAATCATATCCCATTGGATGAAGAACATTATATCCCTGCATACGCTTCATTCTTGACATAATATCCGTAGCCGTATACCCTTCCGGATGTCCGGCATGAAGGCCTACTCCGGAAGGATAAGGGAACATATCCAGTGCATAATATTTTGGTTTGTCAAAATCCCAGATATCCGTCTTAAAAGTTTCATGTTCTTCCCAATATTTCTGCCATTTTTTCTCCACCACTTTGTGGTTGTAAAGTTCTGCCATTTTGTTTTTCTCCTCTTACATTTTTGATATGGTATTTTACCGTTGCACGAGCCTGTGCAATCGAGTAGGAAATACTTTTTCCCTACTCGCCGCGCGCCCCATGCGCCGCCTCAGCGGCATACTTCCTCTGCATGGGGTTGTGCATATAAAAGGCTCCGTCTCCATATAAGAGACGAAGCCGGTATACTCCGTGGTACCACTCTGTTTCGTATTAAAAATACGCACTCCTGATTCTTAACGCGAATGACACGCTCCGACCTACTTACACTTTGGCACACTCTTTCCACAAGGATGCTTCCATGTTTCAATCAAAGGACTCCAAGGCGAGTTGGGAACTTCTCCGTACTGTCTTTCACCTGCCGACAGTTCTCTGCAACGTATCCGTTCTTAATACTCCTTTTCAACGTCTGTCTCAAATCAATTACATGAAAATCGGTGTTTTTCAACATGATTCATTTTAACACATCAATCGCATTTGTCAACCTCAATTTTCCGGTTCTACGCTTCCATATCAATCACAAGATGGCGCGGCTGTCCTGTTATCATGATAGGCGTCAGTTCCGCCTGAATCAGAGGCTTAATGTAATTCACCAGCTTCTGGCTTACATAGGTGCCGTCATTTGTAATCCACTCAAGGGGCACTTTTTTCTCGATATTTGCGATTTTATGAACATCATAGAGGTCTGTGGTACAGATATAGGGGTCCTCGGAAACTCTCTAAAGCCCTGAATGCCGTAACGCATTCCATATACCTTGCCGGCTCCTAAGTCCTTTGCCGTCTTGTATACCCCCGCAAGACTTGAATTAATCACCGCTGTCGGTCCGCCTGACTGCCCCACAATTACGTTTCCAACCATAATAAAAATACCTCCCTGAGCTCCCTAGTCTTAAGACTATCCTGTTATTAAATTTCTATTTCTATCATAATCGGAAAACCTGATTTTTTCAACAAAATATTACAAATTCATGAACTTTATTGCAGTTTTATGAACCCAAAAAGCCACTGCAAACATATTTTGCAGTGGCTTCGCTTATTTCCTTATGTAAGAAATTAGTTGTTAATGAATTTATCCTCTTCGTTATTCCAGCTGTAGAGCTTACGGATTTCCTCTCCAACCTTCTCTGACGGGTGCTCAGAAGCTAATTTTCTCATAGCTTTAAAGTGTACCTGTTTTCCTGCAGGAGACATATCTAATAAGAACTCTTTTGCGAAAGAACCGTCCTGAATATCGGATAAGATTTTCTTCATGGCTTTCTTAGTGTCCTCTGTGATAATCTTCGATCCTGTGATGTAATCACCGTATTCTGCTGTGTTGGAGATAGAATATCTCATTCCTGCAAAACCGGACTGATAGATTAAGTCTACGATTAATTTCATCTCATGGATACACTCGAAGTATGCGTTTCTTGGATCATAGCCTGCTTCTACTAAGGTCTCGAAGCCTGCCTGCATTAATGCACAAACACCACCGCAGAGAACTGCCTGCTCACCGAAGAGGTCTGTCTCGGTCTCGGTACGGAAAGTAGTCTCGAGGACACCTGCTCTTGCTCCGCCGATACCAAGTGCATATGCCAGTGCTAAATCCTGTGCTTTTCCGGTAGCGTCCTGCTCAACAGCGATTAAGCAGGGAACACCTTTTCCAGCCTGATACTCAGAACGAACGGTATGTCCCGGTCCTTTTGGTGCAATCATGGTAACATCTACATCCTTCGGAGGTACGATACATCCGAAATGAATGTTGAAGCCGTGTGCGAACATTAACATATTTCCGGCCTCAAGGTTTGGCTCAATATCGTTTTTGTAAAGGTCTGCCTGTTTCTCATCATTGATTAAGATCATGATGATATCTGCTTTCTTTGCTGCTTCTGCTGCGGTAAATACTTCAAAGCCCTGTTTTACTGCTTTGTCCCAGGATTTGCTTCCCTCATAAAGACCGATGATGACATTGCATCCGGACTCCTTTAAGTTTAACGCATGTGCATGACCCTGGCTGCCGTATCCGATGATGGCAATGGTCTTTCCCTCTAATAATGAAAGGTTACAGTCTTCCTGATAAAATATTTTTGCTGACATAATTTATTTTCCTCCAATTTTTAATTTCTTTTGTCTGAAACTCCGGCTTATAATGAACGTACCACGCCCTCCTCGTCAATTATCACGACATCTGAGATACCGCGGGACAATCCGGTAATTCCGGTGCGTGCCAGTTCTAAAATTTCATATCCTGATAGTAAATCAAGAAATGCGTCTAATTTCTCCTGGTGCCCGGTCAATTCGATTACCATGGAATCATGGGTAACATCCACCACCTTGCCATGGAAAATCTCTGATACATTAAGAATAGGCTGACGCTCTGTGTCTTTTGCCTTAATCTTAACTAAAATCAACTCTCTTGTCACAGAAGAACCGGTTTCTAACTGTTTGATATCCACCACATCTTCCAGTTTGGCTAACTGCTTCTCAATCTGCTCTAAAATCTGCTCGTCACCGCTGGTGACAATGGTAATCCTCGTGTACCGCGGGTCGGCAGTCACACCGGAAGAAAAGCTGTCGATATTGTAGCCTCTCCGGCTGAACAGACCGGAAATGTGGCTCGTCACACCCGGATTGTTCTCTACAAGCAGAGATAATACCTGTTTTCTCATAAAAGATTCCTCAATAAGTTTCTTACTTTAAACACACATCACACTAAAGCTATGATACCACATCAATCCATTTTGTCAATAAACAAATGAAAAATAACACTCTAAAAAATGACCGCCACTTTTTATGACGGTCATTCCAAAATCATTATTTTTTAATCTTAAAAATGGTCTGCGCCTAAAGAGACACTGCTTTTCCGCCTACTGCCAACACCATAAACACGATACACGACAGACTAATCTGAAAGCATCATTCCCTTTGCATCACGGTCAATCTTTCCGCAGAGAATCAAAATACCTTCAATCAGTCCCCAGGTTGCGGAAACCGGAGAAAGAATAAAACAGCTGACAAGAGTGATCACTAACTGCGCCACTGCCTTTCCGGTATAGCCGAGATAAAAATTATGTACGCCAAAGCAGCCTAAAAAGATTCCCAATAATCCCGCTGCTATTTTGGATTTATCTCCCTTCGGTCCATAAGCTGCTAAGGAAACTCCACAATTTAAGCATACCTGGCTGTTCGGCGGTGTGGTCTGACCGCAGTTCGGGCAGAAATTATTTCCGCTTCCCTTCTGTGCCCCGCATTTTACACACATGACAGCCTCATCTGTCACATATTGCTCTCCGCAATTTCTACAAAACATAACATTATTCCTCCATTTTTTAATAACAGAACCTATTCTACCTTATTATGGGAAATCTGTAAATATGTTTTCGTTATCAAAATATCTTTTTCTAGGAAAAAAGTCTCTCTGTCACTAGCCAGATAACCGCCGCTGCCGCCAGCCAGCCGCCCATGGTCCTGGTGTGCTTTTCCGCCTCGGCGTTTCCCCTCATCTCTTTTCTGGTACATGCCCCGGGGGCTGCCAACATCAAAAGCCCGGTCAAAAGCAGCACCATCCGTACTAACTGCATATGCTTCCTCCCCTCGTCATACCAGAATTACTGCGCATCTCAAGTTTCGCAGAAACTTGTATAGGAACGCTGCTTTTGCGTTCATTATATCATAATGCCCGTATTTTCCTTGCTCTTTTCTATCATGTGCATCAGCTTACGGAAAGGAATTGCCACCACAAGTCCGATAACTAAGGAAATCACCACGTAAATGCCAAGGGCGCCAATATTTTTCCAGTAATCTAACTGGTAAATTCCGCCGATGGTCTCCCTCATGGCGTTCATTCCATAAGGGAAGGGCAGATATTTGTAAACCATCTGATAAATTTCCGGCAGGGTCTGTATCGGAAAGGTTCCTCCGGCTCCCGCTACCTGAATTACCATTACCACAATGGCAAGCGCCTCCCCCACATTTCCAAAGGCTACCGTCAGGGAATAGATAAACAGCGTAAACACAAAACTGCTTGCCGCTGCCGCCAGCCAGAACAGAAACGGGTTATGGCACTGAATATGAATATAGTATAAGTCTCCCAAAACGGTAATCAGCGTCTGCACCTGCCCCACAAGGAAAAAGGTGATGTATCTGCCGAAATATGCCTGATAGGGCTTTATTTCCTCTATGCCCTCCACCGGCTCTACCTTCACATGGATAATCGCTACTAAAATCAAGGCTCCCACCCACAGGGCAAGAATGGTATAGAAAGGAGCCATCGCCGAGCCGTAACTTTCTATCTCGTAAATTCCCACCGTATCTAAGTTTACCGGGGAAGAAATGAAGCTGCCTAACAATGCGGGGTCTGTCTCAATAATCTTCATAATCTCCTGATACTGTTCATCCTGCCGCAGCTCCACAAAATCCGCTATCACATCCGCCAGACCGTTCTGCAGCTCCTGCGCCATGGACAAGGACTCGGAGAGGCTGCTTTTTCCTCCCTCTAGAGTTTTCCGGTAGTCTCGGAGCACATATCCCACATCGCTGAAGTCCGCATTGATCCCGTTTAAAATTGCAGTGGTGGTCACCATGGAATTATGCATGGCATTCATGGTATCATTCAGGCTGGGTTGTACCGTATAAGTATAATAATCCTTCAAGCTGTTCACCGACTGCTTGCAGACATCAATCTGTCCCATAATCTGGTTTTCCAAAGTACCTATATCCTCAGCGGTTGCCGTTCCGTTTTCCGTCAGCCCCTCCAACTCCACTTCAATGGCATAGAGCTGCTCCCTGATACTCTGTATCTTTATCTGGGTTTCATCATCTGCCGTACCCTCCCAGCCAGAAACAGAGTTGTCAAACATCTGCCGTAAATAAGGCATAATGGATTTTGAACTGAGAAGCCCTTTTCCCACGGCGTCCTGATAATTTTTCAGCGTATTCATGTCATTTCCGATTACGGTAGAAACGCTGTCTAAGGTATTGTTTACCATATCCAGACTGTAGTTTACCATCTGGGTCACAGAATCCGCCGTGGCATCCCCTGCCGTCAAAAGCCCTTCCATGCTGTTGACAGTATCCTGTCCCGTTGTCACCATGCTGTCTAACCCCGGCAGCATTACCTGACTGGTTTCCACAATGCTCTGAGCGGAGCCCATAATGCTCACAAAAGAATTTAAAATACTGATGTAGCTGCGCAAATCCCCGCTGAGCCCGTTTAACCGTTCCAATACCGCATCACCTATGGTGCCGCCCTCTATATCAGCCCCGGACACTGCTCCGCCCACCTTCATCAAAGTCTCTGCCAGGGTGCTGACAAAAGCCGCGTTTACCTGCTCCTGCACGGTGGTCTTTGCCTTTCCGGTAATTTTAGGCGCAATGGCATTCTTCTTTTCGTTTTCATAATAGATAATGTCCGGATTCTCAATCTCACCACCCAGGAAGCTAATCATTTCCTCGGTAAATTCCTCCGGTATCACCAGCGCCGCATAGTAGGAATTATCATAAACTCCGTCTACCGCCTCATCCACCGTATCGGTGAATACCCAGCCGATGGTATCGTTGGATTTTAAGGTGTCCACCACGGTTGCACCGATATTGACGGAAAGCCCCGCCACCTCGGCGCCCTGATCTGCCGATACCACCGCCACCTTTAAATTTGAGGTTGCGGAGGGACCGTAGGGGTCCCAGTTTGAAAAAATATTAAACCAGGCATACAGGGAAGGGATAACGCTCAGTCCCATAATCACCACCACTGCCACCACATTTTTTAAAATCCGTTTTGCGTCGGAGATAAAAATTTTAAATATATTACGCATTTTCTTTTTCCTCCGCCTCTTCCTCTGTGTCGTTTTCCGCGTTTAACGTATCATCAATTTTCCGGATCACGTTTTTTAAATTTTTCTCCATTCCGTCTATCTCCTGTCCCAGCAGAGCCTCCGGCTCCCGCTCTTCGTCGGTGATTTCGCTTAATTTTTCCTGTAGGTTATAGTCGGAATATTCTACCAGAATCAGATATACCGCAATTCCAAACAGAGAGGCAATCCACAGAATCAGGAACACCACCTTGTTGCTTTCTGTCCAGAACAGCAAAAACAGAAAAATCAGAGGAATAATCCAGATACATCTCAAGCCGATTTTTATTTTTTTCTGGTTGCTCTCGTGCATTTTCTGCTCGTAAAGCACCAGCTTTTCATACATTTCTTCGTATCTATTTTTCTCTTCCATATCTGTCCTCCCGACAAGCTACATCATTTTCGTATCTTCCATTCTTTCCTCCATGAAATGGCTGATTTTAATAAACGGAAGCCTTATCACCAGTCCTATCAGCAGTCCCACCACCGCAAATATCAGCAGCTGTGCCAAATTCTTTACATAGAAGTCGCCGTACATTCCACCGATGGTTTCACGCATAGCGTTGATGGCATAAGGGAACGGGAAGAAAATATAAATATTGCGGTAAATCTCTGGCAGAAGCTCGATAGGGAAAGTTCCCCCTGAGCCTGCAATCTGAATGACCATTATCACCACCGCCAATGCTTTTCCGATATCTCCAAAAGCAAGGGCAAGGGAGTAGATAAACACCGTAAAAGTAAAGCTTGCCAGAGAAGCCACAAGCCAGAACAATCCCGGATGAAGTATCTGGCAGCCCAGCAGATAAATATCGCCCAGCACAATAACGGCAGCCTGAACCTGTCCCATTACAAA
Source organism: Lachnospiraceae bacterium (assembly GCA_021770785.1). Classification (GTDB taxonomy): domain Bacteria; phylum Bacillota; class Clostridia; order Lachnospirales; family Lachnospiraceae; genus Roseburia. Next base: position 62,297 of record JAETQH010000021.1, read on the forward strand.
AAACAACAGATATCTGCCGAAATACAGATGATAGGATTTTACATGTTCTAGTCCCCTGGGTTCTGCTTTTACCTTAATCAGCGCCACTAACACCGTTCCTCCTACCCAGATGGCAAGAATCGTATAGAAAGGCGTCATGGCAGAACCATAGTTTTCGATGGGGTATACCGCCTCCGTAGTCACTTTCACAGGCTCCGAGAAAAACTCGCCGTAAGCCTCCGGGTCGCCCTTTAAAAAGGTGAGCAGCGCCATAACCTTCTCGTCCTCACTGACAGAATCCAGCTTTTCCAACAACTCCGTCAGCTTTCCGCTGACCTCCTGCAGCACTGTCTGTACCTGCTCTAAACTGTCGCTGGTTTCCGTAACCGTCATTTCAATGCCGGAAAATATCGTGCCAACATTTCCCATCGTATTGTTCAGATTGGAAAGCAGGGTGGAAACATTGTCTAGCATCTGCTCCATGCTGTCGATGACGCTTGTCATCTGCGGCACTAAGCTGTTCACATAAACCTGTTCTATATTTGCCACTGACTCACTGCACATGGAAAGCAGCTGGGTCATATTTCCAATAGAATTATTGACTGTATCCGCTACCTGGCTGCCGGAAACATCTACTCCCGCTGCCACCTGGCTGCCCGATCCTGCAAGGGTCTGGTTAATACTGTTGATGGCAGTCTGGATATCAGAAGCTCCCCCGTTCATGGAATCAATACTATTTAAAATATCGCTGATTATCTTTTTCTCTTCCTCGGAAAGGCTGCCCTCTAATGCCATGGTTTTTAAGTGGCTCTGTAAATCCACCAGCTGTCCCTGGAGTATTGCGGTATCTGCCGCCGTCTGTCCCAAGCTGTCCGCCGTCTTCTGGGCATCCTCCGCTAAGCTGGTTCCGCTGATGTCACGGTTAATCTGATCGATGGAATTTTTTATCTGATCCATGGTCTGCTGTACATTCTGGCTGAAAGAAGCCAGTGTAGTCTGGGTCTCTGTCAGGCTGTTTTTCGTATCAGAAAAACTCTTCTCCCCGTTTTCGATATCCTTGCTCAAACTCGGAATACTGCCCTTTGCCTCCGCAACAGACTGGCTCAGCGCCTCGTTGCCCTCAATAAAGGTATCAATCATCTTATTATAGGAAATGAGGTTTTCGTTGAGCTTTTCTAGTTTTTCCTGAAATGCGGCAACTTTATCCCCATTCTCCATTTCCTCCGAAAGGCTGTTTGTCTCCGTAAAAATGCTGCTTGCCACCACCTCAATAAAGGTTTCGTTAATGCTCTGCTTTAAGGTGGAAACTGCCGTGTCTGTAATCTTTATGGCAATGGCATTTTTCTTTTCATTTTCATAATAGATGATGGAGGGGCTTTTAAAATCCTCCCTGAAAAAATTGTACATGCTGTATGTAAAATCTTCGGAAATCACAACGGCAGCATAATATTCCCCGCTGTATACCCCGTCAACTGCCGCCTGCCTGTCATCTAAAAACACCCAGCCGATGGAAGTGTTTTCCTTTAACTGATCTAACACCTGATCTCCCATATTTTCCGTAGTGCCGTCCTGCATGGTGTAGCCCTTATCCTCCGATACGGCAGCAATCTTAATATTTGATGTATTCGCATAGGGATCCCAGTTTGCATAGATATTAAACCAGGCATACAGAGATGGTATGATACAAAGACCTATGGCTATCATCAGCGCAAAGGGATTTTTGATTAACCGTTTTACATCACCTGTGAAAATACTCCATATATTTTTCATCCTCAGTTGCTCCTTGGTTTCATAAAAATTCACACAATTTTTTTTATTATACATCATTTTCGGCCGAATGAAAACAGACAATCTCAAAGACTTGTATAACGTTTTCTTATGCCGGCAATCCGAAACTGTCCCTCTCTTCTTCCGCGATTTTGACAGAGCAAATATCCGTAACCACAAGACTGTAGGGCAGATATGTAACAGAAAAACTCTCCGTTCCGGTGAAGATTCCACCTCCCGACGGACACCCTTGCCTTCGGCTATATCCTTCCCACTACCGGTCGGATTCGGGATTTGCACCCGTTGGAAATATGCGCCGTCAGGCGCAATCGAGTAGGAGGCTAACCATTAGTTGATTAGCCGACCTCTCACACCATATTGCGTGTCCAGATTGATACAATTTTTTCTTGGGTGCTATCGTTTACACATTTATCTCAAATGCAGTAAAATCAACACTTTTCAGAATAGCAGATGCACCCATGCATGGGCGGCTATCGTTTTTTGAATTGGAATTGCCGCACTTTCGATATTTGAGAGTGTAAAATTTAACGATAGCCTGTTTTTCAGAGTGGCTATCGTTATTTTTTGCACCCAAGGGATTACTGTGTTTTTACAATCAACTCTGTTAACCGAAATTATTCTATTTGTCCATCACATAATTTCATATTCATCCTCAATATATGAGCTGGTTCCTCGTTCTTTCCAAATAATTTTATAAATAAACTCACCGTCATGTTTATCGAACCATTTCCATGATTTAACTCCAACAGCATGAATAATTGGCATCCCCATTCTATTAGTTCTAACAAGTGATAAATAATTTGCAACCACAAAATCCTGTTGTGCTACTATTTGTTGATATGTAACTTCATCGCCACTTTGATATACTGCAAGAATATCATCTTCAAATTGGTGAATAGTTGCTAAATAATTATTATATACACTGGCATCATAATAATCTGTATAAACAAGTTTTTGCTCACAACTACATTGTTGCAATACATCAATTTTTGTTTGATAATCTCCTTCCGGTTCCATAAACAAAATATTTATAATTGGTCTCCCACATATACTACAACATGAAGGGTGTGTAAGCAGCTGAATATCTTCCTTACTCAAATTCCATAGTGCCTTGAATTCAAGCAGATAATTATTAACAAATTCAACTTCGTCACAAATATTCAAATCCTCGATGTTTCTAATGTTAGCATTATGAGTCCAGTTAAAGGAACCAAACATACATATATGTTTATCTATAATACAAAATTTATGATGCATAATCCCAACAAAGCTGACTAACCTTATATCAGCGCCTTTTCTATTTAAATACTGTATATGATTTATATAGCGTTGATTGATGCCATCATTATTTAGCAGGATCTTTATTTTCACACCTCGATTAAGCAGTTCTTCTAAAACACAGCCGTAGTGATTAAAATTAATCCATGCTACTGCTGCCTTAATACTTTTTTGCGTTTTTCTTAATTCACATATTGCAATATTTTCTAAATTTGTAAAATAACATCCAATCAAAATTTTCTACCTTTCCTAAATCTCGATCAAAAATTTGTCATCTCAATTCGTAAGCCTCTCCAACATCAAAATTATACCTCAATTCTTCACAAATTTCCATACACAGTAATGCCCTATTTCCACGCACAGAAAAAGTGGCCGGAGACATCTGGCACAAACCCGATACCCCGGCTGCTTCCGGCTTTAAATCTCCGTGCTGACTTCCGCACCATTGCGGAAAGTAAAAACCACCCTGCCTGTGGGCATCCGAAGCCTCCCGGTCGTTCCAGTATTCCTTTTTCTTTTCGCTCATCCTCCTGCGCTGCTCTTCCGTGAACGTGTGGCTCTTCCAGTATTCCTTCATCCTTTCGCTCTGCTGCCTGCGCTGCTCCTCCGTCCGCTTCCTGCCGGAGTTTTTCAGGCTGATCTGCCGCTTCTGCTCCTCCGTGCAGATATGCGCCACCTCATGCTCCTGCCACTGTTTAACGGTTTCTTTCCCATTCTTCAAGCGGAATACCAGGGTGCGGTTTTCCTCCGCCCGGATAGCCGTTATCTTATCCCTGACGGTATCCTCCGTCACCTCGCCGCCAAGCACCTCGGCAGTCAGCCGGAAAAGCTCCTCTTCCGGGATGATGTCCGCGCCGCAGTTTTTCAGCCCCTCTTTTTTCCGTGTCCTGCAGGTCCAGGTCCGGTATGCAGGTGCGCCCGACCGGATGTAATTCTTCCCGCAGCGGCCGCACCGCACCAGGCCGGAAAAGGGGTATGTCGGCGTTTTCTGCCCTTCCTTATGTTTGAAATGCTCCGCCCTGCGTCTGATTTCCTCCTGCACCTTGTTGAATGTGTCCATGTCAATGATCGCGTCATGGGTATTTTCTGCGTGGTACATTGGCTTCTCGCCATGGTTAATGATGCACTTTTTTGTGATGTGGTTTTCCCGGTAAGTCCTCTGCAGGAGGAGGTTACCGGTATATGCATAATTTCGGAGCAGCTTTAAGATGGGGCTCCTGCTCCACTTGTTCCCAAGCCTCGTCCTGACGCCCATAGCGTTCAGTCGGTTCCGGATAGCCGTCGCACCCATCCCCTCCAGGTACCAGTCAAATATCATCCGCACGGTCTCCGCCTCTTCCGGCACGATCTCAAACCGTCCGTTCACGTTGCGGTATCCGAGCATGGTGCTGTCCCACGGCTTCCCTTCCTCGAAATTCTTTCTGATGCGCCACTTCTGGTTCTCGCTCGCCGACCGGCTCTCCTCCTGCGCATAGGAAGCAAGCACCGTCAGCATCAGCTCCCCGTCCGTACTCAGCGAATGAATATTCTGCTCCTCAAAATAGACATCCACGCCGATCCCTTTCAGTTCCCGCACCGTTTCCAGCAGCGTCACCGTGTTCCTGGCAAAGCGTGAGATTGATTTGGTCAGCACCATGTCGATCTTCCCCGCCCTGCAGTCCGCCAGCAGGCGCACGAAATTCTCCCTGGTGTCCTTCGTTCCGGTCCGCGCCTCGTCCGCATAGACCCCGGCGTACTCCCATCCGCTGTGGTTCTGGATCAGGCTGCTGTAATAGCTGACCTGCGCCTCCAGCGAATGCAGCATGGCATCTTTGCCGGACGATACACGGCAGTATGCGGCCACGTTCTTATCCCGTGGAAGCTCCGGTACGCCGAAAGCCACCTGCGTCACTTTCCTGCCCATGTTGTCATCCCTCCTTGTATCAATTCCTGCCACTTAGGGCGTACCCTATTAATCACTCTGAACCGCAGTTATATCAAGCATTTTCGGCAAAAATACTGTCCAAAGAAAGCCCGTGCCTCTTTGCTATGATTGTGTATGCTTTCCTCCGTTCCGCCGCCGTGAGCGCGCCATCCGTTGCCAGCCGGTCAACCAGGGAAAGCGATACCCGGTATGTGATGAGGTTATCCTCCGAATACTGCTCCGGCAGATTTCCGCCTGTGTTTCCCGTAGCATTCCCGGCTGCAGAATTTCCTTCCCTGGTTCCCATAGCTCACAAACTCCTTCCCGCACTGCTGGCATACCAGCGTGTAATATGCTTTTTTATTCATTTCCGACTGGTGTGAACGCCACCACCCCATCCGGCATCTGTCTGAACAGAACCTCTTTTCCTTCCTGCCCTTGTTCTGCGGGACCGCCTTCCCGCATTGCGGGCAGGTGTGGGCATCCTCCGTTTTCGGATGCCTCCGCAGGTAGGACTTTACCGTATTTGCCGGCAGGTGCAGCATTTCCGCGATTGCCACAGCACTTTTGCCCTGCTGTTTTAAACTGCTGATCCTGCCCATATCCTCATCTGTCATATCAAGCACCTCCTCAACATACGGAGATTTGCGGGCGGCTTTATACACCCTCCGGCCAAGAATATCTGCCTGCCGCCCTCCCCGTCCATTCATGGGAGGCACGCCGCAAATGGATATGCCTCCTCAACATACGGAGATTTGGAGGCTGTTTTGGATACCCATGAAATAAAAAAAGGCCCGCAGCATCTTTTCAAATGCCGCAGGCGTGTTTCTATCCGCGCCGGCTTTATGCCATGGCGCGTCTCCCGTTTAGCTGCCACACATCGTGGCTTTTGATCTGGCGGACGGCGGAGGATACCGTGTTGGCATGGCCGTGTTTATGGTAATACGCCGTCCCCTTTGTGTGCTTGTGGTAGATGCGGACCGGATACCGGTCATAGGAAAGTTTCTGGACGATCCAGCAGTGCTTCGTGCATCTGGACTGGACCTCAAAGAAGTCATCCGTCTGTCGGATGAGCCGGAAGTAAGGTGAAGTGAGAAGTGTGCGTTCTTTTGCAGTGAACATCAGCATCCCTCCTTCCGCCGCCCCCTGCGTGGCGGGTAAAGTACCTTCTTCTGTTTTTCCATAAGCGTGTGCCTCCTTCAT
>JAETQH010000216.1 GCA_021770785.1 Lachnospiraceae bacterium
GTGCGCAGAGATCCTTTAACCGGAGAAAGAAAGGGACATAGAGGAATTGACTTGGCAGTACCTACCGGAACGAAGGTGTATTGTGCCTGGGATGGACGTGTACAGACTGTACGTTACAGTAAAAGCGGCTATGGATACCATGTGATGATAGATCATGGGAATGGTCTGATTACAATCTATGCACATTGTTCGAAGCTAGTGGTGAGAGAAGGACAGAAGGTAAAGGCTGGTGACGTGCTTGCGCTATCGGGCAATACCGGAAAAAGTACCGGACCTCATCTGCATTTTGAGGTTCGGTTAAATGGAGAAGCACAGAATCCGAGAAATTATCTGCCTTAGAAACAGAATGAATAGAAAGACACAAAAAGAAAGATGAGGTGCGCTAGATTGCCAAATCATGTGTTGAATATCGTCACATTGTATGGTGATGAAAAAAGGATTGAGCAGCTGCGTAAGGAGCAGATGCAGGAAGAAGGTGGAGCGGGCAGCCTGGATTTTCAGAAAATCATTCCAATGCCGGAAAGCCTCAATATAGAAAGTGGCTCCAGAACAAAAACTGCCATAAAATTGTATCAGGCAGCAAATCGCAGCGGAATCGAAGAAGAATCCTATGCAGAATGCGGAGAAAGATTGAAGGAAGTATTGCAGAAGTATGACAAAAAACTGGCAGAACGAATAGGAGACTTTGATTTGGAGGGGACTTTGCAGTTTGGAAAAACTGCAGTGAATAATTTGATGCGCTATGGTGCGGCTACATGGTATGAGTGGTGTATAGAGCATTGGGGAACGAAATGGAACGGGTATGATCTGGGAGAGGGATATCCGTGTGAGAAAAACCAGCTTCGTTTTTATACAGCGTGGGATGCCCCACATCCTGTGCTGCAGGAACTTTCGGCATTATATCCGGATGTTGTGCTGAATCATCGGTGGGCAGATGAGGATCTGAGTCACAATCTTGGAGAGAGAAACTATCAGGCTGGGAAAGTGACCTCAGAAAAAATCCTGATCGAAGGCACCCTGGATGCACTGATGTTTGCCTGTGAATTGCATGGTTACGATATAGATGAGGTTTTGCGCGAACAGGGTATGGAAGAGGAAATAAACCTCCAGTAAACGGATGAATCGCTGAAAGGAAGGATAAAAACGGAAGATAAGATTGAAGTGCTGGTGGTGAAGCCAGGGAAACATCCTTATGTGGAAACAATAGAAAATACACTGCGGGCGTTCCAGCAAGCAGTTGGCGGTTATATTGAGGTGGTCAATCTGAATGACAGCAATGTGATCATTCTGAATGAAGAAGGAAAGCTAATGGGTCTGGAAGGAAATCGTGCACTGGGCGGAGATATTCTTGTAGGATCTTTTTTGATTACCGGAACCGCTGGGGAAAATTTTGCATCACTTCCCCAGGAGAGTATAGAGTTTTATAAGGAGCAGTTCTGGGAAGTGGAGCAATACACACAGGAAGAAATTGCAGAAACCATACGGTGCGAATTCTTTCCATTTGATTTAT
>JAETQH010000217.1 GCA_021770785.1 Lachnospiraceae bacterium
ATAAATCAAATGGAAAGAATTCGCACCGTATGGTTTCTGCAATTTCTTCCTGTGTGTATTGCTCCACTTCCCAGAACTGCTCCTTATAAAACTCTATACTCTCCTGGGGAAGTGATACAAAATTTTCCCCAGCGGTTCCGGCAATCAAAAAAGAGCCTACAAGAATATCTCCGTCCAGTGCACGATTTCCTTCCAGACCCATTAGCTTTCCTTCTTCATTCAGAATGATCACATTGCCGTCATTCAAATTGACCACTTCAATATAACCATCAACTGCTCGCTGGAATGCCCGCAGTGTATTTTCTATTGTTTCCACATAAGGATGTTTTCCTGGCTCCACCACCAGCACTTCAATCTTATCTTCCGTTTTTATCCTTCCTTTCAGCGATTCATCCGTTTACTGGAAGTTTATCTCCTCTTCCATACCCTGTTCGCGCAAAACCTCATCGATATCGTAACCATGCAATTCACAGGCAAACATCAATGCATCCAGGGTGCCCTCAATCAGGATTTTTTCTGAGGTCACTTTCCCAGCCTGATAATTCCTTTCTCCAAGATTGTGACTCAGATCCTCATCTGCCCACCGATGGTTCAGCACAACATCCGGATATAATGCCGAAAGTTCCTGCAGCACAGGATGTGGTGCATCCCATGCTGTATAAAAACGAAGCTGGTTTTTCTCACACGGATATCCCTCTCCCAGATCATACCCGTTCCATTTCGTTCCCCAGTGCTCTATACACCACTCATACCATGTAGCCGCACCATAGCGCATCAAATTATTCACTGCAGTTTTTCCAAACCGCAAAGTCCCCTCCAGATCGAAGTCTCCTATTCGTTCTGCCAGTTTTTTGTCATAATTCTGCAATACTTCCTTCAATCTTTCTCCGCATTCTGCATAGGAAGCTTCTTCGATCCCACAGCGATTTGCTGCCTGATACAGTTTTATGGCAGTTTTTGTTCTGGAACCACTTTCTATATTGAGGCTTTCCGGCATTGGAATGATTTTCTGAAAATCCAGGCTGCCCGCTCCACCTCCTTCCTGCATCTGCTCTTTGCGCAGCTGCTCAATCATTTTTTCATCACCGTACAATGTGACGATATTCAACACATGATTTGGCAATCCAGCACACCTCATCTTTCTTTTTGTGTTTTTCTATTCATTTTGTTTCTAAGGCAGATAATTTCTCGGATTCTGTGCTTCTCCATTTAACCGAACCTCAAAATGCAGATGAGGTCCGGTACTTTTTCCGGTATTGCCCGATAGCGCAAGCACATCTCCAGCCTTTACCTTCTGTCCTTCCCTTACCACTAGCTTTGAACAATGTGCATAGATTGTAATCAGACCATTTCCATGATCTATCATCACATGGTATCCATAGCCGCTTTTACTATAACGTACAGTCTGTACACGTCCATCCCAGGCACAATACACCTTCGTTCCGGTAGGTACTGCCAAGTCAATTCCTCTATGTCCCTTTCTTTCTCCGGTTAAAGGATCTCTGCGCAC
>JAETQH010000097.1 GCA_021770785.1 Lachnospiraceae bacterium
AAAACCCTTAGAAACGTCGTATTTATGCCGTTTCTGAGGGCTTTTCTTTTTGAAAAAAGGGAGTAATGGATTCTTATTCTTTTGAATGTCTGCAGATACCCTTTATGGTACGTTTCTTTATCAATTCATAGTCAGTACGGAACCCGGCGTACTCATGCAACGCATCCGTAAGCCTTGTACGTGTGTAAGATGGGACATATCCTTCGTTTCCTATGCTTGTTACCCTCATTTTTCTGAGTGTCGAAATAATCTCATCACAAGTGAACTGGCTGTCTAGTTTGCGTTCCAGAATCCGGTAGATTAAAAGCGCGATAAAACATGTCGTAAAGTGAGCTTTGATCCTGTCATCCCGTTTTAGGTAAACCGGCCTGGCCTCGAATTCTGATTTCATGATCCGGAAAGATTCTTCGATTTCCCACCGCCCTTGATTTACTGCTGCGATTTCGGAAGGGTCATCGTCGAGATTCGTATAGACGGCATAGAAGCCGTCATATTGGGCTTCTTCCTGTACGGCGTCCTGATCAATTTCGTAAATTTTATTTGCAGCGCATTCACCATCTGCGGTGATCGATGTTTTCTTTATGAATCTGCGGTAATCATTCTGGCTATGCTTATCAATCCTTTTCGGCTCGGTATCAATTGCTTTCATCGCTCTTGAAATCTGCTGATTTCGGATCTGTTGTTGATAGTTCCTGTATTTCAGGGAATAGGTCACGATCAGAGTCTGATCGAAATCAATATCACGTTTCCCGTCATTTCCTTCCACATACAGCTGCTTGTAGAACAGCCTGCTGCGGTTTTTAGCGGTGTCTTCGAGCCTGCTGATATCATAGGTATCCAGGCTGTCTTTCAGATGCCATCCGGTGGGCTCCAGACACCATTGGCGCAAATCTTTTTTGAGCTTTTTAATGGACTGCGTTGTTATGAAACAGCGGCCGCCAAAGTTGTTGAATTTCCGGTTGCGTTCAGAAGACAGTCCAGCATCCGTACAGACGATAAATTTTGAAAGCGAGAAATCTCTCAGGATCTGTTCTTCCAATGGGATCAGAGTAGTCTGTTCATTGGTATTGCCTGGATGGATACAAAAGGCAAGGGGGATCCCACTTCGATCAATGAAAAGTCCCATCTCGACGATAGGGCTCGGGCGATGTTCCTTGCTCGGACCGTATTGTTTCAGGCCTTCCTGACATTCCGTTTCAAAAAAGTAATTGGTACAGTCATAGTACAGGACTCCGGTCTGCCGTTTGACCAGCCGCCGGCTTGCTTCATACAGTTCCGCCTGGATGGAATCGGATTCGTTTGCAATGACAGACAGGGCACGATAAATCTGATGCAGTTCAAAAGCCGGTGGTTCGAGCAAATCGGAGGACTGCTCATAGCAGGAGAGTTTTGAAGACGGATTGAGGATCCTCTCATACACAAGACGTGAAAGGATGGAATCAAGGTCATAGGAAAACGAATATTCTTTTGAAATCTTTCTACAGATGTTTGGCAGGCGAAGATCATAGTAGATCTTCTGAAGGAAAAGGTAACCAACGTTATAGGAATTCTGCTTATCGAAAGGAATGAGAATATCCGTCCGCAGCGGAACAAGGACTTTATGCTGCTTTTCAGCTTCGGCCTGATTGAGCTCGTCCAGATGCGCCTTAGCCCATTTATTGGCATCTGTACAATGATATTTTTCCATGATTTCCCGTTCAGTTCCAAGGCGTTCCACAACTTCTGAGGAGCGTTTGCCGTCGCGGCGGACAGAGCGGATGATGTAGTAGCTTATTCCATTTTTGGTTTTATTTGTAGTCAATCGCATGGCAGACTCCTTAAGAGAGATGGTATAATCGCAAAAAAATAAGCAGCCATAAGGCTTGCAAGATTTTCAGGTGTCAAACTCCCGAATTAATTATATCTTGCTGGGGCGATCCGGTAAGAGAAAACTATGTGAGGGCGGTTCCTGCTGGTAACAGGGCCGCTTTTCACATTTGACAATTTTCGTATATTTGGTATAATATACTTAACAAGACAGCCGGGAGATAGATTAAGCCTATCCGTCCTGGCGAATTATAACAACTTTAGTAAGTCGCCCATCCGGCCAAGGAGCAGGGCGGCTTACTTATTTTTCATGTTCAGGATTGCAACGATTAACAAGGCAACGCCTAATATAATCTGAAATTCCTCATATGTACTCATAAGCAACCATCCTTCCTGTCAAGACTCAGAACGAATGGCACGCACGCCCTCCCGGCTGCCCGGGTAAATATATTTTTGTCAAGATGAGTGGCCCCAGGAGCGTGGGAGTTTGCAGCTCCTGGGGATTTATTATTTATTTACTATGTATAGAGATTTAGTTATTCTGTCACGGCCTCAGACTCAGGGGCTATAATTTGCATTGCCTCGTCATCACTAAATCCGGACGAAGTTAAAAATTCTAAGCGTGCTCCAACAACTAGTATTGCATAATTAGTTGAGTTTTCTATACCTGCTTTTGCATCAGATAAATCTTGGATTTTTTGTTTATCTACATATTTTTTCGTTGAGGATGCAATGGATTGCATATTGAGAATATAATCTTTAGCCGCCTTTTTATATTCCTTTATACCATCACATTTAACAGAATCAATATTGCCCCAATATATTCTAAAATTATTTTCAGCTGTCTTAGATGCATCATATAAATCCACCATAGACACGCCATCAGTACTTATTATTTTGGTGAGAGTTTGATAATCTGCTTCTGCAGACATTATTATATCGTAAATCTGCTTATCTGCTTCGGTAGCAGCGTCACGATTATCAACAGCTGTACTTTCAGTTTCTTTTTCGGTTTCAGTCGGTTGTGAATCGGTTATATTATTTACTTCAGTTTCTTTGGAAACAGAAGGTGTGCTTTTTTCAGTAGAGGAATTACCACTGTTTGTTATTGCCACTATGATACCAAGTGCGAAAAGCACAGTAAGTATAATTCTCACAGGTTTATTGAACTTTTTAAATTTCCACATAAGAAATAAACCAACAGGAAAACAACAACAAAACATCATTAATACGATAAACCAGGTCTGTGAATAAAACGGTGGTTTAATGGTTGGAGTTTCAGCTCCGTTAACATCTAATCTACCTGCTAAAGGTTTTTGTGCAGATTCTTCTGCAGACGTAGATGTTATCGGTTCTCCACATTTGGGACAGAATTTCCCTTCAAATTGAAATCCGCATTTTCTACAATACATTTTCATACCCTCCTATATTTTGAATTTTTTACCGCATTTCAAGCAGGTAACCTGTACTTTCTTTGCTCCAATATTACCAGCGACTAAACCGAGTGGCCCAACTAATGCTGCGCCAACAACAGCTTTTCCAATACCAAAGCCTTTTTTATTTCCTGATAATGATGTAGAGCCGCAACGAGGGCATCTAGCCATTGACGAATATTGTTGTTGCTGAAGCTGGAGTTGTTCTTGCTGTGCTTTTAAAGCCATGGCTTGCATTTTTAATTGTGCTTGCTGTAATTGAAGTTCACTTTGCTCTTTCAGATTCGTTAGTGCTGTTTGAGAAAGTGGAGTGCGGCAATTGGAGCAAAAATTAGAATCCTTTGAATTATAAGCTCCACAATTAGGACATACGATAGTATCTGACGGGATGACTTCGGCGGGAGAAGGTTCTAAACGTTTACCGCACGATGAACAGAAGATGCTATCGTCAGGAATTTCTTCATTGCAGTGTGGACAAATCATATTCATATTCCTCTCTTCATTTGTTTTATATTAAAAGCCATGGGCTATTTAATCACATTGCGCTCTCTATTGTATCTGCACATTCTTTGCTGAAATCAGCTTGTACGATATGCATAAGTGCATGCTGATAAGCAACCATCTGCTGTTTACAGCTAAGCCGGGCGTTGACAAAAATAGAGAAGCTTCCATCCTCGTTATAATTAACCTGTTCTTCCACAGCGGTGTCCATATCTATAAGGTATACGCCGATGGCCTCAGTTAATAATGGATTATTCATGTTAGCAACCCTCATCGTTGTGCTTGTTTTCTTGCTCTTTAAGGCTTTTCATAAACTCAATATGAGCCTTAAGACGCTCCGGAGGGATATCACGGGCCACCTTAAACAGGGTGCGCATATCCGGATTCTCAAAAACCTCCTGGGCTATCTCGCGGGTTTCATCATTGAGGTAGTAATGGTCATTCTCTGACCCGTCCTTCCCTAACAAAAAATTCATATCCACGTTAAAGAAATCTGCTATTGCTTCTAATGTTTCAAAATCTGGCTCACGTTTTCCAACTTCATACATACTTATTGTTGATTTGGCAACACCTAGTTTATCAGCCAATTCAGCTTGCGATAAATTGTCTCTGACTCGTAAGTATTTTAACATCTCCTTAAATGAGGCCATTTGGTCACCCCTTTCTGTAGTTTTAATTATACACAATGCGTGAACAAAAATCAATATAAATATTCACAAAAAGTGATTGACAATCGCTCACGTATCGTGTATAGTGTAATCGTACACAAAACGTGTACGATTGGAGGTGATAACTTGGAATTGGATGTGATGGCAATGGCCGAAAAACTAATTGCGCTTCGAGGAAAAAGAACACAGGAAGAAGTTGCGAATGCATTAGATATAAGTAAATCGGCATTGGCAATGTACGAAGCGGGAAAGAGGGTACCGAGAGACCCTACAAAGGCGCGTATAGCGAGGTATTATAAGAAGAGTGTTCCGTATATTTTTTTTAATGAAAAAGAACACGAAACGTGAGCTTATATAAAAAAGGAGGTGAGAGAGGATGGAGGAAAAAACATGTAAGGGTATACAGAAGTCACTGACTTTTGATAAAAGCGGAGAGACACTTTCGGTAGAAATTCACCTAAAAAATGTCTCTCCAGAGCTTAAAAAGGAAAATTTATCGGATTTCCTCGATACATTATATCAGAGTGCAAAAGATGCTATTTTTTAGAGGGAAACTTATTTGCAAATTCAGCTAACTTGAGCATCTGCTCTGGATTTTCTAAAAATTTAGGCAATAAAGTTTCCATCAAAACAGTATCAGCAGTTTTTGTATTTGTACTTGCTAGTTTGTCAGCCAATACAGAAACAGCAACGGAATCTTTTGCTTCGATGGTTTCACTTAGTTTGGCAATGCTATCTTGTATTTTATAAACTTCCTGTAGCAATTGAGTGTTGATTAGGCTATTAGTCGTGGGTGACTCATGCTCAGATAAAGCCTGGTCAAAATTCATACTGCTGATTGTCTGAATCAAACGGCCTTTTACTTCTTCTACGGAATCTAAGTCAGACAAATCGTATGAGAAGGAACGGATGGCAGAAACATCAAATGGTATTGTGGAATCTTTAGTCATGAGATGTATTGATGGCTTATTCAAAGCAGACCTGTACCCCATCTCATAAAATGCGTTCGGATTATTTTCAGTTAAATCAGCAATAACTAAATCATCCTCATTAAGATGTTTGAAAATTTCTTCGGTTATGGAGCCAGTGGTATTCTCTTTGTCAATACGAATTGCTTCAAAACCTGTTTCTTTACATACGGGTAAGATAACATGTTTATAAAGAGAATCTGAACGTTTACGAGTTTCGGTGTCTTCATTTCCGATGGGGCAAACAATAAAACAGTTTTTCATATGTAGCAACCTACCTTTTAATTGTACTCGGCGCTGCAACGCCTGTAAGTACAGTATACCAAGGAGGGGGATAAAACGCAACGAGGGAGGCAGTACATATCAACGCGACATGCAAGACCCGCCGGCATAGCCAGTGCCCAGAACGGACACGGTGGTATCCGTGCAAGGACTATGAGAGGAAGGAAACAAGTACAACCGGTACCGCATACAATCTATCAGGGAGGGGTGGTGATAGTGCAGAAATTAAAAGTATTCAAATACATAGAAATTGATGGCCAGGATGTTCCAATGGAATCACTGACGGATGAAGAAAAACGGCGCATTGCCTATGCGCTGCAGGACAATCTGATGCTTCCACTGGGATTTCGGAGGAAGAGAAAGACCGCCTAAGGGCGGCCATGGAGGACAAGCATAGAAAGGAGAGACAAGCCAATGAGAGCTAAAACATTTGCGGAGCATCGCATCCGCGCCAGAGCAGCGGTCCAGTATCCTGGCTGGCGTGTGGATTTTGTGGGGCCGGCTACCGCGGTGATGACCAATATCATGGGGCACAGGCGTATGGTGACCTTCCGACAGCGCAGGAGACGCCGAGACGGCCCAATCATGATGGCAGCTAAATGGATTGTATCGGCGGTTATCTGGCTGCTGGGGATGTGGATGGTATCTATCGTGGTCATGGCGGCGGCCATGGGCGTGAGACTGTGAGAGGAGATGAGGATAATACAGAGACAAGTTATTAAAGGTATCATCATACAGGCCATGGTCCAATCTGGTGTCGTTATGACCGGTAACGCAGATAGGATTGAGGCGGGGGCCGAGGCAGCAAGTAATGAGATATTGGAAGAAATGAAGATGGACCCCAGCGGCGGCAACCGCAAGAGGCCCATGGACAAATAGTTTAGCTCACCCTTAGTATAAGGGATTTAAAAGGAGATTGCAAGATGATAAAAGGAATAATCAGTCATGATTTTGAAGGGAGCCTGAAGGAAATCCGGATTAGTGAAAGCAATGCAGTGTTTGTTATTGCGGTGAAACAGACGGAGGAATCGCTGATTGGTACGGAATACTGCATACAGAACATTTCTCTTGCTGATAAGATGAGCCGCCGGGACGCTGTGACTATACTGGCCCGGTCCGTCAAGGATATGTTAATCAAACTGAATGATGAGCAGCCGAAGGGGGCTTGTAAGGCCATGGGGAAATTCATGGAAGCCTTCCGGGATGGGGCGAACACATACATGCTGGAACATATTGATGAGATTATGGCCGGGAAGGAGGGTAAGCATGGAAGATAAGTACCATCATCTCTGGCTCCTCTTCCGGGAGCGGATGGCCCGCCGGGCAGGCGAGGCAGCCAGTACAGAGAAGAAGGAGATGTATGACTGGGTGCTGGAGGAGACGGCACTGATAGAAGCGGAGGTGTTCCTGGAGGAATGAAGCAGATATTGATAGACAGGACGGAACTTTTGGGAAAGATAATTGCGATTGAATCCGGTTGTTTGGATATGGAGTCCCGTTCAGTAATTCATCAGATTAAGGAAACCATTTTGCGCCTGCCGGTAAAAGAACAGAAAGGGGATACAGACAATGAATGACGGAAAGATACATATACCAGCAAGAAAGCGACAGCCGGTACAGGAAGGTCAGCCGGTCATTAAGCTGACCCCGGAGGCCTATAACGCCCTGGTGGAAATATATAATGAAAGCCAGATGTCAATGAAGCAGATTGCCAGCCTGATTATCATGCAGAGCCTGGACCGGATTGTATATGATAAGGAGGCGTAGAACATGAATGTATATGAGAAACTGCAGCATGTCCAGTCCGGACTGAAAGCGCCTAAGAGCCAGTATAACAAGTTCGGAAACTACTATTACCGGAACTGTGAGGATATCCAGGAGGCGGCCAAGCCCCTCCTTCAGGAGGTAAAGGCGGCGCTGGTGGTCGGAGACGAGCTGGTTATGATTGGGGACCGGTATTACATCAGGGCCACGGCCCGGTTTGTGGACTGTGAATCTGGCGAGACCGTGGAGAACACGGCCTATGCGAGGGAGGAACAGGAAAAGAAGGGAATGGATGTGTCACAGGTGACAGGGAGCACCAGCAGCTATGCCAGGAAATATGCCCTGAATGGCCTGTTCTGCATTGATGATGTGAAGGATGCGGACAACCAGGATAATACAGCCGGAAAAGGGCAGACGTCCACCAAGGGCGCAAAGGGCAGCGCAAAGACATCCGGAAAACAGGAAACTGAGAAGCCGGCAGGGGCAAAGAATGGAATATCCACATCACAGCCTGATCAGAACGAAGGGGTGGATAAAGTAACCCCGGCCATGATTGAGTCTGTGAAGTCCCTGGTGGAGAAATACAGTGCCAAGGGATTAAAAATGGAGAAGATCCTTAAGATGTACAGTATTAAGGATATAGCGGAAATGAACGTGGTCCAGTACAAGGACTGTATGGGAAAACTGGAACTATACAAGAAAAAGGAGTCGGAGGAATCGAAAAATGAATAGAGTGATTCTTATGGGAAGGCTGACCCGGGATCCGGAAATCAGATATTCGCAGGGCGAGCGCTCCATGACGATTGCGAAGTATACGCTGGCAGTGGACCGGAGAGGACGCAGGAACCAGGACAACGATCAGGCGGCAGATTTTATTAACTGCGTTGCATTTGACAGGGCCGGGGAGTTTGCGGAGAAGTATTTCCGTCAGGGAATGCGTGTCCTTGTTTCCGGAAGGCTTCAGACAGGCAGCTATGTGAATAAAGAGGGCCATAAAGTATATACCGCAGATGTCATTCTGGATGACCAGGAATTCGCAGACAGCAGGAACGTATCATCTGATACAGGCAGCGGCTATACGCAGGCAGCTCCGTCTCAGAGACAGGCCCCTGTCGGTGCGATTGGCGATGGGTTTATGAACATTCCTGATGGAGTGGAGGACGAAGGACTGCCGTTTAATTAGACAGAGGTGATTGCTTGAATATACAGATTGACAGCCGCGAGAAGGCCCGGGCCATCCAGAAGATTGTGGCGGAGTTTGACCGCCAGGGTGTGGACCATTTCGTATCAAAGTTATATGTCGGGGATTATATGAACTATGATAACCCCCGTTTGATTATAGACCGGAAACAGGACCTGACGGAGCTGTGCGGGAACGTCTGCCAGGGGCATAACCGGTTCCGCGATGAAATTCTGCGGGCCAGGGAACATGGAATTGAAATCATCATTCTGTGTGAACACGGCCGGGGGATTGAATGCCTGGAGGATGTGATATGGTGGAGGAATCCCAGACGGGTAGAACGATATAAGGATCCGCATACAGGCAGATGGATGGAGCGGGAGACGAAGGCTACAACCGGGGATAAGCTTTATAAAATTCTATGCACATTTGAACGCAAGTATGGCTGCCGGTTCCTGTTCTGCGAGAAGAAGGACACTGGGAAACGGATCATAGAGCTGCTGGGCGGTGATTGCCATGACCAGTGAGGAAATTAAGGCAACATACAGCATGAGGAATGTGGTGGAGCGGTATGGGTTCCAGCCCAACCGTGCCGGCTTCATCCACTGTCCCTTCCATGGCGGAGACCGGGAACCATCCCTTAAGGTATATGACCGGGACTTCCATTGCCATGCCTGCGGCGCGCATGGTGATATCTTTGATTTTATCATGAGGATGGATGAGGTCTCCTTCAAGGAGGCATTCATGAGCCTTGGCGGGGAATATCAGAAGCCGACATTTTCCAGCCGGCTGGCGGTTTACCGGGCGCAGAAACAGCGCTCGATGCGCCAGAAAGAGGCGGACCGGGAACGGGAGAAGCGCCGGCTGAACAACAGGCTCATAAGCGTCTACCGGGCCTATATGGAGCGTTCAGAGCCGCTAAGTGATGTGTGGTGTGACTGTTACAATGCCCTGCAGTATCAGCTCTATGTGCAGGCGGAGTTAAGCGGATTGGAAGCGAGGTGGTAGCATGGTGCCGTTGAAGGAGCTGACGGCTGAAACAGTATTGTCGGATGATGTGCTGACAGAAGTGTTTGACCAGGAGGACGAGCTGTACAAGTCAAGGCTGCTGCTGTCACTGGAGGACCGGGCCGGAGAGCTGGGGGTGAAAAAGAAGTTCCAGGAACTGGTCAAGGCCTATAAACGTGTGGAGCGGGAGATGCGGCGCCGGGAACGTGATAAGAAAAACCAGCCCTGCACGCTGGAGCAATGGACCAATTTTGATGGACCCTATGACCGGATGCAGTGTAAGGAGTGGATTGCCGGCGAGGGAGGGATATTTCTTCGGAATCCCACCACGGGATACACGGACATCCTGGCCTGCTACCATCCAATCCTGCCCATTGAGCGGCTGAAGAACCTGGAGACTGGGGAGGAGCAGATAAAGCTGGCCTACAAACGCAACGGGCGTTGGGACGAAATCATTGTGCCTAAGACCATGGTTACGTCCGCCAATAAGATAGTGAGCCTGTCAGGCCGTGGGATAGCGGTCACCAGCGAGAACGCAAAATACCTGGTGCGGTACCTGGCGGATGTGGAGAACGCAAACGAGGAACACATCGCAGTGCAGTATTCCACATCCAAACTGGGGTGGATACGGGGCGGGTTCCTGCCCTATGATAGCGATATTGTATTTGATGGGGATGCGAAATTTCGTCAGATATCGGAAAGCGTCACGCAGGTGGGAAACCGGAACCGATGGTATGAGTATATATCAGGGCTCCGAAAGTCTGGCCGGATAGAAATTAAATTTATGCTGGCAGCTTCTTTTTCCAGTGTTTTAGTTTATCCATTGGGCGGTCTGCCGTATTTTGTAGACCTTTGGGGCGAATCGGAAGGCGGAAAAAGTGTGGCAACCATGGTAGCGGCTTCCATATGGGCCAATCCGGACGAGAGTGCTTATATAAAGGATTATAAGGGGACAGAGGTAGGCCTGGAGGCCATCTGTGACCTTCTTAATAACCTGCCTCTTATACTGGACGACTCATCCAAAAAGAACCGGAAGATTGAAGATAACTTTGAGGGCTTGGTGTATGACCTGTGCTCCGGAAAAGGAAAGACCCGTTCCAACAAGGAGCTGGGGCTGAACCGAGAGAACCACTGGAAGAATTGTATCTTAACAAATGGGGAACGGCCCCTGAGCTCATATGTAACCCAGGGCGGTGCAATCAACCGTATCCTGGAGCTTGAATGTGGTGCGAATGTATTTACCAGCCCTGGTCAGGTGGCGGAGTTTGTAAAACGGAATTATGGGTTTGCCGGAAAAGAGTTTGTGGATGTCATAAAAGACCTTGGGGTTACCAGGATTAAAGAAATCCAGCAAGGATTTATGGAACTACTGGCTGATGATGAGAAGATGCAGAAGCAGAGCCTGTCCCTGTCTATCATCCTGACAGCCGACAAACTGGCAACGGATTATCTATTTAAGGATGCCCAGTACATAAGCCTGGAGGAGGCCAAGGAGGTCTTGATAGACCGCAATGAGCTTTCTGATAATGAGAGATGTTACCAGTTCGTCCTGGACAAGGTGGCCATGAATCCGGCCAGGTTTGATGACAAGGTGGAGAACGTGGAAAAGTGGGGCGCGATTGAGAATGGATATGCCATCATCTACGCCACGGCCTTTACGGCTTTGTGCAAGGAAGGCGGGTTTTCGCGTACATCTTTCCTGTCCTGGGCGAACCGGAAGGGCATTATCCAGGTGGAAGGGAGCGGGAAACGGATGGACAAGGTGAAGAGCTTCAATGGGAATAAGATACGGTGCATTTTTCTCAAGTTAAATGACAACACGGACAGGAATGGATTTGTGAAAATAGAGGATGACAGCCAGGAAAGGCTGCCATTTAACTGATTGGAAGCAAGGGAGTAACCAAGGCATGGTTACCGCAGAAAACTAGATTCTAAGAGGGTTCGCGGGCTTTTTGGGGCCGGGTAACCAAGTAACCATCCAAAACACTCACCTATATACAGAAAAAATATTTTATGCACATGTTGATATAAAAATGCCTCGCGCGTAAGGGAACCTAAAAAATATGGTTACTTTGGTTACTGTAGTCCATAAAGCCTTATTCTATGCGGGTTTGAGCGGTATCCAATGAGGCGAAACAGATGGTTACGGGAACCATAAAAAAGGTTACTCAAGGTGAATTGTATGACAAATAAGGAAATATCAAGCATATTTAATGAAACTTATAATCTATTTTGGATGAAGTGGCGTGATAACGTTCCATTAAGGGGCTCAGTGGAGTGGGATATCCTGCAGAGCGAGGCCCATATCATCAAGCTGAGGCATGGTACCCGCTTGGTCAGGAAGTGGGAAGGCCCTGTCCCAACCATGGAAGAGGAATCAGTGGCAGCGCCAATTGTCAACTGGTTCATGGATGAGCTGGAGGCCAGGGAACGAGAGAAGTACGGGAAGGAGCATCATGGCTATTAAGGCAAAAGAAAAAAAGCAACCGAAATCTCCAGTCTATATCTGCAGCCAGTGCGGACAGGAGATAAGCGGGGATCATGTGTATATCAAGACAAGGCGGCGAACGGAGCTTCACATACACTT
This sequence comes from Lachnospiraceae bacterium, assembly GCA_021770785.1. Classification (GTDB taxonomy): domain Bacteria; phylum Bacillota; class Clostridia; order Lachnospirales; family Lachnospiraceae; genus Roseburia. Next base: position 12,198 of record JAETQH010000097.1, read on the forward strand.
TGGATGCATGCCGGGAGAGCGTAATAGGAATGTGATATCATAATCGTTATTTGACAAATCACTGAGAGAAAGGAACAAAGATGGAAGAATTGGAGGTATGTCCATTTTGTGGCAAAGAAGTAAAACTTGATGAAGATGGTTTTTATATGTTTTGCTGTGATAACTGCGGTGCAGGAGTGAGTTTTGCAAAAGTGCTTGCTGATGGAACTGCAACGGATATGGATAAAAAAGAAAGTATAGATGCTTGGAACAGAAGAGAGAACTAAATTAACATTTAGTGGCGGTGTGTGGTACACAGGGCGGGGTTCAACTCCCCGGACAGACCATGGTGGAAAGTAAGAGGGTGCCGGTTCGACTCCGGCCGCCGCCAACTTTAAAATTTTCAGAAGGAGGTAAAAATGGAACGATTAACGAAGGTTGATGACCAAGGCAGACTGTTGGCTTATTCCACAAGTGATACTGGATTGCCCGCAATTATCATGAAAGGTAATCCATACCGCGAATTAATTGAGAGATTGAAAGCCTATGAGGATACCGGCCTGGAGCCAGGAGAAGTCCAGTATTTAAAAGACAAAAGCGAGCCGAGAATGGTGGTGTGGACACCAGCATATCAATCATATTATTCAGCTGGTGATGAAGCAGAGTGCCTCTGTCCGGTATGTGATTCAGATGTGGT
>JAETQH010000218.1 GCA_021770785.1 Lachnospiraceae bacterium
GAGTCTTTCCAAAGTTAGTTGAAATAAAGCTTTTATCAAATGGGAAAACATGGTATAATAAGCATGGATTTTAAAGCGTTTGCGGGAGTTATACCATGGATGAATTTATCAAGGAACTTGATCCAAATCTGGATTATCTGGAGCATAAAATAATAGGGAATGAAGTCATTATTTATACAGCCTCAAACAGAAAAATATGCAGATGCCCTTATTGCGGCTCTGAATCGGCGCGAATACATAGCCGTTACGAAAAAAGTTTTCAGGATCTTCCAATCATGGGCAAAAAAACAAAAGTCGTTATTGAAAACAGAAAATTCTTTTGCGACAATCCAAACTGCGGATTCACTACCTTTGCAGAGCGTTTTGATTTCCTGGCACAGAAAGGAAAAAAGACAAAACGCCTGATTGAAAAAATCGTGGATGTTTCCCTGAATACAAGCTCCACTACTGCTTCAAGGACGCTGAAAAACGGGATTGCGGATGTTGGCAAAAGCACCATCTGCAGTCTCTTAAAAAAAAGATATGCCAGTTCCTGAGAAAGAGGCCGTTACAAAGGTCTGCATTGACGATTTCGCATTTCGGAAAAGAAAAACCTATGGAACTATCATGGTAGACATTGACACACACCGGATCATTGACCTGCTGGCGTCCCGGGAAGCTGCGGATGTGGCGGAATGGCTGAAAAGCTATCCGAATCTTGAAGTTGTATCCAGGGATGGATCTGTTTCCTATAAAAGCGCCATTGAACAGGCTGGAAATCATCTGCAGCAGGTCAGTGACCGTTTTCACCTGCTGAAGGGGCTTACGGACGCGGCAAAGAAATTTTTGTCACGTTTTCTGGCGGCAAATTTCCTTCTCCCAACGGAAGCATCCCATTATAACGGAAAACCTACGGGGGATTACTGGGATAAACCTGTCAAAGAAGACGCACCTGCCGCTGAGCACAACGCAAATGTTAAGAAGAAAATGAAGACAGTGGAACGCGTACGGGAATTAGGGAAACAGGGATTTAACAAAAGTGAGATTGCAAGGATTGTCGGAATAAACAGGGCGACCGTTGCAAAATACCTGAAGGATGATTTTAACCCTTCCAGCGCTTATTACAATACGACGATCCCCAGTAAAATAAAGCCCTATTCTCAGGAAATAAGAAATATGCTCAGTGAGGGGAAAACGTTCAAGCAGATCAGCGCGGTGATTCGGGAAAAGGGATATGATGGCGCGGATGGAACGATCCGTATGTTTGCCACAAGGGAACGGAGGCTCATGAAGGAAGCGGCTGCACAGGGAGGAACCGGAGAAAAGATCGAACGGAAGTGGCTGATCAGTCTTTTGTACCACCCTGTTGATGAGGTTAGTTCCCTCAGCCAGGAACAACTGGACAGGATCATAGAAGAATATCCCATCATAGGGCGTGTTTATGATGCTGTGACAGGATTCAAAGGGGCACTGTTTGGCAAAAAAGAGGCCGAGCTTGATAAATGGGCA
>JAETQH010000098.1 GCA_021770785.1 Lachnospiraceae bacterium
GCCATTGGTTTTTGCACCAAGGGAGAATGCTTTGTCACCGTAGGTTTTGGTAATATTCTTTGCTGTAATGGTCTGTTTACTTTTTTCCGGCTCTTTATCCGGTGTCTCAGATGGTTCTTCGGAAGGATTCTCCGGCTCTTCGGGGGGCGTTTCTGACGGTATTTCAGATGATGTCTCGTCTGGATTTACAGTAACGGTAATTATCTTTTCTGCTGCTTTATAATTTGCTGTTTCGGATGCCGTGATAGTGATATGAGCAGTTCCCGCACTTACCAAAGTTACAGTTCCGTTTTCTGCTATTGCTGCAATGGATGGCTTATCAGATACATAGGTTAAGGCTCCATCTCCGTCTACTGCTGCATTCAAAGAAAATGCTGACTCTCCCAAAGTTTTGGTAATATCGGATGCCGTGATAGTCTGAGCTTTTTTCTCAACTGTAATGGTAATTACTTTTTCAGCAGCTTTGCATGTATCCGTTTCGGAGGCTTTGATAGTAATATGTGCTGTTCCTGCTCCAACCGGTGTTATGGTTCCTGCTGAATCTACCTTTGCTACTGTTTCATTGTCAGAAACATAACTTAATGCACCGTTTCCGTTCGTAGCTGCACTGATAGAAAATGCGCTGTCGCCAAAGGTTTTGGTGATGCTATCACTTGCTGTGATAGTCTGTGTATTTTTTTCACCGACATATTTGTACTTAATGTCATTTTCTTTTGCATATGTTGCTGCGTAAAGATTTTCTATACAATAGAGAAGCAAATCTTCACTGCATCCATTAAAAGCGGTACCAAAATGCAGAGAAGTACCATATCCAATACTCGTCACACCGCTTGGGATTGTAATGCTGATTAAACTACTACAATACTGAAAAGCACCCTGTTCGATACTCGTCACACTGTTAGGTATTATTACTTCTCCTGTTTTCGCTCCTGGACATTGTATCAGCGTACTCTTATCTGCATTATATAATATTCCATTTTCTGATGTATAATTGTTATTTCCTTCCAATACATTTATCGCCGTTAATTTACCACAAGCATAAAAAGCACTATATCCAATACTCGTCACACTGGCAGAGATTATTACTTCTCCTGCTTTTCCCTCTGGATATTGTATCAGTGTACTCTTATCCGCATCATATAATATTCCATCTTCTGATACATAATTTTTATTTCCATCTGATACATTTATCGCCGTTAATTTACTACATCCACAAAAAGTGTTATATCTACCAATACTTGTCACACTGGCAGGGATTGTTATACTGGTTAAGTTACTGCAAGAGCTGAAAGCAGAATTTCCAATACTCGTCACACTGGCAGAGATTGTTATACTGGTTAAGTTACTGCAAGAGCTGAAAGCAGAATTTCCAATACTCGTCACACTGGCAGGGATTATCACTTCTCCTGTTTTCCCTCCTGGACATTGTATTAACATACTTTTATCAGCATTATATAATATTCCGTTTTCTGATGTATAATTGTTATTTTCTCCCGATACATTTATCACTGTCAAGTTACTACAATACTCAAAAGCATAATCTCCTATACTTGTTACACTGGCTGGAATTGAAATGCTCCTTAAGCTACTACAATATCCAAAAGCTTCATCTCCAATACTCATCACGCTAGATGGTATTGTAATGCTCCTTAAGTTATTACAAGAATAAAAAGCATAACTTCCAATATTCGTCACACCCTCTGGTATTGTAATGCTTGTTAAGTTATTACAAGAATGAAAAGCAGATCTGTCAATACTTGTTACACTGGCTGGAAGCGAAATACTCGTTAAGCTACTACAATATGCAAACGAGTTATCTCCAATAGTCGTTACCCCCTCCGGTATCGTCACATCCCCACCATCTCCAGTGTACTTGGTCAGTACCCCATTTTCAATCACAAACCCATTTGCATCCGCCTCAGCACTTTTTACCTCTTCCTCTGCCGTTACCGCTTCTTCCTCATTCCAATGCCTCTCAGTCTCCTCAATCATCACCTGCTCCGCTTGAAACTCTTCCGGCACTTCCGCTCCTATAACTCCTGTCGGGCTGATACTGCCGACCAAAAGCACCGCTGTCAGAATCCCTGCCAGCAATTTCTTTCTTCTCATAAGCATATCCTCACTTTCTTCCGTAAAATAAAAATTCCTATAAACAAATTATCACTCATTCTTGCGGCATTTTCAACGAATCTAGGTAAATTACAGTGCTTCCTGTTTCTATAAATTTCGTACAAATGCAGAATACCGCAGACCCCTGCAAGTCATTTTGCAGAAATCTGCGGTATTCTTTTTGCCTATTTATAAAATTGATGATGCTGTCTAAATTTTATTGTACCTTAGCTGGAATAACTTTCAAGAAAGTCATAAAGCTCTTCTTCTGTTTCGAAGTAAATTCCTTTTTGAAGATTCTCCAGCATTTTTTCTTCCAAATCCCGTACCCGGATATTCGTCTCAAAATATTCTGTTTTGCCGTCTTTTTCGTAGACCATCAAGACGCCGTCTTTTTCATAAATTACATAGGCATAATTTTCCGGAATCGCCATGCTCTCTGCCAGTTCCGGGGGCGGTGCCATCTCGGTTTCCTCTACATATTCTACACTCTCTAAGGACGGCTGCTCTGCTTCATTTTTCTGCGCCGCCCGCTGCTCTGAGATTCCTATAAAAATGCCTGCTCCGGTTAAAACTGCAACACAAAGGCAAATACTTATCGTCTTTTTCATATTCCCTCGCAATCCGCCGGGAATAAGGACACTCCCGGCTCTCTTTTAAAGATAAGTATTTGCCATATTTTTCTTTTTTATTCAATCATTGTTTCGCCAGCCTCTTTTGAGACGTAAAATAATTATTTCAGTAAATGGAACTTCTTAGCCAGCGCCGCTAAAGTCCTGCCCTTCGGGAACCTTAAAATTTCCTGTTCGTTCAGTCCCTTTAACAGCAAAAGCAGCACAGCGTAGGTGATAACCCCTGCTAAAATTGCCAATATCGTTGCTACTGTATTGATACGCAGGAGGTATAAAAACAGCTTATATACCAGCCACACCACAACACCCATTCCTATGGAGGACACCGCCGGGACAAAGAAGGTTTTAAAAAGCTCCTGACGGTAGCCGCTGTATTTTCGGAGGGAACGTGCGTTAAAAATGCACATCAGCAATCCGAATACGGCATTGGCGATGACTACGGCATAGATGTTTAAGTCCAGACCAAGCATCAGTCCCACCAGAACAACCAGGTGCAGCACCAGAGCAATTACTGCATTTTTAATCGGCTCTTTCATCCGGTTAATGCCCTGCAGCAGACCGTTAGACAGGGTGGACAGGGAGAAAAACAGGATTGCCACGGCACCAACCTGAAGCATTCTTGCGGAAAGCTCCGAGGAATCCCCTAAAAGCATTTGTAAAATCGGGGAAGCAAGGACGGCCATTCCCACGGTACAGGGGAAGGCGGTAACCATGATAAAGCGGGTTGCCATGTTCATCTGCCGCTTTGCTTCCTGCCGTTTTCCGCTGGCATAGGCTGCAGTAAGCGCCGGAACAGAGGAGGCGGCTAAGGCGGAGGCAATGGAAATGGGCACATTGATTAACAACTGGTATTTTCCCGAATAGATACCGCTCCAGTCACCGTACTGTGCTTCTGTGTAGCCCTGAAATGCAGCGATATGCTTATAAACGCCGTCGTCAATCAGTGAATTGCAGTTATAGATGGTACTGCTTAAAAGCACCGGGACAATGGTTGCCACCAGCACCTTCATGATAGAGCCGTAGGAATCCACGTTGGAACGGCGCTCTTTTTTCAGGGTTTTCTTAAAGCCCTTTAAGTAAACCACCAGAACGAAAGTGCAAAACAACAGGGCGGTTAAGGCTCCCATCCCTGTTCCGAGGGTTCCGCCCGCTGCGCCGTACGCCGCCGCATAATTTTCTTTATTGTCCAAAAGCGCGCCTGCCTTTGCGCCCTCTTCTACTAAAAGGTAAGCTGCCCAGACACTGACCACTGCATTGACAATCTGCTCTAAAATCTGGGAGGTGGCACTGGGCATCATAGTGCCAAGTCCCTGAAAGAATCCTCTCATAACACCAAGTACTGCCACGATGAAAAGAACGGGAATTAACACCTTTACGGCAAAAATACTTAAGGGCGTTTTCATCAGTGTTGCAGTGATAAAATCTGCGCCGAAATATAAGACCAGAGCCGCAATGGTTCCGGATACTGCGCCAAACAACAGGGCGCATTTTAAAATCCGGTAGACATTTCTTCTCCGACCCTGGGAAATATTGGCGGAAACCAGTTTGGAAACTGCCAAAGGCAGGCTGTAGGAAGAAATAATCAAAAGAATATTGTAGATACGGAATGCTGTGCCGTAATAGTTATTTCCGGTATCTCCGATGATGTTGGTCAGTGGAATCCGGTAAATCAGCCCGATGATTCTGCTGACAAGGGATGCAACTGCCAGAATAGAGCCCTGCATCAGAAAGCTGCTACTGCTTTTCTTATTCTTTTTACCCATGTGTAACTAACCTCTATTTTCCGAAAAACCATGCCACAAAAATGATTCTGCTGGTATTATGCCACAGTTTTATCTTAAAATGTTCATTTTATTTAATATCCCATTTTGTTTCGATTCCATCACTGCCGCTTCTTCCGGCGTCATGTGGTCATAACCGAACAAATGGAGCATACTATGTACAATCAGAAAAGCAAATTCCCGTTTCTCGCTATGGCCGTAGCTTTCCGCCTGATCCCGCACCTTATCCACGGAAATGATAATATCCCCTAACATGATTTCGCCGGTATCGGGATTGAAATTATCGTCATAGTCCTCTTCTAATTTTGAAAAATCGCCTGCCTTCGCATAGGAAAGCATGGGAAAAGAAAGCACGTCCGTGGGACGGTCAATCTCCCGGTAGGTTTTATTGATTTCATGAATCCCCTTATTGTCGGTTAAAGTCAGATTCACTTCCGCTTCATAAGGAAATTCTTCGTGTTCTATGGAAAAATTGATGACTTCTTCTGCTAATTTTTCCCAGTCAAAGGAAAACGAAACTTCGGTTTCCGCTTCGATATAAAGGCTCATAGAAAATCCCCCTCTTTCACAAGATATTCCCGGATTTTTAAAAACATATTCATGCTGAGGCCCGCTTTATCGTAAAGCCCCTTTGCAGAAAATTCGTTTAAGGTCTGGTAAATCACCATGTCCTGATTCCATTCGCTTGCCATGGTGGTCTGATCGAGCACTTCCATTTTTTTCACTACGCCGTCCACCATATGGATAATTGCCGACTCCACTGTGGAGGGCAGATATTCCTCATCGTTATATTCCCCGATAATCCGGATTACCTCCTCAGGAAAACATTGCTCCTGGGCAATGTGCAAACCGCTTTCACGGATTGGCTCGCCCTCAATAATGCCAATTCGGTAATAAAAGCCCGCCGCCCGGCAGATTTTTTCATTCGCGCCCACCACTTTGGCACAGTCAGCCGCAAGTTCGGAAACCCGGCGGGCATGTCTGTAATCTTTTTTAGAAAAATGGGACAGCTCCTGCACCAAGGAAAAGGACTCGTCCAACATATCATCCAACAGGGCAGGCACCTCTAAATCCCGGCTGCGCACGGTTCTCTGGAAAAATACGGCGATAAGGGCACAGATAAAAGCTCCTTCCACAGCTCCCAGCAAAAAGAGCTGAAGCCGCACTTCCTGATAAGCAAGATAATAAAAAATTCCCGGCAGCATCACCGAAACGGAAAATAAAATCATATCGAACCAGAGAAGCCTGCGGTATTCCATTGCCTCCGCTAATACTGCCCCAATCAGGGTCAGCAGACAATATAGCACTGCCTCCTGCACATGGGTGACGGTGGTCAGCGCCAGCACGGCATTCCAGAAAATCCCTACAATAAGTGCAAGGCTCTGATTCGAAAAAGCAGCCATGCAGATGGGAATGATAATGACAGGCTGTAAAAATTCCGGCATAAAAGAACAGACAACAGCGATGATGGCTGTTATCAGATATCCCTTGCATACTTTCCGGAAATCCGTTTCATAATTTTTTGACAGCGCCCCTCCGGCGCGGTGGTGTTCTAGCACATACAAAAACAGCACAAAAAAGACGAGGCTTACGAGAAAAACTGCAAGCATGGAATCTAACCATACCGCCCGAGAGTATCCGATGGTCCCCACTGCCGCTAATGTAATAAAAAGCATGAAGAGCACATTCCGTAATCTTTTTCCTACAATGCGTTCTTTCATTGCTGCTTTGTCTCCTGTTTTCTTCTGGCAAAGGTTGCTTTGCCTGCATAACCTGTTTTGCTGGTATAACTTGTTTTGCCTGCATAGTCGGATCTGCTTCCTGCCCTGCTCTTATTTTCGTAATCTTCGTAGGCTTTTACAATCTTTTGTACCAGGGGATGGCGAACCACATCCTGGCTGGTTAATTCACAGATGCCGATTTCATCCACTTTCTTTAAAACCTTTAATGCCACGTCAAGCCCTGACGGACTGCCCGGCGCCAAATCTTTCTGGGTGGCATCTCCGGTGATGACCGCCTTTGAGCCGAAGCCGATACGGGTCAAAAACATCTTCATCTGCGCCGGAGTGGTGTTTTGCGCCTCGTCTAGGATAATAAAGGCGTTGTCTAAGGTACGTCCTCTCATATAGGCAAGGGGCGCCACCTCAATCAGCCCTTTTTCCATATTTTTCTGGAAACTCTCTGCCCCCATAATCTGATACAGGGCATCGTAAAGCGGGCGTAAATAGGGGTCTACTTTGCTCTGTAAATCTCCCGGCAGAAAACCTAATTTTTCCCCGGCTTCAATAGCGGGGCGGGTCAGGATAATTCTTCCCACCTCTTCGTTTTTAAAAGCGGTAATTGCCATCGCCATGGCAAGGTAGGTTTTTCCTGTACCCGCAGGACCTATGCCGAAAACTATCATTTTCTCCCGAATGGCATCCACGTAATACTTCTGCCCTAAGGTCTTTGGCTTTACCGGCTTGCCATTTATGGTGTGGCAGATACAATCCTTATCGATTTCCACGATAGCGGACTCTTTTTCCTCTTCTAATAAAGCTAAGGCGTAATTGACATTCTGCTCGGTAATGACATTGCCCCGCTTCGATAATTCAATCAACTGTAAAAACACATTTTCCGCACGCTTTATCTGTCTCTCGCTGCCTAGGATTTTCATATTTTCTCCCCGCAGCACCACAGTGACATTTAAGGTACGCTCAATCTTTTTAATGTAAGTATCAAACTGGCCAAAGACATTTGCCATATGGTCAGATGGAATATTTAATGATATCTCAGTCAGACTCATCCGTCGGTTGCCCCTCTTCACTCGTAATTTCAGAAATTTTTGTGGGGGTATGGGAAACAATGCTTTCCTTTGCCTTGATGGTTCCCTTTGCCACATAACTCTGCTTCATTTCTACTATCATAACATTTTTTTCTGTAATTTGAATACCTTTTTCTTCCAAATCTTTGATATAATTCTTAAGATTTTTTGACGCTAAGGCTTTTACCTGCTCTTTTGTATAGGTTTTATCTACGTTTTTATACTCCTTATAGGTCTGTTTGACAAGAAAAACCGGGAGATAAAAATTATGTGTAAAGCGAAACTGCTGCTCATCTGCCACAATTTCGTAGAGAGAATCCTCATTTTTATGGAAAAACGGGTTTTTTAAGGTAATGCCGAAAAGTTTGAGCTGATATTCTGTTTCTTCCTGTCCGGTGTATTCCTTATCCACATATTCTTTTGGAATTTCATCCTTGTAAGGGTAAACCACCTCCGCTAAAATATCTGCGTCGGCGCTGTGGTAAAGATACCGGGAAACCTCCCCGTCGTCATTCACAATTTCCACCTGCCCGCTGACTAAGGTGTCCCCCTTTTTTACCTCTGCCCCGGCTGTCACTAAGGGTGTTCCGTTTCGGGTGACGATTTCCTGAATCACACCGTCCTTTGCCGCCACAATGTCATATACCGTATCATCCTTCTGCTGATACTCTTCTTCCGGCAGCAAATTTTCCTGAATGTCCACCGTCATCTTTGTCCCATAGATTTTGATGGAAGTCCAAATTACTTCGCTGTACCTGCTCCGTAAATCCTCTTCTAAAGAAGCGCAGTCTAAATCTTTGATTTTCGAACCGAAGGCGGCGTTTTCTTCCTTCAGGAAATCCAGAATTGTTTCCTCAGAAAGATAAGAGTTGCCGTTTATCTCAATGTTCCAGACATAGCCTGACAGCAAATACAGCAGGATGGCGAAAAGGAGAATTCCCCCGCAGAATACCTTACGTTTCCGGTAATGGTAGATGCCAAAGGGAAGTCCTGTTTTTTTGAGGACTTTTATTTTCGTCCGGGTTTTTCTTAAAATCGGTTTTAATTCCCGGAATCCCTTCACGCTGATACAGAATTCATACCCGTCCTCACAGGGCTTTAAATTCCAGATTAAAATGTCACGGTTGCCGCATAAATTCAGGAAACGTTCCGGCGCATATCCGGTGAGACGGACATACACGTATCCCTTGAAATATTTTATCATAGAAAGCAGCATAGGTTAATTTTCATACCCTATGTTTTGGATAAAACCCGTGATTTTCATTTCCTCATTAGTGTAATAGTCGATGGCAAGATGTGAACCGGAAATCAGTATCCTGCAGTTTTTCGTCTGAACTCTGATAAAGGAATCCTCGTATTCCAGGATTCCTTTATAATTTGATATGAGAACCTCACTTCTGCCGGTGACTGTCACGACGGCAGCCCCAAGCATCAAGTCTTTGGGAAGTTCTAAGCTGTTCACTAATTTTTCTTTGCTATTTCTTTTCATATATAACTATATGAATTTTAGGGAAATCTTATTCAAAAATATCTTGCCGCGGCCCATGTTCTTTTGTGCCTGTCCATAGAGCATTGCCGTAGAAAATTTATCCGCATTTCTAAGAAAAAATATATTCCCGGACAACAGGAAGTTTTTCTGCCTTCTCTTGGGAAATCTCGTAAGCGTGAAAAACTTTACCTGCAGCAAGGTCCATTTTTTCTTTGTCATTGCCGTAAATAACCGCCAGCGTTTCTCCATCCTTTACAGAATCTCCGTTTTTCTTATGTAGAAGAATGCCTACGGATAAATCAATTTCACTTTCCTTTGTCTCCCTGCCACCGCCAAGGGTCATGCAGGCGATACCGACCTCTTCCGCTAAAATCCGGTGTACAAATCCACTGTCCTTTGCCTTGATTTCCATGCAGTAAGCCGCTTTCGGGAAAAGGGAGGTATCATAGACATACGAAGCGTCTCCCCCCTGGGCCCGGATAAATTCCGCAAATTTTTCCAGAGCCGAGCCGTCGTCAATCACCGATTGCATGAGCTGCATTGCTTCTTCCTGATTTGCGGCACGTCCGGCAAATTGCAGCATAAGTCCTCCCAGGGCAAACACCACCTGTTTAAAATCCTCCGGGCCTCTTCCCCGCAGGGTCTCGATGGCTTCTATCACCTCTAAGGAATTTCCCACTGCAAGCCCAAGAGGCTGGTCCATGTCGGTGATGACGGCTGCCGTCTTTTTCCCCGCCATGGTTCCGATGGAAACCATCGCCTTTGCCAATGCCACGGAATCCTCATATTTTTTCATGAAAGCGCCGTTTCCCGTCTTTACATCTAAAACAATGGCGTCACTGCCGGAGGCTAATTTTTTGCTCATGATGGAACTGGCAATCAGGGACATCTGATCCACCGTTGCCGTCACGTCCCGGAGAGCATAGAGCTTTTTATCCGCAGGAGCTAAATTTGCCGTCTGTCCTGCGATGGCAATACCGATTTCATTGACATTTTTAAGGAAGGTTTCCTCGGAAATTCCTGTGGTAAATCCCGGAAAACATTCTAATTTATCAATGGTTCCTCCAGTGTGCCCGAGTCCCCGCCCGGACATTTTTGCCACCGGAACGCCTAACGCCGCCACAATGGGAGTTAAAGCAAGGGAGGTCTTATCCCCCACCCCTCCGGTGCTGTGTTTGTCTACTTTGATACCGGAAATCTTTGACAAATCCAAAACATCCCCGCTGTCCCGCATGGCAAGGGTTAAATCCACCGTCTCCCTCTCGTTCATGCCCTGAAAACAGATTGCCATGGTCATTGCCGACATCTGGTAATCTGGAATGCTGCCGTCTGTAAAGCCTTCTATCATAAAACGGATTTCTTCGGTGGAAAGTTCTTTGCCTGATTTCTTCTTTTCAATTAAATCGTACATTCTCATGGTGAACAGCCTCCTTTTCTACTGCTAAAGTTATTGTAAACAATTTATGCTCCCATCTGTTTCAAAATGACGGATAATTCTTTTGAAAAAATGGGATTTCGCAAATCATTGCTGCGGTCATATTTGAAACGGAAAAAATCCCCTTCTTTATATTTACACCGACGGCGTTTCGCATGAGCGAATGCCTGAATTTCATCTAAATCCCCGTTGGTCGTATCAGCGCACCATTGGTCAAGAAACTCCTGAAGCTCCCTTTGTTCCATACGGGGAACACCTGCAAAAGCCGAAGAATAATAGGTCTGCTGCGTTGTGTAGTTTGCTATTAAAATTCCTCCGTTGTAATCAAAATACATGCCATGAGGTGTACAGCGCGAAATATTGACGCCGTTTAAGCGTTTCGGTTTGCCCCTTTTTGTAAGCGGTGCAATCATAGTGCGGTTATCCTGTGTGCGAAGCTCATAGGAGTTCTCACGAAAATTTCCGTTATCATGGGACCAAATGACCTTCCGCAGAACGTCACCATCAAAGAACAAAATATCTTTTCCCGTTGACAGTTCAGGCTTTACACAATTATTGGGGATTTCCACACGCTCCCAATGGGGCTCAATCCGTTCCAAACCGAGATATTTGCGCTGTTCATTTGTTAATTCCATTTTATTCTCCTCGTATCTTAACAAACTGGAATTCTGATAAGACACTTTTTATAGTATTTATTAACTGTTATATCTTATCTTCAAAAAGTCCGCAAACCCTTAAAAACGCTAAATTTATAGCAAGTGAGTTTTGCCCTTAGACTTTCCCTTGTGTTATATCCGTTTCCTTCATGTTACGAACTCTCATAAGGGCAAAAATAAGGGAAAGAAAAACCTGTAACAAATTATAACATAAAATGAACAGG
>JAETQH010000219.1 GCA_021770785.1 Lachnospiraceae bacterium
AACCGGCATTCTTCTCATGAGTGAAAAGAAGTTCTAAAATCGACGTTTCGCCATTGGACGAAACGCCGAAGAACTTCTAAGTTTCACACGGAAGAATGCAAAACCGGCATTCTTCTTATGAGTGAAAAAAGAGGAATCAGAAAGGAGTCAGCCATGAAAAACAGGTGGATTGCATTATATGTAGAAAACCAGGTGGGCGTCTTAGCCAAGGTTTCCGGTCTTTTTTCCGGGAAATCTTATAACTTGCAGAGCCTTACCGTAGGCACCACGGAGGACGAGACGGTGTCGAGAATGACCATCTGCGTCACCAGCGACGACATCACCTTTGAACAGATAAAAAAACAGTTAAACCGTATGGTAGAGGTTATCAAGGTTATTGATTTGACAGATGTGCCTCTGCATATGAAAGAGATTCTATTTGCCAAGGTGCTGCGGATAAATGAGGCGGAAAAAGCGGAGGTATTCCAGATTGCACAGGTATTTAATGTTCAGGTGGCGGATATCGGAAATGACAGCGTATTGTTAGAGTGCAAGCTGACGGAGCGGCGTAACAACGAGCTGATTGCCTTGTTAAAATCCAAATTCCAGCACATTGAAGTGGTGCGGGGCGGGGCAGTTGCCATTGAGTCCATCAGCACTTCCTGTAGGTAAATGCCGGAGCATTTTTCAAATATGTTCTGGGAAAGAACAGCGCACGGGCAGGTTTCCCTTGTTTGGGGAACCTGCCCGTTTAGATTCTCTTATAAACTATAAATGAGCAAGTTTGAAAAATTGCACAAAACTACACTGCCAATTTCATAAATGAGTCAAAGTCATTGCTTTCCCTTGCACATTGAAACAGATACCAATACTGTTCCTGCTGGATAGTATCACAGATCCGGTGATATCCGGTTTCGAAAGAGCAGAATTCACCAGTTCCTGTAACACACATATAATGTGCCAGTGACATCAGCAACCAGTACCTCCGGATTCCCTGTGCAGAGCGTATCTGGTAGCTGCCCAGTGCCAGTTTATCCTTGCACTGCCGGAAAAATACTTCGATTGACCACCGGCATACGTAACAGGACAGGATTTCATCGGTTGATAATGAGACATCGGTGCTGAGAAAAGCCCGCAATGCTTTCGGGTTTCCAAATGCTTTTTCCGGGTAGCTCAAAAGAACAACAGCATTTTCGATGCCATTAAGTTTTCCTTCATACCGGTACACATAATAATTTTTGTTTTTAACTGTCACAAGGTTAAAATCTGCATGTGTCACGGACAGAAGTGCGGCGAATTCGCTGAGTTTCTTTCTGATCCCGAAAGGATAGAGCATCCGGTTCGTTTTTAAAGCACCAATCGTATGAAATCCTCTTTCCACAAAGTATAATGAACCCATAAATTAAGACAAAAAAATCATTGTTTCTAAGTTGGATTTCCCATATGATTTTTAAAGCGAAAGGAGTCCAAATATGGCAAGACAACAACATTCACCAGAGGA
>JAETQH010000220.1 GCA_021770785.1 Lachnospiraceae bacterium
TTCGGTGTTATCCGGGTAATTTGGAGCGTTTCATAAAAAAACATACCAGCCTCCAAATGCTGAATCAATTGGCCTTACGGTTAAAGAGATTACCGGCTGTAATGCTTTATGAGGTCGAAGCGTTTTTAGAAACTGTCCAAGGGAAGGGTTTTGCGGAATTATTTTGCCTGTTGGATGGTTGGGAAAAACCGGAGCGGTTAGAAGAAGCCGCACTCTACTTTCCGGTGTCTATGCAAATGGTAAGATGTGAACTGATGGGAGAAGAAAAATCCTGGCAGAAACGGGTTCTTTCGGTACAGGAAGCGGCAGAGTATCTGGAAGGCTGGAATGAACAGATTCGTTTGCAAAGATTGGCTGAGGAAGGTCTGAGAGGGCTGGCCTATTACCTGAGCGACCAGGATATCAGGAAACAGGTATTTTCAATGGATGCCGAACTAACGATGCGGCAGGGGACCGTATATTTAAAATTTTTCTGCCAGTTGAAGCATACCCTCACAGATATGGAAGCGGAAGCACTGCGGGCGGATTGCTTGCGTTTATGCCAAAAGAGCAGAATGCTGCCTTCTTTTACCACAGCGCATATGAAACCGAGACGGCGAATCAATTTAGCAGTTTCTGCTGCAGGAAGCCAGTATATTTGTCAGAAGCCTTCAGAAAAATCCGGGAAACCGGCATATGCTCAAACGGAGGGTGTGCTTCTGGTTGATGTATCCCCGAAAAAGGATGGAGAGGACAGGGACGTGTTGTTTATGCTTCCGGCAAGTTCCTGGGGAATTCGAGATTTGATGGAGAAGATGGGTGTAAAGGAAGAAGACGGGCTTTTCAGCTGTTTTGTAGATTGTCCGAATCTTCCGGTATTTACAGACTGGTTGTGGAGTCAAAGTGAAGAAGATGGTCTTTCCGTGACGCTGTCTCAGTGGAATACGCTGTCCCTATTGCTAAGGGAGTTAGATAGTTTTGCCCAAAAACGGTTAGAAGCGTTGGCAGAAGCTTTCGGGGAAACCCAGGCAAAGTCCTTCGAAGCACTCCATAGGCTTATCTTATGGGCAAAAGACGGCATGTTGTTAGAGGGCATTACAGATGATGGGGCATTGGGGCAGTATTGTCTGGAAAATGGATATTTTAAGGATCGGGCGCGGCTGATTGAACAGTATCAGGGATATCTGGATTACGAAAAAATTGGAATGGAGTGGCGGGAGTCAGACGGCGGAATCTATACGAAAAGCGGCTATCTGACCGAAGGTGTGAAAACGGAAGCAGCCGTACTTCCAAACTTACCTTCCCTAAAAAAAGATGCCTCTATCCGTATTTGTCTGAAAAAATCTCATGGTGAGGAGATACAAGTCTATTTTCCAGAAACGCAGGATGGGATTACAGAAGCGTGGTGGCAAAGGATGCTGTCAGAAGCGGAATTGGTAGAAATTGACTGTCTTGTACCGGCCCTGATTCCCTCTATCTATGAAGCGTTGGAGCAAT
>JAETQH010000221.1 GCA_021770785.1 Lachnospiraceae bacterium
ACACAGGCAGCGGTATGTGGTATAATATAGACAGTACAAATACCATGCTTGTCTGTCGTCGGAAAGGAGGACAAAATGTTACAGACAGACAAGATTACCGCTTTATATTGCAGATTAAGCCAGGAAGATATGCAGGCCGGGGAAAGCGAGAGCATACAGAACCAAAAGCTGATTTTACAGAAATATGCTGACGAACACCACTTTTTCAACACGCGCTTTTTCGTAGACGACGGATTTTCCGGCGTGAGCTTTGAGCGTGAGGGGCTTCAAGCCATGTTACATGAGGTTGAAGCCGGGAACGTGGCTACCGTCATAACAAAAGACCTTTCCCGTCTGGGACGTAATTATCTAAAAACCGGGGAACTGATAGAGATTGTTTTCCCAGAATACGAAGTGCGCTACATTGCCATTAACGACGGTGTAGACACAGCAAGGGAAGATAACGAGTTTACCCCTCTGCGGAACTGGTTCAACGAGTTTTACGCCCGCGACACTTCAAAGAAAATCCGGGCTGTCAAACAGGCAAAGGCACAGAAAGGCGAGCGCGTCAACGGACAAGTGCCTTATGGGTACATAGCTGACCCCAACGACCGCAATCACCTATTGCCAGACCCGGAAACGGCGCACATTGTAAAACAGATTTTTGCTATGTATGTGCGCGGCGACCGTATCTGCGAAATCCAGAACTGGCTACGGGAACATGAGGTATTGACTGTTGCAGAATTGCAGTACAGGCGCACAGGAAGCCACAGGCACCCCCGCCCCCACCCGAATTGTATTTACAACTGGCCGGATAAAACACTCTATGACATTCTGGCGCGTAAAGAGTATTTGGGGCATACCATTACAGGCAAGAGCTATAAGGTATCTTACAAATCGAAAAAGACGAAGAAAAACCCGGAGGAAAAGCAATATTTTTTCCCCAACACGCACGAACCTTTGATTGATGAAGAAACCTTTGACCTTGCACAGAAACGGATTGCTACCAAACACCGCCCTACCAAAACAGAAGAAATCGACATTTTTTCGGGGCTTCTCTTTTGTGGGGACTGCGGCTACAAAATGTATCTGCAACAGGGAGCCGGGACACTGGAACGCAAACACGCCTACACTTGCGGAAAGTACCGAAACAGGATAAGGACTGGCGAGCTTTGCACTACCCATTATATCCGAAAGAGCGTCCTTAAAGAACTTGTCCTTGCTGATTTACAGAGGGTGCTATCCTATGTGAAAGAGCATGAACAGGAGTTTATCGAAACCGCCAACGAGTGCAGCGCAAAGGCAGTACAAAAGACGCTGACACAGCAGCGGAAAGAGCTTGACAAGGCGCAGAGCCGCATTAGCGAGTTGAATATCTTATTCCGCAAGCTCTACGAGGACAACGCTTTAGGGAAACTTTCTGATGAACAGTTTGCCTTTCTGACTTCTGGCTATGATGAAGAAAAAAAGACGCTGACCCGGAGGATTGCAGAGC
>JAETQH010000099.1 GCA_021770785.1 Lachnospiraceae bacterium
AGTATACCGAGTTCCCTATAAGAAGAATTATAAAGAAAAAAATACGCTCAGGCAAACCATTTTCATTGCGTTTTGTGCCTTGAGCGAAGCGAAAGGAATGGATATAAAAATGAAAAGCAACTACTACAAAACAATGATAACAAAAAAGATTATGGGAACAATGGCAGTTATGACACTTTCTGCTTTGCTTTTGGCAGGATGCGGACAGGAGGGAGGGAACTCGGAAAGCGTCGGAGACACCAATGTCAACAGAGCTGACATGACAGAAACCCAAAGGGTAGAAAACAATACCGGAGCAGGAGATACCGGACAGAGCGATATAAATGCGGAAGATGCTGCCAGTATGGAAAATCAGGCCAGCGAAAATCAGGCAACAGAAAGTGGGAGTATGCAGCTGGAAGTCAGGTTTGGAGATAACGGTGAGCCATTTATGATGACGCTTTTGGATAATGAAACTGCTGCAGCCATTGCCAGATATGTAGGAACGTCCGACTGGCGGCTGCCCATCTATGAGCGGGATGCGGATGCAGATTACAGTGTATTGCAGTATTATGATATCCCCAGCAGGTATGATATTCCCTCTGATCATCCGGAGAACGTGACAGAAGCAAAAGCAGGGGATGTGTTCTACTCTGATCCGAACCGTATCGTACTGTTTTATCATGATGCGGAAATTTCTGCGGAGTATACAAAAATCGGTACATTTGATGCAACGGAGGAATTTGTGACAGCCGTAGAAGAGAACCCGGTGCTGGAGGGGTGGGGGAATAAGATTATCCAGATTTCACAGCCATAAAGCAAAGCCAGAGAGAAATATTTATAAGTTTTAACTATGCAAAAAAATTAAATATAAGTATTTGTTATTTGTATTTGCTTTACCTATAATAATTATGAGATGTGTATAAGAGGTTTTGCAAAGTGAAAAGCAAAGACTAAATTTTTATAAGGAGTGATACATATGAGCAAAAATATTCTGGTTATTTCTACAAGCCCCCGAAAGGGAGGAAATTCGGAAACCTTAGCAGATGCGTTTATCCGGGGAGCAGAGGAGACAGGAAACCGTGTGGAAAAGGTGTGCCTGTACGATAAGACAATCGGTTTCTGTAAAGGCTGTCTTTCCTGTCTGAAATCTCATCAGTGCATAATCCATGATGATGCAGATACCATTGCACAGAAAATGAGAAAAGCAGATGTGATCGTATTTGCCACGCCGGTTTATTATTACGAAATGTGCGGGCAGATGAAGACCATGCTGGACCGGGCGAACCCCTTATATGGTTCGGACTATATGTTCCGGGAGGTTTACCTTCTGGCTGCCGCTGCGGAGGAAGAAGACAGCGCAGTGGACGGAGCCGTGAAGGGACTTTCCGGCTGGATTGCCTGCTTTCCGAAAGCACGTCTGGCAGGAACCGTCTTTGGCGGCGGAGCGGATGTGGTTGGCAGTATCCAGGGGAATCCGGCGCTGGAACAGGCTTATGAGATGGGAAAAACAGTATAGGAAGGACTAAGTTTATGAAGATTTTAGTGTTGAACGGCAGCCCGCACCGTCAGGGAAATACTGCTGCTATGGTGGGCGCTTTTGTAGATGGTGCGGCGGAAAGCGGCCATGAGGTAACGGTAGTCAATGTCTGCCAGAAGAAAATAGCCGGATGTCTTGCCTGCGAATATTGTCATACAAAGGGAGAAGGCAAATGCATTCAGCAGGATGATATGCAGGAGGTTTATCCTGTTTTGGAGGAAGCAGAAATGATTGTGCTAGCGTCTCCCGTTTATTATCACAGCTTTACCGGGCAGCTGCAGTGTGCCATTAACCGTATCTATGCTCTTGATAAGCCGAAGAATCTGAAAAAAGCGGCCCTGATCTTAAGCTCCGGCAGCGACCATGTATATTGCGGAGCCATTTATGAATATCAGAATTCCTTTTTGAATTATCTGAAGCTGGAGGATATGGGAATATTCTCTGCCTATGGCAAGCAGAACCAATCAGAGGAAAAGCTGAACGAACTGAGGGAATTTGGGCGCAGCCTGAAAGGATAAGAAAAACAGAGAAAAGTAATTTATGTGGAAGGAGGAGATGTAAATGGCAGAAGCATCTAAGGCAGGAAATCCCATGGGAACAGAAAGCGTACCAGGATTAGTGCTCAGAACCGGGGTGCCGCTGATGATTTCGCTGCTGATCAATTCTCTTTATAATTTTGTGGACAGTGTATTTGTTTCCAGGATATCAGAGGAAGCGCTGACAGCTTTGTCACTGGCGGCACCGGTACAGATTCTCATGTCTGCCATGGGGCTTGGCATTGCTGTGGGACTGAATGCGGTCATCTCCAAAGCATTAGGCGAAGGGGACAGAGAAAAGGTGAAAAAGACGGCATCCGCCGCTCTGGTGCTGGCTTTTCTGGCATGGGTACTGGTGGCTGTTCTGGAAGTGTCGGCTATGAGGCCGTATTTTGGATGGCAGTCCGGCGGGAATGGAACCATTATGGACTATGGGATTCCCTATCTGCGTATCTGCATGCTGGGCTCCCTGGGGATGATGGGGCAGTGGGTATTTGACCGCTTTGTCATGGCAAGCGGCAAATCTTCCCTGTTTTTATTTACATTGTCAGCCGCGTCCATTACCAATCTGATTTTAGATCCAATCCTTATTTTTGGATATTTTGGCATCCCGGCAATGGGAACAGCCGGAGCTGCCCTTGCAACGGTAATCGGACAATGGGTTGGGTGCTTTGCAGGATATGTGATTAACTGCAGGTGGAATCGGGAGATACCCATCCACTTTACAGTAAAGGCGGATAGGGGCTGCATGGCGGCTATTTTGAAGGTAGGGATACCCAGCACACTGGTGCAGGCAGTTTCTTCGGTACTGGCCATCTATGTGAACTCCGTCCTTATGGTTATTACCCCGACAGCTGTTGCGGTGTATGGCGCCTGCGTAAAGATTCAGGGGCTTGTGACAGTGGGAGTAAACGGCATGGGAAGCGGGCTGATCCCGATTGTGGCTTACAACTACGGCGCAAAGAAGCCAAAGAGAATTTACCAGAGCTGCAGATGGGCAATGCTTTATTCCGTGGTATTTTACGGCATATTCTTCCTGATTATGGAGGTTTTTCCGGAATGGGTGCTGCTGCTGTTTGATGCTTCCCAGGAAATGCTTTTCATTGGTGTCACGGCCCTTCGAATCATGGCAGTAAGTTATCTTCTTTCCAATGTATGCCTTACTTACTCGGCAGCGTTTCAGGGGCTTGGGCTTGGGGTACAGAGCATGCTGCTTACCCTGGGCAGACAGGTGGCTTTGCCGGTGGTATTCATTGCGGTATTATCGCATTTTGGAAACCTGACACTGATCTGGCTGGCATTTGTACTGGCAGAGGCCGCTGTAATACCAGTTGGATTGATTCTCTGGCGAAGAGAGTCTGGCAGGGTTTTGAAGAATTTAGAACCGGCAGAGATGGGAGTAATTGAAGCAAAAAATAAAAAGGACAATAAATTAACTGGCAGACAAATGCTTGCCGGATGATTGAATATTAAAGAACAAGGAAAATAACAGACAGACCAGGAGGTTAACGATTATGTTAGGAAATTTTGCGTACTGCAACCCGACCAAACTTTACTTTGGGGAGGACACTCTGAATTATTTGAATGAGGAACTTCCGAAGTATGGGAAAAATGTGGTTTTTATCTATGGAGGCGGCTCCATAAAAAAGAACGGTATTTACGATGCCGTGGTGAAAATACTGGAAGAGAATGACAAACATGTGGCAGAGATTTCAGGGGTTATGCCGAACCCTACACTTGCCAAATTGTATGAAGGGATTGAGATTGCAAGGAACCACCATGCAGACCTGCTCCTTGCGGTTGGAGGCGGTTCTGTCTGCGACTACGCCAAGGCAGTTTCTGTGTCCATCCATTGTGAGGATGACCCATGGCAGAAGTATTTTATCCGTTTTGAGGAACCGGATTGCCAACTTGTTCCCGTGGGCTGCGTTTTGACCATGGTTGGAACCGGTTCTGAAATGAATGCCGGTTCTGTCATTACCAATCAGGATACCAGACAAAAAATCGGTCATGTGTTTGCAAGCGAGGATGTTATGCCGAGGTTTGCCATACTGAATCCGAGATATACATTTACCCTGCCGCATTACCAGATGGTCTCCGGCATTTATGATATCTTTAATCATATTTGTGAGCAGTATTTCTCCGGAGAAGATGATAATACAAGCGATTACATCAGCGAAGGGCTCATGCGTTCCGTTGTCCATTCCAGCCGTATCGCGGTTAAAAACCCGCAGGACTATGAGGCGAGAAGCAATCTTATGTGGACAGCGACCTGGGCGCTGAATACACTGGTTGCAAAGGGGAAATCCACGGACTGGATGGTCCATATGCTGGGGCAGGCTGTAGGCGGATACACAAATGCCGCCCATGGTATGACTCTTTCCGCTGTTTCCCTTGCGTATTACCGCCATATCCTGCCTTATGGCCTGAACCGATTTAAACGTTTTGCGGTAAATGTCTGGAATGTAAGCACAGAGGGAAAAACAGATCGGCAGATTGCAGAAGAAGGACTTTTGGCTATGGAAAGCTGGATGAAGGAACTGGGTGTTGTAAGGAACATCACGGAACTGGGAGCAAATGAGGCTATGCTGGAAGGGCTTGCGGATGTGACGATTCCCATGAACGGCGGATATAAAACTTTGAACCGGGAGGAAATTATTGAGATTTTCAGGGAGAGCCTGTAATGCATGAAAGCAATGAAAAATTGCTTTTACTGTATTGAGTTATTTATCTGGCATTAGAAAATGATCAAAAGGCTGCAAAAGGTCAATCTGTAGAGTGCGGATTGGCCTTTTTAGTTCTCATGACATTTTATAGTTATTTTCTATTCAAATTCATTAGATATAAGTATTTGCTATTTATCTTCTGCGTTTATATACTTATTTTAAGAGGAAATGTTAACGAGAGCTTTATCCGGTTTCCATCGTTCCAGGTTGACGATTGAAAGACATTCCTGACAGATAACAGCAGGCAACTCATGAATTGAGAAATCTGCAAGAATTCATTTAGAAATTGTTTATTTTTATGTTAGAGCCATGTTATCTGCGTTCGGTATCCTTATTATAGACATCAGGAAAGAACAGATAGATGGAAAAGAAAAACGCAGGAAAATGCGAGTTAAAAATTTCATAAAATCAGGAGGAGAAATCATGAAGACAAGAGAAATCAGACAGGAATATTTGACAGGAGAAAGGGCATTGTTTCAGGGAGCGGATTTGAAGATCTATGACAGCATCTTTGCCGATGGGGAATCGCCGTTGAAGGAAAGCCATGACATTGAACTGGAGGGCTGTATGTTCAAATGGAAGTATCCTTTCTGGTATGCCAAAAATATCACGGCAAGAAACTGTACTTGGTTTGAAATGGCCCGCGCAGGTGTATGGTACACGGACAATATCACGGTGGAGGGTGCTGTGATCGAGGCTCCCAAGAACTTCCGCCGCTGCCGGGGCGTGAATTTGAAAAACGTGAACTTTCCCAATGCAGCCGAAACACTTTGGAACTGTGAAAATGTGGAGCTTGATCATGTAACAGCAAAAGGCGACTATTTTGCCATGAACAGCCGGGATATGGTGCTGCGGGACTTCCAGCTGGTGGGGAATTATTCCTTTGACGGAGTGAAGAATGTGGAAATCCATAATGCACGGATGCTCTCTAAAGATGCTTTTTGGAACAGCGAGAATGTGACCGTGTATGATTCTTTTATCTCCGGTGAATATCTGGGCTGGAACGCAAAGAATCTGACCCTTATAAACTGCACCATCGAGAGCCTTCAGGGTATGTGCTACATTGAAAACCTGGTGATGAAGAACTGCAAGCTGCTGAATACCACCCTTGCTTTTGAGTATTCTACGGTAGATGCGGAGATTACCGGAAAGATTGACAGTGTAATGAATCCTTCCGGTGGGGTAATCCGGGCAGACAGCATTGCTGAGCTGATCATCGAAAAAGATAAAGTAGATCCGGCAAAAACAAAGATCATCTGCAGAAGAGAACTGAAGGAGGCAGTATGAGCCTGCTTTTGAAGGGAATCCTGATTGGGCTGCTCTTTGGCGTGCCTGTGGGGGCAGTGGGAGCCATGACGGTGCAGAGAACCTGGGAGCACGGTATAAGGGCAGGGCTTCTCACGGGAATGGGTTCTTCCGTGGCAGACTGCATTTATGCAGGGATTGGGGCTTTTGGCCTGACCATGGTTTCGGATTTTCTTCTGGAATACCAGACGGTTATTCATCTGGTGGGTGGAGCAATCGTTCTGCTAATGGGAACCCGCCTGCTTTTCCGGAAAGGAGAAGCGGCGGAGGTTCCAGCCGTGTCAGGAAAATGGAAGATGCTCCTGTCGTCATTCGCGGTAGGAATTACGAATCCGGCGGCAATATTGACTTTCCTGTTTGCCTTTTCCTGGTTTGGAATTGCAGAAAGCAGTGCATCGGGAAGTGGATGGCTGGTGGTTGTGGGAGTATTCATTGGGACTTATCTCTGGTGGGGAGGGCTTAGCGCAGCGGTAGCTCTGGCCCGAAAAAAGAAAAAGACAGGAAGTTTTCAGAAGATGAACCGGATTTTTGGAGTCGTTTTAAGTGTATTTGGATTGATTGTTTTTATACAGGCGATTCCCATAGGAAGCCCTTGATTACAAAGAAAAACACGGAGAAAACAGGGAAAGAGGAGCGGATAAAGTTGAAAGAAAAGCATTCTCATTTATTAAAATGGAACGTCTGC
Source organism: Lachnospiraceae bacterium (assembly GCA_021770785.1). Classification (GTDB taxonomy): domain Bacteria; phylum Bacillota; class Clostridia; order Lachnospirales; family Lachnospiraceae; genus Roseburia. The sequence continues at coordinate 6,772 of JAETQH010000099.1, forward strand.
AGACAGGAGGGCGCGAACATGAGAAAAGGATTGATTTTTTTGTGTGCTGTCATTGTTTCATTTTCTTTAGCGGCATGCGGGAACAATAACCAGGCACAGAATTCCGGTTCTGCATTGGAGGTTTCAGCATCGGAATCTTACGGCACGGAAAGCAGTTCACAGGCGGACATTCTTGACGAACCGGAGTCTTCAAAGGCAGAGGAAACACAATCTGTAGATACGGATTCAAGAGAAACCACGGCAGAATCGATTCCGGAAACATCTGATGTGCCGAAAAGTGAAAAGGAATCGGTGCCGGAAGCAAGTGAAACGGAATCATTGCCGGAAACGGGTGAAACCGAAATGGCACAGGAAACAGGGCCGGATGAGACAAGTGTAACGGAAACAGATGCACAAAAAGAAACGGAGGAGGATAGGGCGATGCAGATAAATGTACAGGTTGGAGATATGGTATTTTCCGCTACTTTAGAAAAGAATGAGGCAGTATCCGCATTTGTGGAAATGATGCGGGAGGGCCCAGTGGTACTTCTGATGAGCGATTATTCCGGATTTGAGAAGGTAGGTCCTCTTGGAACGAGCCTGCCGGTAAACAACAGCCAGACAACTACCCATGCCGGAGATATTGTCTTATACAACGGAAACCAGATCGTCATTTTCTATGGTTCTAATTCCTGGAGTTACACAAGGCTGGGACGTGTTGATGATCTCACCGGCTGGGAAGAAGCTCTCGGAAGCGGCGATGTGACGGTAACTTTTTCTTTGCAATAAAATCAGGGTAAAAAGTTTGGAGGTGCAATATGCTTTATAATTTTGATAAACCGGTAAGCAGAAGAAATACCAATTCCATGAAATGGGATGTGGGAGAGCAGGAGTTGCCTATGTGGGTAGCAGACATGGATTTTAAGACGGCCCCGGAAATTCAGGAGGCAATTCGGGAACGAGCGGCTCATGGTGTGTTTGGATATTCTGTTGTGCCTGATGAATGGCATCAGGCGTATATGGGATGGTGGAAAAGGCGGCACAGTTTTTCCATAGAGAAGGACTGGCTGATTTTTTGTACAGGAGTAGTTCCGGCTATTTCCAGTATGGTCCGCAAGCTGACGACAGCGGGGGAAAATGTGCTGGTGCAGACGCCTGTATATAATATCTTTTTTAATTCCATTTTAAACAATGGAAGAAATATTGTAGAAAATCCATTGAAATATGATGGGAACACCTACCAAATGGATTTTGCGGATCTGGAGCGAAAGCTTTCCGATCCCCAGACAACGTTGATGATTCTGTGTAATCCCCATAACCCGGTGGGAAGAATCTGGAGCAGGGAGGAACTTGGGCAGGTTGGTGAGCTGTGCAGGAAGCATCATGTGACCGTGATCTCAGATGAGATTCATTGTGATCTGACCAGTCCGGGGCGAGAATATGTTCCTTTTGCTTCTGTTTCGGAGAACTGCAGAAATAACTGCATTACCTGTATAGCGCCTACCAAGGCATTTAATCTGGCAGGGATGCAGACGGCTGCGGTGGCTGTCCCCAATCCCGTCCTGCGGCATAAGGTATGGCGGGGATTGAATACAGATGAGGTGGCGGAGCCGAATTCCTTTGCGGTGGAAGCGGCCATAGCAGCTTTTACAAAAGGCGAGGCATGGCTGGATGCTTTGAGGGGGTATATTCAGGAAAATAGAAGATTCACAGAAGATTTTCTGGAAAAAGAAATTCCACAAATCAAAGCGGTTTCTTCCCAGGCTACCTATCTTGTATGGCTGGACTGCCGGGAAATGCAGGGGTGCGCAACGGAGTTTACGCAGTATTTGAGAGAGCGTACAGGATTGTATTTGTCAGCAGGGCGACAGTATGGGGAAAGCGGAAGTTCATTTATAAGAATGAATATAGCCTGTCCCAGGGGTCGGCTTGAAGACGGCTTGATGCGCCTTGCAAAAGGAAGTTCCGCTTATGAGGAATGGACCCTTTCAATGTGTTGATAAATATTTTGGAAAGGTTTTTCATATTGTCAAAGAGAGAAGGTGGTAGCATGGGAAAATGATAATCGTAACCTTTTCTGATCCAGAAGAACAGATTGTAGAAAAAATTAAAGCGGTGTTGGTTGAGGATCAGGAAATTGAATGTATTTCCATTATAGATGGAAAAGAGATGACATTTGGGGATTTAGAGATAAGAACAAAACAAAGACAAGTTTTTCTAAAAGGAAAAGAAGTAGAATTAACCACAAGAGAATTTGATGTTTTGTATACACTTGCCTACTATCATGACCAGGTGCTAACTACCAGACAGATTTACAAGGCGATTACTGGGGAGGATGTCATGAGTGATTATCATGGCATTGAAAGCAGCGTATATTCTATAAGAAAAAAGTTAGGACGTAATATTATCCAGAATATTCGCGGCTATGGATATCAATTTAAAAAAGAAAAATAGATAACAGCCAGAAACAGATTGATATGAAGTTGTTTCTGGCTGTTTATATATTATTAAGAAAATCGAGAGAAAAATGAATTTCCGCTGAAAATGTATTGAAAAACGTTTGATATAATAGAATAAAATTTAAAACAAATTTTCAAAACCGGGATATCCCGTCAAAGAAAAAAACGGTGCTTTGACGGGTACATCAGTACGCCGGTTGACTTATTTTATTCCCTTCTGGCTCTGTTTTAGAGCCAGGGGGATTTTATATTTGCAAATAGAATATGGCAGTGCTGTTATTTACTGTAAACAGCACATAAACTTTAGAATCAATGCCTGTGGTGGCTGGTTAAAAAAATCATCAGCCATTCACAGGCATATTTTACGCTATATAGTGAACTATTAGAACGGGAATTACATGAACAAATATCAGGTGCATGGGAAGAAAAACATATCTGTCTGTGTATCTGGTGTTCTTTTTCTGCCATTGAAAAGTTATGGGGAATAGATTTCCTGGTTAAACGGCGGATAACAGGGTGTCGATCCCCGCCAGGCTTGTTTTTCATTTTTGAAATTTAAGAAAATGGAGGACAAGCCCATGGCAAAGACAGGCAGACTGCCGGATTTCCGGAAAATGTATCCGGAAGCCAGCGAAGAAGTGATTGAAGTGTTAAGAGAAACAGAAAGAAAAATGCAGTATCAGGAGTATGACTTGAAGGCAGAGAGAACCATCATTGACCAGGAGGCACAGCAGATCCGGGTCATACCGAGTCGGGAGGACTCTTATGAACGACTCGTAGAACAGGATGTACAGTTCCTGGATGAAGGAGAACAGGTGGAAGATCAGGTGCTCAGGAAGGTGCAGTGTGAAATGTTACATAAAGCGCTTTTACTTCTTTCTGATGAGGAAGAAGAACTGATCCGCCTTTTATTTTTTGAAGAGCGCACAGAGCGTGAGGTCGCAGAGATTATGGGGATTTATCATAATGCGGTTCATAAGCAGAAAAAGCGTATCCTACGTAAATTAAAAAATTTTTTGAAAAAATTTTAAATTTAGGGTGTGCAGAATTTATTGCCAACGTGGAAATAAGTGAGGGGGATAAAACTCCTTTCTCTGTTCTTTGAAAAATACCGCCCCAGGCGGTCATATCCAGCAATTACAATACGTTAGCTGTACAGCGTGAAAGCGCAAAGCGGCGAAGGAGGACACGCCAGGACCACCTGCAGACAGTCAGAGTGTCTGTCAACAAGATAACATCAAAGGTGAAGAGCGGGAAATGTCTGTTCTGAAAATGTTCCATGGCCGGAGCATTCCGCAATGATCTGTACAGCCTATAATGATACTTCCGTCCAGTCACAGCCCCTCGAAACAGAGGGAACCGCAATGAGGGCGGCGGCCAGAGATCCTGGCCGGGGTTAGAGTCCCATGACGGTTCGCCAAAACCGGTTGTAGCTGACTGCCCAGGCTCCGGGAAGTAGTGTCGAATGGGAGCAGATGAAACTTATAAATGAAAAACAAGCACGATTTTTCATGTGAGATAACTGGGCGGCGGTCTGAT
>JAETQH010000100.1 GCA_021770785.1 Lachnospiraceae bacterium
CTGGATTATAGGAATATTCTGCATACAATCACCATGGAGTAGGGGGCACGCTTTAACAGGATAAAGCGGATAAACAAGATTGCCCTTTACAGAATAAATTACAGTGCCCTACGACATGGTGATATTTTCTGATTGCGTTTTTGGGAGAAATGATTTCCATTAAAAATGGCTTGAAAACTTTTATAAATGGGGATTTTGAGACCATTGATGATTTTTGGATTTCCCAAAAGTACAACCCCAAACTTCCCAAAAACAACAACTATTCATTTTTGGGGAGTGTTTTTGGGAAATGGGAAATGTAGCAGGATATTCCTCATACAGGAGGTTGATAGGATGAGGAAGAAGAATTTCAAGGGACGGTGCGAGAAGAGAATGATTGATAAGTGTACTGATGTATGCAGAACGTATGATGCGATTCAGTATGCTTATGCGGACTTGCTCCAAGGGAGTGACGGGATTAAGGAGATCAGGTGTAATGTTTTACTGGATGGGCTTGATATGGGAGAGTACACATCGGATTTTGTCTGTACAAAAGTTGACGGTGATCTGATGGTGCGGGAATGTGTATTCCGTAAGTTCCTGATGAAACCATTGACGGTAAAACTGCTTGATACTTCAAGGGAGTATTGGATCAAACATGGGGTTACAGATTGGGGGGTGGTCATTGATGAAGAAATATGATCTGCTCCGTTCTGGTGACAGTATTGTCCGGGTATTGGAGATTCAGGAAAACCAGATTCTGATCATAAACTGTATTAAACAGCTTATGCCTGTATGGGTAAAATCTGAATCATTAGAATCTTACTCTGAATGTATCGAGGATGAATTGTCTAAGGTCACAGGATTTACTACTGCTGATGTTGATACTCTGGATGCAGACCAGAGGAGGATCATGTACAGACGGTATACAATGATTGCCCCTATTTTATCCTTTGTTGCAGATGAAAAAGTGAGATCGCAATTGATATGTTCTACAGCAAAAGAATACAAGGTATCAAAGCAGACTGTCAGAAGCTATCTTTGCTGTTATCTGGTACATATGAAGATAACTGCTCTTGCCCCGAAAAAACGCCAAAAGGAGCGGGAACTGACTCAGGACGAGAAACATATGCGTTGGGCGTTGAACAAGTTCTTCTATACCACAAAAAAGCAGTCCCTTATGACTGCATATACAATGATGCTCAAAGAGAAGTATTGTGATGTCATGGGTGTGCTGGCAGAAGAATATCCTTCATTTTATCAGTTTCGTTATTTCTATCGTAAGACGAGGAAGATGCAGAACTTCTACATTTCCAGAGACGGATTGAAGAACTATCAGAGGAACAGCAGACCGCTTATAGGTGAAGGGGCACAGGAGTTTGCGCGGTCTATTGGTGTAGGAATGCTGGACGCTACAGTGTGTGATATTTACCTTGTCAATGATGCAGGCAGTCTGGTTGGAAGACCGATCCTGACAGCCTGTATTGATGCTTATAGTAGTCTGTGTTGTGGATATTCCCTTTCATGGGAAGGTGGAGTATACAGCCTCAGAGGATTGATGCTGAACATTATAGCTGATAAAGTTGCATGGTGTAAGCGTTTTGGTATCTCTGTCAGGAAAGAGGATTGGGACTGTGATATGCTGCCAGCTACATTTGTTACTGATATGGGGAGTGAATACAAATCGGAGAACTTTGAGCAGATTGCAGAGCTGGGGATTACTGTGGTTAATCTTCCATCTTACAGGCCGGAACTAAAAGGACCAGTAGAGAAGTTCTTTGATCTGGTACAGGAGAGCTATAAGAAACATTTGAAAGGAAGAGGAGTAATTGAACCAGACTATCAGGAACGAGGGGCGCATGATTATCGTAAAGATGCCTGTCTGACCATAACGGACTTTGAGAAGATTATCCTTCATTGTACCATTTACTATAATTGCCAGCGGATTATACAGAACTTTCCCTATACCGAAGCCATGATTGCTGCCGGAGTAAAACCTTATGCATCCTGTATATGGGAATGGGGAAAGTCGCAGATGGGGGCGAACCTGATATCTATAGGAAGCAGGGAGCTGGTACTGACGCTGTTGCCGAGAACTACAGGAAGATTCGACCGGACAGGTCTGAAAGTAAACAAGTTACGGTATCACTGCGAGGGATATACAGAGCAGTATCTGTCCGGTGGCAATGTGACTGTGGCTTATAATCCGGAAGATGTGACGTCTGTATGGTTACTGGAAAATGGTTCATACGTGGAATTTGTATTGATAGAGTCCCGCTATAAGGGGAAAATTCTTACAGAAGTACAGGAGTTGCAGAACGGTCAAAAGACGATCATAAAAAGTGCAGAGAAGGATAATCTGCAGGCACAGATCGATCTGGCACAGCATATCGAGGCTATTGCAGGCAGTGTCAGTGGTCATATGGATGTCCGTATGAAAAATATCCGCAGTACCAGAAAAAAGGAACAGAATAGATGTCATCAGGATTACATGAAGGAGGAGAGGAAACATGACTAATCTTTCAGATATTGTTCATATCCTGCCAGCAATGAAGTCAGGGGATGATCTGTTATCTGCGATGGAAGTGATACCAGAGTATGATGAGACAATCCGTAATGTCGATGCATCTGTACGTCTTATGGCACTTTCTGATCTCTATAGAATATATGTACCGTCTCAAATGTCTTTGGAAATCTATAGTAAACTGTATCTGGCGTTGTTGCGGTCATTGCAGAAGAAGGGGACAAAACTGGCTGTACTGCAGGGAAATCAGAATCATAATGCTATCATACAGCAGGAGTACAGCGGAATCATGGGTGGTTCTGATAGTTTTACGATTATCGGTGCATCTGGTATTGGCAAAAGTTCGGCCATCAGCAGGGCAATTACGCTGATTACCGAGAATAGGATGATTGAAGTAGGTAATCCATATACGAAGATTATTCCCTGTATTTGTGTCCAGTGTCCCTTTGATTCTTCCGTGAAAGGACTGCTGTTGGAGATTCTCAGGAAAGTTGATGAAGTCATCAATAGTGAGTATTATACAAATGCATTGCGCGCAAGGACAACAACGGATATGCTGATCGGGAGTGTAAGCCAGGTAGCATTGAACCATATCGGACTGTTGGTAGTGGATGAGATCCAGAATGTATGCAACAGCAGGAATGGCAAGAGCCTTGTTGGTATGCTCATCCAGCTTATCAATAACAGCGGCATATCAATCTGTATGGTGGGTACTCCTGAGAGTGCTGTATTCTTTGAGCAGGCGATGCAGCTTGCCCGCAGGTCACTGGGGTTACGGTATGATGTGATGGAGTATGGAACGGATTTCAGGACATTTTGTGAGACTGTGTTCTCATATCAGTATGTGAAGCAGAAAACGGAGATCACTGATGCGGTCATGGAATGGCTCTATGAACATACTTCGGGAAATATATCGGTGGTGGTCTCCCTTATTCATGATGCACAGGAGATTGCCATTCTGAATGGTAAAGAAGTTCTGGATACGGGATCATTAAATGAAGCTTATCAGCAAAGGTTATCTATGTTACATGGATTTATCCATCCCGAACAGAAAAAACAGACTTCCAAACCAAGAAACAAAAAATCAGTTAAGGCTGTAAAAACTTCTGAAAAAGATGTGCATAACGGAGAATTTACAATTGCCGATCTGGTAGGTACAGCAAAGGATGAAAACATAGATATTGTACAATTGTTAAAAGTACATATCACAGTCGTGGAGGTGGCGATATGATTGTTTACTTCCCAGTCATATATCCTGATGAACTGGTGTATAGCTGGTTTTGCAGATATTATGTCCATTCTGGTTGTTTTTCCCACAAGATGGCGCTACAGTATTTATATTGCAAAAGGTCAGACAATCCAAACAAAGAATTTATCGGAAACCTAAATCACGAAGCAAGGGAGCAGATTGATAAAATATATTCTTTGGACAAGCTGATCCTCAACCATTCCATGTATCCCCAGTATGCACGTTTTGTCCCGTTAGAGCAAAAGAAAAAAGCATTATACCGTCTAGGCCATGATTCCTGTGATATCCATCAGTTGTTCCCTGTTCTTTCCAGAGGTGAAGGAGAACGATATCTGCGGTTCTGTCCATTATGTGTTAGGGAAGACAGGGAGATTTATGGTGAAACTTACTGGCATAGGAGTCATCAGATCCGAAATATGCGTATATGTACAAAGCATAAGTGTATGCTTATGGAATCGAGTGTGCCTGCAAAGAGCGAACAGAGCTTTACGTTTTGTCCTGCAGAGAATTATGTGTGCTATAGCGAAGCAGTTTTTGAAAATGATTCACTGATGATCCGGTTTGCAGAATATTTAGATTCAATATTTAGTGCTCCAATGGATTTTGATAATGATATTTCAATAAGTTCTATTCTGTATGACGGAATGAGCAGGACGAAATATTTGAAACCGTCTGGCCGGAGCAGATATACAAAGATGCTTGCTGACGATATGAATGAATTTTACAGGGGAATGGGTATATGTAACATAGCAAGTATGTATCAGATTCAGAGGGCATTGTTAGAGGGCGGAGTTGATTTTTCGGTTGTCTGCCAGATAGCATTTTTCTTAGGTATGAAACCAGAGGAATTAACAGCACCGTCCCTGACAATAGAGCAGATTAAACAGGAACGGAACAGTCATTATATGAAAGATGCTGTGCCTGTGGATTGGGAGTTGTTGGATGCAGAAACTGCTCCTGTACTGGAAAAGCTGGCCGAGGACGTGTATGCTGGCACAGCGAACGAGAACGGCAGACCGGAACGGGTATCGGAGCGGCTTGTGTACCGGGAATTGGGGTTATCGGGACATCAGTTGGACAACATGCCCAGATGCAGAGCCATTTTTGAACGGTATACAGAATCATACTCTGAAAGCTGGGCGAGAAAGATCATCTGGGCGTATAAAAAACTGAAGAAAAATGGGGAAGCCTTTTGCTGGACTGATATTAGGAAGATTTCGGGGGTGAAAAAGAAGAATATTCAATTAACGATTCCTTATCTGATGAAACATACAGATGCGGAGATGGCGGATCAGATTATGAAGTTGATTAATGATTATTAGGAAAAAAGTTTTTTCGATTTGTTACGTATTTATTGTGAATGCCTGTTGTGTAGATATTACAGCACATTTGATTATTTTTTGCGTTCGTCAGAAATTAACGTTTTCCCCAAATTGGTGTAGTAACATAACTACTTGCTTTGGTCTTTATAGAGTCTGGAAATTGGTTACTGTGAATGAAATACTCCGTTTTATCGTAAAGATTATGTAGGGAATAAGTGGACTTTATGGAGTTGGAGATCAGTAGTAAAAAATGGTGGATTTGAAGAACTGGAAAGCCTCGGGATGCTTCCGGCTCGTCTTGCTGGCGCTCTCCCCACGCTCTAGGTCGGGGTACTTCTCCACCATATAGGCGTGAAAATCGTCCTGCCACTTTGTCAGATTGGCACGGCTGCCTATGATTTCTTTGGCGCACAGGCGGTTGTCTTTCGTCAGCGGCACAAAGGTCAAATGCAGGTGTGGGGGGGCTCGTCCATGTGTACCACCGCTGATACGATATTCTCCCGGCCTACCCGGTCAATGAGGAAGTCTGCCGCCCGCTGGAAGTAGGCCGCTATCTCCTTTGGGGACTTACCCTTGAAAAACTCCGGGCTGGCGGTTATGAGGGTATCGACAAAGCGTGCGCTGTCTTTCCTCGTTCTGCACTCAGCCTGTTCAATACGACTCTGAATGAAATGGTAGTAGCGGCCCTTCGGCTTGATGATATGGAAATTGTACTTGCTCCGGCTGGTGTTAATGTCCGGGTTGCTAGCGTACTGCTCCTTTTTCCGTTCGTGGTGGGCTTCCAGCGGCCCCGCTGGGTGGCCCTTGTGCTTTTCAAACCGCAAAATTGCGTGTTGTCCCATTGAACTCCTTTCTCCATTCCATTCCTTTCCGGCGGGTTTTCCCGCCGAAAATATCTCTGATAGGATTGGAATGGAATCGATATAAATAGATGGTTTTAATCTCTGTATTTCTATATACAGTCCGGTTTCTGTACTCCAAGAGGATTGATTTTCGTACGTGTTAAGTACGGTTTTCAGCCCTCCGGCGTACCGCAACCGGATTGCTTGAAGTCGGTGTTGGGAACCGTTTCATAGGATTTCGGATAAATGCGGTTGGGTTTTCTATATCCCTGTTTCTGTATCTCCACCAGCCCCGCATACTGCAATTCCCGCAGGGTATTTACCGCTTTCTGTCGCCCACAGTGGAGCAGGGCGACCACTTCTCAGATGGGGTAATACAAGTAAATCCGCCCGTATTCGTCCGTCCAGCCATAACTCTGCCCGCCGCAGGATAAAGGCGTACAGCACCTTTGCTTCGTTGGACAGGGGCTTAAATATAGGGGCTTCAAAAAGGAAATTGGGGAGCTGGGTGAAGCTGATTGCTTTTTCCGGCAGGTGAATATAAATCGTGTTCGTCATAGTGTGTTTTGTGGACGGTTAGAAGCCCTTTTCCGGGGTGGCGATAAAGAATACCACCCACCCCGGTTTGGGGCTTGCGGAGCCTTGCAAATCAAGGCTTTTACCCGCCTTAACTGTCCACAGCAGATCTCCTTTTCTGTTCATCTTCTGTTTTCTGCCGCCTGTGAACTCTGGCGGCGCAGTCTGGGCAGTATTTGCCCCGGTTGGATTTCGGGACAAACATTCCCCCGCACACCGCACAGTGTTTCCAATCCCTGTCACGGTAAATCTCCGCTTCCAGCGTCCCGTCCAGCGGCAAAACTTCCTAGCGGAACCACTTGCAGCAGACGGATAATCATCTGCGGGCAGGTGCAGGTGTCGCCATCGTCCAGCACAAGGCAGTTTCCACCGTCACAGCTGCAGCACTCCCGGCGTATCAGGCTGTTGGCCCATTTTCTCTGCGCCGGGGTCATACGGTAAAGGGAACCGTCCGGCCTGTGTTCCAGCGGCGGCAAATGTCGATAGAGCCTTTTTTTCATGCTGTCTCTCCGTTTTTCTTCTCGCTGCCGTTCTCCCCGAAAAGAATTCTTGCCCCATTTCTGCGGCGTGTTCCGGCGTTGGCTCGCCCGCCCGCTCTGGTCACGGTGTCCAGAAGCAGGGTCACAGCCGGGGTATTCCTTTTCAGACGGTCATTCTGTTTTCAAAGGGCTTGTCCATCGATGAACTATCTTAAGTCTACACTTTTTTGACCGCTTGTGCCGTATATCCAAGAGGTAGGAAATCAGCCCGAAAAACTCGTTATTTCCACGCTCTCGGATTTATGGTATAATGAGAGACAGAAAAACGAAATGTTGAAGTTTGCAAAAGGATATAGATTATGAAAATGCCAAGCGAAAATATTGATAAAGCTATGTTTGCTCCATGCGGAATGAACTGTGTGGTTTGTTATAAACATTGTTATCACAAAAAGCCGTATGCAGGGTGTTTGAACAGCGATAGTGGAAAGCCGAAGCATTGCCGAAAATGCAAGAGAAAGGATTGACCTACTGTTTTGAATGTCTGGACTATCCATGCAAACTGATAAAAAATCTTGAGAAAAGCTATAACCAAAGGTATCGGGAAAGCCTTATGGAAAATAGCACATTTGTCTAGGGACATGGGGTGGAGCCGTTTGTGGAAATGCAGAAAGAAAAATACACTTGCCCGAAATGTGGCGGTATTATTTCTATCCATGATAGGGAATGCAGCGAGTGCCAAGAAAAAATGGATGGATAGGGGGTGTGCTTATTGGCCTTAACAATACTGGAACGGTTAAAAGACCTGCGTGTGGAGCGTGGCTTGACGCTGGAACAGCTTGCGGAGCAGACGAACCTCTCCAAGTCTGCGTTGGACAGCTATGAAGCAGAGGACTTCAAGGACATCAGCCACTATGCCCTAATCAAGTTGGCGAAGTTTTACGACGTGGCTATCGACTATCTGCTGGATTGTCTGAAATGAAGCGTCACCCAAACGCCGATCTTGTAGACCTGCGTTTGAGTGACGGAATGATTGACCTGCTGAAAAGCGGGCGGGTGGATAATGCGTTGCTGTGCGAATTAGCAGCGCACCCGGATTTTGTCAAGCTGATGACCGACCTTGAAATCTATATAAACGGAACAGCGGTTAAGCAGGTGCAGGGCGCAAATGCGATAGTGGACGCTATGAGCGTAACAATCGTCAAACAGCATAATCCCGATATAAGCGACCCGCAGTTACGGCAGCTTATCACCGCTCACATTGATGATGACAGCTTTTGCCGCTACATAATCCAGCAGGATATAAACGGGATAGCCCTTGATTTGCGAGAAGCCCACAGGGACGACTTTTTCAGTGTCCCGGAGGATAACTCGCTGAAAGGACTGTTGCAAGCCGCTGATGAAGCCGCCAATCCGAACAGCGACCCGGAGAACGCATCTTTAGTATTTATCGGCAAACGCCCCCGCCTGAATTATGGCAAGTTAAGCGGGGAGGACAAGGCTGCTCTGAAACGGCTTGCGGGAAAATCCAATCCCACAACGGGGACGGAAATAACAATAATGACAAATGTCAAACTTTGTGTTTAAATAATGGAGGTACATTAGTATGGGGCTGACCAGTGATTTTAAAGAACCTTCTCCGATTATAGATAGTAAAGAAGCTACTACACTTGATAATCTGACAAAAAGATACGATAAATTGATTGAGCCAAGTATGATTGCTAAGTTAGGAACAAAGGCAGGTCAACTTGTACCCGAAAAAGTCAAACAAATCGGAAGTGACATAGGATTAAGCATAACTGAGAAAGAGTTATATGTCCAAATGATGAACATTATTGGAAGTGGATTTAAAGCTGTCGAAGAACAAGCGGTCAGGTTTTCAGTTAGTGAAAAATACATATTGGATAAAATAAACAAAACTTTTCCACACTATCAATTAGAAACATTAGGTGAGATTTGTTGGGTAAGAAGTTATGATTTGGCGAAGATAGTAAATGATTATCGAGGGAAGGACACATTTGTCGCCATGTTAGAGGGTGGTGGGACTGGAGCGTTTGGATTTTGGGGGTTGCCTTTTAATATTGTTTTAAGTACATTTCTTTATTTTAGGGCAGTACAATCAATAGCCATGTTTTATGGTTATGATGTGAAAAATGATTATTCAGAAATGGTAATTGCAAGTGATGTATTCACATGTTCATTAAGTCCAGCTCAAAATGATGTCAATAATGAAGCAACAAGTATTATTGGGAAAATTATGGTAATGAGCAAAGCTGCGGTTGTTAAGCAAACAGCAAAAAAGACATGGACAGATATGGCTGCACGCGGTGGTGTCCCTCTACTGTTGGTACAGATGCGTGCTTTAGCTAATAAATCTGCACAGAAAGCATTACAAAATGTAGGAGCAAAGGGGTTAGAAAATAGCCTATTCAAAGAAGCATTTGAACAAATTGGGCGAAAGTTAACATTAAAAACTATTGGAAAAGCTGTACCTGTTGTTTCAGGTGTTTTAGGTGCATTGATTGATACAGCGCAGATGAAAAAAGTTCTTGAGTTTTCCGATATTTTCTACCACAAAAGATTTATTTTAGAAAAGGAAGATAGAGTATATCACTTGCTTGGAAAAAATAATTTTGTAATAGATACTGAAATTGTTAGTGATGAGCATTAAATAGCAAAGCCAGGCGAGCCTGTCAACGGTCAAGATGAACGGCGCTTTCAGCGCCGCCGTTGATAACCTCCTCGTCTTTGCTAATGGGTAATCAAGGCGGGAAAGTCCTAAAATGGCTTTCCCGCCCATTCCAATTTTGAAAAAAGATCGGCTATTAAAAATGAATGAGTGTGGCCACATATCTGGTCACGGTGTCCAAAGGTTTGGGACATTTTGTCCCATAGGCTGGGGACGGGGGATTTCATATACGCCCTGTCTGCTGCTGAAACCAGCACTTTGTTTTCGGCTTCCCAGCCCTAAACAAAGCCCTGTTTTCCTGCCGCTTCAAATGCCCTTGCCCTCCCCGGCGGCAACAGCATTTTCACGGCAACGCCGACAGAGCGTATAACACACTACACTTTGCTTCGCAAAGTCGTGTGCCAAATGGGGTGCGGCCCCCTTTGGATACCCCCACAACAAACAAGCGCTATGCCCCTTGTCGAGAGCATAGCGCTGTTTGTTGTCAGCAGCCCGTTTCACGGTCTGCGTGTAGTTCCTTGTAAACTGACCTAAAAATTTTGTGAAAAATAACAACCATGCGTTTACCGTGATGAAGAAGAAGAAGCATATTTTTCTTTACAAAATATAAGAAATTAGTCTATACTATAAATGGGTATATGCCCAGCAAAGGATACGATGTTTAACGAGTCTTGGGTGTGCACTGGCAACAGTGTGTGCTAAGCGTAAACAGCAAGGTAATAGGGGCATAAGGTATTTCAGTCCCGGAAATATAGCAAATTGATGCACCGACGTTCTGCTCATAACGGAAGGCAAAATGTGTATAGGTCGTTTTGATGAGAATATACACAGCACCAAGGGATCTTAGGTCAGCCATGTTAAACAATGACATTGTGTTAATGAAACAATCATAAATCCCCCAGCAGAGCTGGGGAGACTAACAGATGCTGGAGGCGGTGAGTAGAGTATCAAAATAGAAAACTCCGCTGTATAATGAATGCAGGTCTGGTAA
>JAETQH010000022.1 GCA_021770785.1 Lachnospiraceae bacterium
CGAACTTTTTTCGGTCACAAATTGGAGGTTTTCATATGCCAGAGTTCAAATTACATGCCCCATACAAGCCCACAGGCGACCAGCCGCAGGCAATCGCAGAGCTGGTCAAAGGCTTTCAGGAGGGCAACCAATTCCAGACTTTACTAGGGGTTACGGGTTCCGGCAAGACGTTCACAATGGCAAACGTGATACAAGCCTTGCAGAAACCAACACTCGTAATCGCTCACAACAAAACGCTTGCGGCGCAGCTATATGGAGAATTCAAGGAGATGTTCCCGGAGAATGCGGTGGAATATTTTGTGTCCTATTACGATTATTACCAGCCTGAGGCCTATGTGCCCCAGACAGACACCTATATAGCTAAAGACTCGGCAATCAACGAAGAAATCGACAAGCTCCGGCTGTCGGCAACGGCAGCTTTGGTGGAGCGGAAGGATGTGATTGTCATTGCGTCTGTTTCCTGTATCTATGGCTTGGGCAGCCCGGAGGATTATCTGAATATGATGGTATCCCTGCGTCCCGGCATGGAGAAGGACAGGGACGAGGTAATCCGTGCCCTGATTGATATCCAGTACACCAGAAATGATATGGATTTTCACCGGGGAACCTTCCGGGTGCGAGGGGATACGCTGGAAATTTTTCCTGCCAACTTCGGAGAAACGGCGGTACGGGTGGAGTTTTTCGGGGACGAGATTGACCGTATCACGGAGATTGACGTGCTGACCGGGGAGATTAAATGCAGGCTGGAGCATTTTGCGGTATTTCCGGCCTCCCATTATGTGGTTCCTCAGGAGAAGATTTTAAAAGCCTGTGAGAATATTGAAAAAGAATTAGAAGAGCGGGTGAAATATTTTAAGGGAGAGGACAAGCTGTTAGAGGCGCAGCGCATTGCGGAACGGACCAATTTTGATATAGAGATGTTAAAGGAGACAGGATTTTGCAGCGGCATTGAAAACTATTCCAGGCATCTGGCGGGTCTTCCCGCAGGGGCGACACCTCATACCCTGATGGATTATTTTAAAGACGATTATCTCATTATCGTGGACGAGTCCCACATCACCATCCCTCAGGTGAGGGGCATGTATGCCGGAGACCAGTCCAGAAAGAGCACGCTGGTGGATTACGGCTTCCGTCTGCCCTCGGCGAAGGATAACCGGCCGCTCAATTTTGAAGAATTTGAAAGTAAAATAGACCAGATGCTGTTTGTATCCGCAACGCCGAATGTCTATGAGGCAGAGCACGAGCTGTTTCGGACGGAGCAGATTATAAGACCTACCGGACTGTTAGATCCGGAGGTGGTGGTGCGTCCGGTGGAGGGACAGATTGACGATTTAATCGGGGAAGTCAACAAAGAGGTGGCAAAACACAACAAAGTCCTGATTACCACCCTGACGAAAAAGATGGCGGAGGATTTGACGGACTATATGCGGGAAATCGGTATTCGCGTGAAATATCTGCATTCGGATATTGATACTTTAGAGCGGGCGGAGATTATCCGTGACCTGCGTCTGGATGTTTTTGACGTGCTGGTGGGCATTAACCTGCTCCGTGAGGGACTGGATATCCCGGAGATTACCCTGGTGGCGATTTTGGATGCGGATAAGGAGGGATTCCTGCGTTCCGAGACATCCCTGATACAGACCATCGGGCGGGCGGCGCGAAACAGTGAGGGCCATGTCATCATGTATGCGGACAACATTACGGATTCCATGCGGGTGGCGATGGAGGAGACGGAGCGCCGAAGAAAAATCCAGCAGGCATACAACGAAGAACACGGTATTACTCCTACCACCATTCAGAAGTCAGTGCGGGAATTAATCAGCGTTTCCAAGAAGATTGCCAAGGAGGAAATGAACTTCAAGAAAGACCCGGAGTCCATGAACAAGGTAGAACTGGAAAAACTGATTGCGGATATTCAGAAGAAAATGCAGAAGGCAGCGGC
Source organism: Lachnospiraceae bacterium (assembly GCA_021770785.1). Lineage (GTDB taxonomy): Bacteria > Bacillota > Clostridia > Lachnospirales > Lachnospiraceae > Roseburia. Next base: position 1,943 of record JAETQH010000022.1, read on the forward strand.
GGATTTGAATTTCGAGGCGGCGGCAGAGTACCGGGACAAGATGGTGGAGCTGAAAAATATGCTGCGTGACTTATAAGGAGGAACACGGCAGGAATTTGCGCAAAAGAAGAATATTTTGCCGCCCTAGACAGGGGAAAAGGCATAATAAAAGAGAATTAGAGAAGAGTGGTTATGAGAGAGAAAACGATTTTAAAATTTATCTGTAAATGGCGCACGGAACTGATGGGAATGGCAATCCTCTGGGTGGTATTGTTCCATTCCAAATTGCAGCTCCACGGTATTTTAGATACGGTACAGACCATCGGCTACGGCGGAGTGGATATTTTCTTTTTATTGTCGGGAATTGGGTTATACTATTCCTTGCAGAAATCGGATCAGCTGCTGTCATTTTACGGCAGACGGGCGAGGCGGATTTTTCCTGCTTATTTCCCCTTTATTGTTGTCTGGCTGATTTATATGATCCAGACCTCTGAATGGAGAACAGACATTATTTTAAAGGTGATAGCCGGAAACCTATTTATGACAGGCTGGCTTTCCGGCATTGGGGCGCAGTTTAACTGGTATGTGCAGATGATATTCTGGGTATATCTGGCGGCACCGTTGTTCTATCGGCTGATAGTCTCCCTTACAAAAAGGTGGCAGAAAGGATTGCTGCTGGTATGGGCGGTTCTTCTGGGAATTGCGTTCTGGACGGACAATAATCTTCTGATGGGTGTGTCGAGGCTTCCGGTTTTTCTGGTGGGTATGCTGTGGGCGCGGGAGGAAAGTTTGCATGCAAAAAAAGACGGGATTCGGGAGAAAAATACAGAAACAAGCTTTTGGAAAAATGGCGCAGCCTTAAGTCTGCTGTTTGTGACAGGAATGGCTGTTTTACTGGTCTGTTATTTCACACTTCCCGATTATGTGGTGTGGGGGTTTGGCATCTGGTGGTATCCGTTTCTTCTGATTGTGCCGGGTATGTGCTTTTTGCTGGGATTGGTTTTTGAAGGAATGGACAGGATAAAGGGAGTGAGGCTTCTCCTAAAGCCGGTAAAACTAATCGGAAAGGCATCCTTTGAGATTTATCTGCTTCACATAGCGGCATTTGATATTTTGCCGGGATATCTTGGGGTGTCGTCGAACAAGCGGTGGCTGGCGTTGATGGCAGCATCCGTTGCAGCGGGAGTGCTGTACCATTTACTGGTGGAGGCAGTTATGAAAGGGATAGAGCAGAGGAAGAAGAGGTTACAAAATGAAAGACAGTAGGGACAGAAAATATATTAAAATCAGAGGCGCAAACGAACATAACTTGAAAAATATTGATGTGGACATCCCAAGGGATTCCTTCGTAGTTCTCACGGGGCTCTCAGGTTCGGGAAAATCCTCACTGGCGTTTGACACCATTTATGCGGAGGGGCAGAGACGTTATATGGAGTCTCTTTCTTCCTATGCGAGGCAGTTTTTAGGGCAGATGGAAAAGCCCAATGTGGAGAAAATCGAGGGGCTTTCCCCGGCGATTTCCATTGACCAGAAATCTACCAACCGGAATCCCCGTTCTACGGTGGGAACGGTAACGGAAATCTATGATTATTTCCGTCTGCTCTATGCCAGGGTGGGGATTCCCCACTGCCCAAAGTGCGGAAAAGAGATAAAAAAACAGAGCGTAGACCAGATGGTAGACCAGATTATGGCGCTGCCGGAGCGCACTAAAATACAGCTGTTGGCCCCGGTGGTAAGAGGCAGGAAAGGGGAGCACCAGAAGCTTTTTGAGCAGGCGAAGCGCAGCGGTTATGTCCGTGTGATTGTGGACGGCAACATGTATGAGCTGACGGAAGAAATAAAGTTAGAGAAAAATAAAAAACACAATATCGAGATTGTGGTGGACCGCCTGATGGTAAAAGAGGGAATCGAAAAACGTCTGACAGATTCCATTGAAAACGTGTTAGAGCTTGCCGAGGGGAAAATGACGTTAGATATCATTGACGGGGAAAAGCTTCAGTTTTCTGACAGCTTTTCCTGTCCGGACTGCGGCATTAGTATAGAAGAAATTGAACCCAGAAGTTTTTCTTTCAACAACCCCTTTGGCGCCTGCCCCACCTGCTTTGGGCTTGGCTATAAAATGGAGTTCGATATCAATTTGATGATACCGGATAAGAGGCTTTCTATTTCGGAGGGAGCAATACAAGTTATGGGATGGCAGTCCTGCACAGACCCCTCCAGCTTTACCTATGCGGTGTTAAAGGCACTGACGGAGGAATATCATTTTTCTCTGGAAACGCCTTTTGAAGATTATCCGGAGGACATAAAAAAGATTTTGGTTTATGGTACGGAGGGAAAAGAGGTAAAGGTTCACTATAAAGGAATGCGGGGCGAGGGTGTCTATGATGTTGCCTTTGACGGACTGCTTCGGAATGTGCAGCGGAAATACCGTGAGACTTCTTCGGAAACCATGAAACAGGAATATGAACAGTTTATGCGGATAACGCCCTGCGAGGAATGTCACGGACAGCGTTTGAAAAAGACATCTCTGGCGGTGACGGTGGGGGACAAAAATATTTATGAAATCACTTCCATGTCCGTAAAGAAATTAGGCAGCTTTTTGCAGGAGATGGAGCTGAGTCGTCAGCAGCATTTGATTGGCGACCAGATTTTAAAGGAAATCCGTGCCCGGGTGGGCTTTTTGAATGAGGTGGGGTTAGATTATCTGTCTTTATCCCGCGCCACGGGAAGCCTCTCCGGCGGCGAGGCGCAGCGTATCCGCCTTGCCACCCAGATCGGATCAGGTTTGGTGGGAGTTGCCTACATTTTAGACGAGCCCTCCATCGGACTGCACCAGAGGGACAACGACAAGCTCCTAGGGGCGTTGAAAAACCTCAAAGATTTGGGAAATACCCTGATTGTGGTGGAGCACGACGAGGATACCATGATGGCGGCGGACTATATTGTGGACATCGGACCCGGCGCCGGCTCCCACGGCGGTGAGGTGGTGTCATGCGGAACTGCCGAAGAAATTATGAAGAACGAAAATTCTGTTACGGGAGCTTATCTCAGCGGAAGAATTAAGATACCCGTCCCGGCGGAGCGGAGAAAACCCACCGGATATCTGACGGTAAAGGGGGCGAGGGAGAATAACTTGAAAAATATTGATGTGCAGATTCCTCTTGGCATTATGACTTGTATTACAGGTGTCTCCGGCTCGGGAAAGAGTTCCCTGACGAATGAGATTCTTTATAAGCGTCTTGCAAGGGATTTGAACCGTGCCAGATGTATTCCGGGAGAGCATGACGGGATTTTGGGATTGGAACAGTTAGACAAGGTGATTGATATTGACCAGTCCCCTATCGGAAGGACGCCCCGTTCTAATCCGGCGACCTATACCGGAGTGTTTGATATGATAAGAGATTTGTTTGCGGCAACGCCGGATGCCAAAGCCAAGGGTTATAAAAAGGGACGTTTCAGCTTTAATGTCAAAGGGGGACGCTGTGAGGCGTGTTCCGGCGATGGTATTTTAAAGATAGAAATGCACTTTCTGCCGGACGTTTATGTGCCCTGCGAGGTTTGTGAGGGAAAACGCTATAACCGGGAGACTTTAGAGGTAAAATATAAGGGAAAAAGCATTTATGATGTGCTGGACATGACGGTGGAGGAAGCGCTGGAATTCTTTAAGAACGTACCCTCTATCCACCGGAAAATACAGACACTCTATGATGTGGGACTTTCTTATGTGAAGCTGGGGCAGCCTTCCACGGAGCTTTCCGGAGGTGAGGCGCAGCGTATTAAGTTAGCTACAGAGCTTTCAAAGCGGAGTACCGGAAAGACTATCTATATTCTGGATGAGCCCACCACAGGACTTCATTTTGCGGATGTGCATAAGCTGATTGAGATTTTAAGAAGGCTCTCCGAGGGCGGAAATACTGTGGTTGTCATTGAGCACAACTTAGACGTGATTAAGACGGCGGATTATATTATTGATATGGGGCCGGAGGGCGGTGACGGCGGCGGAACGGTGATTGCCTGCGGTACGCCGGAAGAAGTTGCTGAAAATAAAAAATCCTACACCGGGCACTATGTAAAAAAATATCTTGAAAAGGATAAAACCTAAAAACCTGCGCCGACCGGCGCAGGTTTTTAGGTTGATGATAAAACGTGGATAAAACAAATATTGACATTGAAAAAAATTGGGGAGTACTTCCTGAACTCCCGAAGGAATTCAGGAAGCATGAGTTATGAAAAATTATACTTTCTATCAAGCGTATGCCCGATTGCTAGTACTCTTAGAATATAAAATATAAATGTGACAGTTTTGTGAAGAGAAAATGAAAAAAATGGGAAATGAGAAAAAAAGTTTGAAGATTTTCTTATTTTTTTTGAAAAACCAGATTCAGAATAAAAAAACCTTTGAAAAATCCCATTTTTTGTATATAATGAGACTGTATATGTAAAAATATGATTAAATGCGTTTCTATGTCCATTTGGAGATGGAAAAGTTTGCCAGGGAAATATCCCATAAATACAGGTTGCAGAGAATGAAAGGGGCAGGAAGAAAATGATGAGTACAGATATTGGTATCGACTTGGGTACTGCGAGTATATTAGTTTATATTAAAGGAAAAGGTGTTGTTTTAAAGGAGCCGTCTGTGGTGGCTTTTGACCGTGATACAAATAAAATCAAAGCAATCGGGGAAGAGGCAAGGTTAATGCTTGGAAGGACGCCGGGTAATATTGTGGCAGTAAGGCCGCTGCGCCAGGGCGTTATCTCTGATTACCAGGTAACAGAGAAGATGATAAAATATTTTATCCAGAAAGCATTAGGCAAAAAGACCTTTCGCAAACCGCGTATCAGCGTCTGCGTTCCCAGCGGCGTCACTGAGGTTGAGAAGAAGGCAGTGGAGGACGCTACCTATCAGGCAGGGGCAAGAGAGGTGGAAATCATTGAGGAGCCCATCGCAGCAGCCATCGGCGCAGGCATTGATATTGCAAGGCCCTGCGGAAATATGATTGTGGATATCGGCGGAGGTACGGCAGATATTGCAGTAATTTCCTTAGGAGGCTCTGTGGTCAGCACCTCCATCAAGATTGCGGGAGATGATTTTGACGAAGCCATCGTGCGTTATATGAGAAAGAAACACAATCTTCTGATTGGTGAGAGAACCGCAGAGGATATCAAGATTAAGATAGGTAGCTGTTTTCCGCTGGCACAGGCGGAGACGATGGATGTCCGTGGGCGTAACCTGGTGACAGGCCTTCCGAAGACAGTGACGGTTTCCTCGGAGGAGACAGAAGAGGCATTGCGGGAGCCAACCCTCCAGATTGTGGAGGCAGTTCACTCCGTATTGGAGAAAACTCCGCCGGAGCTGGCAGCGGACGTGGCGGACAGAGGTATTGTCCTGACCGGAGGCGGTGCGCTGCTCCGGGGCTTAGAGGAACTTATTGAGGACAGGACAGGCATTAACACCATGACTGCGGATGAGCCTATGACCTGTGTGGCTATCGGTACCGGAAAATATGTGGAATTTTTATCCGGAAAGCGTGATGACGATTAAAGTTTTGGTACTTTGTACCGATATATAAATGAAAGCATTTTGTTAGGAAATGTACAGTGCGCAGCATGAAAACAGCAGTCGGTGTTATATGATACAGAGAAAAGTACAGGCAGTATCTGTACGGAGGAAAAAGGAGAAGTCATATGGTAAAAGGATTGTATACCGCATGGACAGGTATGGTAAATGAACAGAACAGATTAGATGTTCTATCCAATAATCTGGCGAATGCAGATACCAACGGATATAAGAAAGAGGGAGCCACCAGCCAGACCTTTGCGGACGAGATGGCAATCAAGATAAAGGATACTTCGAATTACGGAATTCCCAAGCGGCTGGGAGGAATGAGCATGGGAGTTCACATTGGTGAAACCTATACGGACTACAGTCAGGGAAATTACAAGGTTACGGACGGCTCCACGGATTTTGCGTTGGACGGTAACGGTTTCTTTGCCATTGAATATACCGATAAGGCCGGAAATACTTCCGTAAAATATACCCGCGACGGTGCTTTTGTTGTAAATACGGCAGGTTACTTAGTTACAAAAGACGGGGATTATGTGCTGAATCAGGCAGGTGCCTTAAACGGAACCGCAGGCTCACGGATTCAGTTAGACCCCAATGAGATAATTACGGTAGATGAGATGGGAAATATTTTTCAGGACGGTGAACAGGTGGCAACCTTAGGTGTCGTGGATTTTGAAGATTACAATTATCTGGCAAAATTCGGTGAGAACCTTTATGACATGGTAGACGGCGGCACAAGGATTGCTTCTACGGCAAAGGTCAATCAGGGCTGTATTGAGGCGTCCAACGTCAATGTAGTGTCGGAAATGGTAAACATGATTACGATTACCAGAGCTTATCAGGCGGGACAGAAAGTAATTAACGCCGTGGACGAGACATTAGATAAAGCAGTAAACCAGGTGGGAAAGGTATAATAAGGAGGTAACTAAATTATGATGCGTTCATTATATACTGCGGCAACCGGCATGATTGCACAGCAGTCCAATGTGGATAATATTTCAAACAATCTGGCAAATGTAAATACGGTTGGCTATAAACAGCAGAAAACCGAATTTAAATCCCTGTTATACCAAAACATCCAAACCAGGACCACCACTGCCAACGGAGAGGAAAAACCGATTTCCGCACAGGTGGGTCTTGGAACCAGAGTAGCGGCCAACACTTCCATTTATACACAGGGAGCGGCTATGGCATCAGAGAGCATGACAGACTTTATGATTAACGGAGACGGTTTCTTTGCTGTCCGCGGAGCAGACGGAGAGACTTACTATACTCGTGCCGGAAATTTTGTCTGGGCAGTAAACGGAAATACGACTCGTCTGACTACAGTAGACGGATATCCGGTCTTAGATACCAATGGAAATCAGATTACACTTCCGGCAGGCGTAAGTTCCGGACAGGTGATTGTCTCTGGCGACGGTTCCTTTGGTTATACCAATGCCAATGGGGCATATGTGGATATGAACCAGAGCTTTGGCATTTACCAGTTCAATAATCCGGGAGGATTGGAAAAAGAAGGACAGAACCTTCTGGCAGTGACGGACGCTTCCGGAGAGCCTTTAAACGAAGCTACCAATAATAATCTGGTGAGAAGCTCCGTAATGCAGGGATATCTGGAGGGCTCTAACGTACAGGTGGCAGATGAGATGGTAAACCTGATTATCGCACAGCGTGCTTATCAGTTAAATTCCAAAGCAATTACTGCATCGGACGAGATGTTGGAGCAGGCAAATAACCTGAGACGTTAATTCGGCAGGAAAGTATAGAATATGAGAGATAAGCGTCTTGTATGTGTATCGTGAGCAGCAAATAAGCAGGACGTCAGGTGATACAGAAGGGAGAAGAAAGATGTTTTCAGTAGATGGTGTAGCAGGTCTGGTGAATACTACCCAGAATACGGCAGCGGCAAACAATGCGTCTTCTTTGCAGAATTCGCTGAAAAATATATCTTCCGAATCTACGGATGAGGAATTAATGCAGGTCTGCAAGGATTTTGAGTCCTATTTTGTGGAGGAGATTCTAAAAGAAATCAAGGAAAGCATGTTAGACGATGAAGACGAGGACAGTTCTATTTCCACTTTGAAGGATTACCATATGGACAGCGTCATTGAAACGATGGCGGATGAACTGGTGGACGAAGTGGGGACGAATTTTACCCAGCAGCTTTATGAGCAGATGAAACGGAACTATAACATCCAGTAGGCAGGAGATAAAAAGTTGATATGGCAGTGTGGTTTTGATAAGATAGAGGGGAAATCAAAATCACACTGTTTTTTGTTTTTTAAAAAATGGATTGGAGAAAATATATGGAAAAGTTAGCAGGCTATGTGGAGCATATTATTTATCGGAATGCTGAGAATGGGTATACGGTTTTGAATTTGGTGATCGGGGAGGAAGAGATTACCTGTGTGGGGATTTTTTCGGCGATTGCGGAGGGAGAGAATATAGAGGCGTCAGGGGAGTATACAGAGCACCCGACTTATGGGAAACAGTTTAAGGTGGAGAGTTTTGAGGAGAAGGCGCCGGAGGATGAGGAGGCGATTGAGCGATACTTAGGCTCCGGGGCGATTAAGGGGATTGGACTTGCTATGGCGGCACGGATTGTGCGGAGGTTTAAGGAAGATACCTTTCGTATTATTGAGGAAGAGCCGGAACGGCTGGCGGAGATTAAGGGAATCAGCCAGAGGAAGGCGATGGAGATTGCCAATCAGGTAAATGAGAAAAGGGATTTGCGCCAGGCAATGATTTTCTTGCAGCAGTACGGGATTACCATGAATTTGGCGGTGAAGGTGTATCAGGCCTACGGGCAGGAGGTTTACGGAATTATTAAGGAGAACCCATACCGGCTGGCGGATGATATTGAAGGCGTCGGCTTCCGGACGGCGGATGAGATTGCGGCGCGGGTGGGGATCCGGATGGATTCGGATTTCCGGGTGAAGAGCGGGATCCTTTATACATTGCTGCAAGCTGCCGGGGAGGGGCATACCTATCTGCCGGAAGAGGAACTGACGAGGCGTGCGGCAAAGCTTTTGGAAGTAGATGTGGCACAGATTGAAAAACAGTATATGGATTTGGCGATTGAGCGGAAGATTTTTTTAAAGCAGATGGAAAAATCAGGGGGGACGGAGACACAGATTTATTCTGCCGGTTTCTATTATATGGAAGCAAATACGGCGGCAATGTTGAAGGAACTGAATGTGGGGTATGATGTACCGGAGATTGAGATTGAGCAGCGCATCCGCGATATTGAGAAACAGACGGGCATGGTGTTAGACGAGCATCAGGCGGCAGCGGTAAAGGAGGCGGTGCGGAACGGACTTTTGGTTATCACCGGAGGGCCGGGAACGGGAAAAACCACCACCATCAACACCATTATTAAGTATTTTGAACTAGATGGCATGGATATTTTTCTGGCGGCGCCTACGGGACGTGCGGCAAAGAGAATGAGCGAGACTACAGGTTTTGAGGCAAGGACGGTGCACCGTATGCTGGAATTAAACGGCGGTGTGGAGGGAAACACCGGGTTTGAACGGAACGAGCAGAACCCGCTAGAGACAGATGTCATTATTGTGGATGAGATGTCCATGGTGGATATCAATCTGATGTATTCCCTGTTGAAAGCCATAGCGGTGGGAACAAGGCTGATTTTGGTGGGGGACGTGAACCAGCTCCCCAGCGTGGGACCCGGAAGCGTACTACGGGATATCATACAATCCAAAGTCTGCAATGTGGTAATGCTGACAAAGATTTTCCGGCAGGCATCCACCAGCGATATTATTGTAAACGCCCATAAAATCAACCATGGGGAAGAAGTGGCGTTAGACAACAAGAGCATGGATTTCTTTTTCCTGAAACGCTATGATGCGGACGTGATTATCAATGTGGTGTTACAGCTGGTGAAACAGAAACTGCCGAAGTTTGTGGAGGCGGAGCCCTATGATATCCAGGTATTGACACCTATGAGAAAGGGACTTTTGGGGGTGGAGCGACTCAACGGCATTTTGCAGCAGTATATGAACCCGCCCTTAAGCAGCAAAGCGGAAAAAGAGCATGGGGAAACCCTTTTCCGGGAGGGGGATAAGGTAATGCAGACGAAAAACAATTACCAGCTTGCTTGGGAAATCCGCAGTCCCTACGGTCTTTCCATTGAAAAAGGCATGGGAGTGTTCAACGGTGATATGGGAATCATCCGGCAGATTAATGATTTTGCGGAGCAGATGATCATTGAATTTGATGAGGGAAGGATGGTGGAATACCCCTACAAGTTGTTAGATGAATTGGAGCTTGCCTACGCCATTACCATTCACAAATCCCAGGGAAGTGAGTATCCGGCTGTGGTGATACCGCTTTTGAGCGGGCCTGCCATGCTGATGAACCGGAATTTGATTTATACGGCGGTGACCCGGGCGAGAAAATGTGTGACTCTTGTGGGGAATGAAGCAACCTTTTACCAGATGGTGCAGAATACTTCCCAGCAGAAGCGTTACAGCGGTCTTAGCGATAGATTAAGGGAAAATTAAGAAAACCTTTATAGCTTCTGCCGGAAAAAAGTGCTATGCTCATGTTCGGGAGAGATGAGAAAGGGGTTTATGAGGATAACAAAGAACCATGTGTTATCGCTTTTCTTCCCGCCGCGGTGTCCGGTTTGCGATGAAGTGATTTTTCCTGACAGGGATATTTGTGAGGATTGTCGGAAAAAGATAAAGAGAATCCGGGAACCGGTATGCAAAAAGTGCGGGAAACCATTGGCGGATGAGCGGGGGGAATATTGCGGGGACTGCAGCGGCTATAGCCGCAGAAAACAACATTTTTATACCCAGGGAAAAGCAGTGTTTGTATTTGAAGGCGCAATCAAGGGCTCAATGTATCGCTTTAAATATGGCGGCAGGCAGGAATACGCCGCATTTTATGCTAGGGCGGCGGCAGAGCAGTATGGGGATTGGCTGAGAAGAAACGGTGTGGAGGCGGTTGTACCGGTACCGATGTATTCCCGGAAAAAGCGGCGGCGCGGATATAATCAGGCCGAGGTATTTGCAAAGGCGCTTGGAAGAGAATTACAGATGCCGACAGACTGCGGGATGGTAAAAAGAATCCGGAATACAGTTCCGCAAAAGGAACTGAGTGAAGAAGAAAGGGCACATAATGTAAAAAATGCTTTCCAATTTGCAGCAAATATAGTAAAATATAAAAAAATAGTTTTGGTAGATGATATTTATACGACAGGGAGTACTATGGATGCGGTGGCGGAAGTTTTGCTTGCCGCTGGTGTCAGAAAAATATATTACATCTGCATCAGTATCGGAGAAGGGTACTAGCGAAGTACAGGAGGTTGCAACTTATGGAGGTTAAAAATTGTAAAAGCTGTGGGCGTTTGTTTAATTATATTGGAGGGCCTAATCTGTGTGCGAGTTGTCAGAAGAAGTTAGAGGATAAGTTTCAGGAGGTAAGGCAGTATCTTGAAGATAATCCCAATTCTTCCGTTAATCAGGTAGCAGAGAAGATGGATGTGTCTGTAAAACAGATTAAGCAGTGGATTCGGGAAGAACGCCTGTCCCTTTCACAGCCATCGGCAGACGGCGTGACTTGTGAGCATTGCGGCGTGCCGATTTGCAGCGGACGTTTCTGTGAAAAGTGTAAAGTTAACATGCAGAATACGTTTTCCAGCGCCATTGACAAACCGAAAACACCGGAAATAAAGAAAAAAGAGCGTGACGGAAATAAGATGCGTTTCTTACAGTAATACATAAAGCAAGGCCTGTACCGGGGTCTTGCTTTTTTTTCTTTGAAAATGCCCGCTACTATGTTATAATGAAAAATAAGAATGTATAATTGCGTGCAAAATGCGGTTTTGGAAAGGACAAAGAATTGCATGGTAAATGAGGAACGTTTGCATTATATGGTAAAGATAGCAGAATTTGATACGAATGACAGAAAAGAATGCCGTCCGATGATGCAGTATGCAAGGAGAGACTATGTCTCCCTCCAGATGCTGAAAAGCTTTGTGGCAGGGACGGTTGCTTTCGGGGTGATTCTGGCGTTGTGGGGCCTTTATTCCATGGAAACGCTGTTGGCGAAGTTAAACAGTCTGGATTTTATGGAACTTCTGATTACCCTTGGGGTTTCCTATGCGGTTTTTATGGTGGTGTATCTGACCGCCACCTATATTGTGTACCACATGAAGTTTACCGAGGGCAGACGGAAGGTGAAGAAGTATTATAACGGTCTGAAGAAAGTAAATGCAATGTATGAGAGAGAAGAACGTCTGAAGGGAAGCAGTAACAAAGACTGGGAATAAGGACGGGAGGAAAACATGACTACCTTACTGGAATTAAAAGAAAAACTGATACGTTTTTACGGCAAGAATGAGATTTATATAGCACCTGTGCTGAAATTCGGGCTTGCATTGACGGTATTTCTGATTGTGAATCAGAATATCGGATATATGGAGAAAATCAGCAGCACATCGGTGGCGCTGATACTGGCTCTGGTATGCTCCGTACTGCCGGGTATTGCTATGGTAACCTTTGCGGCAGCTGTGATACTGCTGGATATGTATGCGCTGTCTTTAGAAGTATGTCTGGTGACGTTGCTGCTGTTTCTGCTGGTGTATGCGGTTTATTTCCGGTTCGCTCCGAAAGGGCATTACAGCGTAATCTTGACTCCGGTCTGCTTTCATTTCCACATTCCGTATATTATGCCGGTGGGAGTGGGGCTGCTCCGGGAAACCTACTCTGTGTTTGCACTGCTTTGTGGTATCGTAGTGTATTTTTTTCTCAACGGGGTAAAGCAGAATTCAGCGGCACTGAGCGATACTGCTGAGGAAACGGACGGTGCGGTATCTAAAATTGTGGTGGTGTTAAACCAGCTAGTTGGAAACAAAGAGATGTATCTGGTGCTGGGCATCATGATTGTGACGATGGTGATTGTGAATATTATCCGCCGCCTGTCCATAGAGAACGCATGGATAGTGGCGATTATTACCGGTACCTTAGTGGAGGCAGTGGGTCTGATTTCAGGGTATATGATTCTGGGAATTTCGGGAAAAACAGTGGAAGTGTTAGTGGGCAGCGTGATAGCGTTGCTGATTGCCTTTGTGATACAGTTTTTTTGTTTTCACCTGGATTATTCGAGGACGGAACGGTTACAATTTGAGGATGACGAGTATTACTATTATGTAAAGGCGATTCCGAAGGTTATGGTATCCGGCTCGGAGAAAAAAGTGAAAAAATTCAGCGGCAGAGATGAGGAAGAGCGGCTGACTAAAAAGAGATTTGCAGAAGAAATGGATATTGATGAAGAATTATTAGATTAGATAGGGATGTGAAATACGTGCAGAGCATAGTGGCAGCGTTGGATACTTTTTGGGAAAAAGCATCCATGTATATGAATTTACCGAAAATTACGTTGACGGATATTGTGGAGATTATTATCATCACATTTCTGTTTTATTATATGTTGGTGTGGATTAAGAATACGAGGGCCTGGACACTGTTGAGGGGGCTTTTGGTAGTCCTTATATTTGTGGGTGTTGCAGCAGTATTTCAGATGAATACTATTATCTGGATTGCGAAAAATACCCTGAGCGTTGCCCTGCTTGCGCTTGTGGTGATTTTTCAGCCGGAGATGCGCAGGGCACTTGAAAATCTGGGACGGAAAAATTTCCTTGCTTCATTCTTTTCCTTTGATTTTTCCGGCGGAGAGACGGGCAAGTTTTCCGATAAGACCATCAATGAGATGGTGAAAGCCTGCTATGAAATGGGAAAGGTGAAAACAGGTGCCTTGATTGTGGTAGAGGATGAGATTATACTGACAGAGTATGAGAGAACCGGAATTGCAGTGGACGGCATTCTCACCAGCCAGCTTTTGATTAATATTTTTGAGAAAAATACACCGCTTCATGACGGAGCGGTGATTGTCCGGGGGGATCGTGTGGTTTCCGCAACCTGTTACCTGCCCCTTACGGATTCCCTCACCATCAGCAAGGATTTGGGAACCAGACACCGGGCGGCGGTTGGAATTAGTGAAGTGAGCGATTCCCTCACAATTGTGGTATCGGAGGAGAACGGAAGAGTTTCCATTGCCATGGGTGGGGAGCTTTACCGCAATGTGGACGCAGAGTTTTTGAAAAATAAACTTGCTTACATTCAGAAACGGGAGAAAAAGGTTACAAAAATAGAATTATGGAAGAGGAGGCTTAAGGATGTTAAAGAAGCTCGGAAAAAAGTTGACCAATAATCTTGGCCTCAAAATATTAGCAGCGTTATTTGCGTTTATTCTCTGGGTGGTGGTAATCAATGTGGACGAACCGGTGAGAACCGTGCCCTATACGGCGAGTGTAAAGACAGAAAATGAAGATTATATTACATCAAACGGAAAATATTTTGAACTGTTAGACGGCAATAATACCGTAACCTTCAATGTATCTGCCAAGAGAACCTACCAGGAAAAGCTTACGAATGCGGATTTTACCGCCGTGGCTGACATGGAGAAAATAGAGTACGTGGATGACAGCGGCATTTACCGTGTTCCGGTGACGGTTTCCTGTAGCAAATTCAGCAGTAATCAGGTGACCATTTCGTCAAAACAGCTCTATATCGAAGTGGCGATGGAGGACCGGGGCACGGTGCAGAAACGAATTACCGCTACCACCACGGGAAATGTGGCGGACGGCTGTGCCGTGGGAGAGGTTGCCATTGTGACCACCAACCTGCTTAAGATTTCAGGGCCTTCCTCTGTCACCAGCCGGATTGACACAGTGGAGGCTACCATCAATGTGGAGGGGATGAACTCAGACATTACGGATACGGTGGTTCCGGTGCTCTATGACGTGGACGGAAATGTCATTGACACTACGAAACTGAAAATGAGCCTGAATACCGTTACGGTCAGTGCACAGATTTTAAAGACAAAGGATGTGCCGGTGGAATTTGCTACTACGGGAAATGTGGCAAAGGATTATATGATAAAGGGCATTGAGTATTCACCCAGGACTGTGCGGCTCAAGGGTGAGGCGGCAGTTTTAAATACGGTGAATAAGGTGTCTGTTCCTGCGGAGGTGTTAGATGTGACGGGAGCGGTCGCTGATGTCGCAACAACGGTGGATATCAGCTCCTATCTGCCTGACGGCATTTCCCTGGTGCTTGCGTCGGATGCCAAGGTTGAAGTGAAGGTAAAGATTGAAGCCATGGTGAAAAAGAGCTTTGAAATCCCCGTTTCTGCCCTGACGGTGGAAAATCTGCCGGAAACGGAAAAAATAAACTTTTTGCTGGAGGATTTGACGGTAGAGATTGCCGGGGCGGAGAGCGATATGAAAAAGCTGTCTGCTGAGGATATCAAGGGAACGGTGGATGTCTCCGGCTTGGAGGAAGGGGAGCATAAAGTGGTGGTTACCCTGCTGTTAGACGCGAACCTCTACCAGACCACCTCTACGATTACCATACCAGTCTATATAGGAGATGGGAATGTAGAGACCACGGAAGAAATCACAGAGACGGAAACAGAGGAAGATACTGCGGACAGTAAGGATGCGGCGGAGAAAAGTCAGACCTCAGATACATCTAACGGGAAAGAAGATACTTCGAAAAAGAATCAGTAAATTGGAGGAAAACAGAAAAATGGCAAGAATGTTTGGAACGGACGGTGTCCGGGGAGTAGCAGGCTCAGAGCTTACCATCGAGCTTGCAACTAAATTAGGGCAGGCAGGGGCATACGTCCTTACAAAGGAGCAGGAACATCAGGCGACAATAATTGTGGGTTGCGATACCAGAATATCAGGAGGAATGTTAGCCAGCGCCCTGATGGCAGGTATCTGTTCCGTAGGTGCAAATGCAATTTTTGTGGGAGTTATGCCCACACCGGCGATTGCCTATCTCACAAGACGCCATAAGGTGGATGCGGGGGTTGTAATTTCGGCTTCCCACAATCCTATGGAATTTAATGGAATTAAATTTTTCAATGGGGAAGGATATAAGCTTTCCGATGAGTTAGAGGATGAAATTGAGGCATTGATTCGCAATAACATGAAGGATGTGACGCTGCCCATCGGCTCCGGTGTCGGAAAGATAGATTACCGTTTTGATTTGCGGGACGAATATGTTTCTTTCATGAAAAAGTGCGTTCCGGTGGATTTGTCAGGCATGAAAATTGTGGTGGACTGTGCGGAGGGAGCGGCTCATTATACTTCCGTGAAAGCCCTGAAGGAATTAGGAGCGGAGCTGGTGGCGCTTCACACGAATCCGGATGGTACCAATATCAATGCCAACTGCGGTTCCACCCATATGGATGAACTGAAAGCCCGGGTTGTGTATGAGAAAGCGGCGGTGGGTATTGCTTTTGACGGGGACGCAGACCGTATGCTGGCGGTGGATGAGCAGGGAAATCTGGTGGACGGCGACCAGGTTATGGCAATCTGCGGCAATTACATGAAGAAAAAAGGAAAATTAAAGAAGAATACCATTGTGGTAACCGTGATGACAAATCTCGGTTTTACCCTTATGGGAGAAAAAGAAGGCATCCATATTGAAAAGACGAAGGTGGGAGATCGCTATGTCCTTGAGAATATGAGGGAAAATGGTTATAATATCGGTGGGGAACAGTCCGGCCATGTGATTTTTTTGGACGATAATACCACGGGAGACGGGCTTTTGAGTGCGTTGCATTTGTTAGAGGTCATGGTGAAGACAGGGAAACCGCTGTCGGAGTTGACCGGTATTATGGAAGTGCTGCCTCAGGCTTTGGTGAATGCTAAGGTACCGAACCATAAAAAAGAGAATTTCATGGATTATCAGGAAATTGCAGACGCCATTGCGGAAGTGGAAAAGAAGTTTAACGGTGAGGGGAGGGTGCTGATCCGTCCTTCCGGTACAGAGCCTTTGGTTCGTGTGATGATAGAGGGAAAGGACCAGAAGGTAATCGAGGAAGAGGCAAAAAAATTAGCGGAATTAATTACAAAAGTTATGTTATAAGCAGGGGAGAAACATTGGGAGGTAGTACAACATGGTAAGTAAAAAAGTGACAATCAAGAATCCGACAGGGCTGCATTTAAGGCCTGCAGGCATTTTGTGTAAGGAGGCGATGCAGTTTAAATCCCATGTGACATTTCGTTACAGAGAGAATATCGCGAATGCGAAAAGTGTGTTGAGTGTTCTTGGTGCCTGTATTAAATCAGGGGATGAGATTGAGTTAATCTGTGAGGGTGAGGACGAGAAGGAAGCGCTGGCATCCTTAGTCGGGGCTATTGAGGGCGGACTAGGTGAATAGCACGAAAAGATTTTCTTAGGCGCTAAAAGACACCGCCTAAGAAAATCTTTTCG
The DNA here is from genome assembly GCA_021770785.1 of Lachnospiraceae bacterium. GTDB lineage: Bacteria > Bacillota > Clostridia > Lachnospirales > Lachnospiraceae > Roseburia. The sequence continues at coordinate 18,800 of JAETQH010000022.1, forward strand.
TGTTGCTGGAGTGCAGCGCTGAAGAACTTCTAATCTCGTGCTGCTTGGAAATGTTGGAATAGAATAAAAAAATAAATGTTTATAAAAGAAGGGATATTATGAAGAAAATATTAGTGACAGGCTGTAACGGGCAGTTGGGGCGGGCTATCCGCGGGGAATATGAGAATGAGGATGTGGAATTTATTAATACGGACGTGGTGGAGGGTGACGGAATTGTTGCTTTGGATATCACAGATGTGGAGGCGGTGCTGAAGCTGGTGCGGGAGACGAAACCGGAGGTGATTATCAACTGTGCGGCGCACACCAATGTGGATGCCTGTGAAAAACAGTGGGATTTGGCATACAAGATTAATGCCATTGGACCGAGGAACCTCAGCATTGCGGCATCGGAAGTGGGTGCTAAGATGATGCATGTTTCCACGGACTATGTGTTTGAGGGGAACGGGACAAGACCTTATACGGAGTTTGATGAGATAAATCCGGTGAGCGCCTACGGAAAGACCAAGGCGGAGGGTGAGAAATTTGTAAAGGAATTTGCGAAGAAATATTTTATTTTCCGTACGGCATGGCTTTACGGAGACGGAAAGAATTTTGTAAAGACAATGCTGCGGCTGTCCGAAACCCATGAGGAGGTGACGGTGGTGGAGGACCAGAAGGGCTCACCTACCAGTGCGGTGGAGTTGGCGAGAGTCATTCATCATTTTGAGCCTACGGAGAATTACGGCGTGTTCCATGCTACCTGCGAGGGAGATACCAACTGGGCGGTATTTACGGAAGAGATTTTTAAACGGGCAGGAAAGCAGACGAAAGTGAAGCATGTGACCAGTGAGCAGTATGCCGAGATGAATCCGGCTTCTGCGAAAAGACCTGCCTATTCCATTCTGGAGAATTATATGATGAAGCTCACCAGTGATTACCGGATGGCAGACTGGCAGACTGCGCTGGATGAATATATGAAAACATTGGAATGGTAGGATACAGTAAAGAGCGGCATTTTTATGCCGGTATTTTTCTGGACAGGCAGTGTTTTATATTGCTGTATGCACGGTGTTTTTCCTGCTGTATCTGCTGCGGGTTGCGGAAGAAGGACGGGAGGCAGCGGGGTTGTCGGAAACTATGGGGGATATTCCCGGCAGAGGATTCCGTAAAGGAGACAGAGGATTTTGCGATGATGAAACTGTTTGGAATTGAGGAACGGACAGATATAGGCCGGTGGTAGCGTGAAAAGAATGGAAGGATTTGATTTAGGATATGAGCAAGATTACAGTTGTTGTTCCCTGCTATAATGAGGAACAGTCTCTGCACTTTTTCTATGAGGAAATGGAACAGGTGGCAGCGGAAATGAAAGAAAACACCTTTGAATATCTTTTTGTGGACGACGGCTCAAAGGACTGCACCTTAGAATGTATCAAGGAGTTAAAGGAAAAGGATGAAAAAGTCCGGTATGTTTCTTTTTCCAGAAATTTTGGAAAAGAGGCGGCGATTTATGCCGGATTATATCACGCTTCCGGGGACTATGTGGCAATTATGGATGCGGATTTGCAGGATCCTCCGTCACTGCTGCCGGAAATGTACCGGGCGGTGACGGAGGAAGGATACGACTCCGCAGCTACCCGCAGGGTTACGAGAAAGGGGGAGCCGCCCATCCGTTCCTTTTTCGCCAGAAGGTTTTACCATATTATGAATAAAATCAGCGATGTGGAACTGATGGACGGAGCCAGGGACTACCGTTTGATGAACCGTGCCTATGTGAATGCCCTGTTGGAAATGGGGGAATACAACCGTTTTTCCAAGGGACTTTTTGGTTGGGTAGGATTCAAAATCAAGTGGCTGGAATTTGAAAATGTGGAGCGGGTGGCAGGAGAGACGAAATGGTCCTTCTGGAAACTGTTTAAATATTCCTTAGACGGCATTGTGGCATTTTCTTCCATGCCCCTGTATATGGCGTCCTGGCTGGGGGCAAGCATGTGCGGGGTGTCTCTTTTCGCCATTTTATTTATTATTGTCAGACAGCTGATGTTTGGCAATTCGGTGGCGGGCTGGCCTTCCATGGTGTGTATTATTATATTGATTGGTGGTTTGCAGCTGCTTAGCATTGGCATTTTAGGGTTATACTTATCTAAGACCTATTTAGAGGTAAAGCACCGCCCCATCTATATTGCCAGGGAGGCTTATACGGAGAAATGCAATGCGGAGCCGGGGAAGCTATAAAACTTGTGCTTATATAAAAAATATGATAAAATAAAACATATTTATCGGTTGGAATTAGACCGTATTATGTAGGAAAGGTGTTCGCAGAAACAGGAAACGCTGTCCTGCGGGAATAAGGAGAGATTATGAGAACTTATTTAGTAACAGGTGGAGCCGGATTTATCGGTTCTAATTACATTCATTACATGTTTCGCAAATATGATAATGAAATCAGAATCATCAATGTAGATGCGCTGACTTATGCGGGAAATTTAGAGAACCTGAAAGGCATCGAAAACAGGGAGAATTATACCTTTGTGAAAGCGGATATCACGGATAAGGATGCTATCATGAAGATATTTGAAGAGAATGAGATTGACCGTGTGGTACATTTTGCCGCAGAGAGCCATGTGGACCGCAGTATCAAAAATCCGGAGGTTTTTGTAAAAACCAACGTGCTGGGAACTGCCGTTATGTTAAACTGCGCCAAGGCATCCTGGGAACTGCCGGATGGCACTTTTAAAGAGGGAAAACGTTTCCTCCACGTGTCAACGGATGAGGTTTACGGTTCCTTAGAGGACGACGGAACCTACTTTTATGAGACAACCCCCTATGCGCCCCACAGTCCCTATTCTGCCAGCAAGGCATCTTCCGATATGCTAGTGAAAGCGTATATTGACACCTATAAATTCCCGGCGAACATCACCAACTGTTCCAACAACTACGGACCTTACCAGTTCCCGGAGAAGTTAATTCCGCTGATTATTAACAATGCGCTGCAGGGCAAGAAATTACCGGTTTACGGAGACGGAAAGAATGTCCGTGACTGGCTGTATGTGGATGACCATGCGAAAGCCATTGATATGGTACAGGAGAAGGGACGTCTTGGTGAAACCTACAACGTGGGTGGACACAATGAAAAACAGAATATCGAAATTATCAATATCATTATCGAGACACTGCTTGAGATGCTGCCGGAGGATGACGAGAGAAGAAAGCTTGTGAGCAAAGACTTAATCACCTATGTGGAAGACCGAAAAGGCCACGACAGACGATACGCTATTGCGCCGGATAAAATTAAAGCAGAAATCGGCTGGGAGCCGGAAACCATGTTTAAAGACGGTATCAAAAAGACGATTGCCTGGTTCTTTGAGCATGAGGACTGGATGAAGAATGTTACCAGCGGCGATTACCAGAAATATTATGAGGATATGTATCAGAACAGATAAGGGATGCAGGCAGCAGTACCGTCTATAAGACGATACTGCTTGTTTGCGTTTTATTACCGGGTAGAAATTTTAAGAAAAATTTAACTTCTGTCTAGAAAATAATTAAGATAGATACGGTATGATAGGAAAAATCGGAGGATTGATGTATGAAAGGAATTATTCTCGCCGGAGGCTCCGGCACCAGACTTTATCCATTGACAAAGGCAATTTCCAAACAGATTATGCCTGTTTATGACAAGCCCATGATTTATTATCCGCTGTCCACCCTGATGCTGGCAGGCATCCGTGAGGTGCTGATTATCTCCACTCCCAGGGATTTGCCGGTATTTAAAGAGCTGTTCGGAGATGGCAGCCAGCTCGGCATGAGTTTCACCTATGCGGTGCAGGATGAGCCGAGAGGATTGGCAGACGCCTTTATCATCGGAGAGAAATTTATTGGAAAGGATGCGGTGGCGCTGGTTCTCGGTGACAACATTTTCTACGGACAGAGCTTTTCTAAGGTGCTGCGTAATGTGGCGGAGCGCACGGAAAAGGAGACGGGAGCTACTGTTTTCGGCTATTATGTCAGAGACCCGAGAGAGTATGGCGTGGTAGAGTTTGACGAGAACGGCAGAGCGCTCTCCATTGAGGAAAAACCGGAAAATCCGAAATCTAATTATGCGGTGCCGGGACTTTATTTCTATGACAATGATGTGGTGGAGATTGCGAAAAATGTAAAACCCTCCGCAAGGGGCGAAATCGAAATTACGTCTGTCAATAATGAGTATTTACAGAGAGGGACTTTGAATGTGGAAACCTTAGGACGCGGTTTTGCATGGCTTGATACCGGAAACCATGATATGCTCCTTGCAGCGGCGGACTTTGTCTCTGCGTTCCAGAAGAGACAGGGGCTTTATATTTCCTGTATTGAGGAAATCGCCTATAAGAGAGGTTTCATCGATAAGGAGCAGTTAGTGAAGTTGGCGCAGCCGTTGATGAAGACAGATTATGGTAAATATCTGATGGAGGTAGCGGAAGGGCTGTAGCAAGAGCTGCCGGGGAACAGAAGGACAGCAGCAGGGCTGCCGGAACGGCAGAGGGGCTGCTGTGGAACTTGCCGGAAAAGGGGAAAACGGTGCAGGTAGATTTCAACAGTCCGGATCCTTCCGGTGAGAGGAAAGAAGAGAAAAGAAGAGACAGGAAAGAAAAGAAGAGGATAGGGAAATGGGAAAGATAAAAGTAACGGATAATTGCAACGGAATTGAAGGATTGAAGGTGGTGGAGCCGGCAGTGTTCGGCGACGCCAGAGGATATTTTATGGAGACCTATAATTACAATGATTTTGCGGAGGCCGGCATTGACTGCCGGTTTGTGCAGGATAACCAGTCCGCATCGAAAAAAGGGGTGCTCAGGGGACTTCATTTCCAGATTAACCATCCGCAGGACAAGCTGGTGCGGGTGGTAAACGGAGAGGTGTTTGATGTGGCAGTGGATTTGCGGGAGGGTTCAAAAACCTTCGGAAAATGGTACGGCGTGTTGCTTTCCGCAGAAAATAAGAAACAGTTCTTTGTGCCGAAGAATTTTGCCCATGGCTTTATCGTGCTTTCCGATTATGCGGAGTTCTGCTATAAGGTGACGGATTTTTACCATCCCAATGATGAGGGAGGTATTCTCTGGAATGACCCGGATTTAGGCGTGGAGTGGATGATGCCGGAGGGTATGACTGCCGAAGATTTGATTTTGTCCGATAAGGACAAGGTCCATGGCGGTATCACTGCTTACTGCAAGGAAAGAGGCATCGTAAGATAAGAAATAGAGGAATGACAGAATAAAAGAAAAATCCTTTTCTGCTGACGTGACTGTTTGGAGCCGCAGACTGCCTGACAATCTGGCAAAAAAGATTTCAGGAAAAAGTTGCGGTTCCTCTATTTTCGAGGGGTTAGGGCATTTATCCACATAAATCTTTGAAACTGCGGCATTATAGGAGAGAAGTATGTACCAATCAAGAGAAAAAATACAAAATATTATACTGCTGATAGCGGATCTGGTATGTTTTGTCATCAGTTATTTTGGTGGCGGATACTTGTGGCTGGTGGGTTTTCGTAATGTTTCCGTGGCGGACATGAAGGTAGAACTGTTAGACAGTATGGGAATTGTTTTGGTGGCGTATATGCTGGTCATGCTGTTTTCCGATCTGGAGAATAATTTTACCAGGCGCAGCGCTTACATGGATTTGTGGGCAGGCACGAAAGCCAGTGTTATTCTGATTTTTGTGACGGCGCTGACTATTTTTTTACAGCATAACAATGCGGATGCCTCCAGGGGCGTGTATTTTTGCATTGCGGCGTTGAATTTGCTGTTGTATTTTCTGTCCCATGTGGTGATTAAATATTATTTGTTAAAAATATACCGGAACAAGCGTGCCACCAACCAGATATTTTTAGTAACTACTTCAGACCGGGTGGAGGATATCCTAGCAGAGCTGGAAAACTCCAAGGACTGGGCGCACCGCCTCACCAGTATTGCAGTGATTGATGACAATCAGGTGGGAAAATGGTATGAAGGGGTTCCCGTGGTGGCAACCTATACCAATATGTTTCAGTATGCAAAGGAACAGATTGTAGACGAGGTTTTTATCAATGTACCCTATGACAGTGGGGAGGCACTTGCGGAGGTTGTGGCGAAATTTGAGGATATGGGTGCCACGGTGCATGTGAGCATTGAGATACTGAATAAATTTGACTATTATAAAAGCTTTGATATGATGGGAAATATTCCGGTGGTGACCTTTACCAACCAGCGTTATGACTGGAAAATGCTGTTTGTAAAACGTCTGATGGATATTGCCGGAGCCATCGTGGGACTGCTGATTACCGCAGTGGTAACGGTGCTTTTAGCGCCGCCGCTGTTGCTTGAGTCCCCCGGTCCCCTGTTTTTTGCGCAGAAGCGTGTGGGGAAAAACGGAAGGTTTTTTAAGATATATAAATTCCGGTCCATGTACCGGGACGCAGAGGAACGGAAAAAAGAGTTAGAGAGCCAGAATGAAATGAACGGCTTTATGTTTAAGATGAAGGATGATCCCCGTATCACTAAGGTGGGAAAATTTATCCGAAAGACCAGTATTGACGAGCTGCCCCAGTTCTTTAATGTGTTAAAGGGGGATATGAGTCTGGTGGGAACCCGCCCCCCAACGGTGGAAGAGTTCCGGCAGTATGAGTCCCACCAGAAACGGCGGCTCAGTGCCAAACCGGGAATCACCGGGCTCTGGCAGGTCAGCGGACGAAATAACATCAGAGATTTTGAAGATGTGGTGAAGCTGGACGTACAGTATATTGATAACTGGAGCATTGGGCTTGATATTAAAATTTTGCTAAAGACGATTAAGGTAGTTTTTGAAAAAGGCGGAGAATGAAAGGAGAGCGATTATGAGCAAAGAATACAAGGTGGACAAGGAATACAGTGTGGCGGAGATTATCCATTACAATTTGAAAATGTGGTGGGTTGCGGCGATTCTTGCGATTTTATGTGCGGCGGTGCTTGGCGGTTATAAATATGTGACCCTTCACCCATATGTGGAGCAGGAGATTTATGACAATACCCAGCAGGTAGTGGCGGCGCTGTTTGTCAGTGAGTATAATGACGCAGATTCCAGTTCACGGGTGAACAATGTGAGAAAGATTGCAGCCAGCAACCGGGCATATACCAATTTTAAGGAGATTACCGGATACGATTTGGCGGTGCAGGAATATCAGAACATTTTTGACAGTGAGCAGGGAGAAAGCTCGGATGTGGTATATTTCTATGTGACTTTCCCGGGAAATTACGGGAACTTCTCCATTGCAGAAGAGACGGACGCCATCAATTTTATGGATGCGCTGATTGCAACTACCGCTAAGACCTGTGAAGAGCTGTTAGGAAAAGCCTGCCTGAGCGTGCTTGACTCTCCCTACGTCACCAGCGAGATTACCATGTTAAAATCCTACTCTATCACCCAGGACGATTTCGACAGGGCGGTATTGAAAGCCATCACCGCAGGCATTTTGCTGGGAATCATTGTGGAAGTGGTATGCTATACGTTCTGGATGTTGCTGTACAGAAAACCAAAGAATGCGGAGGAAATCCGTGAGTGTTTAGACGTAGATGTGATTGATGTATTAAAAGAGGGAACGGACAATGAAGAGGCATTCAAAAAAGCAGCGCTTTTCCTAAAAGAGGATGGAGTGTCCTGCAATAAGGTAAACTGCCTGAATTTACAGTGCCCGAAAAAGGACGCAGCCTTAAAGCTTGCCATGAGTTATGCCAATGAGCAGAAAAAGACGCTCTACATTGACCTGGCGGTAAATGAGGGAAACGGGGAGGAAGCCCATTCCATCAGCAGTTATATCATCGGGGAGACACAGCAGATTGATCCTCTTAAGATGAATAATTATCTGGATTCTGTCAGCAGAAACCCGGAAGCGGAAAAGGGACTGGATATTGCAGGAAACAAACGCTTTGCGCAGCTGATAGAGGAAATGAGCGGAAAATATGAGTGTATCGTAATTAACAGCACGGATGCGTCTAAGGCGGCGGAGGCTTATTCCGTGGCGAAGCTCTGCAACAAGACATTTGTGGTATGCGGCAGAAAAACGGTGAAGAATGAAGCGTTATACCGCATGAAAAATACGGCGGATGTCAATGGCATCCATATGGATGGAGTTCTGATTTATGAGTTGTAAAAACATCATTTTTATGACTGTTTTGTTTGTGATACTTCCGGCATGGATTGGGATTATCTGGCTGGAGGTGCTGAAAATAAAAGGCGGGTGGCAGCGTTTTCTCCATGGCTGGGTGCTTGGGTTTGCCACCATGCTTTCCATAGCACAGGTGGTGTTAGTGCCTATGGTGGCGCTGCAACGCACCCTGACGGAAGCGCTTCGGGTATGGCAAATCTGCCTGACAGTGCTGTCTCTGGTTATTTTTTATCTGCTACTGATGAAACATCAGAAACTTTTTGCCGAAGCGGGGACGCAGGAGATCAGAGTAGGAACAGAAAAAATGGCGGCAGAGCAAACGAAAGAGGCATTTTTGAAAAAAGTGTTTGGCACAGGAAAACTCTGGACATGGATATTCGGCGTGCTGGTGGCGGTGTTACTGCTGCTGCAGGCGTATATTCCGGCACGGTACGAGCATAGTGATGACGATGATGCCCGGTTTATCTCGGAGGAAGTGTCGGCGGTGGAGCATGACACGATGTATTGGGATGACCCCATCACCGCAGACCAACTTTATTGGAATGAGGGTGAGGTGCGAAAGGACTTTACTTCCCCCTGGGCGATGTATGTTGCCATGTGCAGCAAAATCACCGGGATTGCTCCGGCGGCGCTGTCCCATACTTATCTGCCCTTCTTTTTGATTCTGCTGTGCTACGGTGTGTATTTTCTCATAGGAAATGCGCTGTTAAAGGGAGAGCAGGAGAGTGATGCCCCACCGGAAAAGACATTGTTGTTTTTGCTGTTTTTGTCGGTGCTGCACCTGTGGGGTTATACTTCTACCCATACTCTGGCATCCATGCTGCTTCTGCGTATCTGGCAGGGAAAGGCGGTCTGTGCCAGTTTCCTAATTCCGGTACTGTTTTACTTGATGTATCAGGTTATGCAGAAGGAAGTGAAAAAGGGATGGGTGGTGCTTCTCTATGTGGCGTCGAATGCGGCATGCCTGCTGTCGGGAATTGGCATTGTTACTGCTGCGGTACTGCTGTTTCTCTACGGTGTGGTGGATTTCTTTTATCATAGAAATGCGAAAAAAACCCTTGCAGTCTGGCTGGCGGCAATTCCCTGTGGTGTGTATTTTTTATATTATCTGATTGGCTGAGGAAATGGAATGGTAACATATTGTTATGGCGTTTGGAATGAATTTGTAAATTTCATAGGCGGCAGGGCGGGTTTGGCGCACTGGGTGCTTTATCTGCTGGCGTTGCTCTGCTGTATCTTTCAAGGAAAAGAGCTTCGAAAAAAACTCTTTTTCCCGTCGGCGCTGGTGCTCCTGTTTTTCTTTAATCCTCTTTTTTATGCGGCGGTGGGAACCAGATTCCTTTCCGGAATCTACTGGAGACTTTTGTGGATGCTTCCTATTTCCTTCATCATCGCCTATTGTCTGACCCGGATGACCTTTAAAATTAAAAAGAAGGTGCTGCGGGCAGTGGCAGTGGTGCTGGCGTGCGCCTGCATCATAGTGACGGGAGAGCGGATTTTTACCACAGGGACCTATAGTGAGAAAGAAAATGAGTATGAGCTCCCGCAGGCGGCAATCGAAATCTGCGATTACGTCAAAGAGAACCTGTTAGACTGGAAGGAAACGATTGTGGTGCCTAATGAGCTGCTCTGCGATATCCGGCAGTACAGCAGCGCCGTGAGCCTGTTTTACGGAAGAAATGCGGGTGGATTTATCAGCAATATTGAGGAGGATGAAACGGCGGTTTATGCGGAGATGTGCAAGGAAGAGCCGGATTTAGAGGTTATTACGGAAATCGGAAAAAGAAGAAACTGCCGTTATCTGGTATTTAACACCTCCTTCCATCAGGTGCCGGAGGATATGACTGCCTATGGTTACGAGAAAGTGTATGTGGTGGAGGATATTTATGCCATTTACCGAAAAACAGAGAAGTTCTGAATGGAGGCTGTGAATGGAGGCTGTGAATGGAGAAATTAAAAACAATCTGTCAGGAGACAAATTGGGAGAGAATAGGAATCGCTGCATATTACGGGTACTTTGCCGTCAATATTTTGATGAAGGCATTTGCCTATGACCACGGGGACGATATTTATCAGTGTTTCTTTATCTTTGGAATGATATTTCTGGGGATTAAGCTGGTGACTACAAAATACAGCCTGCGGGAGGTGGCGTGGGCTGCCGTGTTAGGCGGCGTAGGTCTGACGCTTTCCGTTATTACAAAACAAAATACCTGGCTGCTGCTGTTTTTGACTGTTATTGGAATGAAAAACTGCAGTTTCCGGTTGGTGATAAAAATTACCCTGTATATCCGTGTGTTCTGTGCGGTGGTGCTGGTGCTGGGTTCCACTTATGGCTTTTATGATATGGGAGATAAGACAAAACCTAATGTGGCATTTGAAGAAATCCCGGTTTACAGCTTCGGACTGGGGGAACCGAATTATGCCTTTTTGACTATCTTTATCATGTTGCTGCTGCTGTTGTATTATAATTATGAAAAGCTGAACCAGTGGTGGTTTTTGGGAACCATGGCGGTGGCATGGATTTTCTATGATTTGACCTTCTGCCGTACCGGAATTATCGTATTCTGTTTCTGCTGGGCGTTGATTATCTTTGAGAAGTTCATAAAAAATGAAAAATGGAAGGTTGTGCTGGCATATTCTGTCCCGGTGGGGGCGGTTTTAAGCTTTTTTTTGATGGTGTTCTACAACGGCGCTAACGGAGTGATGGCGCGGATGAACCACTATGTGTCCGGTAGAATCTATATTATGAACAGCTATTATAAAAATCAGGGACTTGCCCTTTATCCGAGGAACCAGGAATATTTTTATGCCAATTATTTCGGGCTGATTGACAATACCTACATGTTTGTACTGCTGTACTGCGGCTGGGCAGTGGCAATTTTTTTCTTTATTCTGGTATGCCGCACGCTATATGTGCTCTATCGGCAGAAACGCTACAAAGAGCTGGTGATGATTGCCACCATGGCGCTGTATGCAGTGTTAGAGCAGTTTGTTATGAATGGATTTATGAATCCCTTTATTCTGCTGTCCGGTATTTTGCTCTATCCGGATATTTTACGGGAGGGGGAAGTAAAAATATGAGACAGTACCGGATTTTACAGGTGCATAATTTTTATCAGATACCCGGCGGTGAGGACGTGGTGGTGAGAAATGAGAAACGTCTGCTTGAGGAACACGGCCATAAGGTATATACTTACTATCGGAGTAATGAAGAGTTACGGAAAATGGGACTGCCGGGAAAGCTTTGTTTGCCCTTTACAGCAGTCTATTCGCTGAAAACAAAGCGGGAAGTGCAGAAATTAATCAAAGAACATCAGATTGATGTGGTGCATGTGCACAATACCCTTACCGTGGTAAGTCCTTCTGTATTTTATGCAGCCTTCCGGTGCCATGTTCCGGTGGTACAGACGCTGCATAACTTTCGGATGCTCTGTCCCGCCGGTTCTTTTTTCCGGGATAATCAGGTTTGTGAGGAATGCGTGGCAGGGGGGCTTTCCTGTGCCGTAAGGCACCGCTGCTACCGGAACAGCAAAGCCCAGAGCCTTGTCAGTGCAGCGGTTTTAAAGATACACCGTATTCTTGGCACCTATAAGAAGGTGAATTTTATCTGCCTGACGGAATTTAACCGGGAAAAGACGCTGCAGCTGGTGGGGCTTGTGGATGAAAAAAAGGTGTATATCAAGCCGAACTTTACGTTTCGGGAGGCTGTGGAGCATATGGAAAAAGCAGAAAATGCAGGAAAGACGGAGAATTTCGCCGGGGAGGACTATTACCTCTTTGTGGGCAGGATAGAAGCCCTCAAGGGGGTAGAGGTTGCCCTGAAAGCCTTTGAACTGTTGCCGGAGCGGAAACTGTACCTGGCAGGGGACGGTGATTTATTAGAAGAAATGAAAGCCTATGTCCGGGAACGCGGCATGAAGAATATCAAATTTTTAGGGCGCCTGGAAAAGGATACCATGGCAGACTGTTACTGTCATGCCAAAGCCCTGATTATGTCCTCCCAGTGTTATGAGACTTTTGGCATGACGGCGGCGGAGGCATATTCCTACGGCGTTCCGGTGATTGCCGGAAAAATCGGAAACCTTGACGGCATGGTGGAGGAAGGCGTTACCGGGGTGAAATTTCGGTACAATTCCCCGGAGGATCTGGCAGAAAAGGTGAAAGCCTTTGAGCAGTTAGACCGCAGCAGCTTAAGCCGGAACGCAAAGGCGTTTTATGAAGCCCGCATGCTGCCGGAGGATAATTACCGGAAACTGATGGAGATTTACGAGGATATCTCAGACGGGAGATAAAGAATGAAACGAGCAGTATTTATTACCAATATACCATCCCCTTACCGGGTAGACTTTTTTTCTTTTTTACAGAAAACTTACCCGGAGTATGAATTTCATATTATTTTTTCCGGGGCGGGAATGGAAAATCGGAAATGGACGGTGGAGTTAGAGGGATTAGAGCATTACCATTTCTTAAAATCCCGTACCATTATTATCCGGAAGCGTTTTGATGACCGCTATGTGTTTCTGCCGGTGGGGGTGGAACGGACGCTGTGGGAGATTGCCCCGGAGCTGGTGTTTGCCATGGAGTATAATCCCACGATTCTGCGGGCGGTGCACTGGTGCAGGAAAAAGAAGATACCCTTTATCAGCTGGACAGACGGAACTTTAAATTCGGAAAAAAATATCGGAAAGGTACAGCGCCTTTCCCGGAGCTATATTGTGAAGCGGGCGTCGGCGTTTATTGCCAGCAGTACCGCATCAAAGGAAGCGCAGATTGCCTATGGAGCAGCCCCGGAAAAATGCTTTCTTTCTTACCTCACGGTGGATATTCGGAAGTATCTGGCGAAAAAGGACAGCTATCAGGCAAGACAGCTGATTTATGTGGGCAGCCTGATACAGCGGAAAGGCTTAGACCTGCTGCTGCCGGCGTTGGCGCAGACCAGCGAAGACATCCGCCTTGTGATTGTGGGAGAGGGGCAGGAAAAGCCGCTGCTTGAGCAGCAGATGAAGAAATTAGGTCTGACGGAGCGGGTGGAGTTTAAAGGTTATGTGGAGGGCGAGGCGCTGCGCCGTCTTTACATGGAATCCGACGCTTTTATACTTCCCACCAGGGAGGACTGCTTCGGGCTGGTATTATTGGAGGCTATGTGCGCTTCCCTTCCGGTGATTTCATCGAAATATGCCGATGGTGCAAGGGATCTGATTGAGGAAGGGAAAAACGGATATATCGTGGACCCGGAGGATACCGACGCATTTGCCGGGACCATTGAGCGGATTTTTTCGGAAGGCAGGCTGGCGGAGATGGGAGGCTGCAGCTACCAAAAGGCGCAGGAGTTTTCTTTTTCCAATGTGGCGGAGGGCTGTATTGCGGCGATGAAATATGTGGAAGAGAATTAAAAATGCAGAACGGAGGATACAGTGAAAAAGATTTTATTTAACGGGTTAGGAAACCGGGGCTGGATTGGCGGCATTTATTATATCAAAAATATTATTTTCAGCTGTCTGCAGAATAAAGAGATTACCTCAAAATATGAGCTGGTGCTCTTTATTGATGAAAAGCATGCGGATATTTTTGAGCCTTTTCGGGGACAGATTATCATTCGGGTGTTTGGAAAGGAAGGAAAACTAAAGCTGGCATGGGCGCAGGCAAAGCAGGTCTGGTTCGGGGGCGTAAAATACTGCTATGCCCTGGAATTAAATAAAACAGGAAAGTTTTTTAAGAATAAGGGAATTTTCTGGATACCGGATTTTCAGCATAAGAACCTGCCGGAATTTTTCTCGAAGGAAGAGTTAGAGCGAAAGGATGCCAATTTCCTTGAGATGGTTATGAGCGACCGCCCCATGGTGTTAAGCAGTTTTGATGCGAAAAATGATTTGGAACGTTTTTATCCCGAACATAAATGTCCGGTGGAGGTGGTACACTTCGTTTCCTACATCGAGCCGGAAATCAAAAAAATTACGCCAAAGCTGGAGAAAAACGTGGCGGAAAAATTCGGGCTGCACCGGAATTATATTTATATCCCTAACCAGTTCTGGCAGCACAAAAACCACATTGTCATGGTAAAGGCAATACAGCTTCTTTTAGAGAGCGGCAAACTGACGGACTATGATTTTGTCTTTACCGGAAATCTGGAGGATTATAGAAATCCGGAGTATATTAACCGGCTAAAGGGTATTATGGAGTCCGAGACGGTGAAAAATAATATTAAGCTGCTGGGCTTTGTAGGCAGAGAAGAGCAGCTTAGCATTATGAAAAATGCCAGATTTATCGTGCAGCCCTCCCTCTGTGAAGGCTGGGGCACGGTGCTTGAGGACGCCAAGGTGTTGGATAAGAGCGTGCTGCTGTCGGATATTCCGGTGCACCGGGAACAGAAAAATGAGAAATGTATTCTCTTTGATCCCCATCGGCCGGAGGAACTGGCGGATTTGATTGTCCGACTTGCCGGGCGCAGGGAAGGGGAATGGCAGGAGGATGTCACTGTAGGGATTGCAAACATGTACCGGGAAGCGTCAGAATATTCCAAAGCATTGCAGCGGGTGTTCCGTTAGAGCAGCAGGGATAGGGCAGGTTAGAAAAGCAGGTGTCCTTTTTAAGGACAAGGAGAATGGAAAAGGAAGTGATTCACTGAAATGAAAACAAAACGAAAAATGATAATTACCGGTATCAACGGATTTTTGGGAAGAAGCGCCAAGGAATATTTTGGGAAGGATTATGACATCACAGGAATTGATTTGGCGGCGAAGTACTGCGGAGAGGAGGACGGACTGTCCTATTACCAGTGCAATATGTCCCAGGAGACGGCGGAGCTGGCATCTATATTTACCAGCGTGCAGCCGGATGTGGTGCTCCATTGCGCCGGGAGTGCCAATGTGGGAGCCTCTGTGGTAAATCCCATGGCGGATTTAGACGGAAATCTCCACAGCCTTTATCAGTTGCTTTTGGCGTTGAAATCCTTTGAAAAACGCCCTAAAATCATTTTCTTTTCCAGTGCGGGTATATATGGGAATCCCAGACAGCTGCCGATTCAGGAATCCGATGTCCCGGCTCCCATTTCCCCCTATGGAATCCATAAGCTGATGGCGGAGCAGCTTTGCAATTATTATAACAGGGTACACGGCTATTACATTCGTTCCGTCCGTATTTTTTCCGCCTACGGCAGCGGACTGAGAAAACAGCTTTTGTGGGATATTTACCAGAAATATCAGAATACGGGAAAAATCAATCTCTTTGGCACCGGGGAGGAAACCAGGGACTTTATCCATGTCTCCGATATCCTGCGGGCGTTGGAGCTGATTTTAGCCTATGAGGGACCGGAGGAAATCTTCAATGTGGCAAACGGAGAGGAAGTTTCTATCCGGGAGTTAGCGGAAACCTATGCACAGATTTTAGGGGAGAGTAAGGACATTGTCACCTTTAACGGGGAGACGAAGCCGGGAGACCCGAAAAACTGGCGTGCAGATATTTCCCTGCTGAAAAAACTTGGCTATGAAAAGAAAATGGATTTGGCAGAAGGAATTTCCGATTATGTAAACTGGGTAAGGCAGCAGGCGTAGTGTACTAGGATTGTTTGGGAAGATTGGAGCTGAAAATTGCCGGAAGGGAAGAAGTATCCCGGCAGATGAGAAAAGGTGCAGATATGAATGGGAAAAGAGAAGCGGCTCCGGTAATATTGTTTACTTACAACAGACCGGACCATACAAAAAGAACCATAGAAGCCTTAGCGGCGAATGAGCTGGCAGAGGAAACGGAACTTTACGTGTTTTCCGATGCGGCAAAAAAAGAGGCGGACAGGCACAAGGTACAGGAAATCAGGGACTATGTGGAGACGGTGACAGGCTTTGGGCAGGTTCATCTTACTGCAAGAACGGAAAATTACGGTCTTGCTAAAAATGTCATTGAGGGTGTGACAGAGATTGTAAACCGCTATGGAAAGGTTATTGTGCTGGAGGACGATTTGGTGACGAACCCCTATTTCCTGCGATTTATGAATGACGGACTGGAATGTTATCGGGAGGAAAAACGGGTGACGGGCGTGACGGGATATTCTTTCTTAGATGACAGTACAGACTATGAAAAAGAAAGCTATCTCTGCGGCCTCACCGGGACAAGCTGGTCCTGGGGGACCTGGGCGGACCGCTGGGCGGCATTTGACAAGGACGCAAAGGGCTGGGAACGATTGAAGGAGGACGCTGCATACCGGAAACGGTTTAATTATGACAATACCTATAATTTTTACCGGATTTTAAAAATGCAGCAGCAGGATGTAAAGACCAATTCCTGGGCGATTCGCTGGTACTATACCACCTTTTTGCAGGACGGGCTGATTTTAGCCCCCACCCACTCCCTGGTGGGGAATGACGGCTGGGACGGCTCCGGCGTCCACTGCGGCGGGGAGGCGCCCACAGCGCTGCATGCCTTAAAGACGGAGCGGGCAATCACAGAGTTTCCGTCGGAGATTGCGGAACTGCCGGAGGTTCGGAAACGGCTAAAGAGGGAGCTTCGGAAAATTTCGGAGCCAAGCCTGTTAAAGAGAGTGTATCACACCGTATTCCGCAGGAATTATGTAGGACAACCATAGAAAGTGTGAAAAGTTTCACGCTGGATTGCTGAAGTGTGAAAGGGATAAGGATGAAGATATTAGCGATTTTTACCTGTTTCAACCGCAGAGAACTGACGAAGCGGGGGTTAGAGACATTAGCTTTGAATAAAGAGGTACAATTTGATTTTGTGGTGGTGGATGATGCCAGCACCGACGGGACGGTGGAAATGCTGCGGCAGCAGCCTTTTCAGATAGATATCGTGGAGGGAAACGGCAGCCTTTTCTGGAACGGCGGAATGCACAAGGCAATCGAATATGCGAAAAAAACATATCCTGACTATGAATATTACATGCTGATGAACGACGATACGAAGTTTTTCCCGGGAATTTTTGACGAGATTCTTCCGACCCTGCAAAAAGATACCGTGGTGGTGGGAGCACTGTGCAATGACGAGGGCGAACTGAGCTACGGCGGCGTGAAGTATACCAGAGGCATTAAGTACGACAAGTTAGGGCCGGAAGCATCGGAGGTCAGCTGTTCTACATTCAACGCCAACTGCGTCATTGTGCCCCATGATATTTTTATGCAGGTGGGGATTGATCCATTTTACAAACATAGTATCGGAGATTTTGACTACGGGCTGCAGATTAGCCGTCTGGGCTATGAAATCCATGTGTTTCCAAAATATGTGGGGCAGTGCAATGACAATTCCCTGGCAAAGACCTGGCAGGATCGGAGTCTCCCAAGAAAAGAGAGAATCCGCTTGAAAGAGAGTCGAAAAGGGCTGCCGGGGGACGACTGGTTTCATTACCTTAAGAAGAATTTCGGGCTGGGGACAGCCCTTGTCCGTTCGGTGACGCCATACATTAAGATTCTCATTGGAAAGTAGGGAGGAATACTTAGGATGACAGTCATTTTATTTGTACTATTATTTCTGCTATGCCTTGTGGGAGTGGTTCTGTTCCCAAAGACAGAGGGAAAAATAAACGGTGTGAAAGCGCTGGTGATGGGAAGCATGCTGGTGTTTTGCTATCTGTCTTTTCTGGCGTTTATTTTTGACAAAATAGGCCTTGGAGCACGGCTAAATACCGGCTGCATCTCCTTAGCCCTTGCCGATATTGTACTGTGGGGCGTAGTCATAAAAGAAAAAAAAATACAGAAAATATTTTTCCGGTGGACGGACATCCTTGGTATCGTAGTGGTGTCC
The DNA here is from genome assembly GCA_021770785.1 of Lachnospiraceae bacterium. Classification (GTDB taxonomy): domain Bacteria; phylum Bacillota; class Clostridia; order Lachnospirales; family Lachnospiraceae; genus Roseburia. The sequence continues at coordinate 36,675 of JAETQH010000022.1, forward strand.
GCCTTTGTCTTAGCAATTTCTATGCACATATTTACCCCAAAGCTGCGTCTCGCCTATATCAACACGGACCCGGCAAACCATTTTAATATGGCAATGCAGGTGGCAAAGACCGGGAAGCTGACAGGAATTTATTTCTCCGCCTATGTGGATTCCCTGTTTATACAGGTTTTAGCGCCCTTCCTTTCTGCGGCAGACTATTATAAAGCCTTTATTGTGGCGGATATTTTCATGCACGTGCTGGAAATATGCATGTTTTATGTTCTGGCATTGACTGTCAGCGACAGGAAAATCGTGCGGGTGCTATCTCCGGTGTTTGCGGTGGGATATTTCTTTGGTTATCCGGCGTACAGCTTTTTGACGGGAGGCTTTGTTTACTGGGGGATCGGCGTCATGATTCTGATCCTTATCGTCTATGCACTGCTTTTGGTGGAGCGGTATCCCGATTTGCGGAAATATACGTATCTCCTGCTGTTTTTTGCAGCATATGCCAACAGCTGCTGCAACCGCCTGTTTGTCCCGGTGAATTATTTTGCGCTGTTGGCGGCGTTATTGCCGATTTTATTAAAGGGAGGGAAAAAGCTTCTGAATAAAAAGACGGTGCTGGCGGCGCTGGTACTGCTGGCATTGACTGCGGCAGCCGGAATTTTGTTTATTAACTACTGGGGCTCCGTGGATAAAATCCTCTCCTATGTACAGGTGGTGGGCTGGAGTTATTCCTCTATGTACGGGGATTTGATTTTCTTTCTTCCGGTGATGTTTCTGGTGTGTTTTTATGCCCTGATAAAGGGGGAGCATTCTAAGACCATCAGTATTATGGGGCTGTGTATGGTGCTTTGTACCATTGTCATGTATGTGTGCACCTACCAGAAATGGATGACATTTTATTACTATTATAAGATCTATTATAATCTCTGGCTCTTCGGCTGGCTGTTTGCCGTGGCAGCGCTGGAAATTTCCGCAGAGAAAAAGCAGCTGCCAGGCTACTTTTCCTACGGAATACTGATAGTAGGAATCACAGCGCTGACACTGACCAACTATGACTACAATATGTGGCACCATGATGCAAATTACAATGGGGAGTATGCCACAAAAAATCTGTTTTCCCTGTACCGCTATAATATGGACAGCCTTCAGACGGATTATAAGGACTATACGATGTCGGAGGATTTGCTGGCGGTTTACCGCTATGCGGTGGAGGAATTAGAAGATGAGCAGATTCCGGCGCTGATTACCGACCAGGCGCGCTACTGCTGGTTTGACGCCATGCGGGTACAGGATCGGGACGAGGGGAAAAAATACTGGCCCCAGAAAAATGAGCTGATGGAAATTGTACGGCGCCTGGATAAAAAAGACATTGAGCATGTGGTGGTGACAAAGATAGACGATTTTTATATCACCAATAAAGAGTATTTTGACTTGTGTGATGTGGTCTATGAAAATGATGCGGCGGCTGTTCTCGCCCGTCCGGGAGACAGCTGGACAGATATTCTCGATGTGGTGGAGAATTACAGTAAAGAGAAATTACAGCTGTACCGATATGTGAAAAAAAAGCTGGGGGGCGAACGGGTACCGTTGATGGCGGATCGCAGCGCAGCCATAGATTTCATCATTTACCGGAAACGGGCAAAGCAGAGTATGACAGACTGCTACAGCTGGAAGTTTGACGCAAGGGGAAATTTAGACAATTTAAATGAACTGGGAATTCAGTACATGCTGGTCTTCTATGATGACCCCTATTACCAGAGCATTTCGGAGTATCTGGAAAAGCAGGAAACGGTATTTGAGAACGGCGTCGGAAAAATCGTCCGCTGCTCCGGTGAAAATTGGAGTACCCAGTATTAATAAAGTGTGGTAAAATGTACACGATAGCTAGTGTAGTGCCCTTGGAGCCTGACAGGACAGAAGCCAGAAAGCAAGAACAGAAGATTTTTAAATCTGCACTACAGAGTGATAGGAGGCACTACTTAGCAAAACGTAAGAGGGAGAGTATAAAAAATGAAGAAAAGGATACTGACAGGATTACTGGCACTGAGTATGTGTATGTCAACTGTTTTGGCGGAAGTCCCTGTATACGGGGCAACTGCCGGAACGCCGGCAGAAGCAGCAGAAACGGAAACTACCGGGGTGACAGTACCGGAGACGGTAGAGGCAACTGAGGCGGCAGGGGACGCAGAGAGCGTACCGTCTGTCGGAAATGTGGATTCAGCCGAAAACGTGGAGACAACGGAAACCACCAGAGAAACGGAAATTACCGAAATAATGGAAACTACCGAAAATGCTGAGAATACGGAATTTACCGATGAAACTGAAATAACGGAAACTACGGAAACCACCGAAACAACAGAAAGCACTGGGACAACGGAGGCAGCGGAAACCACCGAGGCAACGGAGATAACCGAACCCACAGAAATAGAAGAGTTAGAAGAAGAGGCAGAAATAAAAAGCGAGGAAACCGCTGCAGGAAAAAGCTATGACGATGCAGTGAAACTGGGGTTTGACACAGCTATCACATCTTCCGGTAAGCTGAGAGAAGCGTGTTGGTATCAGTTTACGTTGGAAAAGGACGGTATGGTGTCCTTTTCCTTTGAACATCAGAAATTAAACGTCAGTAGGGATCAGGAGGCATGGAACATTGAATTTGCGGCGGAAAAGCCTGTGATTGATACGAGCCTTGGCAGTCTCCCCGTTAGCGTGAATGATAAGCTTTACACCTTAAACAGCAGGGCCTATGACATGATAAACGTATCTCCGGCAGTAGGGCTTCCGGCAGGAACCTACCGCATAAAGATTACGCCCGCTATTGAAGCGGCGGGAGGCGTTCCTTACAGCCTGCGGTTAAGCTACAGCGATGTATACTGTGAGACGGAGGACAACAACACCGAAAATGCGGCGGATGAACTGGCCTTAGATAAGGAAATCGCCGGAAGCTTATACGGCGCAGAGGATGTAGATTATTATAAAGTAACGGTCACAGAGAATGGCTATGTTAATGTCCGCTTGACGCATGATATGGTATCGGGTAAGGAAAAAACAAATATATATCATATTTCTTTCTATGATATGTCAAACAACCTGCTCTATGAAGCCTACAGCAACGGTTCGGAGACAGAGCTAAATTCCATTAAGATAGGGGCGGAGAAAGGTTCTTATCTGGTTAAAGTGGAGGCCACTGGAAGAGCAACTATAGACAGCGCAGCTCTTTACACCGGAACTTACGGGTTAAAGGTAACTGCCACAGCCTACAGTTACTGGGAGAAAGAGAGCAATGACACCATAAGCTTGGCGAATGCAGTAACCCCTGGTGTGACTTACGGCGGGGATATTCGAAATATCGGTGATGTGGATTATTATACCTATACGTCCACGGGAAAAGGATACCTGGGACTGGATTTTTCCCATACGGTGATTTCCGGTTGGGAGACCCGTAGTGTATATAAGATTACCGTTACCAGAAAAGGTGCCACAGGGGAGGTATATTCCGGTTATGTGAATGGCGGTGATACCACATGGAAAATGCCAAACCTCGGTCTCCCCGCAGATACCTATTACATCAAAATCGAGGCAGCGGCAACCTTAAACAGTTCCGTGAACAGTGGCTCTTTAGACACCTGTTATCCGACGGACTACAGCATTACCGTGAACTGGACCAATACAAGCAAGTGGGAGGAAGAGGTAAACGATGCCCTAGCTGCCGCTAATGTCCTTGAGAGCGGAAAAACCATCGGCGGAAGCATTGCCACAGCCTCAGACAAAGATTATTACAAAGTAACCATGAAGAAAAAGGGATATCTTCAGGTGAAGCTTTCCCATGAGAATACCGGAAGCACCGCAACCCATTATCAGATGGCGGTCTTAAATCAAGACGGCAACGAATTGTACAAAATCAGCAATGCCGGGGTGGATACCACCTGCAATTCAGGCAAAATCGGTTTGGAAAAAGGAACCTATTATGTTCTTATTTCTGTAGCATCCACTCTTTATACCGGAGATTATAAGCTGAAGGTTACCACAAAAGCGGCATCAAACTGGGAGAGTGAGGTAAACGGAGATACCGCTACCGCAGATAAAATTACTGTTGGAAAGGAAATGAACGGTATTATTTCCAGTTATTCCGGCGATTTAGATTATTATAAATTTACTCTGGACAAAGCGGCATATATCAATGTCAGCCTGACCCATGAGAAAATCAATGCGGCGGGGAGAAGCTGGTATGTATATCTGCTGAAAGGAAACGGAAGCCGCTTAAACTATAAGAAAACAGACCATCTTTACGCTTATGCGGGAGATGTCTACACGGAAACCGATGCCGTGAAGCTGGCAAAGGGAACCTATTATGTGGTAGTCCGGGCGGCAGCCGACAATAAGAATGCCGTAGGGCAGGAATATACGGTGTGCGTCAATAAGATTTCTGCAAAAAAACCGACGATTTCCGATGTAAAATCCGTAGGCTACAATATGTTAAAGGTGACCTGGAAGGCAGTTCCGGGGGCAGTTTCTTATGAGATTTACAGAAGTAATTCCAAAAACGGAAGCTATACGAAGGTGAAAACCATTGACGAGGTGAAAACCGTCAGCTGGACCGACAAAAACGTAACTACCGGGAAAACATATTATTATAAGATAAAAGCTACTGTTGCCCTGGAGGGAGGCACCACCGGGACAGGAAGTGCATCCGGTGCAAAATCAGGGAAAGCGGTTCCGGCAGCCACAACCTTAAAGGCGAAAGCTGGAGCGAAACAGATAAAGCTTACCTGGTCTAAGGTATCCGGGGCGAGCGGTTATGAGCTTTACCGCAGCACGTCAGAGGACGGAAAATATTCTAAAATAAAAACCGTCACGAAAGGCTCCACAAAGTCCTATACGGATAAGAGCAAGGTGAGCAGCGGCAAGATGTATTACTATAAAATCCGGGCATACCGCAAGGTAGACGGAAAGAAAGTATATGGAGAATATTCCAAGGTTATTTCAAAGAAGGCAAAATAGAGGTAGGGAATGGGAAGAAGAGAAAGATACAAGCACTTGCTGAATCTCTGTGCTAATTTTATATTGTTGCTGGCAGAGACGGCAATGTTTGCATGGGTTTGGTATCAATTATATGTCCCCAGCTTTCCGCCAAAGGACCAGTTTTGGCGGAGAGGAAACTGGGCGGTTATCGGTATTTATGCATTGGTATTGTTTTTTTTCACCCGTACCTTTGGCGGATATCGTATTGGTTATCTGCGGATAACGGATATCTGCCTTTCCCAGATATTATCCATATTGTTTGCCAACGGTATTGAGTATTTCCAGATTTGTATGATTGCCAATGACTATGTGAATGCAGGACCGATTCTGCTTCTGACAGGAGCAGAATTGGCAGTGGTACTTCCTTGCGTATATGTGGTGCGTTATTTTTATGTGAGGCTGTACCCGCCTCGAAAAATGATTGTAATTTACGGGAAGCATTCACCGGAGGATTTGATTTCCAAGATTAATTCCAGAGAGGATAAGTATAATGTCTGCGCCACAGCCAGTGCCTATATTGGTTACGAGGCGCTTTATAGTAAGATTTTGGACTATGAGGCAGTGGTGCTCTGCGATTTGCCCACAAGTATCCGCAATAAAATTTTAAAATTCTGCTATGACCAGAATAAACGTGCCTATGTCACGCCGAAGGTTTCGGATATCATTGTGAAAGGGACAGAGAGCATCCATTTGTTTGATACCCCGCTTATGCTTTGCAGAAACCAGGGGTTGACTATCGAACAGCGCTTTGTAAAGCGTACAATGGATATTGTGTTTTCTTTGTTGGCAATTATTATTGCCTCGCCGTTTCTGATTGTGATTGCACTGGCAATCAAGCTCTATGACAGAGGACCGGTATTTTATATGCAGGAGCGGCTTACCAGGGACAGGGAAACTTTTCAGATTATTAAGTTCCGCAGTATGAAGGTGGATTCGGAGGAAAAAGGCGCACAGCTGGCGAAAAAGGACGATAACCGTATTACTCCGATAGGAAAAGTTATCCGCCGGACCCATTTAGACGAGCTGCCCCAGCTTTTTAATATTTTAAAAGGGGAAATGTCTTTCGTGGGGCCAAGGCCGGAGAGACAGGTCATTGCGGAGAAGTACGAGGATGTGGTGCCGGAGTTCCGGTTCCGCCTGAAAGTAAAAGCGGGACTTACCGGATATGCTCAGGTATATGGAAAGTATAATACCACTCCTTACGATAAATTAAAATTAGACCTTACGTATATCGAAAATTATTCTGCATGGTTGGATTTGAAGCTGATGCTGATGACGGCAAAGGTGATTTTTCAGAAGGAAAATACTGAGGGTGTGGATGAAAAACAAGTGACGGCAATCAAAAAGGAACGATGATGGAACAGAATTATTCAGTACTGATGTCCGTATATGAAAAAGAAAAGGCGGAATTTTTAAAACAGAGCATTGACAGTATTTTAGGGCAGACAGTATGCCCTAATGATTTTGTTCTGGTATGTGACGGCGTCCTTACCAGGGAACTGTACGAAGTGATAGATAGTGTGAAAAAAGAAAATCCAGGTTTGTTTCAGGTGATTTCCCTTTCCGAAAATAGGGGACTGGGAGAGGCGCTTAAGGAGGGACTGTCCTACTGCAGAAATGAATTTGTGGCAAGGATGGACAGCGATGATATCAGTGTAAAAAACCGCTGCGAGTTGCAGCTTGCGGTGATGGACAGGGAACAGGCGGATATTGTAGGTGGTTGGGTGGAGGAGTTTGAAAAAGAGCCCATGGAACAGGGGGCTGTCCGCAGGGTTCCAGAGTATGGAGAAGAGATTGTGCAGTATGCAAAAAAGCGGAATCCCTTCAACCACCCAACGGTGATGTTCCGCAGAGAGGCAGTTTTAAGGGCGGGAAATTACCAGCCCTGTCGAGGCTTTGAAGATTATCATCTCTGGGTGCGCATGCTAGAAATAGGCTGTAAGGGTTACAATATTCCTGCTGTGTTGGTGCATATGCGGGGAGGAAATGGTATGTACCAAAGACGGGGGGGGGTTCAGTATCTTAAGGATACGGTTGCTTTCCAGAATTTTATGAGAAAAAGCGGTTATATCGGGAATTTGGAATTTGCTGCTGCGGTGGCAAAGCGGGGGCTGGTGAGCCTTGTGCCCTCGGGAGTGCGGCGGTTCATCTACAGTGTGTTTTTAAGAAAGTAGCATGAAAATTGACGTAAAAACATGCTTATGTTATAATTGTGCAAGTTTATAAATATGATGGGTGACGTACAGATGGAAAACGGGTTAGAGGAATTGCAGCAGAAATTGCTGGATATGTTAGAAATATTTCAGAATTTTACAGAACAAAACGGGCTGGTGTTTTTTCTGGTGGGTGGCAGCGCCTTAGGGGCTGCCCGTCATGAGGGATTTATCCCCTGGGACGATGACGTGGACATTGCCATGATGCGCAGCGACTTCGAGAAGATGGAGCGGTTGATGGCAGGGAGGAATAACCGGTTGGGAGACTATGTGTATTCTCCTGTGGAACAGCATTTGTTGCCGGAAGCGCCCATCGGATACCTCTACGATACCACTCATTTGCAAAAGGGCTATGCAAATACGGCAAAAATCGATATCCACCCCATCGACGGAGTGCCGGAAAATAAGCTGCTGCGGAAGGTGCAGAAGATAGCCTCCCTAGTTTATTACCTTTCGGAGTATCGCCTCCCGGTGAAAAATAAGGGAAAAACAATCCGAAATATCTCAAAGGTCATTTTGAAAGTGACGCCGGAGTTTTTATTTCGCTTTTATTTGAAAATCTGTAAAAAAATCATGACATCATGGAGCGATGAGACTAGCGTCAATATCTGCAGTCTGTTTGGGGTGGCAGGGTATGAGAGGGAGGTAATGCCCAGAAATTATCTCATGCCGCTACAGAAAGTGAAATTTCAAAACCGGGAATTTTTGATGCCGGGGAGGCAGGAGGAATATCTTACCAGATTGTATGGAGACTACAAAACACTGCCGCCGGAGAACGAACGCCATCCAAGGCATAAGAACTATCGGCTTTATAAACGCAGTTAAAAGCGGTGGAGAGAAAATGTGCAGACAATAAAGTTAAAGGTAAAAGGACTGGCAAAAAAGTTTTTTGAATACAGAATCGAAGATGACGTCAGAATATATCAGTTAAAACATACCGGAATTGCTTTGAAAAAGTCCCTGACAAAGCAGACCTTCAGGGAGTACGGCGGGTGTGCCATTGAGCCGGAAAAAATCATCTTTGACAATTATATGGGACGTGGATACGGATGCAACAGTAAATATGTGACGGAGGAATTGCTGAAGTCAGGCAGGAACTTTGACATTGTATGGACTGTGAAAGAGATAGAAAAACATAAAGACGAGTTCCCGGAGGGAGTCCGTCTGGTAGAATACGGCTCTAAGGAGGCGATGCGGGAATATTATACTGCGGGAGTCTGGGTCTTAAACTATCATCTAATTGCTTATTTTAATAAAGGACTTGTAAAAAGAGAGAACCAGAGCTATATTCAGCTCTGGCATGGTTCGTTTGGTATAAAGCGGATTGAAAATGACTGTGACTGCTTGACCCAAAGCTCCAGCTGGACCTATCTGGCGAGGAAAAATGCGCAGAATACTGACTACTGGATTTCCAACAGCACCTTTGAGAGCGGGGTTTACCGGAGAGCTTTCTGGTCGGTGGAGCAGGTGTTGGAGTTTGGGCACCCCAGGAATGATTTGTTTTTTCGTGAGGATCTGGCAGTAGTTGAGGATAAGGTGAGAAAAAGTCTTGGAATCAGCCGAGGGGAGCGGATAGCGCTTTATGTGCCCACCTTTCGGGAGAATTTGCAGTTCCCGGAGCAGAAGCTAGATGCCTGTGGTTTAAAGCGGGTGTTAGAGGAGAGAACAAAGGAAAGCTGGAGAATCGTAGTGCGGTTGCACCCAAGAATGCAGGGGGCGTTAGAGACAGTCTGTACCCATGTGGATGGGCAGGTTGTGCGTGCAGATGGGTATCCTGATATCCAGGAGCTTTTAGCAGCCTCCCAGATTGTGGTAACCGATTATTCCAGCTGCATTTTTGATTTTATGCTGACAAGACGGCCAGGCTTTTTATTTGCCCCGGATATCAAAGATTATAACCAGGAGAGAGGATTTTACTATCCCTTAGAAGAGACACCCTTTCCGTTGACGGAGAGCAATGAAGAACTGTTTGCGGCGGTAAGGAACTTTAACCGAAGGGAGTATGAGGAACGGGTGGAGCAGTTCCTTGCAGAAAAAGGTTCTAAGGAGGACGGACATGCCGCGGAGCGGGTCTGTGCTCTGATAGAAAAAATAATAAAAGAAAAGGAAAGCTAGAATGGATAACAGGAAAACACATTTAAAGACATTTTGGAACCGCCGGTTTTTATTGTACGAGCTGGTAAAAAAAGGAATCAAGTTAAAGTACAGGCGTTCTTATCTGGGAATTTTGTGGTCCCTGTTGGAGCCGATTCTCACCACCATAGTTTTGACCGTGGTTTTTGGTACGCTGTTCGGGAATAAGAGCCGGGATTACCCACTGTATATTTTGTGTGGGCGCCTGCTGTACTCTTTCTTTTCCCAGGGGACGAAGAGTTCTTCTAAGTCAATCCGGGCGAATGCTTCTATGATAAAAAAGGTATATGTACCAAAATACCTGTATCCGTTATCTTGTGTGTTGTATAATTATGTTATATTTTTGATTTCTCTTATCGTTATGCTGCCATTGGCAATTTATTGCCGTGTGTCATTGACCTGGCATATAGTGGAGATTATTGTGCCGCTAATAGAACTGTTTTTACTTACTTTTGGAGTAGGAATGCTTCTGGCAACGGTAAATGTATTTTTCAGGGATATGGAGTATATCTGGGAAGTACTGTTGATGTTAATTATGTACTCAAGCGCTATTTTTTATTATCCCGAACGGTTGATGAACAGCGGATATGACTGGATTTTAAAATTTAATCCGTTATATTGCATTATTCAGAGTTTCCGGAATGCCATGTTTGGTGAAATGATGAATACACAGCTGGTGGGATATGCAGGAGTTTTTAGTTTGACTACGCTGATAGTTGGAATTATTGTGTTTTATAAAAAGCAGGATAAATTTATTCTGCAGATTTAGAGGGACAAGATGGCAAGAGAATTATTGCGTGTGGAGCACGTGGGTATGGAATTTAACCTGAGCAAAGAGCGTGTGGATGATTTCCGCGAATATGTGATACGGCTGTTACGGGGAAAAAAGTTGGAAAAAGAGGAATTCTGGGCGTTAAAGGATATCAATTTTACATTGGGGGAGGGTGACAGAATCGGAATTTTAGGTTTGAATGGAGCGGGAAAAAGTACGCTGCTTAAGGTCATTGCCGGGGTTTTTAAGCCCACCGAGGGGAAAGTGGTACGGAAAGGGAAAATTGTTCCGTTGTTAGAGCTTGGTGCAGGTTTTGATAAGAATTATACTGGGCGGGAAAACATTTTCCTCTATGGCGCAGTGTTAGGCTACAGCAGAAAATATATGGAAGCCAAATATGATCAAATCGTAAAATTTTCCGGATTGGAAAAATTTATTGATGTGCCGATTAAAAATTATTCCTCAGGAATGAAATCTAAATTGGGCTTTTCCATTGCCACCATTGCGGAGCCAGAGATTCTGATTCTGGACGAAGTATTGTCAGTGGGAGACGCTAAGTTTCGGAAAAAGAGTGAGCGCAAGATAAAAAAAATGATGAAGGAGGGAACAGCGGTGTTGTTTGTATCTCATTCCCTGCCTCAGGTGGAGCGTATCTGCAATAAGGCGATGATATTAGATCAGGGGAGGATGGTCGCCATGGGAGAAGTGCACGAGATTGCGGAGCTATATAGGGAAATGACAGAAGATAAAACGGATGCGGAGACAGAGTTAGAAGCACAAGTAGGAATAGAGGTGGAAGAATGAGTGTTCTGATAGATAACGGAATGGTAAAAGCAAAGGTTGTGGATATCAGCTGGGAGAGGATTTTTGTCACAATCCGGGTGAGGTTAGAGGAAATGGAGAAACTGCAGGGTAGGGAAAAGCTTGTATTTTACGGCGTGGATACCCTGACGGGGTTAGCACAGATTTATTTTAAGGTGGTGGGACAGGAGGAGAATCTTTATACGCTTCAATTGAATATTACCAATAACGGAGAGAACAAGTGTGTTCCCTTTGGATGCTATTCGCTTCTGGTGTGCCGGGGTCAGGATGTGCTGGCAGAATGCCAGTTTGATTTAATGTTGATTCCAAGGCTTTTAGAGCTTTCCAGAGGCTTTTTATATGCCTCACAGAAAAACGTCTATACCGTAACCTTTGTGGTGGATGAGGATTTAGAGGGGCTGCCTTTCCGTATGCATGTGCTGGACAGCTCTTATACCGGAGGAAAATTCCCCGGCAATCCGAAAGTCTCCGGTTATTTTAAGCCCATTAAGTTTGTAAAAAAATATCTTCTGGGACATAAGGTGGTGATCCGCCGGATTTACAAATTTTATTCCCTTTTATATCAAAAAAAAGCGGACAGAACGGTGCTTTTTATGACAGAGCAGAACAATAAAATTGCGTCTAACTTAGAGGCGGTTTCCGAGCGTATGATAGAGAGAGGCTTAGACAAAGACTACCAAATCCTATTTTCTGCCCGTACAGCGGCGGCAGAACCCCAAGGAATCAAGAGTTGGATTCATTTAATGAAGCTTCTGGCTAAGAGTAACCACGTGTTTATTGATGACCATGCTCCGGTGTTAGACTGGTTAAAGCTGCGGGAGGAAACGGAAGTGGTTCAGCTCTGGCACGCAGGTGCAGGTTTTAAGTCCTCTGGCTACAGCCGTTGGGGGCATTTTGGATGTCCGAGGCCTCAGTCTTGCCACAGGCAGTACAAATACGGCATTGCAGGCTCTAAGAATATTGCACCTTTCTTTTCGGAGGTGTGGGGAATGAACGATGAGCAGGTGCTGCCCACCGGAATGCCCCGGATGGATGAGTATTTAGACGAAGCCCATAAGAACGCCAAGATAGAAGAACTGCGGAAACAATATCCGGCAAGTGTGGGAAAAAAGGTGATTCTGTTTGCTCCCACTTACCGCGGTAGGAATAAAAAGACGGCTTATTATCCCTATGAACTGTTGGATTTTGACAGGCTCTATGAGGTTTGCGGGGAGGAATACATTGTGTTCTTTAAGGGACATCCCTGGGTCAACAATAAGCTCTCGATAAAGAAAGCCCACAGGGATAAATTCTTTGATCTGCAGACTTACCCCAACATTAACGACCTGTTCTATATCGTAGATTTGCTGATTACAGATTATTCCTCTAATATCTTTGAATATTCCCTTATGAGGAAGCCGATGTTGTTTTTTGCTTTTGACAAAGTGGAATATTCCCTGTCAAGAGGATTCCACAGGGATTATGATGAGTCGGCACCGGGCAAGGTATGTGAAACATTTGACGAGATGATAGAGGCGATTGCGAAAAAGGACTTTGAATATGAGAAGGTGGAGCAGTATATTGAACATCACTTCGACTATATCGACAGTGGGGCTTCGGACCGGGTGATTGACTGGATTTTGCTTGGGAAGATGCCGGAAGAGATAAAAGCGGAGATTGCGGCGGTGGAGGAGCGCAACCGGAGGATGCACCAGCTAGATTTCACGGAATTGTACCATATTGGAGAAGAAGAGAGTGATGATGACAGTGAGGAGGAGAAGTAATGAATATTGCAATCATATTTGCAGGAGGAAGTGGCGTGCGGATGGGGGCAGGCGTGCCCAAGCAGTTTTTGGAGATTAACGGAAAGCCCATTATCGTCCATACCCTCCAGCTCTTCCAGTATCACGACATGATTGATAAAATTTATGTTTCTGTATTGCAGGATTATATTCCTTATATGAAAGAGCTGGTGGAGGAATACCGCCTGAACAAGGTGGCGGATGTAATCGCAGGGGGAGAGACGGCGCAGGATTCCATTTACAACGCTTTAAAAAAAGCGGAGAGTGAGAATTCGGAGGATTCCATTGTACTGCTCCATGACGGCGTGCGCCCCTTTGTGTCCTATGAGGTCATTAGCAATAATATCAAATCCGTAAAAGAAAAAGGAAATGCGATTACCTGCACCCCCTGTTTTGAGACGATTATGGTCAGCAGGGACGGACAGCATGTGGATTCTGTGCCTTACCGGAAGGAGACCTTTGCGGCACAGGCGCCCCAGAGCTTTTACCTAAAGGAGATTATTGCTGCCCATGACGTGGTGCGCAGTAAGGAGAGCCGCTATGAAAATATGGTGGATGCCTGTACCATTATCAGGAGCGTTGGCATAGAGGCACATATGGTGGAGGGAAACCGGGGAAATATTAAGGTTACAACGCCCGAGGATGTATATATTTTTCGGGCGCTGCTCCAGTATAAGGAGAATGAGCAGGCGTTCGGTCTTGGAATTACCAACCGGATTGGAAGTAAAATGCGCATGAAGCATGAGGAATAGGGAGAGAAAGGCGGGAGATTCATGGAAGAATGCAGAGGAAATCAGGTAATGCAGGAAGATATGGAACAGTTGGCACAGAGTGCTGTCCCTGTGGAACTACTGGCAGGAAAGACAGTGTTTGTGACGGGGGCGACGGGACTGATTGGCTCTCAGATGGTGTATTTTTTAGCTTGTTGCAATAGAAAAAAGGGATTGGGGATTCGTATTGTTGCGTTGGTGCGTAGCGAGGAAAAGGGAAAGAAGCTGTTTTCCCATCTGATGGAGCGAGGAGATGTTTCTCTCTGTTTAGGGGACGTGAATCAGGATATTTGCTGGGAAGAACAGGTGGACTATATCATTCACGGTGCCAGTCCCACCAGTTCTAAGTATTTTGTGACGCAGCCCGTGGAGACGATTCGGACTGCCATTGACGGCACGGCGAATGTTCTGGAATTTGCGGCAAAAAAGCAGCTGTTTGGTATGGTTTACTTGTCCTCCCTTGAAGTTTACGGTGTCCCGGAGAAGAAGGAAAGTGTGATTGGCGAGACTGACTATGGTTATATGGATCCATTGAGCGTCCGTAGTAGCTATTCTGAAGGAAAGCGTATGGTGGAGTGCCTCTGCGCCTCCTATGCGAAAGAGTACGGCGTTCCGGTAAAGGTGGCAAGACTGTCCCAGACTTTTGGACCGGGAGTTAATTATGAGGATGGGCGTGTTTTTGCGGAGTTTGCCCGCTGCGCATTAGAAAGGCGCAACATTGTGCTCCATACTCAGGGCAATACCGTGCGTAGCTATTGCTACACCAAAGACGCTTTAAGTGCGCTTTTATATATTCTGCTGAAAGGAAACACGGGGGAGGCTTATAACGTGACTAATATGGATACTGCAGTGTCCGTTCGGGAAATGGCCGAGCTGGTTTGTAAGACCATCGGAGCCGGGGAGATAAAGGTCACCGTGGATATTCCAGAAGATATCGACAATTTTGGTTATAACCCGGAGATGGTAATCCGTCTTGACAGCGGCAAATTAATGGACCTTGGCTGGACACCTACGGTGGGGCTTGAAGAGATGTACGATAGGCTGGTGGAAGGGTTTGTAAAATAAGAATTGTCTGAAAGGAAGAAGAATATGGAAAAACAAAACGTGGGAGTGAAGCAGAAACTTCGTTATTGGATAGCGGGAAACATAAAACCTGTAAAGCAGAATAAAATTGTGTTTTCTCAGTTTGGAGGGAAAGGATATGGTTGTAATCCCAGAGCAATTTGCGATGAATTTTTGAAGAGAGAGGAAAAGTATGATTTAGTGTGGATTTTGGGAAAAAGTCTGGATGCTGAAAAAGCAGGGATTCCGGAAGGAGTAAGGGTGATTTCCGGGGATAATGTAATTTGTGAACTCTTGACAGCCAAAGTCTGGATTAATAATATCCACTTTAATGTACTGCTGGAGAAAGGGTTGAAAAAAAGACCACAGACTATTTATCTCAATACCTTTCATGGCGGCATAACATTGAAAAATGAAGGAAAAGATAAACATAGCTATAAAGAAACGAAGGAATTGAGCGTAAAGGAACAGATGTATCGGAAAGACGCTGAGTACGTAGATTATATTACGAGTGGATGTGATATAGAAAAGCATGTATTGGAAGAGTTTTTTTATGGACACGGAGAAATCGTAAAACTTGGTGATGCGAGAACCGATATGCTGATTAATGGTTCAAGTGAGATAGAACAAAAAGTAAGAAATTATTATCATATTCCGGAAAACACCCGGATTGCTATATATGCACCGACGTTCCGCACAGATATGCAGTTGAAATGGTATGACTTGAATTATGAAGAGATTCTTGATATGCTGGAAGAAAGTACAGGCGTACCGTGGATGATGCTGATACGTCTTCATCCACGTCTGGCGGGTAAGACAAAGCAGATTGTGCCCTCTTCTCCCCGCTTTATTAATGCAGGTGGGTATATGGATATGCAGGAATTAGCGGCAGCTTCTGATATGATGATATCAGATTATTCTTCAGTAATTACAGATTTTATGTTTACAGGAAGGCCTGCTTTTATGTATGTACCTGATTTAGATTATTATTTAGAATCCAGAGGAATGTATTTTGAAATGGAAGAGTTGCCTTTTCCGTATGCTAGGACGACAGAGGAGTTAATTACCTGTATCAAAGAATTTGATTCTCAAAAATATGCGGAAAAGACAAAAGATTTTTTAGATAAGATTGGCTGTATAAACGATGGAAAGTCTGCAGAGCGGATAGTGGATTTCCTGATTGAAAAGATGAAACAAAAATAATAATATAGAGTGAGGGAAAAAATGAGAAAAGTAATTACTTACGGTACCTTTGATTTGCTGCATTATGGACATGTAAATCTGTTGCGTAGGGCAAAGGAATTAGGAGACTATTTAATAGTTGCATTGTCAACGGATGAATTTAACTGGAACGAGAAACAAAAAGTCTGTTATTTCAACTATGAAAAGAGAAAACAGCTTTTGGAGGCAATCCGCTATGTGGACCTTGTTATTCCTGAGGAAAACTGGGAACAGAAGGTGTCTGACGTGCAGGAATTTAAAATTGACACATTTGTAATGGGAAATGATTGGGAAGGAAAGTTTGATTTCCTGAAAGAATATTGTGATGTGGTTTATCTTGAGAGAACTCCTGAAATATCTACCACTCAGATTAAGGAAAATTTGAAGAATAAAGAGTGATAAGCCAGGTCATTAAAAGCAGAGTATGTAAAATGCACACTCTGTTTTTTTGTGGCAAAATACAGGAGCAAAACCCCTTTTTGTGTTTATTTATAATAAGCGATATTGTGAAAAATAAAAAGATATTGTAAAATTAAGATATTATAAGTAATAGGAAAAGAGGTTGGTTTATATTAGAAAGATAGAACAATGGTTGCAAAAAGTGCTAAAGCCCGAGGTAGAAATTATTTATCTGGGAAATGGTGCCACAGATATCTGCGGTAGTCAGATGAGTTGGAGAGAAAATAAATATCAGGGGAAAAAGGGTGTCGGGACACTGTATCCTGCCGTATATCAAAAGCTGAACAGGGTAAGCGATAATGATAAGACGGAAGTATTATTTAAACATAATGATGGAATATTTGTGGGATATCATGTAAGAAAAAAAGTGAATAAAAGTTATCAATGGTATGCCGAGGATGGGAAATGGTATACTAGTAGCGAGCTCTTTGAAAACGGAAAAAAGAAAAGAACAATAGCGGGAAATGAAAAAATAAATACCGTGAAAGAAATGGGGGAAAAGGTTTATCTGGTAGCTCAGTGGGAAAATACAGAAAACAGAGAGCGAATGCAGGCGGGATATCCTGTTTTTTGCCATGAATTGATGGCGCATGCCCATGGAGCCTGTGGAGGTCTGACGTATACGAATACCAGGGAAGCATTAGAAAGGTCTTACAAAGAGGGATATCGGTATTTTGAAACAGACGTTGCTTTGACAGAGGATGGAAAACTGGTATTAAGCCATGGCTGGGATGAAAAATCATGTGGTATAACCGGGATGGAGTATCGGGAAGAATTTGCGCATATGACCAGAGAACTTTTCATGCAGCAAAGGATTGGGGGGATGCAGGTGATGGATATTGGGGATTTGAAGAATTTTATGGCAGAACATCCGGATACCTATTTTGAGATTGACCTCCATAGAAGCCAATCGGCAGAAAAGGTTGAGCTATTACAGGAAGCCTTTGGGAGAGATGAGAAAATCTTAAATCGGCTTCTCATACAGGCGGAAAGCCGAAAAATATTCGAGGAATTAGAGCAAAGCTGCCCCTTTAAAAATTATCAGCTGGTATTAGGAAAAGAGTGGAAAGAGAAATTAGAGGAAGGGATAACCTTTGCATTTGAGCATGGAATAGAGACGATTGCTATGCGGTATAGCTGTTTGGACGAAAGAACTGTCGGTATATTAAAAGAGGCAGGATTAAATGTCATGGCGTATACGATAAAAAATGATGTGAAAAGAGCAAAAGAACTGCTTGCAATGGGAGTGGATACTATTTGCACAGACGAGATAAAACCAGCTGATTTGAGAGAATAAGACCTGGATTTTGCGATATTTGGCTTGAGAGGAAGACAAGGTTATGATAAAATAGATTTATATCATTGATAATTTAAGGAGGTAACATATGAAAAAAGTAGTTGCACTTTTGCTCGTAGCGGGGCTGTTCTTTTCTCAGGGGACAGAGATGTGTTTTGCCGGAGAAGAAAAGCTAGTTTCTCAGAAAATGGAAACAGAGAAATCAGATTCAACCGAAACACAGGGCGTAGAAACCGAGACGGCTGAAATATCGGAAGAGACATCAATACAGAGTACCGAAACGGAAGTTACGGAGGCATCGGAAATAGAAGAAGTCGGGACGGAGGAGACAGAGAAAACCGAAACGGAAGAAACGGTTGAAGCAACAGAAGAAAACGGGGTGGAAGGAACGGTTGAAGCAATAGAAGAAGCCGGGACGGAGGAGACAAAGAAAACCGAAACAGAGGAAGCAGTTAAAACAACAGAAGTTGTAGAGCTGATAGAAAGTGCAGAGACAGAGGAACTGGAAGAAGAAACAGAAATACTCAGCGCAGGCTATGCGGTTTCAGGAAACAATATTGTAATTTCTGCGGCAAACGGTGAGGATATCGCTGATACCTTAGACAAAGCGTTAAAAGAGGCAAGGGATTTGGCGACAGATGAAGCGCCGGTAACTGTTACTGTACCGGCAGGGGAATATATCCTAAGTGACAACTTACATATTTACAGCAATACCATATTGGATTTAACGGCTGGAGTAACTTTGAAGAACAAAGGTTCCCATAATATGCTGATGGCAGGCACCAATGGTTCCTATGCCGGATATAGTTCTTATAATCAGAGCGAGGCCTGCAAGGGATATAACGGATTTAAAAATATTACCATAAAGGGCGGTACATGGATCAGTACAAGTGATAATGTAGCAACAATTATTCGTATTGCACATGCTACAAATGTGACGATAGAAGGGATTACCCTTACTGGCGGAGGCTGTGCACACCAGATGGAGGTGGCAGCGATTGACGGTTTCTATGTAAGAAACTGTACTTTTAAAGATTTCGGTGTATCCAAAGTGGATGATCCTGATAAACAGGAGGCACTTCAGCTTGATATTCCCTGTTCCTCAGATGTATTTAAGGAGACTTATGAGGATGGAACCGTTATGAAAAATGTAGAGATTACAGGCTGTACATTTGAAAATGTTCCTCGTGGAGTGGGTACGCATACCATGCTGAACGGAGCATACCATGAGAACATCAAGATTAATGGGAATACATTCAAGAATATAGCAGAAGAAGCAATTGTAGGATTAACTTATTATAATTGCGAAATCAAGAATAATACGATTGAGAATTGTGGAGCGGGTATTTTATTCCAGTATTTCAAAGCAGATACAAAGTCTGTTTATACCACAATATTTGATGGGAAGACGGTTTACACCGGAACCGTCGGACATGATGCCAAGACTGTTATTACGGGTAATACCATAAGGACAAAATACAGTGAGACTTGTGATGAAATTCAAGGGATTAAAGTATATGGTGTGGATTTGAAAAACTCTCCAAAAGGCGCTGACGGAAAAGCAGTTCCGGCTAATAACTACTATATCAGCGGTGTAACGGTATCAGATAATACCATTACAACAGCAGGTCATGGTATTCATATGGTGGATGCGTGGGATTGTACTGTTACGAATAATAAGATAACAGGAAAAGAATTTTCCGCAAAGGATCCAAATGTCGGAAAATATGATGGTATTTTCGTTGCAACAGGTTCTAAAAATATACCGTTAGAAACAAATAAAATTTCAGGAATGTCCAGAAACGGAATTTTCGTTCAGGAAAGCGCCTATATTTCAACGGCAACAGGAAATAAGATAACGGAAAATGGCGCAAGTGGAATTAACTTTTATAAGAATAGTGGAGCAACAGGAGATATCTCTAAGAATACTATCAGTAATTGTGGCGGTGGAGGTATTCTTGTAAGTACAGAAAGTACTACAGGAAATATTTTACAAAACCAGATGTCCGGAATCAGCGGAGATGCCGGGATTGTAATCTATAAGAACAGTACCGTAGGTGAGATACGTGAGAATACCATTACCGGAATGGGAAAAGATGAAGAGAAGAAATATTGTCATGGGATAAAACTTACTACGGGTGCGGTTAGTGGAACTATCGCAAATAATGCGGTGAAGGCTGCTTCTGATAAATATGCGGCGGCAAACGGTATTTTGATTTTTAATGGATCAGAGGTAAAGGGCTCTATTGTAGGAAATACCTTAGAAAAAACAGCCGATATGGCAATATCGGTATCTACAAAGTCCTCTGTCAGTGGTGATATTAACGCAAATATGATTTCACAGACGGATAAGAGTGGTATTTTTGTTTATAAATCAAGTAAAACGGGCGGAGACATTGCGGAAAATACGGTTACTACAGCCAAGGAAAGCGGCATTTACATTTCAGGAGATACTACTGTAAAAGGAAGCATACGCTCAAACAAGATTACTTCTGTTGGCGGAAAAGGCATCTATGTCTATGACAGCGCAAAAAAAACGACAGTAGGTAAAATTCAGAATAATACAATAAAGAAAGCAAAAAGCCAGGGAATTAATGTTTCAAGTGTTAAAAACAATTTAACAATTTCCGGTAATGATCTTTCCGGTGGTTCTGATAATGTGATTATTATTCAGCCTAACACAACGAAATATACCATTACCGTTGAGAACAATACAGTCAAGGGAAATAAAAAGGCGCACGGTATTCGCGTGATAAGCGGAAAGATTTCCATTGCAAATAATAAAGTTTCTAATGTTGGCTATGGTATTTACACAGACAAGGGCGTAAAGGGAGATGTGTATAATAACAGCTTTGGCGCTAACGTAAAGACGCAGGTGCGGATTAATACTGCCAGCGGAAAACAGGATACGAAGAAGATAAATATAAGCAGCGCAAAATCTTCTGCTAAGAAAAAGGCTACCATCAAATGGAAAAAGTCAGCAGGCTATTCCGGATATGAAGTGCAATATGCTACGAATAAAGATTTCACGAAGAAGTTTAAGAAAAGCGATGCCAAGGGAAAAACAACATTGACATTGACTGGTTTGAAATCTAACACGACATATTATGTACGCGTAAGCGGTTATAAAAAAGTCGGAGATGTAAAAGTGCATTCCAATTATGGAAAAGTAAAAACAGTTAAAGCAAAATAACGGAAAGACAGCGGGTAGGAGGTTACCTTACCCGCTGTCTTTCCGTTATTTTTTAGCTGTTTTCCTGGATACGACTTTACTGTCAGGGCTAATTACTGTCACGTTTTTATTTGGAGATTTTTTATAGGCTGCAATTTTATAATAATATTTCTTATTTTTCTTAAGTCCTTTATTGGTATAAGTAGTACCTTTGGATTTTTTTACCGTAGCTATTTTCTTGAAGTTATTGTCAGGAGAAGTAGAACGGTAAATAATATATCCATCAGCACCGGAAACTTTTTTCCAAGTTAATTTAATCTGGCTTTTACTGATTGTTTTTGCTTTTAATGAAGTAGGTTTAGACAGATTTTTGTATTTTTTATAGGAACTGGAATTTGTGCTGTCTATAATTTTTACTGTATTGCTTATATTGTTACTGTAAGTGTTTTTACGAATGCTTCCCACCACGGTATTCCGAAGCTGAATGGCGATTTTGCAGGAAGAAATTTTATTACCGCCGACAGATAGCTTGCCGGAATCTGCACGTATCCCAAAAACTTTTGAAGTTCCCGTCAGCTTGTTGGATGTAATGGTAACCGTGTGTTCAACGGTATTGGGATTGACATAAATCTGAGCTGTCTTACAGTTCTTGATGGTATTAGAAGTAATGTTTGTATTTGTTCCGATGGTTCCGATATTAATACCCATGGCATCTCCGGAAACAATGGAATTGCCGCTTATGTTTTTTGTGGAGGCACTGTTATAAAGAACTATGCTGTGTTTTTTACAGTTTTGCAAAGTGTTATTCTGGATATCTGTCACGGCACTTCCGTTTTGACAGATGCCGTAATATCCAGAGGCAGTAATCTGGTTTGAGGCAATTGCGCTAACTATACAACCTTCCAATAAGATGCCGTTTTCTTTACAAGAGGAAAGTATGTTCCGGGAAACAGATATCACATCGGCATATTGTAAAAAAATTCCGTCTTTTGCAGGCTGTGAGATGGTATTGTCAGCAATGCTGCTGATTTCACCGCGGCTGATGGAAATCCCATATCCATAGCTGTTGGCGATGGAGTTTCCGGATATTGTATTTACGATAGAATTAGAGCTTGTAATAGCACCAAAGGAAGATTTAGAACAGGATGAAGTAACCGTATTTCCGGTGATGCTGTCTGCAGCCGCATCATTAATATAGATTCCGCAATAGGAAGAGACATCAATCACGTTTCCTGTTATGGAAGAGGCAGAAGAGGAACTGTTGACGGAAATAGATGTTCCTGAACAGCCGGTAATGCGGTTATTCTGTATATGGCAATTAGCGCTGGAAGCCCGGAGTTGTATCCCACAGCAGGAGGAAAAAGAACCCGTAAAGGTAATTTCATTTCCACCGCCTACCACGGCATTTCTGACATTTTGCAGCGTAATTCCATTTTGACTGGTCGAGATTGTATTTCCGGTTATGGTTACTCCGCTGATATAGTAATCTCCTGCTGGTATGGTATCGCCATCCGACGGTGTCTGAGGGGAGGAAAACGCATACCCGCCAACATAGATTCCCGTATTTTCATAGTTTAAGTTATACTTATCGGAGTCGCCGCAGGTAATATTGTTATTAGAAATTACAATATTTTGATTTTCCGGGGGCACCATATAGGTTACCGGAACAGAGGAGGCAATCCCACCCGCTGTTTCAATCGTGGAAGCTAAAAAAGAGCCTTCACAATCTCCGAAAATGGAGTAGAAAATAATTCCGCGGGGGCAGTTTATAACGATGTTGTTGGAAACGGTAGTATCCGAGCAAGCCATCAGCTGTATGGCAGCGCTGCTGGTATCCTTAAAAATGTTGTTGGTAATTTGAACATTTGACATATAACTGTTCAATACCATGGTATGAGAACCAATACCTCTTGGTACATTTGAAAAAATACAGCCGGTGATGTTGATATTACAGTTAGGAAGAAGCTCAGCAGAATATCCGCTAATATGTTTTGGGAGCAGGATATCAAACTGTACGGCTTCGTAGTATAATTTGCTGTTGAGAGACTGATTTTGAAAAGTACAGTCAATTAAATGGAAGCCGTTTACACCTGCTGCTTCCATAAGGTGTGCATCTATGGTATTTTGTAAAGTAATATTTTTGAGAGTAAAGTTTTGGGCATGTCCTGCTTTTATTACCGTGTAACTATGATAATTTTCGTCCCAGATACCACCGGAGGCACCGCCGTCAACTGTAATGTTCCTATAGCAATATCCCGTCTGCACATCGCCTGATTTTCCGACCCTCAGCATATTTCCGGAGCCGTTTTCAGCCTGAAGAAAGGTAACGCCGTCCACGTAAAGATAGGTGTTGCTGTAAATATAGAGACTTTTGGTAAGGGTGTATGTGCCCGGCTCTACCATAATTTTGTATGGAAGAATATCGGTGGCATTCTCAGCAGCAGTATTCAGGGCCTTTTGCAATACTTTAGTTGCATCTGATTTTTCAATGGAAGCAGCAGATACTTTTAGGATATAATATCCGTCCGTAATGCTGCCATCTATATATTCCGGGTAAAAAGAATCAGAGCTATAAAAAGAAATGTCCTCTGTCAGATCTTCTTCAGGAAGCTCTGTTTCAGAGATATCTTCGATAGTATCTATAAACGTATCTTCGGAAATCTCAGTGTCTGCTCTTTCTGTTTCAGTATTATCTGTATATTGAGTTTCCAAAGCGCCTGTTTCTGCATCATCTATAGATGGCACATCTAAAGTCATTATTTCAGTATTGTTTGTATACTGAGTTTCGGAAACGTCATTTTGCGAAGTATCTGTTAATTCTGTGGTGCTGGTGTCATCTGTTTCGCTGTTCTTTGTTTCGCCGGTTTCTGCAGCCTCAGAAAAATTACTGTCTGTCTGAGCCCCATGGATGTGTGGGGCACTGGAGCATAAAATAATGATGGTACAAAGAAAAGTCGAAAACAGTGCTTGAAAAAAACGATGATGAAACATATGATACCTCCCTTAAGTATTACTTTATAGTATAGCATTTGAGTCAGTGAATGTAAATCGTTGGCGGCGTTATTTATGGATATCTCGTAAGCTATTGAGAATCGACATGACCTAAAAATGTTTAGTCTATATTCATCTGACTAATGTCAGAATAGAATGCCGGACATTTTCAAAGTTAGGCCTCCTATACGTTTATTTTTAACATAATTTTTTGTATTATGTCATAGAAACATTAAAAAAAGATGAAAGATTGATTGGTGAGCCGGATAAAAACCAATATTTTTAAGGATAGTTTTGAATTTTCCAGTTCTGGTATGGTGTCTCTTTGAAATAGAGTATATTATTAAAAATAAGGCTTATGCATTGTCTGAATTAAAGATAAGGGGAGGAGAAAGATTTATGAAAAATCAAAAACAAATGAGAAGAAAAACAAAGAAAAAGATAAGAATCACACAAATGCTTCTGGCGCTGCTTTTTGTTATACTGCTGCAGATTCCGGTTGAGGCAAAAGCGGCAACAGTAACAAAGAACTTTAAAGAAGTGGTAATCGTAAAGACGGAAGATGGAACGAAATGCGGGAACTTCGGCTGCATCGCATTAGACGGCAAGGGAGGTTTGTATGCACTGAAAACGGATACGACAGAAGGCACTCCAAATTATAGCATTTTATATTATTTCGCTGACTATAAAAATTATAAAAATACGAAGTCCTGTGAGAAATACAAAGTAAACCAGTCATTAGGACATGGAAACGGCATGACTTACCGAAGCGGAAAATTGTATGTGGCAGATGGACAGAAGATTATAAAAATGTCCACAAAGGGTGTCGTGGAAGCAACATACGGGATAGATTTGGGCGGTGTGTCAGTGGGATTAGGCAGTATATCGGCTTCCAGTATTACGTATTATAAATCTGATACCTATATTGTTGGAGTTGGGAAAACCGGAGAGGATGCTAACAGGAAGAATGTATATGTGATAGGAAGTATTGAGGGCAGTAAATTTAAGGTGAAAAGCAGTTTTAAGGTAAAGCTTCCCGATAAATGTGATATGAATCAGGATATATGTTATGGAAATAATTGCCTGTATATAGTTACTTCACAAGATACAGACCCTATTGTAAACAATAAAATTCTATGTGTGACATCTTTTGGAAATGGTCAAACTGTGAATCCGACCACTATAATAAATGTAAAAAAGCCTGATTTGTCCATGTATGGCAATGAAATGAGCGGCAAGTTTGAGGCGGAAGGGATTGCAATTGAAAGTGATGGGACGATTGTTATCGGAGCTAACTGCACAAAAGTAAATGATGGAGTTTTTATTTCAATAAATTAGAAAGAATAAAGTCCTGAAGAATTTAGAAAACAGTAAAAAATGTAATATAAAAAGAAATTGGCACAGAAGACCATAAATATAGTAAAATAAAAAAGGAGAAGAGCTATGCAAAAAATAAAAAAAGGTTTGCAGTACAGAAGAAAAATGTTATGTCTGTTTCTGGCAATCAGCCTGTTTGTGACAGAGTTCATGATTACAGTCCCGACAGAGGCAAAGACATCATGGACTTATGCGGATACATACAAAACAATACAGGCAACTGTCCAGTCTAAGACAAAGATAAAACTGAGCTGGAAGAAGGAATTAAACGGCAGACTGGAAATTTACCGCGCAATCGTGAATAAGGGAAAAACGGGAAAGTATAAAAAAATAGCGGATATCTCGGGAAAGAAGAAATCTTATGTGGATAAAGTCCAATATAAAAAAGAGTATTCCTATAAAATCGTATTATATCATTGGGCAGACAGCTCCCATAAGAAGAAGGTAAAAGAACATACTTTTTATACTAGCCAGTATACAGGAATGGGAAACTTGGTATGGGATGCAGATACGCCTTCCTCAGAATTTGACACGTGCTCCTCTTATATTAAAATGGATGTGCGTGTGGAATTGACAGAGGATGAGAGGAGTCTTGGATTCGCACCGACAGGCTATAAGGTATACCGGAGAACGGCCTCCGGTGATTATAAGAAGATTGCGACGGTGAAGTCGAAGAAGTTCTCGTTTTCCTATACGGATAAGGAAGTAAAGACAGGTAAGAGCTACTATTATAAGGTAAGAGCGTACCGGGAATTAAACGGACAGACCTTATACAGTAATTATACGGATGAACTTAAGCTCACGGCAACTCCGACAGGAAACTATACGTTACAGGTATTAACAGAAGAGGGGGAAACGGATGAGCTTGTTATGGCGTTGACCAGTGCTCCGAATAATATGAAGGCCGTTTTAGTGGGGAGGATAGTATATTCATGGCATGAGACGGAGGATTATTGGGAAAATAGTGAAGAATATGGTATGGATTTGAAAGAATACAGTTTTGATAATGTTACCTGGAACACCTATACAGCAGAAAAAACAAAAGTAGAATTAGAACCTGGTACAACAGTTTATTTGAAATGTCGAAATGATGAATTTTCGGAGCAAAAGGTGCGGTTTCGTGTGACGGATGTACTTACATCGGAAATTCGGATATATCTTAAGTATAATGGGGTAGAACATTATATGGATATAGATTTAAAGGAGGGAACAGGCGTCTCAAAACCAATTACTGACGATAATTAAGCGAATAAAAACGCAAAAATCTGTCAAAGCCACTCATTTCAAGTAGATGAATGAGTGGCTTTGCAGCTACAGTACGTCAGAAGCTACAATCCTATTGTAAATAAATTTTCTGTGTACCATTATTTGAATATGGTGGAAATAGCAAAGGAGAAAAGTTATGGAGAAACCCAAAAAAAATTTGCAGTACAGAAGAAAAATGTTATGTCTGTTTCTGGCAATCAGCCTGTTTGTGACAGCGTTCATGATTACAGTCCCGACAGAGGCAAAGACATCATGGACTTATGCGGATACATACAAAACAATACAGGCGACCGTCCAGTCTAAGACAAAGATAAAGCTGAGCTGGAAGAAGGAACTAAACGGCAGACTGGAAATTTACCGTGCCACTGTGAATAAAGGAAAAACAGGAAAGTATAAAAAAATAGCGGATATCTCGGGAAAGAAGAAATCTTATGTGGATAAAGTTCAATATAAAAAAGAGTATTCCTATAAAATCGTATTATATCATTGGGCCGACAGCTCCCATAAGAAGAAGGTAAAAGAACATACTTTTTATACCAGCCAGTATACAGGAATGGGAAACCTGGTATGGGATGCAGATACGCCTTCCTCAGAATTTGACACGTGTTCCTCCTATATTAAAATGGATGTGCGTGTGGAATTGACAGAGGACGAGAGAAGCCTCGGATTCACACCGACAGGCTATAAGGTATACCGGAGAACGGCCTCCGGTGATTATAAGAAAATTGCGACGGTGAAGTCGAAGAAGCTCTCGTTTTCCTATACGGATAAGAAAGTGGAGACAGGTAAAAGTTATTATTATAAGGTAAGAGCCTATCGTGAATTGAACGGACAGACTTTATACAGTAATTATACGGATGAACTTAAGCTCACAGCAACCCCGACAGGAAATTACACGTTACAGGTATTAACAGAAGAGGGGGAGACGGACGAACTTGTTATGGCGTTGACCAGTGCTCCGAATAATATGAAGGCTGTTCTATGGGGCGGAATAGTATATTCATGGCATGAGACGGAGGATCATTGGGAAGATAGTGAAGAATATGGTATGGATTTGAAAGAATACAGTTTCGATAATGTTACCTGGAACACCTATATAGCAGGAAAAACCAGAGTAGAATTAGAACCTGATACAACAGTATATTTGAAATGTCGAAGTGATGAATTTTCAGAGCAAAAGGTGCAGTTTCGTGTGACGGACGTACTTACATCAGAAATCCGAATATATCTTGAATATAATGGGGTAGAGCACTATGTGAATATAGATTTAAAGGAAGGAACAGGCATCTCAAAACCAATTACTGACGATAATTAAGCGAACAAAAACGCAAAAATCTGTCAAAGCCACTCATTTCAAGTAGATGAATGAGTGGCTTTGCAGCTACAGTACGTCAGAAGCTACAATCCTATTGTAAATAAATTTTCCGTGTATTATTATGATGTTGAGGTCAAAAGCCCCTCTATAGCACCTTGAAAAGTTCATATATTTTGTAGTAAATACAAGCCTAAATGGTTTACTTGTTGTATAATAGAGCTATCAAAGCTACAGTGTGGCTTGGGAAAGAAGGTAATCTCTATGTCATTCAAAGAAAACGCTTACCAGCAAATGTCATTTACAGATAGTTTTTCAGGATTAACGGCCAGAGAACAAAAAGCACTGGAAAAATCCTGGGCAAAAGTCTTTGCCGATGAAATATTTCCTGCCATTGATGAAAAGCTTTTTTCTGTATTATACAGTGATAAGGCATCCAGACC
>JAETQH010000101.1 GCA_021770785.1 Lachnospiraceae bacterium
CAAACCTTTAAACCTGTCACAGGGGAAGTCTGCCTATTTTTATGCTGTCTTGTGGCAAAGCGAGGTATTGGGAGTGGTCGTAACGGTAACTACGGCGGATTCTATGCGAGCTTATATTGCCGTGAATAATTCAGGTTAAGTTAGGGAGTTCGAGTAAATCGGGTTACTTTTCACGGGGTTAGTGTAGAATTCCATGAAAACTTTCCGGTTTTTTTATTGACAATTATTTTTATGTCTGCTATGATAGGACATGCGTTAAAAAGGTTACACATACTTTCTTACATGAGCAGGCGACCGTAGTCTAATGGATAGAACACTGGACTCCGACTCCAGCAATGCGGGTTCGATTCCCGCCGGGCGCATTTTTTTTGTTACTATTTGATACTATGTGAAAGAAAGGTATGGTAGATAAAATGGCTTTTTCTAAAGGAAAAGATAACTCGGAAAATACAGTGAACAACGATAATCATAAAAACAATGACATTTTAGCATTCGTAAAGCAGAATATACGGTATTTTACAGCGGGTGCATTATTGATAGTGTTGGTTTTGGTGTTAGTCAACTGCGGTGCACCGAAAAACAATGACGAGGGCGGTGGGAATGTTGCCGCTACCGAGACGGAGAGTGAGACAGAAGAGGCGTTTGAGGTGGATGCCCACGAGGATGTAAATGCCTTGATTAATCAGTATTTTACCGCATATGCGGCAGGAGACGTGGATACCATTGCCGCTATTGCAACCCCCATATCAGAAAATGAGAAGAGCTACATTGCAGAATACAGCAAATATGTGGACAGTTACGAGAATATCAAATGCTATACTAAGCGTGGGTTAGATGATAGTTCTTATCTGGTATCTGTTTCCATTGAAATCAAGTTTTCCGATGCGGAGATGATGGCACCGGGACTGGATTTCTTTTATGTCAGAACCAATGAGGACGGGTCTCTGTTTATTGACAATCTTTACAGTCAGTACAACTCCAAGATTAAAGAGAATGCCGTGGATACCAGTGTCCAGCGGCTCATTGATAAATTTGAGGAGAGTGCGGATTTGATTGCACTTCAGCAGGAGATTCAGGAGAAGTACAACGAAGCGGTGGCGGCGGATACCACTTTGGCTGATGTGATTAACGTGAAGCTCCCCGCGGCGATGACTGCGTGGAAGCAGGATATTCTCGCTCAGGCTGCAGAGAATGAGACAGAGGCACCGGAGGAAACGGAAGTGCCGGAAGAGACGGAAACCACGGAGACACCGGAGGAAACAGAGACTCCGGAGCCGGAGCAGACAGAGGATAAATCAGAGACAGTATATGCGGTAGATACAGTAAATGTCAGGGCAGCGGCAGATACTTCTTCTGAAAAAATAGGGACAGTGGAAAAGGGAACTGCCATCGGCAGAACCGGTACAGACGGAGACTGGAGTATTGTCAATTACGGCGGTACAACCGGATACATCAAAACGGAATATCTGGCTACAGAGAAGCCGCAGACGGATAACAGCGATAACACTGCTGATACTTCGGAGAATACAGCAAAGGCTTTGCCAGAGGGACAGGTTATTACCTTGTCCGGTTCTACGAATATTCGTTCCGGTATGAGCGAGACTTCCGATAAGATTGGAACTGCTTTTGCAGGAGAAAAGGTGACAGTCGTTATGAGCTATGCAGAGGGCTGGACAAAAGTGACATGGAACGGTGAGACGGGCTATATTAAGACGGATCTGTTGCAGTAAGATAAGATGTAAAATGAAAGGAAGCGGAGACTTTTACCTAAGAAGTCTCCGTTTTTCCATATGGAAAGGAGCTGCCGGAAGCATTTGGGTTTTCGGTGGTTCGCCGGAACATGTGACGGAAAGAGGCGGCGGGAACTGTTTTGCTTTCCGGTAGTTTTGCGGAAAATAAGGCGGAAAAGGCGACGGAAAAATTTGTGGAGAATATGTGGATGGACGAAAATGGAGTGAGAATTAACAAATATCTCAGCGAAGCCGGAGTGTGTTCGAGGAGAGAAGCGGACCGCCAGGTGGAGGCGGGAAACGTCACTGTCGACGGAAATGTGGCGGAGATGGGGACGAAGGTTTTTCCTGGGCAGCAGGTGCTTTTTCTGGGAAATCCGGTAAAAAAGGAAGAGGAAATGATATTGCTGGCATTTCATAAGCCGGTGGGGATTGTCTGCACTGCCGAGAAGCGGGAAAAAAATAATGTGGTGGATTTTATCGGCTATCCAAAGCGGATTTATCCGGTGGGAAGGTTAGACAAGGATTCCGAGGGGCTGCTTTTACTGACCAACAACGGGGATATTGTCAACCGTATCATGCGTGCCGGAAACATGCATGAAAAGGAATATCTTGTGACCGTCAATAAAACGGTGACGGACAGCTTTTTAAGAGGGCTTGCAGGAGGCGTGCCTTTGGTGGAGCTACAGACAACCACCCGGAAATGCAGGGTGGAGCAGACGGGAAAACGGCAGTTTAAGATTGTCCTCACCCAGGGGCTGAACCGCCAGATACGCCGCATGTGCGAATATTTTGGATACCGGGTGGAAAAATTAGTCAGAACCCGTATTATGAATATCGAATTGGGCAACTTAAAAAGTGGAACTTATCGGAATGTGACAGGGGAAGAATATGGCAGGCTGTTAGAATTAATCAAGAATTCATCCAGTACAACAATCATACCGGAAAAAGACGGAGGAAACCATGAGAGTAGAAGAGCAAATCAAAGAACTGCGGGAAAAAATAAATTATCACAGTGACCGTTATTACAATCAGGACAGTCCTGAGATTACTGATTATGAATTTGACATGATGATGCGGGAATTGAAAAAGTTAGAAAAAGAACACCCGGAGCTGGCGACGGAGGATTCCCCCACAAAGCATGTGGGCGGAACGGCTAAGCGGACGGCAGGAGTGTTAGTGGCTCACAATGTTCCCATGTTAAGTTTGCAGGACGTTTTTTCTAAGGAGGAGGTCTGTGAATTTGTGGAGCAGATGCGGGAGCAGTTAGATAATCCTGAATTTGTGGTGGAATATAAGATTGACGGGCTTTCTATGGCACTGCGCTATGAGCAGGGGAATCTTGCGTTGGCGCTGACCCGTGGGGACGGTGTGAATTTCGGGGAAGATGTAACGGCAAACGCCAAGGTCATTGGTGATGTGAAAAAGAAATTGAAGGACGCCCCGGAATATTTGGAAATCCGCGGGGAAGTCTATATGAAAAACGAGGCCTTTGAGCGGGTAAACGAACGGCAGGAGCTGTTGGGAAAAAAGCCCTTTGCCAATCCAAGAAATTGTGCAGCCGGAACCTTAAGGCAGCTTGACAGCAGCGTCACAAAGGAGAGGGAGCTGTCCATGTTTGTTTTTAATATCCAGCAGGTGCGGGGCATGGAGTTTGCCACCCACACGGAGGGGTATGAGTTTTTGAAAAAACAGGGCATTGCCGTCATTGACGATTATAAGGTCTGCAGGACGGCGGAAGAAGTCTGGGATGCCATCTGTGCCATCGGGGAGAACCGGGGGAATTTAGCTTACGATATTGACGGTGCCGTGGTGAAAATTAACAGCTATGCCGATAGGGAAAAGCTAGGAAGCACTTCTAAAGTGCCGAGATGGGCGGTGGCATACAAGTACCCGCCGGAGGAAAAAGAGAGTAAGCTTCTTGACATAGAGCTTTCTGTCGGCAGAACCGGAAGAATCACGCCCACTGCCATTTTTGAGCCGGTGCGTCTCTGCGGAACTTCCGTTTCAAGGGCAACCCTGCACAATCAGGATTTTATTGATGAGCTGGATATCGGTGTCGGAGATACGATTGTGGTATATAAATCGGGGGAAATCATTCCTAAGGTGAAGGAAGTAAAGAAAGAAAAACGTCCGGCGGACTGGAAGAGGTTTCTGATTCCAGATACCTGCCCGGTGTGCGGAGCAAGAACCGAGCGGGAAAAGGATACGGCGGATATTAAATGTACCTCCCCGAACTGCCCGGCGCAGTTAGAGCGTCACATCATTAATTTTGTGGGACGTGACGCCATGGATATCAAAGGCTTCGGTACGGTTTATATTGAAGATTTGGTCCGTTTGGGGTATATTAAAGATGTTGCAGATATTTTTGAATTGAAAAAGTACAGGGAGGAACTGATAGAGCAGGGAATCATCGGAAAAGAAAAAAATACGGACAAGCTCCTCGATACCATTGAGAAAGCAAAGCAGAATGACGCCTGCAAGCTGCTGACAGGTTTTGGTATTCCCAATGTGGGAAAGGCGGCGGCGAAATCCATTATGAAATATTTTAAATCCATGGAACGTTTAGAACACGCCACGGCGGAAGAACTGACAGCGGTAAACGATATCGGCGAGATCAGCGCCCAGTGTATCCGTGCTTTTTTTGAAGATGAAAAGAATCAGGAAATGGTGGAACGGCTAAAAACGTTGGGCGTGAATATGGAGACAAAAGAGGCTGAGACGATAGAATCGGCTTTGACCGGAAAAACAGTGGTGGTGACAGGAACACTGCCGAACCTCGGAAGAAAAGAGGCGGCAGAGCTGATTGAAAAGTACGGCGGAAAGGTTTCCGGTTCTGTCTCTAAAAAAACAGATTATGTACTTGCAGGAGAAAATGCAGGGAGCAAACTGGATAAGGCAAACCAGCTTGGAATTACCGTTATCAGTGAGGAAGAGCTGTACCGGATGTTAAATATTAATATGTAAAAAGTTACTGCAATATCTGTCAGGGAACGGACAGTAACAGGACAGTTATTTGTAAAGGGAAGAGGGATAGATATGCCAATAAAGACACAGAGCGATTTGCCGGCAAAAGAAATACTGGAAAAGGAAAATATTTTTGTTATGGATGAGAAACGAGCGACACATCAGGATATACGCGCAATCCAGATTGGTATTTTAAATCTGATGCCATTGAAAGAAGAGACAGAGCTGCAGCTTTTACGTTCCCTGTCTAATACACCGTTGCAGGTAGAAGTGACTTTTGTTACAGTTTCCACCCATGAATTCAAAAATACATCCATGAGCCATCTGAATAAATTTTATGAGACCTTTGAGCAGGTGAAGAACCGTTTTTTTGACGGTTTGATTATTACCGGTGCGCCTCTTGAGCAGATGGAATATGAAGAGGTGGATTATTGGAAGGAGCTTTGTGAGATTTTTGACTGGACAAAAACCCACGTGACCTCCACCCTGCATTTATGCTGGGGTGCCCAGGCAGGACTTTACTATCATTACGGATTACAGAAAACGCTGCTGCCGAAGAAAATGTTCGGCGTATTTGAGCACCGCGTGATGAACCGGAAGGTGCCGCTGGTACGCGGATTTGACGATTATTTTATGGCACCCCATTCCAGACATACCGAGGTGAGCGCCGAGGCAATCCGCAATGTGAAGGAGCTGACGATTTTGGCAGAGTCTGAGGAGGCAGGCGTGTTCCTCGCCATTGCGGACGAGGGCAGGCGGATTTTCGTCATGGGACACCCGGAGTATGACCGCATTACCTTAGATAAGGAGTATAAGCGGGATAAGGAAAAGGGGCTGCCTATTGAGGTTCCGGTGAATTATTATCCAGAGGATGATGATACCCAAAAGCCGAGGCTTCAGTGGAGGTCCCACGGAAATATTTTGTATTCGAACTGGCTGAATTACTATGTATACCAGCAGACGCCCTATGAGTTTATTGATACGGCAGAGATTGTAGGGAAGTGACAAGTCACTTCCCTACAATGGCCAGTAAAATTAAGGACTCCAGTTACAAGGAAGAAATTTCAGATTAGGCGGTATAGCCCCGATTACAAGGGTTTTGCCGCCTTTTTGAGTTCCTGTTGGACATCCCGTTTCCTGTGCTTCATTTTCTCCGAATATTTACACGATATAGTCTCTCTTTTTTGTGCAAGGATAGAGAGGAAAAATTTAAGAATAAGCCTTATTATAATGATAAAGACAAATTTTTGTCTACAAAGCATAATACGAGGAGGTATCTCATGGAATGGGTTGAAAGATTAAACCAAAGCATGAATTATATTGAGGAACATTTGACAGACGAAATTGACTATGAACAGCTTGGGCGGATTGCTTGCTGCTCCACCTATCACTATCAGAGGATGTTTACTTACATGGCGGGTATCACTCTGGCGGAGTATATCCGAAGAAGAAAAATGTCTTTAGCGGCAGTAGACTTGCAGGGTGGGGATGAACGGATTATTGATATTGCAGAGAAGTACGGCTACCGTTCCCCGACTGCATTTAACAGGGCATTTCAGTCTTTTCATGGGATAGCCCCCTCGTCTGTGAAAGATGAGGGAGTGTCTGTGAAATCTTTTTCTCCCATTGTGTTTAGAATTGCCATAAAAGGAGCGACAGAAATGAATTATAGAATTGAAACAAAAGAAGCATTTCGCATTATTGGCGTATCTGCACCGCTTAGTAAGGAAATCGAAAATAACTTTGTGGTTGTGCCTAAGATGTGGCAGGAAGCATCTGTAAATGGAACCATACAGAAATTGGCAGGAATGATGGATACGCTGCCAATGGGACTTTTGGGCGTGAGTGCCTGTAATGATGAAGAACAATGGAAATATTTTATTGCCGTTTCCAGTACAAAAACAAGTGGTGAGTTTGAAGAATATACTGTTCCTGCGTCTACTTGGGCAATCTTTTCCGGAACGGGTACAAGCCAGTCAATACAGGAATTGGAACAGCGGATTATAACGGAGTGGCTTCCGAGTTCTGGATATGAATATGCCAATGCCCCCGATATTGAGGTTTACTTAAATCCAGATCCACAGAATGCGCAATATGAGGTATGGATACCCGTAGCAAAGAAAAAGGCATAACGGAGGGACTTATGCCGTTTTGCAATTATCCGGTATCGGTATCGATGATTATTGCAGGATCTCCTGCCAAGTCAGAGAATGTGGCATGGGGAAACGGAAGCTGTTCCATAGGCTTGTGGATTACGCAACAGTTTATTCGGACGGCAGGGTGGTGTTCATTTTCCGCAATGGGGCGGAGATTAGCACAAGGATTTAAAGCCGGAAGCGGCCGGAGCATCAGGTTTGCACCAGATGCTTTCGGCTGTTTTTTTGTATGCGGAAATAGAGTGTACTGTGTATGGAAATTTATGAAGAATTGAGGTATAATTTCAATGTTGGAAGATACCAGCAAATCGGAAGTTATAGGGAGAATCATTCATATGGATACAGAAATTACGGCTTCAAAGCCGCTTAAAATCGATACAACTTTTAATACGAGGGATTTGAATGGTAAAAGAAAAATATGGCATAGATGTGCCGGATTTTGTTTTTTTCTTCGGAACGTTTTCGTTGAAGAGTGATAAATTGGAAATTTTGTGGAGAAGGGTTTATGAATTTTTTATGCTTTGGAGATAAAAACAACAAGTCAATACTATTTATACATGGAATGGCTTCCACGGCAATGCTTTGCTATGAACCAATTTTAAAACGGTTGTCAGACTATTATGTGATATTGGCGGAAGTGGATGGTCACAGCGAGAGAACGGGTGAACTTGTTAGCCTTGAGAAAGACTGTGATGAGATAGAGGATTATATTGTGGATAATCTATCTGGTAATTTGTACTGCCTATCAGGTTTTTCTATGGGAGCAACAATGGCTGTTGAGATTATAGGCAGGGGCAATATTCATGTTGCGAAAGTACATTTAGATGCGGCTTTTGTGACAAAAATGGGATTATTAACGAGGCCGTATGAATATATATTCTGCAAAGCGATAAAGCGGATTCAAAACGGAAAAGCCGTGCCTAAATTTATGATGGACGCTGTTATGGGTAAAGATAACAACAGTATTATAGAAATGCTTTATCCGAACATTACATCAAATACGATAGAAAACGCATGTGAATTTGTGTATCGGTACAACATTCCTGAAAACATAAGATGTTACAAGGGGACTGTCCTGTTTTGGCGAGGTTCAAATGAGCAATATCCAAGAAAAAGTGTTACACTGTTAAAAAAATATCTGCCTACTATAATAGATATAGAGATTGAGCATATGGGGCATGGGCAATATTTACACGAACATAGTGATGAATATGTAAGTAAACTGATTGAATATCTGCAAAGCTGATACAACTTCCATTTGTCAGGAAGTTGCAGGGAGCATAAAATTCAAGTTTGACGGAGGGACGATATATGGAACTGATTATACAGCCTACTTGTTTTACATGTGGACAGGCTTGCATTGCCATGATTGCAGGAAAAAGTGTCGATGAAGTATCAAAGATATGAAAACAGACGGAGCCACAAGTATCGGTCAACTAATAGAGATACTTGACTTTTATGGTATTCGACACGCAGAAAAGAACAAGCGTATTTCAAAGAAGAATCCTGTTCCCTATAAGTATTCGATTTTGACGGTCCATACGGATGCGGGATATACCCATTGGACATTGCTTTATGATAATAAATATTATGACCCGGAGTTTGGCCTGATTGAAGGCGAATACACACATGGGAAAATCACGTCATTTTTGGAAGTATATGCCGAATAGTAAATTCTGGTTTGCCGAGAAGTTGTGGCGAGTATAAAATAGGAAGTTGAGGAGGAAAAGACCTTGATAGAACTGAGTGCATTTAAAAAGCTAATGGAGGAAAATGATGACCGTCTGCCTCTTTTGACGCTTGATGAATTTTTTTGAGGGAAATACGGCAGAGGATTCCATTGCGCCGAATGACTGTGACTTTGGACGCCCTTCCATTGCTGAAATATGGGAACTGATGCGGGAACTTGAGAAAAGACCGGATGTCGCGTGGATTCGTATTGAACTGCACAATGACACGGAAATTGCGGAGTATGAGGGGGAAGAGGCATTGGTTCTTGCGGGAGAATCACTCATAATATGCACCTCTCTTTCGGCATCGGAATTGGAAACACTTGCAAGATGCGGATGGCTGTGTTCGGGAGGGGCAGAGGAATGGGAAGAATCTGCGATGGATTCCCTGTTTTCCTGCAGGCCGCCAGTTCCTGATGGTTTTCGTTGTTTTGCCATTGTGTGGGACTGATAAATGCGCGGCCCAAATTTATGCTTGTTGGGGACAGCTTCACATTTTTCGGTGAGTTGAAAATCCTTGGACACGCCCTGGCAAATCGGAAGAGGATCATGTGAAAGGAGCGATGGTTATGAGTTATGGAATGTCAGGCCGTTACGGATATGGATGCCGGTGTGAAAGCTGCCGGGTATTTCATCTGGACAGGGGAACGCTATCTGGGAATTAACTGAACTGAAAGGAACCGGAAGTTGTGGAGGATATACGATGGTGAATCATTATAAATCATGGGCTGGCTTGAATAGGCAATTAGCAGATTTGTTATGTGATGAACTCAGAGAAGGCTTGTCATATTTTTTGACCCGATACCATAAGGTCCATAATTCTTATGGCAGGGCAGCCATCCGTCTGGATAAAAGGGAATTGGTTTGCTTTTCATGGATTGAAATGTATCATCAGGAAACCGACTTGCATGAAGTTTGGGAAGAAACAGGTGTCTGGGATTCTGACGATTTGAATTTGAAGAAAAAATGGGATGAAAATGCAACCTACCATGACATGGACTTTTTGTCGGCCGCAATATCATTTTTGCAAATGCCAATTATGGAAGCCCTATATAGTGATAATTATATTGTGCAAATCTTTGCTATATTGGATAGAAGGGTTGGGAAAAGAACCCTCCGTAAAATAAAGGAGAATGGTGCTTATCAAAATTACCCCTCTTGGGTAAAACAATTTTATGATTTAAGATTGGGAATGCGTTAATTCCTATTTGCCGGGAAACTGCAGAGAACGAAAAATTTGAATTTGTGGGGTTAATGATATGGGAAAACTTATTATACTTAGAGGAAATTCAGGTAGTGGAAAAACTACGATTGCTAGAGAATTACAACAGAAATTTGGCAGGAACACTATGCTTA
The DNA here is from genome assembly GCA_021770785.1 of Lachnospiraceae bacterium. Classification (GTDB taxonomy): domain Bacteria; phylum Bacillota; class Clostridia; order Lachnospirales; family Lachnospiraceae; genus Roseburia. Next base: position 9,940 of record JAETQH010000101.1, read on the forward strand.
TTTCACAAGATGTAATTAGAAGAGAAATGCTCAGAGTCAAAGATGGAGAAAATACACTTGCACTGCCACTTATGAAAGAGCTTTTAATCTATGGCTGTAACCATAGTAATATTGTTATTTTAGAAGGTATTATGTATGCAGATTGGTATGAATCCTTGTTTGAGTTGGCTGTTCAATTATATGATACAAGAATATATGCATACTATTTTGATATACCTTTTGAAGAAACGGTGAAACGACACCAAACAAAGCCTAATTGCAATGATTTTGGCGAGGAAGCAATGCGTAGATGGTGGCGAGAAAAGGATTTTTCTAATGTATTGAATGAAGTTAAAATTACATCCGAAAGAGATATTGAAAGTATTGTTGACGATATTGTTAATAATGTTTTAAATGGTTAAATTCCAGCTTATCTATTAACTGTTTTATCTTTACTTAATTTTCAAGGCTTTGCGGTATGCCAAACCTCAAAATATGTATCCTTTTCCCTTGTTTTTGCCCTTATTGGCAAGCTACAAGGGAAAGTTTTTGTTATTCAGTTTTCATTGCTTAATTCATATGTATTTATGTAAAAATGATTGACTATTTTCAGAAGTA
>JAETQH010000001.1 GCA_021770785.1 Lachnospiraceae bacterium
AGAACTTCTTTTCACTCATGAGAAGAATGCCGGTTTTGCATTCTTCCGTGTGAAACTTAGAAGTTCTTCGGCGTTTCGTCCAATGGCGAAACGTCGATTTTAGAACTTCTTTTCACACTGCCGCCGTGCGCAAGCTCAACTTCGCTTTGCTACGGGCACGGCTCATTTATTTCAATATCATCTCACTCATTGGGTTTCCGCCTTTTACCATGGGGAGGACGATTTCATCGCTGGAAATCATGAACTCGATGATGGTCGGCGCGTCTTTGTAGGTTCTCGCCCTATCGAGAGCTTTCTGGATATCCTCTTCCCTCTCTACCCGGATTCCGTGAGCGCCGTAGCTTTCCGCAAGGGCTACAAAATCAGGAGTGTAGGGCGGACATGCCTCGTTAGGGCCTTTGCAGCCTGCAGGACAGGATTTTCTCCTCCGCAGACAGGTTGCCTCATAGCGTTTTCCATAGAAAAGCTGCTGCATCTGGCGCACCATGCCAAGGTAATAGTTATTGAAAAGACAGACAATCACAGGGGTTCCCTGTACCACCGCCGTCGCCATCTCCTGAATGTTCATCTGCATACCGCCGTCTCCGGAAAAACAGACCACTTCCCTGTTCCGGTTGCCGATTTTTGCACCGATGGCAGCCGGAAAGCCAAATCCCATGGTTCCAAGTCCGCCGGAGGTAATGAGCTGATGCCAGGAGTCTAATTCCAGATACTGGGTTGCCCACATCTGGTGCTGCCCTACGTCCGTCACGTAGATGGCATCCCCAAAAGTTCGGTTTACATGCTCAAACACCATCTGGGGCGTCATGCCGTGTTCCCGACGCATCTCTAAGGGATGTTCCTTATCCCAGGCGGCAATTTCCTCCTGCCAGACAGTAGTGTCCTTCGTTTCCGCCCAGCCCAACAGCCGCTCCAAAGCAAGGTTTGCGTCGGAAACTACAGGCACATCCACCACAACATTTCGCGAAATGGAAGCCGTATCCACATCAATATGGACGATTTTCGCCTTAGGTGCAAACTCATTCAAATCCCCAGTGATACGGTCATTAAAGCGGGTCCCGATGGAGAACAGCACGTCGCATTCGCTAACCGCTTTATTTGCGGCATATTTGCCATGCATACCGGAATTTCCTACATAAAGGCTGTGTCCGGTGGGAATCGCTCCTTTTCCCATCACTGTAGTAACCACAGGCACCTGTGTCTTTTCCACAAACTGCTGGAGCTTATCATTGGCTCTGGCAATATTGATACCGCCTCCCGCCAAAATCAGCGGCTTCTTTGCGCTCCGAAGCAGCTTATAGGCCTTCTTCAACTGACCGATATGTACGCTGTCATTGGGTTTATACCCCCGTATCTGCACATTGGAGGGGTACTCCGCCGGACCTGCCGCCGTCTGGATATCCTTCGGGATATCAATGAGCACCGGACCCGTTTTTCCGGTAGCGGCAATGTAAAATGCCATCTTAATGATACGGCCTAAATCCTCTCTTCTGCGGACAGTAACGCCGTACTTGGTGATACTGCGGGTCATTCCCACAATATCCACCTCCTGAAACGCATCATTTCCAATGAGGGACAAGGGCACCTGTCCGGTAAAACAAACCAACGGAATGTTATCGTAATGGGCGTCCGCAAGCCCTGTGATGATATTAGTGGCTCCCGGCCCGCTGGTCACTAAGCAGACCCCCACCTTTCCCGTAGATTTTGCGTAGCCTTCCGCTTCGTGAATCAGTCCCTGCTCATGTCTCGGTAAGACGACGTCGATACCATCCTGTTTGTATAATTCGTCAAAAAGGTCTGTCACAGTCCCGCCGGGATAACCAAAAATGGTATCCACGCCTTCTTCCTGCAAAGCCTTTACAAAAAGTTTTCTGCCTGTAATATCCATATCGTCCTCCTTATCGTTTATTGCATGTAACATGCTTTCTTGAAATTTATTTTTCCTACTATATAATATCTTTTCAAAAAATGCAATCCTTTGCAAAGAAAAATCAATGCCACGGCAAAAAATATCAATCTGCCCTCAGCCAATCAGCCCTACGGTCTTTAAAATGAAAATCCAGCCTGTCAGGGTAAATGCCGCCAGCAGAGTGGTGGTGACAATGACGCTTGCTGTCAGCACACCGTCATTATCCATGCTTTTTGCCATAATATAGCAGCTTGGGGTGGTGGGCGACGCCAGCATAATCAAAATCGCAATCATCTTTTCCCCGGTAAAGCCCAGCCACGCCGCCACCGGAAGAAACACCAGGGGCTGTATCACTAATTTTATCAGGGAGGCAGCTATGGTGGGCTTAATTTTTGCCAATGCCTTCCGACCTTCAAAGCCTGCCCCGATGGTAATTAAGGCAAGGGGTGTTGCCATCTGCGCCACACTGTTTACCGTCTTATCAATAATCACCGGGAAATCAATTCCCAGAAGCGCCACGATAAGCCCGGCTAAAATACCGAGGATAATGGGATTTTTCGCAATGTTGACACAGGCTTCTTTGATTTTCTGCTTTCCGTTTTCCTCTCCTGCATGTCCTCCCTCGAAGGTCAGCACAATCACGGAAAAAATGTTGTAAAGTGGCACCGCCCCCACAATCATCAACGGCCCCATGGCAGAAGAACCGTACATATTCTGGATAAATGCAAGCCCCATCACCGCCGCACTGCTGCGAAAAGATGCCTGCACAAATGCACCGCGGATACTTTTATCCTTCACAAAAAGCTTTACACCGCCCCAGATAAGCCAGAAGCAAAGAGTACTGACCAATGCGCAGAACAGCACATATTTTAAATCAAATACCTCCCTGATATTCACGCCGGAAATGTCCCGAAACAACATGAAAGGCAATGTTACCTTAAAATTAAATTTATTTGCCACCGTCACGAAGTTATCGTTTAACATTCCAATCTGTTTTAACACATAACCAATGACCATCACTAAAAAGATAGGAAATGTGACATTAATGCTGAAAATAAAATTTTCCATTCTTACTGCACGGCTTTCTTTTTCTCATATTTATAGAAATAATATTCCAAATCAAAGTAGGTCTGTTCTTCGCTGTCTGCCGTAATCTCCCACTCCGGTTTCTCGTCCAGATTGGGGAAATAGGTGTCTGCGTCAAAGGCATAATCAATCTTTGTCACATGCGCCACATCGCACTCATCTAACAGCTGGCGGTAAATGGTCTCGCCGCCGATGACATAGATATCCTCACTGTTGTATTTTTTTAATTCTTCGTGAAGTTCTTCCATGGTGTGCACGATGATGGCATCGGGAACCTTGTAATTTTCATCGTGGGTCAGCACAATGTTGGTCCTCTTTTTTAAGGGCAGCCCGCCCGGAAAGCTCTCTAAAGTCTTTCTTCCCATCACAACCACCTTCCCCGTGGTAGTTTCCCGGAAAAATTTCTGATCTGCGGGAATCCGCACCAAGAGCTCGTTTTCCTTACCGATTGCCCAGTTTTTATCTGCTGCTACAATTAAATTCATGGCTTTCTCTCCTTCTTTTTGTTTCCGCAATGCAACACGACACCACGAAACCAAAGATTTTCCGGTGCCCGGTATCCCAACCTGCGGGAAGAATGCCGCTTTTTGCATTCTTCCGTCTAATGCAGCTTCGGTATATGGCTGCATTTCTCAATGTCCGTTACTTCAACCTACGGGAAGAATGCCGCTTTTGCATTCTTCCGTCTAATGCAGCTTCGGTATATGGCTGCATTTCTCAATGTCCGTTACTTCACCCAACGGGAAGAATGCCGCTTTTGCATTCTTCCGTCTAATGCAGCTTCGGTATATGGCTGCATTAGACTGCGATAGGAATATTTTTAATCTGCTCCCCGGTAACATAATCTTCTACCATGATATCCTTCGTGGTAAACTGGTAGAAATCCTTGATATCCGGGTTTAACGCCACCTTCGGCGCCGGATGCTGTTCTCTCTGTATCAGTTCTTTGATAATCGGTACATGACGGTCATAAATATGGGCATCCGCGATGACATGCACCAGTTCCCCCACCTTCATATCGCAGACCTGAGCCAACATGTGCACCAGCATGGCATACTGGCAGACATTCCAGTTATTTGCCATCAGCACATCATTGGAACGCTGGTTTAAGATTGCATTTAACGTCAGTTTATCCTCTCCCGGACGGCTTGTCACATTAAAGGTCATGCTGTAAGCACAGGGATATAAATTCATTTCATGTAAATCCTGATGGACATAAATGTTAGTCATAATCCGGCGGCTGAAAGGGTTGTTTTTCAAATCATAAATCACCCGGTCCACTTGATCCATCATGCCCTCTTTGTACTGATGCTTCACCCCCATCTGATAACCGTAAGCCTTTCCGATGGAGCCGTTTTCATCCGCCCACTCATCCCAGATGGAGCTGTTTAAATCATGGATATTATTGGATTTCCGCTGCCAAATCCACAGCAGCTCCTCCGTACAGGTTTTGATGGCGGTTTTTCTTAACGTAATCGCCGGGAACTCTTTAGAAAGGTCATAGCGGTTCACCACGCCAAATTTTTTGATAGTATAGGCGCTGCTGCCGTCCTCCCAGTGGGGGCGCACCTTTTCTCCCTCAGTGCTGGTGCCGTTTTCCAGAATATCTTTACACATAGTTACAAAAATCTTATCTGCAAGGCTCATGTTTTCCCTCTTTTCCTATTGAAATATCTTTGCTGCGTCTCCATTCCGTATCGCCTGCGCCGGATCATTCGGCGGGATTCAGTTCCTAAGTATTCATTGTACAGAATTTTCCGGGAAATGACAAGGTGCTGTTAAAAGTTGTTTTTTCTTGCATTTTCCCACCAAATACGTTATATTAATTTTATATTTTTCATTATTTTCTCACTGAAAAAATAATGTACCTTCTATTATAAAAACCGTGTCCTGCCTCATTGAATCAGGCAAGATACCAGAATACATGCAGCAAAAGGAGATTTTTATGAGCCAGGCAAAAGTAGACCGCTATAAACAGGAAAAAGCAAACCGTAAAAAAATCATGGCACAGGAAAAAAGAAAGCACATTGCCGCTATCATCTGCGGATGGGCTGCGGCCATTGCCGTTGTGGGCTGGGCAGGTTATTCCGCCTACAGAACTTACGAAAACAACAAACCCATGGAAACCATCTATGCAAATTTAGATGCCATCAATGATTATGTCGATGCCTTAGACAACGAGTAAAAAAGTTCGGAGATTTTCTCTCCGAACTTTTTTTACTCCTCTGTCTGCCCTGGCTGCGCCTTTGAGAGGGCATTTTCAATGGCATTTAAAATTACAATCGACGTATACTGATTTTCACTGTTATATGTAATTCCCTCTGTAGACTGCTTCTCAATCACCTGCTTGCTGATACTCTCCACCGCCGGCTCCATCAACGGATACATAGTGGTTACCGTGTCATCTAAATTCACCAACGAAATGGAATTGATACGGTTTTCATCCACTATCACCTGCACATCCACCGTATTGTCATTAAACATAATGGACGAAGAATACACTCCCGCCACATAATTCATAGTGGGTACTGACTCCCCCTCTTCTTCCTTCGGCAGAAACATAAACAACAGCAGAATGATAAGCAATATACCAAGCCCCACGAATATTGCCGTGTAAATCAACTCTTTCATATGAAGGACCACTATCTTTGTTTTCGCACTCACATTATGCCTCCAAATACTGATTGTTATATTGTATGAAGGATTTTCCATAACATGACAATTCCATAAAAAGAATTTTAGGAAACAGTTATGCAATTACCTGATTTTTCCCGTTATTCTTTCCCCGGTAAAGCTTCTGATCCGCCTCTTCTATCATGGACTGAATACTCATGCCGTTGTGATACTCAGATACTCCTATCGTGATGGTAACCCGTACCTCTTTTCCTTTTCTGGAAATCACCTTTGACGCTACCCGCTGGCGTATTCGTTCCGCCACCTGGGCCGCCAGGGTCAAATCCGTCCTGACGAGTATCAGGATTTCTTCCCCTCCCCATCGACAGACATAGTCTTCTTCCCTGACACAGCAGGAAATAATATTGGAGACTGCAATGAGCACTTCGTCCCCGCAGTCATGCCCATAGGTGTCGTTAACCTTTTTAAAATCATCGATATCCGCCATCATCAGGCAGAAGGTTTTCCGCTGATTCACCACCTGAGCCATATAACCATTCATACTGCGCCTGTTTAACAAATGTGTCAGAGGGTCTGTTTTAGCTACCTCCTCTAACGTATCATTCTCCTGCTCTAACCTCCGCTGCATATAACGGATTTCCAATGCAAAAAGAATGGAAAAAGTCAACAGTATCAAAAATGCCACTGTCGCATTAAAATAGTAAAATGCAACGGACATATTCACCGGATATTTCCCCTCATAAAATCCAGTGGTATGGCGGCATATTGCATGAACCACATTAAAACAGAGAATCACCACTCCGGAGGACACCATCGGAGAGACAATGCCTCCCTCATGATTCGGAAGGGTGTACGCCAGATAAAAAGAAATGGGTATCATGACAATGGCATAAATCATAAACCCCCAGTCCCACCCAAGCAAAAGAGTCGTCATGCAAGAATGAAACAATACCTCTGTCACCGCTGATATGTAAATGAACATATATTGTTTTTTCCTGTTTGTCACTGTGGCATGAAAAAAGTAAAACGCTGTTGATGCTATATTGTAAATTGCAAGGGGCATGACATGCACAGCTGCAAAAGAAATTGCAAAACAAAGATGCACCAGCGCCACTCCTGAACATACCAGCAGGTACTTTATACTATTATTAATCGCGCGTTTGCCGCTTAATATTTGTCTCACCATATGATACATCCGTTTCATAGACTTTGCCTTTCTAATTTTTTTTATTATACTAATTCCATAACGAAAAGTAAATCCTTTTTCCGTTACCAACTCTCTTTTGACCATCCGGAGGCTGAACTGTTACTGCAAAAAAAAACAAAAAGCAGAGGGGAAAGATATCATTTCCTCTGCCACTAAAAAAATTAAATTTATTTGGGGATATTTTGGAAAATTTTACGTCTAATCTATGTAAATAAAAATTGCCGGCCGGCTAAAGAAGGTGGTGTTAAATTGACAAAAGAACAATTAGGAACTTTGATTCTTAATTCAGAGAGACAATTGTATTCGACTGCCAAAACGATTCTATTTAACGATCAAGATTGCGGGGACGCTATTCAGGAAACGATTGTCAAGGCGTTTGCAAATATTGGAACTTTGAGAAATGACAAATATGCCAAGACATGGTTGATCCGTATATTGATCAATGAATGTTATATTCTTTTGAGAAAGTCGAGTAAACTTGTTTCTTTGGAAGAGATGGGTGAAATGACAGAAATTGGTGCAGATAAGGAAATTGACTACAGCGACTTATACAGGGCTGTAAATTCTTTGAAAGAAGAATTACGTTTACCGGTTATTCTGTACTATATCGAAGATTTTAACATAAAAGAGATTGCGCAGATTCTTGAGATAACTGAGGGAGCAGTTCAAAAAAGGCTTGCCAGGGCACGGGGAAAACTTAAACGCGATTTACAGGAAAGTGAGGGATTGATAGTATGAGGTTGGAAAATTTGAAAAAAGACATTCCTGAAACTCCGGAGTTCATCCATACGATGATTCAAAGTGAAGTAAAAAAACAGCTTCAGGACACAAAGGTGGTTAATATTAAGACAAGAAAAGTAAAAAAACGGACAGGTGCCAGAGTGGCTGCAGTAGCAGCCGTATGCGTACTTGCCACGTCAACTGTAGCCTATGCCAGTGCAAAATTACATCATATGTTTTTAGAAAAGCAAGGAACCTACAGTATCGTCACAGGAATTAAGTCCGATGACAGCACCGGGAAAATTGATCTTCCTGAAAAAATCCATGATATAGATATCTCAGCAGGATATATTCCGGAAGGCATGGAATGGATGGACGAATCCCATCTGCAATATCCTGAACACGATTTAACTGGGGGATTCAGTTTTGCATCTGTGCTTTTAGACGATGATGATCTGGATATAGTAATGCAGGATAAGAGTGTTGTTGAATGCGAGGAAAGAACCTTTGGCAATTATGAAGGTGTATACCTTAAATATAATGACCTTGCAGAGGATGGTTCTTTTAATCAAAGGATTTATCTTCTTTGCCCGGATGTGTATCGTGTAATTACTGTTTATATCGGTGATGATATTTTGAAAGAGGATGCTGTTAAAGTAGTTGAAAATCTTGTAATCACCGAGAATGATACAATGATTGAAACAGCTGGCTTGTATACATGGAGTGAAATGGTTTCCCCTGAAGAATCATCGGAAGGAACGGCACTTATTTCTATAGAAGATGATAAACTGTCTGTACACCAGGTTGGTGAAGCGTTTGATATGTCAGCATCTGGTGAAGACAGCGATGGCAACTATATTGGAGATAATAAGATTTCGGCTTGTGTTGATGCTGTTCAGGTGACAGACAATCTGCAGCTGCTTGATCAGAATAATGTGCCGGAAGAATGGATGACTGCCGTTGGAGCAGATGGAAAAATAGTAAACAATACGCTATCTTACATTAAGTCCGGCGATGGTGTTGATACCGTGGATGAGATTGTAAAAACAGAAAGCATGAAACAAAAGCTTGTCTATGTGACAGTCACTTATACCAATAAGACAGATAAAGAAATAGCTCATATGATTTATCTCGGTACATTGATGTTGATGAACCATGAAGATGGAGCATATCAAATTTATGATCCGGCAGAACAGTCCGGTACTGACTGTGATCGTGTCATTTGGGATGGAGTTGCACATGCAGCAGAAATGACATATTACAGTGTATCTGAGGATTATGGAAATGGGGGTAACTATATCTCTTCCTTAAAGCCCGGCGAGAGTATACAGGTAAATATGGCATGGATCGTGAATGAGAATGACTTGGATAACATGTATCTTAATCTTAACGGCGACGGAGGAGCATATGAATTTTCAGATTCAATGTTAAATACAGGATTGGTAGATATCCGTCAGTAGTGAAAATCGTATTATAGAGAAGAGGCTGCCCCCAGTGGGCAGTTTCTTTAAAGCTATTTATGAATCAACTGTAAGATAGGGAAAAGGGAAAGAATGACAAATTATCTGTGGCTTTTAAAAAAAATAGTTGACAAAATGTTTTTCCCATATTATAATGCTAAATGTGTCTAGCAGATACAACTCATTGATTAAGCGCGAGTGGCTCAGTTGGTGGAGCACGACCTTGCCAAGGTCGGGGCCGCGGGTTCGAGTCCCGTCTCGCGCTCTTCTATCCGGACAGGATAGATTTTAATTTCATATTGATTAAGCGCGAGTGGCTCAGTTGGTGGAGCACGACCTTGCCAAGGTCGGGGCCGCGGGTTCGAGTCCCGTCTCGCGCTCTAAAAAAAGAGATACATCTGAAAGGTGTATCTCTTTTTTATGCTTCCTGCCGGACTGGCACAGTTACATAGAAAACAGAAAAGTATTCTATCTTCCTGCTTTCTGTAGCGGGTTAATCTCCTGCCATGCCTCCCCCATCAAAAGCACCAAAATATGTATTCTTTATACTGTCTCAGATATCAAATGATAACGTCTCGCCATTTCATCATTTAAAACGACAACCGCGCTTCTCCATATTTTCAAGTATGCACTCATATTCCTGATTAACGCTTCTCTTAATGGTACTAACCATTCTTTTTCATGTCCGTGTATAACCAGAACAAACTTAATCTCAACTTTATCCCATTCCTGTTGCACCAGATGCTCTCCCATACTCACATCTGTGTTATAGCGGTTATATCTTAACGTATGATATATTTCAAATGATTGCACAAACTTTTCTACGATTTCAGCAATAAACTTATCATAGCGTTCTTTACTTGTTCGTTCTTGAGGAGAACTAGACTTTGCCTCAATAAATAATATTTGGTTTTCTTTTCTGCGTAAGACAAATTCAACTGTCCTTATATGCTCTCCTATCATCTGATTTACATTTGACTTTTCAATTTCAAATACATCCGCTTCTTCAAAAGGTCCAAATACCATTTTAGATTCTATTGTTGTATACATATTACATTACCTTATCAATCTCAGATTCATACAAGTTTAAAAATGTATCCATAATATCATTATTTTTTAATTCCCGGAAATTTGTGTTCTGTTCATATTCTACCGCACCATCGTTGTCATACAGCGAATAATACGTAATTTTATCAGTATCTTCTTTCTTGACCTCAAAATACTTAGCAAGAAAATAGTCATGCGTAGAAATAAAAATCTGCACCCCATTTCTTTGCAGTTCTAACAACATATCCACAATGGTCGGTATATGCTTAGGATTAATATTTGCTTCCGGTTCATCCCAAAATAATATTGCCCCTTTTTCCAATGTTCCATTCTTTATCAATTGCCAAAGAAGTGCAATTTTTCTAATTCCCTCTGCCACTAAGTTAAATTCTATTTTGGCTTGTGTGCCCGGCTTTAAATAAAATCTCTCTTTCTCAACCGTAACTTTTCCAGATGTAACTTCCTGCAATATTTCCAAATAACGTTTTCTATCATGCGTATCTCTTCCGGCCGATATATCAATCTTCGCCGCCATCACAATATCCACATACGTATCGTCAAACTCTACATTATTGCTTCCTACTGCTGCTTCAAGATTCCATGCGTTTGACAAAATCTCCTTCGCTGGTATAAAAGTACATGACAAGTCTGCAAGTTGCTTTTCCCATATTGCTTCATTTGTAACCTTTGCTGCCCACTTATTCGTTTTCGTAGTAAACCGCATTCCTATATTGGCATCATCCGAATAAATTTTTACACTAGCCGTTTCTCCTGCTCGTTTCCGGCTAACCAGCCTGCGAATATTAGAGCCATCTGGTCGGAAAACCCTTACTACCTTTTGAGGAAAAGATACATCTGTTTTTGCAGATTTGCATGCGGCATATAATAATTTCATTATATGAGTTTTTCCCATTCCATTTTCCCCAATAAATATATTAATGCCCTCATTAAACTCCATATTTACATTCTCGAAAACCGTAACGTTTTTAATTTCAATTTTTTTTAGAGCCATAATGTTCCTCTTTTCCAACTAATAAATGTAGACTACTATATATTATCATATCTTTGCCACATAACAATAGGATTTATTCTATTTTCTGTTACATCCCTACCAGACATCGTGCACCGTTCCATACTCTTTTTTATTAGGGAAACCGTGACACCAACTTATCGCACGGCAATTCCTTTTTCACTGCAATACACTCAAATCCAGTGAATAAAAATAATCTTCCTTCTGTATCTCTTTTTCCAAAAAGCCTGTCAGATAAACCGGACAATACATGACCTTATCTTTTACCTTGATATTATCATTGCAAAATACGATTACCTGCCGGATTCCATAGCGTTCATTTTTAAGCATGTTATCTAACGCCCGATGCCTTTCGTAGCTTTTTCCGGATTTCACTTCAATCGGAAGAACTGCCCCCTGATACTCTATCAGGAAATCCAGTTCTCCCTGCTTTTTACTATTAAAATAATATAAATCAAAGCCATGTGCCCGCAGTTCCTGTGCTACCGCATTCTCATAAACAGCGCCAAAATTTATATCCTTTTCCTTATTTAAAATCTTAATCTGAAGACCGTCCGCATACATGGATGCCAGCAATCCCACATCTGACAAAAAAAGCTTAAATAAGTTTGTGGATTTTGATAGCAGCAGCGGTATCTCCGGCTCCTGCGCACAATAAACCGGCAATGCCACGCCTGCTTCCTTTAGCCAGAGAAAGCTATGCTCATACCTGGAAAACTTAAAATTTTCATTCAGGTTTTTCAATATGAATCTCTTATTTTTGCTGTTTAACTCAGCAGGAATCAAATTAAAAATATCTTCCAGATAAAGCTTTTCCTCCGGGTCGTATTTCGCAATATCCTTTTTATAGAGCTGCACGATTCCTTTCTGTACTTCCTGCACTTCCCTTAAATTAGAATGTCCGTCAATGCGGAAATACGCAGCAAAATATCATCACTGCTCCCGGCATTTTCAAACAGCTTCACCGCTCTGGTATTTTCTAAAAAATTAATCTCTACCACATTTTGTCCGCTTTTCCAATGTCTTTTTCTTTATTTTGTCCGTTTTTCCAAGATTTTTATTATACTTTTTGTCCGCTTTTCCAACATTTTTAAGATTCTTTCTTTAAATGAGCATCTATATATCCCATATAATCCCGCTTTTCAACCTCCTGCTGGTGGTCCCGGTACCAGTCATACGCCTCTTTCAGCCCCTCTTTTAACGGTTTTGTATCCGACAGCAATTCCGCCTGTTTTGACACGTCTAACTGATAAGCATAATCGTAAAAGCTGAAATACTTCCGCTGGTTGATTTCTTCATGAATCGGACGCATCCGGCAGGGTTCTCCCACCGTTTCATAACATAGCTGCACCCATTCCCGGACACTGACGCACTCCGGATTTCCCACATTAAAAATATGCTGTGACGGCTTCTTCTCCAAAACGCAGTCCATAAAACGGCACAAATCCTCCACATGGAAAAACTGCAGCGGCAGTTCTCCCTCCCTTGGAAGATAAAATTCCCGTTTTGCCATGGCACAGTCAAAGACAAACGCCTCACGGTATACATCATTCATGGGTCCGTATAAATAAGGCGGGCGCAAAATATACGCCTCCGGAACTCTTTTTAATAACTCCTGCTCCGCAGCGATTTTATCCGTGCCGTAAGCTCCCCAGAAGCGATTCTCCCCCACAGCCATCTCCTCCGTAAAGGGCTGCAGCAGCGTTTCCGGGTAAACTGCGCTTGAACTTATCATAATGTAAGTACCGAACCCGCCTAATGCCTCGCAGAGGGCGCTGATATCCTCCCTCTTGTATGCCGTAATGTCAAGCACCACATCAAACCGGTAATCCTTCAGCTTATCCCCAAGCTGCATTCTGTCTGCCTCAATCAATGTGGTATTCTCCGGCTGCTTTTTCGTATTCCGGTTCAGCACATACACCTCATCGCCGTGTCCGGCATAATACTCCGCCACATATTTGCTGACGAATACCGTTCCGCCTGTCACAAGAATTTTTCTCATAAGATCTCCTTCCGTTTTATTTCCAGACCCCTCTTCGCTTGCGTATAATATAAGAAATCAGGGTGTAGCCAATACTCGGTATGGGCAAATCGCCGCCCTAATTTTTCTCTTCACTCATAGACACATTCTTCCGTTCTAGCTTATGAAATTCTTCTCAATAATGATGAAAAAGCCTTTATGCTACGGATGAAATGACCTACAATGAATAAAAACTGTCCGCCATATATTTTTCGGCATCATCTTTTTCGATTCCTCCATTTATCAGTTGATTTTTTATGCGTATCCGCCGTCGTTCCTCTTCCTCCTTGCTGTGACCGGATGGTAAGAAACCGCCATTAGCCTGAACAACTTGTTGTTCTATATCGTTCCAGAGCAGTTGTATTCGAAATTTCAAGTGCGGAATGCTTCATTTCATACCACCGTTTCACTATTTTCTGTCCATTTCGCCATCCTTCGTCATTGGCGTGCATTTTTTGAAAATCTTCTTCAAACGTAATTTTATTAATTATTTTCCGAAACTCCTGTTCTTCTAAAAATATGGCCGCCCAACTGACTGAAGATGCAAAAGAACTAACAGCCCCGCCTATTTTTTCGTTGATTTTCGTCGATAGATATTCTTCTGTGTCAGGAAGCTGCCCTTGGGCTGATTGCAGCATGTGTTGTATCAACCCTATTACATGATAAATACAGTTGTCAAAATTTTTCTGTATATGTTTAATCCTAGTTTCGTATACTTCCCGTGAGATTGAAGAGTCACATAAATGAAAAGCATCCGGCAGGCAGTTTATCTCTTCAAGAGCTTTTGCATAGACTTGGATTGCATCGCTGTATTCTTTGATGTTGGATTCATTAATTTTATTGTCAAACTTCCGATATGTCTGCTCAATTATCGAGCTTAAGATTTCCGCACATCTTTCAAGACTTCCGGTCACAATGTCTGCTGTTCTTAGCGTCTGGGAAGGCTGTTTTGAAGGTATATTTGCTTGTTCGAGGTCTCTCTGCATTATGTAATACTTGCGCTGCAGAGATAAAAAGTCTTCAAAATCTATCGAATGCAGGTCGAAAGTCTGATAATTACGCATAACTTGATAGCATTGAATTCCTGCCCGTGATGCTTTTTGGTACATATCCATTTTTTCGTTCTCAGGCATACATAATTTAACTCTTCTTGTTCCAAAAGGTTTCCCGAAATCAAAAAAAGGATGTGACATATCAAAACCGACTACAAATCCTTTATGGCTGTCAGCATAATGAGCCCACATCAAAATAGAATCCCAGACCTGACTCATGCAAAAAATTGCAGTGTCGTCATTAAACTGAGAAGAATCTTTTTCGAGACCGTAAAACAACGCCGCTAGTTCTTCAAAACCAGCATATCCGGGCATTAACTGTTCTGGAATAAACGAATAAGAAGGGAGGCAGTCAAATGGATCATTGAATGCGCTTGGCTGTGTAAAACGCAACTTATAATCTGTCCAAAAATTTTTTCGCTCTAACGACATATACTTATATAAAATCATAGGCAACTCCTGTCTTTGTGTTATGTATCATGTTAACAACTTGAGCGGTACTTTCTATCTACAGTATGCCACATTTTGTCCGCTTTTCCAATATCTGATTCACAAGTGTCTTGTACAGCAGCCAGTTTTGCACATTTCAGACTTATCTAATCGAGTAGGAGAAGAATTTTTCCCTACTCGCTGCGCGCCCCATGCGCCGCCTCAGCGGCATACTTCCTCTGCATGGGGCTGTGCATTAAAAACAGCAGGAAGCTTTTAGTGGCTTCCCGCTATCCTTTATAAATGCATAAATCTTTTGAATGTTTTTCTCTTTACAATGTTTCAGTTCTCAAATTAATTGAACTCTTTGGGATTTACATAGCAGTTCGGACTTGTGGCTAAACCATTTTGAT
Organism: Lachnospiraceae bacterium; assembly: GCA_021770785.1. Classification (GTDB taxonomy): domain Bacteria; phylum Bacillota; class Clostridia; order Lachnospirales; family Lachnospiraceae; genus Roseburia. The sequence goes on from JAETQH010000001.1 coordinate 15,008, forward strand.
ATTTGACGGTCATATACAGGATTTCTCCGTTATTGGATAATTTTACATAACAAACTCCGGATTCATCAAATTTATCCGTAATCTCTATTTTCTGGTCATAGTAATATACCCATACAGAGCCATCATCTTTGTATTCTACATCCGGGGCATTTATGTCCTCCATCAATTCTTCTTCCGTCAGTGGACGTTCACTGCCATCAGCTTCAATAGCAACACCGCCCCCCCCTCTTTCAACGGTATTTCCATTTTCATCCTGATATAACATGTTATAAGTACCGTCCGAATCCACTTCCAAAACTGCGTCTGTCTGATCACCATGAATCCAAAGCTGGATAGTTCTTTGAATCCCTCCTATATTAGCCGCATAAACGGTACCTGTTCCACCTACTAATAAGACGCAGATGGCTGCTGCTGCAACTGCAATATTCATTTTTTGTTTTCTCTTTAATAACGTCATTTTTTCTACCTCCAAAGAAAAGTTATCGGAGGTATGTAATACCGAAAATGCCTGTTTATATTTTTCTTTATTTGTCATCTTCCCATTCCTCCTTTAATGCTTCTTTGAGCAGTGCTCTTCCACGTGATAATCTGACTTTTGTATTGCTTTGTGATATTTTTAATATATCCGCAATTTCATGGATGGTGTAATCCTCATAATAAAATAGGTGAATGACGATACGATACTTTTCCGGAAGCTTCATAACAGTCTCAAATAAAGTTTCTGTTTCCGGTGTTTCGAAAGCCAACGTTTCCATATAATCTTCTAAAGACAATTTATTTTGTCTCCAAAAGGTGTGATTCATATTTTTTGCTTTATTGATTGCCACCCTTATTAGCCATGCACGTATGTGCTGCTCATTTTCAAATTCTTTTTTGTTTGTGTGATACTGAATAAACGTATCTTGAACAACATCCTCCGCATCTTCCGGATTTTTGCAGACATTAAACGCTACAATATAAAGGTTGTTCTGATAATGCTCAATCAGTTCCTGGACTGGTTTTCTCATGAGTACTCCTTTGCCTTTTAAGATTTATCGAAAGGACCTTTCACTAATAATACAAACGAGGATGGTAAAAGGTTACAAATTTTCTTTCAACGCTTGCAGGGAATATTTTTCTCGGCTATAATGGGAAGAGTTCAAATCTAATTTTCCAACAGAAACGGAGTTATATAATGAATAAGAAAGATATTCTTGAATTAAAACGGCGTTTTAAGAAGGACGCCTGTACTTTTACCAGGCTTTGCGGGTGTTATGTGGATGCGGACCGCAATAAGGTTACCACCTTTGGCGAGACTTTTTTGAATTTAGAAGACGAGGAATTTTATAAATATTTAGAGATTGCCAAAAAAGTCTTGTCCGGCACCATCGGGAACAATATTTTAGAGCTGGAGTTTCCCACGGCGGAAGAGGCGCCCGGCGGCAGGCAGCAGTTTTTGATGGGGCTTAGGGAAAGTGCCCTAAAGAGTGACGAGCTGATGGACGCTTTTTACGACCTGGTGATTGAAAATTACAGCTATGTAGGGAATTATCTGATTCTCGTATTCCATGACGCTTATGATGTGATGACGAAAACCTCTGACAATAACAAATTGGACGAATCGGAAGAGGTTTATGAGTATCTGCTCTGCGCCATCTGTCCGGTTTCCCTCTCAAAAGCGGGGCTGGGCTACCGGGAAGATGAGAACCGGATTGGTCCCCGTATCCGTGACTGGGTGGTGGGTGTTCCCGATACAGGCTTTGTATTTCCTGCCTTTACGGACCGGAGCACGGATATCCACTCCGTAATGTTCTATACCAGAGACACGAAAACACCCCATGCGGAATTTATGGAGGCTGGGTTAGGCTGCGGCTCTAAATTTACTGCCACGGAACAGAAGCTGACCTTCCAGAGCATTGTAAAGGAAGTCATCGGCGAAGATGACGAGAAGAGTGAGGCTTTGTTCCTTGATATTCAGGACAACCTGAACGATTTGATTCCGGTAACGGAGGACGAAACCGCAGAACCGGAGCCCGTTCCTGTAACCTTAGATACGATTTCTTCTGTGCTGTCGGAGAGCGGCGTTTCCGAGGAACAGGCTGCGGTCATCGGAAAAAACTACGAGGATGTATTTGGCGAGGAAGTCCCGGTGGCTGAAAATCTGGTGGACCCGAAGCTTTTGGAAGTAAATGCCAAACGGAAAGAGCGGTTAGAGCTGGTACAGCAGGTAGAGAACTTAAAGCAGCAGTTAGAGGAAACCCGTGCTCTCCCGGTGGAGGAAAGCGAGGACGGGGAGGATGTGCCTGCGGTAAAAACCTATGATGTGATTCTCAGGGTGAAACCAGAAAAAGTGGGGCAGATTCATTCCCAGATGATTGACGGAAAAAAATGCCTGGTAATTCCCATGGAAGAGGACGAACATGCGGCTGTGAACGGTGTAAATACCACGGTGTAGGACTGCAGCGATAAAGGTATTGGAAGAAATCTTCCGCTGTAGGTGAGGTGAATACCACAGTGTAAGGCAGCCGGAGGACTGTCACACGAATTAATTCGTGCAACAGTCCCCTCCTATCTTCTACTATTATTTTTTCTCCATAACACTCATATAGGACGGCCGTATAATCTTATCCGCACAAATCAGCTCTTCGATACGGTGGGCGCTCCAGCCGACGATTCTTGCCACCGCAAACATCGCCGTATAAAGCTCCTGGGGAATCCCCAGCATGTCATAAACAAATCCACTGTAAAAATCCACATTGGGGCTGACACCCTTAAAAATATGCCTCTTTTCCGCAATTAACTTCGGCGCCAGCTCTTCGATATTCTCATAAAGCATTAAGTCCTGCTGCCTGCCCTTCTCCGCCGCCAGCTCCTCCACATACTGCTTGAATACCCGCTCCCTTGGGTCGGACAGGGAATATACCGCATGACCCATGCCATAGACAAGACCTTTTCTGTCAAATGCCTCTTTGTCAATGATTTTTGCCAGATATGCCGCAATTTCCTCCTTATCGGAAAAATCCTTCACATGGGCGCGGATATCCGTCATCATTTCCATAACCTTGATGTTGGCGCCGCCGTGCTTCGGACCCTTCAGCGAGGACATTGCCGCCGCCATAGTGGAGTAGGTGTCTGAGCCGGAGGACGTAACCACCCGGGTGGTAAAGGTAGAGTTATTTCCACCACCGTGCTCCATGTGCAGAATCAAAGCTGTGTCTAATACCTTTGCCTCCACAACGGAGTATTTTTTATCCGGTCGCATTAACATCAGAAGATTCTCCGCCGTGGAAATGGAGGTATCCGGCTGATGAATGTACATACTCTCATTTTTCTCATAATGGTTATAGGCATGGTATCCGTAAACCGCCAGCAGCGGAAATTCACTAATCAACTGGATACACTGCCTGAGGGAGTTGCTGATGCTGATGTCCTTTGCATTTTCATCATAGGAAGCCAACGTCAGAATACTTCTGGTCATGGAATTCATAATGTCCTCCGTCGATGCTTTCATAATCACATCACGGGTAAAGTTGGTGGGCAGCGTCCGGCAGCGTCCAATCCAGTCCCGAAACTCTTTTTCCTGTTTTTCATCGGGCATCTCTCCCATCAAAAGCAGATAGGCAATTTTTTCAAAGCCCATCTCCGCCTCTCCCAAGCTGTTAATCAGATTTTCCACCTGATAGCCCCGGTACCAGAGCTCTCCCTCGCAGGAAACCTTCTGTCCGTCCACAATCTTTGAGGAAACAATTTTGGAAATGTTGGTAAGCCCCGTGAGAACACCGTTTCCGTTCTCGTCCCGCAGTCCTCTGTTTACGCCGTACTCCTCGTAAAGCCTCGGAGCGATACTGTCATTTCTGCGGCAGCGTTCCTCCTGTCCCTTCACATATTCATTCATCTGTTCCATGTATGTCATCTGTTTCCCCCCATTCCTCTCTCTCACTGCTCATCACGGTTTCTAACTGTTTCATCAACTGAAGAAGCTGAATCAGATTTTCTTTTCCAAACCTTTGAATCACTTTTTCGTAATACTTTTTCAGCGCCTCCTCCTGCTCCCCGAGCAGCTTGCACCCATTCTCGGTGATGGTGACATAAGTGCCCTCACTGCCGTTTCCGTCATGGGACCAGACCAGCAAGCCCTTATCCCGCAGCGCCCCAACCATTTTGGAAGTCTGGTGAATGGAAATCTGCATTTTTTCAGATAATTCTTTTAAATAGGTTCTTCCCGAATAGATATCCGATATCTCGCTGCCGGATGCGATATGGTGTAACGCAATATATTCCGGTACGGTAATTTTCTTAAAAAAATCCTTTACCTGTTCTTTATTCATCAAATATTTGCGATAGGTAAATTCATTGGTAAGTTTTAAAATTTCTTCTCTTCCTGCCGTCCCTGTTCCTTTTTCCATGTAACGCCCTCCTGTCTCTAAGCGCAATTTTGTTAGCACTCTACATCGTAGAGTGCTAACATTTGTTTTTATTATAAAGGAAACCAGGAGTATGTCAATAGACTTTATCCTTTTTTAATATTTACGGTAAATTTTGAAAGGAACATTCCTGACCAAAATCTCTGCTTTTATACGAAATATTTTCCTACATCCCTTCCCGTATCACTCTCTCCACGTTTCGGTATGCAATTTTCTCCAGTGTCCCCTCCGAAATTCCCCGTTTCCGCAGCGCTGTAAAAAGTTTTTCCATCTGCGTACAATCCGAAATCTCAAATTGTCCACCAATACCGTCAAAATCCGTACCGATACCCACACATTCCACGCCACCGATTCGGATAAAATGTTCCACATGATCGCACATCCGTTCCACCCTGCTTAAGGTATCCCCGGGATTCCCGTTTAAAAAAGAAGGTTCAAAATTAATTCCTGCCACTCCGCCATGCTCCGCTAAAAGCCGTATCATGTCATCCGTCAGATTCCGGGTAGCAGGGGCAAGCGCCCGGCAGTTAGAATGGGAAGCCACAAAAGGCTTTTTCATGATATCTGCCACGTCATAAAAACCGCCGTCCGACAGATGGGATACATCCACCAAAATCCCCTGCTCCTCCATATAAGAAACCGCCTCTTTTCCAAAGGGCGTAAGCCCCCGCCGCATTTCTTCCCTGTCAGAAGAATGGGGATAACCGAAACAGTTTTCATCATTCCAGGTCAGGGTTATCAGCCGTACGCCTTTCCTGTAAAACCTTTGGATATTTTCCAGTTTTTCCTCCGCCACAACGCCGTTTTCAATGGTTAAAAAGGCTGATATTTTTCCCTCCCTCCTGTTTTTCTCCAAATCCTCCGCCCGATATGCCGGGGCTAAGATATCGCTGCACTCTGACAAAGTATTCTGATAAATTTCATACATTTTTTCAAGCAGTGTGTTTAACTGGGGTATGCTCTCCTTCTGGGGTAAAAACATGGCAAAAAACTGCCCGGCTGCCCCACTGCGTTTTAGCCGCTCCACATCCACCATGGTCCCTTCTAAGCTTTTTGCGGTCTTTTGCCCTCTTACTAACGCCTCCGATAACGTGTCGCAGTGCATATCAATATAATTCATATTCTTTTCCTGCCCTTTCTGTCTTATACAGGCAGACGAATCTTCTTTTCTTTCCCGGCTGCCTGCGTCTCTCCTAATATCATCTTATTCCGCAGCACGGAGAAAAGCAACCCGACATAAATACCGTTGACCATAACGTCCATGAGATTTCCGCTGAAAAAGGGGACTGCCGTGGTATACCAGAAGGCATATCCGAAGTTGATGGCAATATACGCCGCTACTCGTACCAGAAGCCCGCTGCTTGTGGCAATTCCCAGCAAAAATCCCATCCGGTTTCTCTGGTGAAGGGACTGACGGAAAGCATGGCACAAAAAGCAGACAAACACCGCCAACACCACCAACCCTGCCAGCACACCAAAATAGGAAAAAATGCTGTTTAACAGGTATGTCTCAACCATATCGTCCTGCTGCGCCATCGGCAGAAGTGACGTTCCTCCAATCCATTTAAAATCAGAAATCTCCCTGCGGATCATCAGATTTTGATATCCCGCCTCCGTGGATGCCGGATTTAACATTGCCGCAATTCTTTCTCTCCAATAAGATCCGGCAGGAAGAAACAGCGTAACAAAGACAACTCCTACGGCTAACATCATCCCTGCCAATGCGAAAAACTGCCTGTTTTTCCGCTCTCCAAATATCCCATGCTTCACAGAAACAAGCAGCAGAAGCAGACAAATAAAAGTATTTTCCAAAATTACCGCCGTACAAAGTTGACCGTTTCCAAAATGCAGCAGCAAAAATGACGGCACTGCTATCCATAAAATACTTTTGACCATACCCCTCCATTCCTTTCCCCTGTTCCGGTATATCATTCCGGCAAAAAACAGGGGAAAAAGCGTCTGGGTGCCGTAACTTAAGAGATATCCGATCTGGTAATCCATTCTAAAATTGCCGCTGATTTGGCACAGCAGGAGGAATACCAGATATCCAAAATAAAGTTCTCTTGTATGCCGCATAAATACTGTATAGTCCAAAAACAAAATCCCTGCAATAATTAGAAATTCTATGACATGAACCGTCAAAAGTCCTCCCAGATACTGCATTCCCACTGTCTGCCAGCCCGTTTCCCGCGCCACCACAACTGACATTCCCACTGAGATGAAGGTCAGCAGCAACGCCAGAAGCATCATTTTCCACGGAAATACCGGACGATGGATTTGATTCAGTCTGCTTCCTGTCTCCACCGGATCCCCCATCTGATGCACCGCCTCCTTTAATGCCTCCTCATGGCTCATCCCCTCTTCTTCGTAGTCCTTTGCCTGCTCCAAAATATGCCCCTCTATCTCTTCTGCCACAAGTGCTCTGGCATGTCTGTTGTGTATCTGCTCTTTCAGCGTTTCCATATATTCTGAATATTCCATCCTGTTCCTCCTTTTTAATCTGTGTTTCTGCCTGCTTTTCCCCAGTTCCCGCATTGCTTCTGTTTATCTTCTCCTGAATGGCATCCGCTAAATCCCCTGCAGGGAAAGCACATTTGCAACCGCAGACGCATACTGATTCCACTCGTCCTTCTTTTCTTTCAAAAATTTCTTTCCTTTTCCGGTTATGTGGTAATATTTCCGCACTTTTCCTGTCTTATCATCCTCGTAAACTGTCACCAGCTCTTTCGCCTCCAAAGAATGCAAAAGGGGATACAAGGAACCTGCTTTCAGTTCAAACACATTCTCCGAACGTCCCCGCAGTGTGTCTATCATTTCATACCCATACATGTCTCTTTCCTCTAAGAGACGTAAAATCAGCATTGTTAAACTTCCCTGAATCAATGATCTGTCAATTGCCATGACTGTTCTCCTCTCCTTTTCCCATAGTTTGACAGCCGTCAAACTGCATTTCCTGCTATCTGCTTTTCTGCTCCTATAAATTTCATATTTATCATTTATATAGGCAGACTATACATTAGCTTGTTTTTATTATATAGTCAGTCTATATAAATGTCAAGTTCTTTTCGTATCCTTTTCCTGCATATTTAAAGACAAGGCTGGCGTAGAAGGTTTTTATATCTTCTACGCCAGCCTTGTCTAACTTCTGTGCCCTCTTTTCCGGCGGGCTGTCTGACTGTCCATTACTTTTTTTGCCATTTTGCATAAAGCGTTTTTTTACCGGAGCTTCCCTTTTTTATAGCAGTCACTTTTTTCTTATACTGTTTATCCTCATACCAGCCTTTGAATGTATAGCCTTTTTTCGTAGGATTTTTCAGCTTAATAGTTTTCGTTGTATTGTAATAAAACGATGGATTCTTTTTATTGTTTTTTCCGCCGTTCAGATTATATTTAATGGTATATTTTATGTTATCACAAACGCCGTCTCCGTCAGCATCCACATATCCGTTGCCATTGCAATATCCATTTCCATTGCAATATCCATTTCCATTGCCATTCCCATTGCAATATCCATTTCCATATCCATTGCCATTGGAACCATAGTTATCGCAGATGCCGTCTCCGTCAGCATCCACAAAATTTCTTCCGTTCCTGGGACCCGCGGAAATTACAGTTGTACTGCACACTGAAAAAATGAGTACCATTGTTAATATTGTTGCAAATTTTTTCATATTCCTTACCTCCGTCCTATAAATATCTCATTATTTTAATTATAATATGCTCCCTTGATATTTGTAAACCAGACAATGAAAAAACTGTCTTATTTTGTAAGAAGTGCATAACAGGACAGACAGGACTGATGAAATAGATATAGATAAAGCAGGAAGCAGTGACCATCCGGCATAAAGTAAAAGAACAGCCCCCATATTTTCATACAGGAACTGTCCTTTCTTTATTTCTAATACTATAGGAAATTATTATACAATTTTACCAGGTAAATGGTACTTTTTATAAGTGCCTGGTACTTTTTATAAGTGCCTGGTACTTTTTATAAGTGCCTGGTACTTTTTATAAGTGCCATATATCCTCATTGTACTGCGCAATGGTTCTGTCAGATGAGAAGAAACCTGCTTTGCTGATGTTGACAAGCATTTTCTTAGCCCAAGCCATGCGGTCCTCATAATCAGCGTAGATACGCTCTTTTGTCTCTACGTAATCCTTGAAGTCCGGTAAAGTCATGAACCAGTCTTTATTTAACAGTTCCTTGTAAAGACGCTCTAAGTTCTCTCTGCAGCCTACTGCCATTAAAGTATCGCTGACGATAAAGTCGATGGCGCGTTTGATATCCGGGTCATTATCATAGTATTTTCTGGATACATAATCTGCTTTCTCGTAATGCTCAATAACAGCCTCAGAGGACTCACCAAAGATGTAAATATTGTCGTCACCTACAAACTGGTGCATCTCAACATTAGCGCCGTCCATGGTTCCGATGGCTACCGCACCGTTTAACATAAATTTCATGTTAGAAGTACCGGATGCCTCTTTGGAAGCAAGGGAAATCTGCTCATGGATATCTGCTGCCGGAATTAATTTCTCAGCTAAGGTTACGTTGTAGTTTTCTACCATAACCACCCTTAAATATGGAGAAACCTCCGGGTCTTTGCTGATAACTTCCTGTAAGCAGAGGATTAAATGAATAATATCCTTTGCGATTACATAAGCCGGAGCTGCCTTTGCACCGAAAATAACGGTGATTGGGCGGGCAGGTTTCTTGCCTGCTTTGATTTCAAAATATTTGTGAATGACATAGAGTGCATTCATCTGCTGTCTCTTATACTCGTGAAGTCTCTTAATCTGGATATCGTAGATGGAGTTGTCATCTAACTCGATTCCCTGAGTCTTTGCTAAGTATGCCTTTAAGTCAGCTTTTCTTGCCGCTTTTACGTCTAATAACTTCTGTAAAACAGCCTCATCATCTGCGAATTTTCCTAATTTCTCCAGCTCTTCTGCATTTTTCTTGTAGCCGTCTCCGATTAAGGAGGTAATCAGCTCTGCCAAATCGGAATTACAGTGTAATAACCAGCGGCGGAAAGTGATACCATTGGTCTTGTTGTTGAATTTCTCCGGATAAATCTTGTAGAAATTATTCAGCTCGGAGTTCTTTAAAATCTCGGTGTGAAGGTAAGCAACACCGTTTACGCTGTATCCGTAATGGATATCCATATGTGCCATATGCACACGTTTTTCATCGTCAATGATGGCAACGGATTTGTCGTCGTATTTTTTCACCACACGGCTGTTTAATTCGTAAATAATCGGCAGTAACTGCGGAACTGCTTTCTCTAAGAAATGGATAGGCCACTTCTCTAATGCTTCCGCTAAAATGGTGTGGTTGGTGTATGCACAGGTCTTAGAAACAATGTCGATTGCCTCGTCCATTAAGATGCCGCGCTCCATCAGCAGACGGATTAATTCCGGAATTACCATACTTGGATGGGTATCGTTAATCTGGATTGCTGCATACTCATGTAAATCATGAAGATTGCTGCCTCTCTGCAGAGCCTCGTCAATGATTAATCTTGCGCCGTTGCTTACCATGAAATACTGCTGGTATACACGGAGAATTCTTCCCTTATCATCAGAGTCATCCGGATATAAGAATAAGGTTAAATTCTTTGCAATGTCCTCTTTGTTAAAGTCAATGCCGTTTCCTACCAAGCTCTCGTCCACGGTCTCCACATCGAAAAGATGAAGCTTTGTGGTACGGTTCTCATAACCGATAACGTCAATATCATATAACCTGGACTGTAAGGTAAATCCGCCGAACTGGATGGGGTAAGAAACCTCTGTTCTTGTAAGCCAGCTCTCTTTTTCAATCCATGGGTTTGGTGTCTCATTCTGTAAGTTGTTCTGGAATACCTGTTTGAATAAACCGTAATGATAATTTAAACCAACACCGTCACCGTTTAAACCAAGGCTTGCGATTGAGTCAAGAAAACATGCTGCAAGACGTCCTAAACCGCCGTTTCCTAAAGACGGTTCCGGCTCAACCTCCTCGATTTCTGCAAGGCTCTTGCCGTTGTCTGCTAATAGCTTTTTCACATCCTCATAAATGCCGAGGTTGATTAAGTTGTTGGATAACAATTTTCCGATTAAGAATTCTGCGGAAATATAGTACAATTTACGCTTTCCGGCGTTGCTCTCTTTTTCCTTTGCCATTCCTTTTGTCATCTCTAATAAGGAATAGTAAAGTTCTTCGTTGCTGCACTGTGCGATAGATTTGTTGCATCTTTTTGTTACGATTTCCTGTAAATTCATTTTTCCTCCATTCTGGCGTCTTTTGCGCCAACACATTGTTGTTTGCCGAACCTTCTCCTTTTTGTCCGCCTGCGGGAAACCTCCCAGATGTTTTTGTTCCTGTTATGCTTTTCGAATGTTTTCGCAAATCCATAACTTTATGATACTATTATATGTATTGGAACTTGTTTTTTCTAGTAATATCTGGTTAAAAAGTGGTACAATTCTATCATATGAGGAAAACTACAGCTATTTCTCCTTTTGGACGCAACATTCTAATTTTCTATTAATCTTCTCAATCCACCTGCTATCATCACTCTCAAACAACTTTATAACCTTTCCAAAATTACTACTTCCAGTAACAGAATCATCCAACTCCAGCTTACTCATTCGCCGGCACATATCTACATAATTCTCCTCAGTAACGTGTTCCATAACGTTTTGTATCTGGTCTGCTCTTCCTTTGTAATTCTCCACCCCGGTATATTTCTTAATCAAAGGAGCATTTACCGATTTTGCCGGTGATTTCAAATTTTCGTCAGTCCAATGCTTATCCAAAATCTTTGGGAGCTTATTTGCCATCAGCATCATCCCCCTTTACATTCCCTTTAATACCAAGCAGAGAATTGATTAGTTCCGGATCAGGCAATGCTCCAAGAGCACCTTTCCTATATTTTTCCATAACATCCGTCGTATCTCTCACGCCCTGTTGCGCTGTAAAATCTGCAAGTGAATATACGTATACACTTTCCTCATCCTTATGAACAAACCAAATCTGCTCCTTCCGGAACATTCTCTTACAGTCCATAAGATTAATATCATGAACTGTAAATATCATCTGCGCTCTGGTATTCAGTTCATTATTAAACATCGCAACAATCGCTCTGGTAAGTTTAAAGTGGATACTGCTATCCAACTCATCCACAACAAGAATTCGGCCCTGTTCAAGTGCTTCTATGATAAAACTGGCAATAACCACAATCTTCTTTGTTCCCGTCGAATCAAACAGCATACTTGGCACATGAACTCCTTTATACGTGGAAACCAATCTGATCTGGTCCATAATGTTCTCTGGAATATCAAGTACTTTCTCATCCGGTTTTTCATCACTATCAGTAGTTTTTAATTGTATCTTATCCATATCCACATATTCGAAATTATCCATATATAGGTCTGCATTTTTTATAAACTCAACAACCTTTTGCTGCAACTGATTCTTATTCTTCATAAGTTCAATGGTGTGCTGCATAGGTATGTTATTCATATTAATGATATCCATTTTCTCAGCCAATCCAACAAGAATCTGCTTCATCTCATTGATATGTTTAAACTTACTTGTATCTATTACATAACACAACAAATTATTTTTCGATACCATAGGAATCATAGACTCCACATCTTCATCAACACATTCATATATTTCACTGATGGTATCTCTCTTCAACCAGCAAACCTCTTTTTCATTGTTATACTGATCTTTGAATATTTCCGAAAATGATTCATATATATACTCTTCTTTTTCAGTATCATACTTAAAGTCATAAGAAAACTCTCTTCTGGATGCCATAAATGTTACGCCTAATTCACATACATCACTATTAGTAAATATATTGGACATTAAGCCATTTTTCTTATTCAAAAGCACACTTTTTATAGACCTGATACACTTAATCAGGCAAGTTTTTCCCGCATTATTTGGACCATATATTCCCGCTGTTTTAAGCACATTAAAATTGTCCTCTTTATGAACATTAGCTCCGAATTTTTTATTTCGCATATCTGCTTTCATTGAAAATGTAATATTATCCTCAAATGCGTAACAATTTTTTGCTCTTACTTCTATAATCATAGTTCATTCCTCTAAGTCACTTTTCTTCCTTATTTATCATTATTATATCGCAAAATATTTTTTATGCATTTTTTTCACAAAAAATGTAAAATAATTATTTTACACAACAAAAGGGCAGCCTGCCAAGCCGCCCATTCGTCATATTTTCTATTTTATTTTTGTTACACTGTTTTCTCTTATCGAGAAAGGCAAGCAACGCAACAATAAATTTTGCAAATAAGATTTTTCAGATTGTTTCCAGATAACGGAAAGCTTTTTATAATTCTCAATGACGGAATTACCGCCATTCACTCCCCATTTGGTTACAATTTTAAAGTAATGCCAGCAGCTCCTCCGTCTTCATGAAGCCCTCCTCCTCACAAATTTTACGCAGCCTTTCCTTGCTTTCTTTGTTATGCTGCAAAGCCCTTGCCGCAGCGGTATAAACTGCAATCTGCTCTTCAAAGCTTAATCTGCTCCCTTTTTCTTCTGTGAGTACAGCCAGAAAGCAGGCATGTATGCAATACATATGGACTACCTCTGCCACACATTCCATGATATCATAATCCGGCATAGCGTTCATATAACAAAAGTAAAGATAATAGCTAAGATACTGTTCAAACCGAATTTCGTATTTCTTATTTCTAATATGTCTAAGCGTTCCCTGTAAATCAAACCTTTCCGCACCGCAGCTGCAAATAATTCCTGCTATTCCGTCACTAATTCTTTTTAATCGTCCCCCGCCTTGAAAGTAGAGTATTTCGTGACAAACTGCCAATAAAAACTTAGTCAGCTTCAACGGATTTTTCTCCATACTTTTTAATGAAGCGGAAATACTTTCTAACTGTTTCACATCAGAAAATGTCCGCAATAATTCTTCCCCATTCCCTCCCCTTTTCAAACAGCCCTCAGCCCTCATACATATCGTTAAAAAATATCAGCAGCCGCAGGCGCTCTGTAATAGATAACTTGCGATATTGCAAGATACCGAGAGAAAGCTTTAGCCCCGCCATCAAATTATCAAAATGCTCCTGTTTTTCTTTCGAAACAGGCATGTTTTCCCCCTTTTCATAAAGACTTATCTTTGCCGGCTCCTTCTGACTTAATAATCTCCCTGCTGCCTCTGGACAAGAAAGACTATAACCTGCAAAGCTGCAGTTTTCCGTTGCTGCTATTATAAAACGAGGGTATGTCTTACAGACCATACACATCTTATCCTTTCCCAGGTTCTGATATATCTCACATAAATTTTTATCTGTCAGCATGGGACAGCGTCCATCCTTATCCAGCTTAATTCTATATTGTTTTGAAAAAGGAACGATTGACACACGCAGTTTATCACCAAACTCTCCCCCTTCCTTTAAATACGAATCTCCTGCCTGCTTATCCACGTCAATATTCCACCCTGCACAGCAAGTATCGGGACATTTTGCTCCAATGCAGGAAAACTCTTTGTTTGTACTTAAACGATAGTATTGCATTTTAATCTCCATTCCGGAACGTTAGTTTTCAATCTAATCTCCTAGTATCAAAGGAGCCGCGGCAAAACTGCAGCGGCTCCTTCTGAACTATTACAACTATTTATTATCCTATTACCGTAAATCTTACCTTACTGTAAATCTTACCTTACTGTAAGAGGGAAAGTACACCCTGTGTAGACTGGTTCGCCTGAGCCAGCATAGACTGTCCTGCCTGTGCAAGAATGTTGTTCTTACTGTACTCAACCATCTCTTCTGCCATATCGGTATCACGGATACGTGATTCTGCATTCTGGGTATTCTCAGCTGCAGTGTCAAGGTTTGCGATGGTGTGCTCCAAACGGTTCTGGATAGCACCCATTCTACCACGCTGTTCTGATACTTTCTTGATGGCAGCATCAATGGTGGTGGTAGCTTTCTGTGCTCCCTTCTGTGTGCTTAAATCTACCTTATTGCCATCTACTCCAAGTGCTCTTGCGCTCATGTTCTCTAAGGAGAAGCTCATGGTCTGACCTTCGTTTGCACCGATCTGTAAGGTAATACCATCACCTGTGGAAACACCATCATAGCCTGCCTGTCCCCACATAGCCTTTTCACTTCCAAGACCTGCACCATTTGCCATTGTAATTCCGGTGAATTTTGTTCCTGAACCTGTTGCAAATACCGTATTCGGTTCGTCCGGTGTTGCACCTTCTAATTTAACGTCAAAGTCAAATCCTGCCTCTTTTAAGATATCCTCAATATCTGCAGCGGTATATTCTTTACCTGCTGCAAGATTAATATCATATTCTCCTGCGGTTACCGCATTTGTTCCATCAATTTTAATTGCAGTTTTTCCTGACGTAACGGAAACATTTTCTTTGCCACTTTCAGCCGTAAATGTAATATTGAACTTTGTATCGTTAAATTCAGTTCCATATTTATTTGCAGTAAAGCTAACTTTGTTTGCACCTACAAAATTTCCGGTTACCGTCACTGCCGTAGAAGTAGCTTTTGCACCTCCAACAGTCGCATCACTGACCTCAGCGTCTGTTGCTGTCATAACTCCATTTTTCAGAGTAATCTTAATATCAGCCGGTGCATTAGTTGCAGTGCTATCCTCCTGTTTTGCATTTGCTACCAACTCATCAATTTCATCCTGCGTATACACTTTACCTGCAGCGAGATTTAATGTCAGCTTTGTTCCTGCCTCATCCCAGATAGCAGATTCCTGTCCTTCTTTATTTGTAGCCGCTGCTGCAATCTTTACTGCTACTCCCGCTACACTAGATGTAATCAATGCACCACCGCCAGATATTCCTGCATCCACTACACCAAACTTCGGACCGGAACCTGTGCTTGATGCACCACCGGAACGGCTGCCATCTAACAATTTCATTGTATTAAACTCAGTTGTTTCAGAAATTCTTGTCAACTCGTCCTGTAACTGGCTGATTTCGTTCTGAACCGCCTCACGGTCATCATCTGTCTCAACGCCGTTGGCTGCCTGAACGGAAAGTTCACGCATTCTCTGTAAGATAGAATGCTGCTCATTTAATGCACCCTCAGCAGTCTGAATTAAGGAAATACCATCCTGTGCGTTATCAGAAGCTTTGTTTAAACCACGAATCTGACTTCTCATTTTCTCCGAAATAGAAAGACCTGCCGCATCATCTGCTGCACGGTTAATTCTGTAACCGGAAGATAACTTCTCAGAAGATTTTGCCTGTAAGCCTGTTGTGATACCTAAGTTTCTGTTTGCGTTCATCGCTGACATGTTGTGCTGTACTACCATAAATTTTTACCTCCGTGTGATAAATTTTTCTCCTGCAAATGCGGTTTGCATCTGCGGCTTATTTTGGGAATCCGTTCCCGTTTGTTTCCTGCGTCTTTTTCCTGACGCTGCATTCGCTTTGTAAATGCTGTTGTTGCATTCGCTTCGCAAATGCCTCTATAATAAGCCTGACCCCTAGGATAGTCCGGCATTATTACCCTGCTCTTATCCTTCTTTTTTCTGTTTCATTTCCGCCGGAAGCAGCATTCCTGTTTCCCTGCTTTTCCCGCTGCGTTTTTCCCGTCTGATAATCTCTGTAATCTCACGTTTCGCCTGTAGGGAAATATCTCTGTCCCTGTAGTAGGGCGTCTTTCCGTTTCCTCCTGCAGAGCTTCTTGCCACATTAATCTCCCGTGGCGCCTCCACTAACAGATGAATGTTGTTGGATGAGCCTCCGGAAAAAATCACCCGGACGTTTTCTCCGATATCAAGAAATTCTCCCGGACGCAATGTAAGTTTCAGCATAAAAACCTCCTTGTTTTACTTTCATTCCTACCAGTGACATTAAATGCAACAATTCTTATAATATTGGTGCAAATACAAAAGAGCAGGAGCGTTCTTACTTCTGTAGAAAGGGAGGAATTTATGGGAACAGCACAACCAATCAGAGAAAAAGAAGAATTACAGAAATTTATAAATTATTATCAGGATGTTCAGCCTTCGCCGCGAAACGAAGCCCTGATTGTCCTAGGTCTGCACACGGCATTGCGTATCAGTGACATCCTGTCGCTGCGCTGGCAGGACGTTTATAATTTTGAGCAAAAATGTTATCATACTCATCTGTTTATTCGGGAAAAAAAGACCGGAAAGAAAACGGTGATTGCCATAAACAGCCATGTAAAAAAGGCATTGGATGCATTAAAAAAAGAACGGAAAGCCGTTACTTCAGATAACTATATTTTTACCAAAAGCACCGATTACACTGCACCTCTGAACCGTTCCCAGGCATACCGCATTGTGAAGCACGCCGCTGAGGACGCCCTGCACGAGGAGCATATCAGCTGTCACTCCCTGCGGAAAACCTTCGGCTACTATGCCTGGAAGCAGGGCACGCCGCCTGCGCTTCTGATGGATATTTACAATCATTCTTCTTATGCTGTGACAAAAAAATATCTGGGAATTGAGCAGGATGAGCGGGATTCCATCTTTATGGAAATAGATTTTTATAAAAATTGAAAAAAAGGCTAAAGTTTTAAAACCATGTTCCGATATAATATGTGTAATAAAAAAATGCAACATTTTTATAAGAAATGTTGCATTTTTTTATACATTAATTTTATTTATTTTAAAATGTTTCCCGCATCAAATCTTACCCTCCCGTCATTTGAATCTTATTCAAAAGGCTGTTTTTGATTCCCAGTTTCAACAATTTATGTTAAACTAATAGCGGAATGAAGAAAAATCATAGATAAAATATACTGACATGGCAGCCGGAAGGGCGCACCATCTGCTTTCTGAGCCTTGAGGAAAGGAGTGGTTTTATGTACGTTACATATAGTGATTTATTTGCATTTGTAATGGTTCTTATTGCCGTAGCAGCTTTTTTAACAGCGACAATAACAAGCATAAAAAATAGCGTCCCCGCTCTGGTAAAGTAGGACGCTATTTTTGTCAACTATAACTGCCGGAAACGGATAGGTTGCGTCTATCGTTCCGACTGCCTTGTGAATATATTATAGCTTTTTTTAGTCAAAATGTAAACCCTATTTCAAGGAAAAGGTTACCCGGTCATGAACATCTTAGAATACGAAAATTATCAGGAAAAAATTTTACACGGCAACCCCCTGTTTCCCTACATCACCTACCTCTGTTCCATCCCGCTGGACTTTCCCTACGTACCTATCCACTGGCACGACGAGATGGAACTGATTTATATTAAAAAGGGAACGGGCATTATCAATGTAGATTTCACCCAGCACACGGTTTCTGCCGGCACCATTGCACTGATTCTGCCGGGGCAGCTCCACTCTATCGAGCAGTTTGAGAATGAAAGCATGGAATATGAAAACATCATTTTCCATCCCAACATGCTGATTTCCAAAAAGACGGATACCTGCAACACGGATTTCTTTCTGCCGCTGCTTTCCGGAAACGTCTCAGTGCCGCTGCTCTATACGCCGGACAGCCCCCACTATCATGAGATTGCCGCCTGCATCGATGCCAACGACGAAATCAGCAAGACCAATCCCACAGGATACCAGCTCTTTATCAAGAGCCAGCTTTTCATGTTCTTTTTTATCCTGTTCCACAAGTGCAGCAGTAGGGAGCCCCAGAAGAAAAACTATAAATCCTTAGAAAAAATGAAGCTGATTTTAAAATACATCGAAAATAATTATATGAACAAAATTACCATTGAAGACATTGCGCAGGAAGTGGGATTAAGCCAGTCCCATTTTATGAAATATTTTAAAAACACCATGGGAACCTCCTTCATTGAATACCTCAACGAATACCGGCTCACCATGGCGTCCCGTCTGCTGCTCTCCTCCGATTCCTCCATTCTCGCCATCGCAGAGGAAGTAGGATTTGAGAATCTATCCTATTTTAACCGTACCTTTAAAAAGCGTTTTGGGCAGACCCCACGGGAATACCGGAAGCTGCAGAATCCGTCAGAATAAATTTCTGCTCGAAATCATTTTCCTCATTGGGCTTGCCAAAAAGATAGCCCTGGATATAGTCCGGCGCAAGCCGCTCCATAATGGCAAGCTCCTCCTTCGTCTCAATGCCCTCAATACAGATTCCTAGGCCTAAGCTGTGGCTCATCTCAATAATCTGCACCATCAGGTTGCGCTCATACTGATTGTTCAACGCCTTTGCAGTAAAAGAACGGTCAATTTTTATGTAAGTAGGCTCTAAATCCCCCAGACAGTGCAGATTGGAATATCCCGTTCCGAAATCATCCAAAATAATCTGTACGCCGTTCTTCTTTAAGCCCGACCACAGCTTCCTAAAATGGGGGCTGGAATCTAAGTAGCCGCTCTCTGTCAGCTCAATGCCCACCGTCTCCGGCGCTATGCTGCTTTCCTCGATGGCTGCCATAATCTCCTTGAGTACCTGACTTTTCATCACCTGAACATAGGAGAGATTAACGTTGACCCTGAAATCCGGGATATATTTCTGCCATTTTGCGCAGAGGGAAAAGGCATGGCGCAACAGCCATTTCCCGGCAGGAATAATCAGTCCGGTTTCCTCTAACAGCGGGATGAACTCCGCCGGAGACACCCGCTCTCCACTCGGCAGGGTAAACCGCATGAGGGATTCCGCTCCCTTCAAGCTATAATCCCCTGCGTCCACGATAGGCTGGAAATACACCTCAAAGCCCTCAAAATCATGGTTTACCGCATGATGGAGCTGCGCCTCTAAGTCCTTTCTCCGGAGAAATAGCTGATAATGCTGCGGGTCAAAGACGCAACAGCGGTTTTTTCCATTGGCTTTTGCCTCCCCTAAGGTAAATTCCGAGAGTTTCATGACGCTTTCGTATTCCCCGTCAATTCCTTCCGTACTCAAAATACCGCCGGAAATGGTAAAAATAGACTGGTAGCCGTTCTCTTCAATAAAAGAATCAATGGATTTTCTCACACTCTTATAAAAGCGGATGGCCTTGTCCCTGTTTCCGCCGTTAAAATCCACCACCATAAATTCATCGGAAAACAGGCGGTAGGCTTTCTGCCCCGGCTCAATGTTCTCGCTGATACAGTCCGCAAGCCATTTTAAAATAAAATCACCGTACTCTATTCCCAGACCACCATTAATGTCCTTAAAATCGTCCACGCCTAACCGCAGGAAAAATCCCTTCGGCAGCTTTCCCTCATACTGCTTCACATAAATAGAAAGACTTGTCTCCCCCAAAAGCCCTGTGGCATTGTCAGCTTTCTGGCGTTTTCCGATTTCATTGATACAGCCAATAAGAAATGCCGGCTCCCCGCTCTCATCCTTTAAGACCTTCCCACGGCAGTTAATCCAGATAGGCTTTCCTTGTTTATCCAGCCAGCGGTAATGCAGATTGTGAAACAGAAGCGTTCCGCTTTTCACCTGCCGCAGTTCTTCCGCCAGAAGCGGCACATCCTCCTCATAGACAAATCTCATATGCTCTTTTTCGGCGTCAAAAAAATGGTCCGTCTCCATAAAAAAACGCTCGGTGGCATGGGAAGAAATACGGTAATAATCTTCCTTCAAATCATAGACATACAAATAATCGTCCATACTTGGATTAAAGAGCTGTACCACATACTCCATCTGCGCCATATTCAAACCATTTTTTATAAATTCTTCCATATTGTTTCCCCCTGCTTTTTATAATATCCCTAAGCTATCGGTATGAAATAATATCCCACGACGGCGCACAAAATCCCGATAACTGCTCCGACGATCACATCCCTCGGCTCGTGAACACCTCCTGCCACCCGGATACCTGCAAGAAACAGCCCCAGTACCCCCAACACAACTCCTGCATCGGGATGGTAAACAAACACCGTAGCAGCAATCATATAAACGGAAAACACATGGCGGCTGGGAAAGGATTTTCCCCTGGTATCCTTCTCTAATACCGGCTCTAATTCAAATTTTTCGTAAGGGCGGGGTACATTTAACAGATACCGGAACAGAGTCACTCCCCCGAAAGAAACCGCCGGAACAACCACCGCCCGGATTAAAAAAGCTTCCTTTTCTAAAAATAACATGAACAAAAACAACGGATACGCACAAAACACAATCCCTGTCAAAAGCTGGTTTATCCGGTTGATTCGCCATACCTTCTTTGGGTCTTTTTTTATGTATTCCGTCATTCTCTGATAAGTTTCCCGTGTCATGTCCCTGTCCCCGTTTTCCTTTTACGGCTGCTCGCTTCCTGCCGCCGCTAATACTGCTCCGATAAAAATGCAAAAATCGGATAAATTAAAAATAATATTCCGAAACCATGCCGGCCCTATGTTTACATGAAAGTAATCCACCACATGGCCTTTGGCATAGCGGTCATAAAGATTGCTCAGTCCCCCGCCAAGCAACAGGGAAGTCCCCATCTTAGAAAGGGGCTTCCCCTGCACTCTAAGCAGCAGATAATACATGACAGCCACAACCGCCAGTACGACGGTATGGATGCTGCGCAACAGTCTCGGTCTTGCGGCAAGAAAATTCAGCGCAGCGCCTTTGTTGTAATACTTTTCCAACCGTATTTTGTCCCGAAAACGCGGATGAGTAACCTTACAGGCATACTTTTTATCCATATGGGCTTTCACAAAAAAATCCATCCAGAAAACGGCTGCTGTTATCAATAGGTACGGCATTGTCAATACTCCCTGCTTTTCAAATATGCTATATTATAACATAAAACATCTTATATGAATACCTTACGAAAGCACTTTTTCCAATTCCTCCACCACGATTTTTAAAGCCTTGATTCTGGCATATTTTTTATCTACGGATTCCAGAATGTGCCATGGCGCGTAGGTGGTGCTGGTCTTTTGTATCATCTCATTGACGGCATCCTCGTATAAATCCCACTTTTCCCGGTTCCGCCAGTCCTCATCCGTAATCTTCCACTGTTTTCCCGGCGTATTCTGGCGGTCATTGAACCGTTCTAACTGGGTATCCTTATCTATCTGCACCCAGAATTTGATAATAACAGCTCCCCAGTCGTGAAGCTCCTTCTCAAATTCATTGATTTCATTATAAGCGCGTTTCCAGTCGTTTTCACTGCAAAAGCCTTCCAAACGTTCTACCATCACCCTGCCGTACCAGGTGCGGTCAAAAATGGCGATGTGTCCCGTCTTTGGCAGCCTGGTCCAGAACCGCCAGAGATAATGTCTTGCCTTTTCATGGGGCTCAGGGCTTGCAATAGGGTGCACCTCATATCCCCTGGGGTCTAATGCCCCGGTGATACGCTTGATATTTCCTCCTTTTCCTGCGGCATCCCAGCCCTCATAGGCGATAATAACAGGCACTTTCTTGCGGTACAACCGGTTGTGAAGTTCCCCTAAGCGCTGCTGGAGGCTCTTTAGTTCTTCCCTGTACTCTGCGTCCTCTAAGGATTTATCCAAATCAATTTCTGAGAGCAGCGGCATTTTTTCCATGGGAAATACATTCTGTAAAATCGGCACCGCCATGGTGTTATTGGCAAGGGCAACATCAATTCCCTCCGTCAGAATTTCAAGCGCCTGCAACTCCGTCCATTTTTTCGATTTTGCATCTATGATGTACCAGGGTGCCTGGGGCATATTGGTATCCTTTAGATAACTGCTAAATGCCTCTAAGCAGGTACGGTAATGTTCATTCTGCCACTGGTCGTTTTTGCTGACTCTCCACCGGGTATCCTTTTCTCCCAGCAGATGGCTGATACGTTTCTCCTGCTCCTTCTTTCCGATATGAAGAAACAGCTTCACCACCAGATAGCCGTTGTCCGTCAGCTGTCTCTCAAACCGCTTGATGCTCTCAATCCGTGCGGCGTATTCCTCGTCCTCCATATTTCCATAAAGGCGCGCCCGCACCACCTCATTCATCCAGCCGGAATCCAGAAAACAGAATTTCCCCGCCTCCGGAATATTGGCAAAATGGCGGTACAAAAAGGGCTTTCTTTTCTCTTCCTCCGTGGGGTCTTTCATAGAGGCTACCTTAAAAAAGCGGGGGTCTATATTTTTTATCAGCTGTCCTATGACATGGCCTTTACCCGCAGTTCCCCAGCCCTCCACTAAAACCAGTACCGGAAGCTTATGCTCCTTTACCTTCATCTGCTGTTGTTGCAATTTTTCCCTGGCTGCCTTTAAACGGGAAGAAAGCTCCTCTTCCTGCGGCTTTACTGTTTCTTTCCACTGCTGTAACATAAAACCCCACCTTTCTGTTTTCCTTCGCAATCACTGCACATCTTTCTATTTTTTTCGAACTCTTACTACTAGTTTTTCACAATTTCAAAAAAATATCAAGTATTTCTTACAATTTATTTTTTATCGGATTATTATAAAAAATACGTATATTTTTGCGAAAAAAGAATGTAAATTTTCCCAAAATATAGTATAGTAAAATTAACAAAAACTTATTTTTTCTTGCAAAGGAGAATGCCTATGCTAGTTACTCTAATTCCTTTATTTGATGAAAATTTAAAAGTCAGTGCCTATTCTCTGTTTACGCAGAAGCACAACTTTTTCCTACAGCCCAGTTTCCTTGGCACCGGGCAGAATGACGGTGCTTCCCGCGTTGCAGGACTTGAGCTGATGGAGACAATGGGCATCGAAACCCTGTCCTCCGCCGACAAGGTTTTTGTATCCATCGGAAATATCTCCATCTTTTCCGATATTGCCGGACAATGCGATGCACCCCACAACCGGGTGGTTTTACTGATTGACAACACCATTCCCCCGATTGAAATGTATTTAAACCGGCTAACAGAGTTAAAAACTCAGGGCTACCGGCTTGCTATCCGCAATCTTCCGGTAACCAGCTATGAAAGCAGCGCCTCCATCCTAAAGCTCATGGACTACATTTTAATCGACAGTCAGAAGGTGGATATCACCAAAGCCCGAATCTATTTCAATAAGCTCTACCCCTCCTTAAAGCTGGGCGCCTCCAATATCCAAACCATGGAGGCATTTGAAGCATTAAAGGCAGACGGCGGCTGTTCCTTATTCGAAGGCAGCTTCTTCCGTCTCCCCATCGCAAAAGGGGCCTCCGAAGTAGCCCCCTTAAAAGTCAACTATATTGAATTGATGAATCTGGTAAACACCGAAGATTTTGACCTGACCAAGGCCGCTGACATCATCAGCCGTGACACCGCTCTGGCTATTCTCCTGCTGCAAATGGTAAATAAAATGGCATTCAACTCAGAAATAACCTCCATCCGCCACGCCGCCGCCATGTTAGGTCAGAAAGAGCTGAGACGCTGGATTAACACCGCTCTGGTCAACGAGCTTTGTTCCGATAAACCCACCGAAGTTACCCGGCTCTCCCTGCTCCGCGCCAAATTTGCCGAGAACCTCGCCCCCGCCTTCGAGCTTGCCGGAAAATCTTCCGAAGTATTTTTGATGGGATTGTTTTCCATCTTAGATATTATCTTAAACAAGCCCATGGAAGAAGCCCTGCAGCTAATCAGGGTTTCCCGCGAAATAGAAAACGCTCTCATCTATCGCCAGGGTCCTCTGGGAGAAATTTTGGATTTCATCACCCAATATGAGTCTGCCAACTGGCAGGAAGTATCACGGCAAATGGTGCTGAAAGATATTTCCATGAGTACTGTTTATGATGCTTATGCAAATTCCTTAAGATGGTACAGGGAGCTGGTTTCTGTGAGATAAGTGTGAAAAAGACGCATGGTATAGTGTTTCAATTTACTACTCCATGCGCCTTTTCCCTGTTACTCTGATATGAAATTGTTGCTTATGCCAACTGTGACAACTCTTTATTCATTTATCCCGGAACTTTCTCTCAGTTTATGCACAAATTCCCGGCTGCATTCTGCAAGAGCGCAGATATCCTCCTCCGGCATATTTCTTTTTATCATATTAAAAACGATTCTTCTGGTGCTCTCCTCTATGCCTTGACTGATACCTTCTCTTCTTCCTTCATCTCGTCCATCTGCAATCAATTTTGTTAATGCCGTACACATATCCACTTTGCCTCCCTTTATCCAATTTTCTTTTGTCATTTCTTTTAAGCACTGTGGAATATCCGTAAAATCAATCATTTCATGCAGGGAAACCGGTCCGTCCCACTCTTCTGCTCCACTGTATAGCACAAAGGTTATCACCGGATTTAGTTTGCTGTCTTTGCTATATCCATACAGATATTCCCCTCCACTCAGATGTTTCCCCTCTTTTCTGGTTTTTCTTCTTATTCCGGCTGCCTGCTTTTCGTATTCTGCTGTATCATATGCCATATTGCGGAGAGGAAGAGAATAATCAATCTATCCATTCCTGATTTTCAATACCAATCAGCGTAAATATGTTTTAACAGGGAATTGTCCCTCTGGATATACACGTAAATCTTTCTCACTGTGTATGTAGAAAATATGCTTTGTATACAAAGTAGCACAATTATTACCGGGGTTCAATTATTTTTATTGCCATGTCTCCCGGATTCTCCTGCGTACATATGACAACTCTCTCTTCTAAACCAAACACCACATGCGCAAAAAATCCCACCTAAAAGAATACCCCCGGCAGCGTAACGTAACTTATTCGATAGCTGATATTGGCAGAGGTCACAAAGAAGGCTCTGTCTTTGTGACCTCTGCCTACACAGCCTACGTAAATTCACCCATTCATCTTCTTAATCACCTTCAGCCGTGTAAACTCCTCCCTCTCCTTTTCTTCTAAGTACTCCTGTATCTCCTTCGCCAGATTCTCATACTTAGGAATGGTAATATTCTGCAGCGCATTTGCCCGTTTCTGGGTTTTTTTAATATTGTACGCCAGCCGATACGCCGAGTTTTCAATCTCCGCTAACCGGATGGTCAGTTCCTTTACTTTCTCAAACTGCTCGCACGCCTCATCTAAGGAGATTCTGGTATGGTAAAAGGAATATGCCGGTTTCTGCTCCTTTTTCTCATACTCTACCTTGGGAATCTCCGTTCCCATGACGCTGCGACGCTTGATACGGATAGAATTTTCCACCGGAACCGCTAAGGAAACCTGCTCCACCTCATGAATCCCCATCTGAATATTG
The DNA here is from genome assembly GCA_021770785.1 of Lachnospiraceae bacterium. GTDB lineage: Bacteria > Bacillota > Clostridia > Lachnospirales > Lachnospiraceae > Roseburia. The sequence goes on from JAETQH010000001.1 coordinate 40,418, forward strand.
GCTTTCTGTAACGCACGATAGGCGTTAGTAAAGGTGGTATCGATTTCCTCCTGGATATCTGTCGCCTCCGCGATCAAATCCATCAGCTCCCGGATGAGGATATTCCGTTTTTTATCCATCAAATCAAAGCCCTGCTTCGACAGCGCCAGAGAATTTTTTGCCAGTATGAGATTTCCTTTTGTGGGAAATGTATTCGGGTCCATAGGCTACCTCCCATATCAATCCTCTTTGTCCCAGTATTTCTCTAATATCTTCGTATCTATCCTGTCTAATTCTTCCCTCGGCAAAATGTGAAGAAGCCGCCAGCCGATGTCAAGGGTCTCTGCAATGGTACGGTTTTCATTCGCTCCCTGCCCCACAAACTCCCGCTCAAAGGCTGTTCCGAACTGTAAATATTTCTTGTCGATGGGAGATAATTCATCCTCACCGATGACGCTGGCAAGGTCTCTCGCCTCCCCTACTCTCGCATAGGAGGAAAACAACTGGTTTGCCACGTCCTGATGATCCTCCCTGGTGTACTTCGCCCCGATGCCGTCCTTCATCAGACGGGACAGGGAAGGCAGTACATTGATGGGGGGATAAATATTTTTCTGGTGCAGGGCACGCTCTAATACAATCTGTCCCTCCGTGATATATCCGGTCAAATCCGGAATCGGATGGGTGATATCGTCGTTTGGCATGGTAAGAATCGGTATCTGGGTCACAGATCCGGAAGCTCCCTTTACAATGCCCGCACGCTCATACAGCGCTGCAAACTCGCTGTAAAGATAGCCCGGATAGCCTTTCCGGCTGGGGATTTCCCCCTTCAAGGAGGAAACCTCACGCATTGCCTCCGCAAAGGAGGTCATATCCGTCAAAATCACAAGAATGTGCATGTTTTTCTCAAAGGCAAGATATTCCGCCGCCGTCAGCGCCACCTTCGGGGTAATCAGACGCTCCACCACCGGGTCATTGGAGAGATTTAAAAACATCACCACATGGGAGCTTGCGCCGCATTCCTCAAACCGCCGCTTAAAATACTCCGCCACATCATATTTTACGCCCATCGCCGCAAACACCACGGCAAACTGCCCGCTGTCCTCCGCATCATCCCCAAGGCTCGCCTGCTCTACAATCTGGGCGGCAAGCTCGTCATGGGGCAGTCCGTTGCCGGAAAAAATCGGCAGCTTCTGTCCACGAATCAATGTGGTCAGACCATCAATGGCGGAAATCCCCGTGCGGATATAATTTCTCGGATACTCCCTGCTGCAGGGGTTCATGGGCTGTCCGTTCACGTCCCTCATCACCTCCGGCCGGACAGGGCCTAAGCCGTCAATAGGCTGCCCGATACCGTTAAAGGTTCTCCCTAACAAATCCTCCGACAGAGCGATTTCCATGGGACGTCCCGTTAAGGTAGTGCGGGTATTTAACAGCGACATTTCCGCCGTACTTTCAAAAACCTGTATCATGGCTTTGTCCTCGTTGATTTCCACGATACGTCCTAATTTTTTCTTTCCATCCGTGCGAAATTCCACGATTTCATCATAAAAGGCATTCTGAAGTCCCTCAATGGCAATCAGAGGTCCGTTGATTTCACTTAAGCCTAAATATTCAATCGACATAACCTTCCTCCCTTTCCTCAGGCATTGACTGACACTAAATGCTCATAAAACGCTTCTATCATTCTGTCATAGCTCTCAAAACGCTCTAATTCATTATTTGGCACATCATATTTGATGGCAATGATTTTCTCAAACACGTCGCTCTCCCGCAGCAGAGCCATCGGCATATTCATCTCAATCAGGTCTTTGCACCTGTCGTAGAGATGAAGAATGACCTCCATCATTTTCAACTGCTTTTCCATAGGCACAAAGGTATCTTCTTTGTGGAACGCATTTTGCTGCAAGAATCCGAGACGGATCACCCTTGCAATCTCTAAAATCAATTTCTGGTCATCCGGCAGTACGTCGCTGCCGATTAATTTTACAATTTCATTTAAACGGTTTTCCGTGGTGAGAATATTCAGTATCTCATTGCGGCAGTCCACAAAATTTTCCCCTGCATTGTGGCTGTACCACTCGGACAAATCCCCCACATATTCGGAATAGCTGGTAAGCCAGTTGATGGCGGGATAATGTCTTGCATAGGCTAAAGATTTATCCAACGCCAAAAAGCAGCGGACAAAACGCTTGGTATTCTGGGTCACAGGCTCAGAAAAGTCGCCGCCCTGGGGAGAAACCGCCCCGATGATGGTGACGCTGCCGTCGCTGCCGTTTAAATTTTCCACATAACCCGCCCGCTCATAAAAAGCAGAAAGCCGGGAAGCCAGATACGCCGGGAAGCCTTCTTCCGCAGGCATTTCCTCCAAACGCCCGGAAAGCTCACGGAGCGCCTCCGCCCATCTTGAAGTGGAGTCCGCCATGATTGCCACATGGTAGCCCATATCCCGATAGTATTCCGCTAAGGTAATTCCGGTATAGATACTCGCCTCCCTTGCCGCCACCGGCATGTTTGAAGTATTGGCAATCAGGGTGGTCCTATCCATCAGAAGATTTCCTGTCTTAGGGTCCTCTAACTCCCCGAACTCTTCGAGAACATTCGTCATCTCGTTGCCACGCTCCCCGCAGCCTATGTAAATGATAATATCTGCGTCACACCATTTTGCCAACTGGTGCTGGGTCATGGTTTTTCCCGTTCCAAAACCGCCGGGCAGCGCCGCTGTGCCGCCTTTTGCAATAGGAAACAGGGTATCAAGGATACGCTGTCCTGTCACTAAGGGACGGTCCGCGGGATAACGCTTTGCGATGGGTCTTGGGATTCGGATGGGCCATTTCTGGGTCATGGTAAGGGAAAGCTCTTCCCCTTTATCTGTCCTTATCCGCACCAGTTCATTCTCTATCGTATAATCCCCGTCGGGCTGTATCGACAGTACTTCCCCGGAAATTCCCGGCGGCAGCATTACCTTATGGATGATGGATTTTGTCTCCGGCACCTCCGCGATGACAGAGCCGGGGTAAAGCTTATCACCCGGCTTTACGGTAATGTGTGCCGCCCACTTTCTTTCTTTATCCAGCAGGTCTACGTCTGCCCCCTTGGGGATAAAAACGCCGTGTTCTTCTGCGATTGCCTCTAAGGGACGCTCGATTCCGTCAAAAATATTATTCAGAATGCCGGGGGCTAAGGTGACGCTGATGGCGCCTCCGGTCCCCTCCACCAGTTCGCCCGGTTTTAAACCGGAGGTTTCCTCATAAACCTGTACCGTGGTTTTCTCCCTGGTCAGCCCGATGACTTCCCCTACCAGCCGTTTCTCCCCCACATAGACCATCTCGTTCATTTTGAAGCCGAGATTACCTAAAATGGAGATAACCGGACCGTTGATTCCATAAATTTTTCCTGTTACACCCATGTTTTTCCGCTCCTGACTAAAAAGAATAATTATCTTTTTCCTGACACAGCCTGCCTGCAAAGGATTCGTCAATCAAAATATTTTTTGCTGCAATCACTGCACGGATTCCGCCGATAAAGTTTTCCTCACTCACTTCTAAGGAAATACCTGTCTCCCGCTCTAACCGTTCCTTCTTTGCAATGTCCGTCGGCGCAAGGTAAATGACGATTTCCTCCCCTTTAGCAAAAGCTTTCGCCTGCTTAATATGGCGTACCAGAAACTCTTCGTATTCTCTGCTGTCGCAGTAATCCTTTAATTTTTCCTCCACCAAGGCAAATAAGGCTTCTTTTTTCTCTTCCACTGCCGCATGGTAAGCGCGCTTCTGCAGCATTGCCTGTTCTGACACCCTGCGGTTGGCCTCTTTTCTGATTCGCGCCTCCATGGCACGCTCCCTTGTTTTCTGCCCTGCTAATTTACTTTTTTCATAGTCTCCGATTGCCTGCTGATAAGCTTCTTTCTGCTCTTCTAAGATTTCTGCGCTCTGCTTATTTGCCGCTGCAATCGCTGCCTCAAAGAAAATGTCTAATTTTTCGTTGATTTCCATAATTGCCTCATTTCATTCAGGTTTCCGGACATGGCGGCTTTGCCGCTAGAGTTTCAGCCCGATTGCCTGATTTACATAATCTGTTATAAAATTCTTGCTGCGCCCGGTGCCATGGCGGTCGGGTATCTCCACAATCAAGGGGATTCTGCGGTTCAATTTTGCCTCGTCTATCAAATCCGGGAAATCCCTGCCGAATTTCTCCGTCAGGAGTACGATGCCGATTTCTTTGTCTGCAAATACCTTATCCAGTTCGGTTTTTAATTCTTCCCGTTCGTGGACGACGACGCCTTCTACGCCGGCTAAGCGCAGACCGGTGTAGGTGTCTATGTTGTCGCTGATTAAGAACATTTTCATGGTGGTTTCCCTTCTTCCTGAAATAGATGGGTTTTTTGTTAGAGGGACGCTTGAAAGTGTCGGTGCCCTCCTGAAGTCACGCTCTCGCTCCGTGAAAAACGCAACGGATGCTAAGCAAAACAGTCAAGCCTGTTTGAAAGTACCTCGCTAAGCACCGGCGTTTTCCAAAGGGACTTCCGGAGGACACCGACACTTTCAAGCTGTTTTCTGACAATAACAACGTATTACTTCTATTTAGCCTAAGATAGAGAAGGAAATCAATAAGCCATATAGGGCGATGGATTCCGCCAGAGCTACGAAGATTAATGCTTTACCCATGATGCTGGAGTCCTCGCTTAGGGCGCCGATGGCGGCGGAAGCTGCGCTGGCTACGGCTACACCGGCGCCTATGCAGGAGAGTCCGGTGGAGAGGGCTGCGGCTAAGTAGCGCCAGCCCTCAGCGGAAGCGGCTGCGGTGTCGGCTGCGTAGATGTGTCCGCTGAATAAGAGCATGTCAGCTGTTACTAAGGTTCCGAAGAACAGCAGGATGTTGACTGCTAAGGACGCTTTGAAACTGCGTTCTTTTTTTCTGGAGAGATAATAGCCTCCAAAGGGAATTACCATACTGAAAACTAAGATTACTGTTAAAATAATTTTTGCCATTGTTATTTTCCTCCTGACGCTTTCTTAAAAAATGATTGGAACGGTTTTCCTGTACCTTTATAAAAACGGCTGAACATCTCGTAATATTCCAGACGCAATACCTGTATTCCCACTACCAGGCCTTCAAGGCCGCTGACTAAGATATTTCCCAGCACCACCACAATCATGTTGGGGGAGCCGCTCTCGTAGCCTGCCAGTGTCATTACCACGCCCATCATTCCGGCGTGGCTTAGAGCGAAGGCACCCACACGGACGAAGGAGATACTGTTGGTGGCGTAGCTTAATACCACATCAAACAGTTCCACCAGCGCCTCCACAAAGAACATTACTTTGCTTCCCTCCGGAAGAATTTTCTTTTTGCGCTCCAATAAATTGGAGAGCGGTTCTTTCAGCATAATGGCAAGCAGCGGAATACCTAATGCCACCGCTAATATTCCCGTGGCGGGAAGTGCATGGCCTGTGGCATAGAGCACAATACAGATGACCACACAGCCGTAACAGATAATACCGGAAACGCCGCTGGCGCTAAAGAGCATTCTGCCCATATCTTTTGCCCGGATGGCGTTTACGATATTTATCACCATGGCAATTAAGATAAGCGCCATACCGAAGCCGATAGCAAGCATCAGCGTGGTCATAATATTGTCCATGGGGCGCATCCACACCGGTTCTAAGATATCCTCAAAGCCGAAAATACTGCCGTAAAGGAAACCGAATACCGTAGACCAGATACCCGCTACGGAGATAATCGCTGCAAGATTCATTTTTTTCAGTTTATACAGGATAAAGCCTCCTGCCACTAAGCATAAGCCCTGCCCGACATCCCCGAACATAATGCCAAACATCAGTGTGTAGGTCAATGCGATAAAAATCGTGGGGTCCATCTCATTATAGGCGGGCAGTCCATACATCTGCACAAACATCTCAAAGGGCTTGAAGATTTTGGGATTCCTCAATTTGGTAGGCGGACCTGAAATTGAGGTTTCGTCCACGTCCTCTTCCATGATATGGACTTTATCATCCCCCTGGATATCCCGCTCTAACCCGGCAGCGTCCCGCCTGCTCATCCAGCCGTAAAGAATATAATATTCGCTCATGCCGTTGCCGTCAAATTTGGGTTTGGTGCAGACCGCCATTTTACGGATATCAAAATTCCTGCAGTAAGCCTGTAGGGAATAGTAAGCGCAAATTAACTGCCTCTCATGCTTCTCTAACAGCTCCCGCATCTTATTTTTCAGGGAAAGTTCTTCCTTTTCATAGGCTTTTATCTGCTTCTCTAATTCCAGATAAGCAGCGTCCGGGGTGCCCTCAATGGTATCCGGCACGTAAATCCTTTCATAATGAAAAGAGAGACACACCGCATCCACCTCCGCCACATACATTTTGGGGACAAAATAGGCTCCCCACACATAATCCTCATCACTGTAGGATTCATAAAACAGAATGTGGTCAGTGTCATGGATATACCGCTCTAACTTCTGGTAATAGTCCCTGGATATCCGCCCGAAGCGGTATGCAATAAACTTAAACTCTAAAATCTTTTTAAACTCATAATCTAATTCCCGGAAGGGTTCTATTTCCTCCACGAGTTTTGCCGCCGCAAGCCGCTCCTGCTTTAACTTCTCCTGCCGGGTTACGATTTTCTCCGCCAGGGCATAAATGCTGTCAATGACCTGCGCCGCCTCTTCCACCTTCATTTTTTCCGTGGGGAACATGTCCTCCCTGCCAAATCCCTCCCAGAGAAGCTTCGCTTTTGCATATTCCTCTTTATAAAGATTGCTCTCCACAAAGGGGCGGACATTGGCGAGATTATTGAGGCTGGCAATGGCATTCTCAAAGTGAATTTCATAATTACTCAGATATGTATCCATTACCCGGTCAATGTCCGCTTTGGGGCCTGTGATGTGAAGCAATTTCATTTTTTCTACCACTTTAAAAACCCTCCATTCACATTGTTAAAACCAGCTCTTTGATTTCCCTTGCGGGAAGCTGATAACGGATTCCCTCTAAGATGGAAGTCAAAAGGTCTATTTCGTGTTCTTTATCATATAAAAACTTCAGCACCGGAGCTAAGGACATGGGGTATTTCCTGCAGACAAGACGGTAGGTTTTCTCCATAATCTTCTGCTCCGTAAGTTCCTCCCCCAGGCTGGCAACGGCATCTTTTCCCTTGAAATAAACGGTTTTCGCCAAGTGCTCCGTAAATCCCTCCACCGTCTCCGCCTCTATCATCTGCCGCAGCTGGTCTTTTTTCAAGCGATAGGTGACGGGAATGAGATTGACGTAAATATCCGCAGGCTTCATCTGATAGAAGCGCTTCGAGCGGTATATCCACATAATATTCTGCCAGTCGATTTCTGTTCCCAGCAAAATCTCCATCATCTGCTTTACATTTTTATCCCGTATCTTTTGTTTTCGTTTCCAGGCATTCTTATAGTAATATACATCTAGCCCAAAGGCGTAATCTGCATAGCTCATCTGCCCGTTTTCCGACATGCGGTGTAAAAACCGCTCGTAGTCCGTACCTGCCACCGCCGCTAAAAGCTCTCCAAAGCTCTCCGCCTGTGCCGCCATTCCGGCATCATAACAGGCATGTCCGTCAAAAATCAGCTTTAAATAGCCTAATTCATAATGGCTCCCTGTCATGGCATATTCTAAGCAAGTCTTTAGCACATTGACCTCATAGCGGAAAAAGATAAGCTCTAGTCCCGCCCGCTGCTCCCCACGGGCAAACTGGTAAAGCTTTTTGTAATCTCCGTAAAGGGAGTTACGGATTACCGCCTCCACCTGCCCCCGGTGGGCAATTTCCTCATGGCTGGCAAAAATCGGCGCATACCCCTCCGCTTCCCGCAAGAAGGAAATAAAAGCGTCCACCGTCTCATACTCCGAAAGCCTGAGATAGTCCTCTTCCTCTAACAGCCTGCCGCTCATCGCCTTTGTCTTTGTCACCAATCCGCTGTATTCCAACAAACCACCTGACATCATTCTGCTCCTTTTCCGTTCCGCATGTTCCCGCTGTTACATCTGTATGATTTTTTGGAACAATTCTTCCGCCCGCTGTTCCTTTGTCCGGGCAAACTCCTCTTCTAAACGGCTCTCCGCTTCTTTCGTCTTGTCCTCCATGCGGACAATCTGCTGTTTCGTTTCCCCGAAAAATCGCTCCTTAAGGCGCTGTTCCGTCTCCCGCTCAGCCTGTTCTATCCTGCCGTCTATCTCACTCTTGTCCTGCTCCATCCGGAAAACCAACTGCTCCTTCCGGGATTTTGCATCGCTGATAATCGCCTCTGCTTTTTCCTCAATTTCATTTAATCTGGTAATAATCTCATTCATGTAAAAACCCCTCTTCTGCTCTCTTCCTACTTATAAAATTATAATCATTTTCTATTCTTCTGTCCAGCACTATAAATCCATTATTTTTCTATTCTGCCCTCAGAAATTACTGTTCACTGGAACGACCGTAGGGAGTGAACAGCAAGAATCAAAAAGCAGCCGGGAATATTTTCCCGGCTGCATATCATCTGTACTCTATGCTTCTGCGCTCCTTTGTATTCTGCGGGTGATATCTCTGACTTCTGCCATAATCGTCGCATACAGCTCACTCTCTAATCCCACCGGCGACATATGCGGACACTCCTGTTTCATACGATACGCCTGCCTCAACAAACGGCTCTTTACCTCTTCTAGTTCCCAAAGCTGCTCTGTACTCATAACCTTTCTCCATTTTCGTCTTATATTTTCGCTACAGTGCGTTGACAGGGACAAGCCCGTCTTGCTCCCCGCCGGTGCCACCATCGCCGCTGTAACTAAATACTGTATTTGCACCTCCACTATGATAGCACATCTAGTAGATTATGGAGCAAAAACTTCTTCGGCAATTTTACCAAAGTTTGCTCTGGGATTTTAGGATTTTATCTATTTACAAAATCATTTTTATCAATATGTTACAATGCCATCAGTGTTTGAATCGCTTCTTTTCTAACAATACTCTGACCGTGTTCGACAATATAGGCAATCTGCCCCTCATTAGAAAAACGACCGTCATCATACTCCACGGCAGCAAAGGCAAAGGTGCGCATTTCCTCCTTGGCAAAGTTAGAGAAGTCCATCACAAGGAAGTATTCTCCCTCTAATTTGTATAGGCTGCTCTCAGGAATCCTCTCCTGAAAACAGGCATGGCACATCTTTACCACCTTATCAAAGGAAGAAAATACCAGGGCACAGGTCATAGGCTGTTTTGGTTTTTCCTTTTTCGCCTCTTTCTTTTCCTCTTTCTGACGTTTCTCTAAAAAGGCGTCCACCATATCCTGTTTTTCCTCCCGGCTTAAGTTCTTAAACTCTTCCATCTTCTCCGGTGTCATCTGTCCCATAAGCTGATTGATGGTGTTCATCAAATCTTTAAAGCTCAAATCCGAATCCCCGCCAAAGGTGATTGCCATGCTGTGGTCAGAAAGCAGCTCCGCTTTTACCATCGGTGAAATATTTTCTATGTTAATGTCCTCCTGCTCTTCCACAAGGCTTAATACTAACCGCATGAACTGCTGGGTAGTGTCTCCGTTTCCAATAATCTCATCAATCTCAAATCCCATGTCTTTGATTTCTTCTTCTGTCAAAGCACAACGGATTTTATTTTCTCCTAAGCGTTTAATTTCCATAGGCCATTTCCCCACTTAATCTGTTAAAAATCATATGATATCTGTGTGAATATTATCCTATTTTTTTGTCGATTTGTAAACCCTAAATTCCGACATTTTCGAGATGAAATTACTGGCAGAAGGCGCTGTTCTGCTTCCGGTTACACTAGAACTGCTTCTTTTCCATAATTTTTATGCTGGCAGAAACAGACACAGCTAATATCAGCAAAGTTACAACCACGGCACCCAATGCCAGTTTTGCCAGATTCATCTGTTCTGCCATGGCGGATACGTCAATCCCTGCCTCCTCGAAAATGTTTGTCGCAAAGAAGAACATTCCAAAAACTACAAAGAACAGCACGAAGGTTGCCAGTTTTCCCTTCTCTGCGCCGAATTTTAACTCGATGGGTATCATAACAGCTAACATCAGAAGCAGCACAAGAAGATACGTCAGCATGGAAACACCCCATTCTCTTACATCCATCTTTTCTCTTCCGTAACGGAAAATCATTACCACTGCAAAGCTGACAATCCATGCCGTCCCTCCGGCGATAATTCCAAAGAGATACTTTTCCAACGCATACTGTTTTCTCTGAAAAGGCAGCGTAAAAAGAAAGATGTTTCCCTTGTTAAATTCGTCATAATGTATGGTAGTAACAGCGAAAATTCCGCATAACATCGTCACATACCCCACAATAAACGTTTCATTCTGCCCTGTGATAATAAACAGCGCTGCTATAGCAAACACGATGATAAAAAATCGCTTTTGGCCTGCCATAAGATAAAAATCCTTCATCAACAATCCTCTCATACCCGTTCTCCTTTCACCATCATGGTAATGACTTCGTCAATATTTCCCTTTTCTAACACCATCTCCGGGTAATTTTCCCGGAAGAACTGCCGCTTATCCGTCAACACGCTGTAGCCGTAAGACTCTCTTTTCCTCCGCAGCAGATATTCCTTTTCTAAGGACGGATAAACCTTTTCTTCCACCTTCAGAATGCCATAGTTGCTTAGAAGTACATCCGTCTCTTCATGAAGAATGATATTTCCCTGGTGTATCATATACAAATCATCACAGATTTTCTCCAAATCCGTGGAAATATGGGAGCTGATGATGATGGCACAGTCCTGATGCTGCTCCATGTACTGCTGGAGCGTCTCTAAAATTTCATCCCGCGCCACCACATCAAGCCCGGCGGTAGGTTCATCTAATATCAGAAGCTTTACCTCATGGGACATGGCTGCGGCGAGTTTTAACTTCGCTTTCATACCCGTAGAAAATTCACTGATTTTCTTATCAAGAGGCAGCCCCATATGACGGCACATCTCCAAAAACGCCTCTTCCTCATAGGTATGGTAAAACTGTCTCAATATGCCTGCCACATCCTTGATTCTTAAATACTCGCTGAAACCGGAGTCCGGCAGCACCACACCAATCTGCTCCTTATCCTCCGCCGTCAGCTCCTCCGGGCGTTTTCCCATGACCCGTATGGTCCCGCGGTCAGCGGAAATCAGATTCAAAATCATCTTAAAGGTGGTGCTCTTTCCCGCTCCGTTTTCTCCAATCAGCCCGGTAATCTGTCCCGGTGCCACCTCAAGTGAACATTTTAAATGAAAGTTTCCATAACTCTTTTCTGCATTTTCCAATTTTAACATCAGGGTTCCTCCATAACAATTGCAAATATTTCCCGCAGCTCTTCATCGGAAAGTCCATAGGTTCTGCCTTTTTTCACTGCCGCGGCAAAGGCGTCCTCCACTTCCTTTTTCCACTCTTCCTCTAAAAGAGTCTTGTTTTTCTCTGCGATAAAGCTTCCTTTCCCATGAACAGTCACCACCAGACCCTCCTGCTCTAAGAAGTCATAGGCTTTTTTTACTGTCAGGGCGCTGATTTTCAATTCTCCGGCAAGCGACCGGACCGAGGGCAGCGGCTCCCCGCTTTGTAATGTCCCATGCAGCACCTGCGCTTTTACCTGTTCTACAATCTGCTCATAGATGGGCTGCATGGAGGAATGATTAATCATGATTTTCATTTGTTTCTCTCCTTGTATAAACAGTATACAACAGTATATAACTGTTGTCAACTGTTATATACTGTTTATTTTAATTTTTTATATAGCAGGGTCTTTCCTGTCAAAAATCGAGTAGGGGAGCTTCTTCTTCCCCTGCTCGCTGCGCCGGGTGCGGGCAGCTCTTGCTGCTTCCTTCCTCTCCGCACCCGTGTGCATAAAAAAAGAAGGTTGCTTACGCCTCCCTCTTTTCTGTCAATCCGTCGTTTTTTCCGACGCCTTTAATGCCATTTTATTTTCATACATTACCGAATCTGCCCTGCGGAATACCGTCTGGAAACTCTTATCCTCCCCGAAAATATACACCGCAATTCCGATAGCAATCTGCACCTTCTGCTCATACTTGGTATTATTGCGGTTAAATCTGGTTATTTCATCGTTAAAAACGGACAGATATTCCGCTTTTTTCCCCACATCATCATTTTTCAGAATCGTTACAAACTCGTCACCGCCGATACGGTAAATGGTGCTCTCCTTAAAGGTGCTCTGGATAATGGACACCGAATCACGAATCAACATATCGCCAAACTCATGCCCGAAATTATCATTAATCTTCTTTAAGTTGTTGATATCCATGACAACCACCGCAAACTCCGCTGTTCCTTCTTCCATCTGCTTTTCTATGGAAATGACGGCTTCCTTATACGCCATTTTATTCATTGTCCCGGTCATGGCATCTGTGTATGCAAGCTTGTTGATATAATCCATGTGCTGCTTTAGGCTTTTTACAGTCTGTTCAAAGCTCTTGGCCAATACCCCGACTTCGTCCCGGGTACTGCATTCTATGGAGACGCTCAAGTCCCCTCCGGCTACCCGCTCCGCCGCTCTGGTCAGTTCTTTTAAGGGGGCAGTAATCCTTCTGGTTACCTGCACCGTCAACAATACGGAAATCACAATGATAAGCACCAGAACCACCAACGACTGCACCGTCATCCTGTTCTGCACCGCACAGATTTCTTTCTCCGGCGCCGTCACAATCAAAAGCATGCCATTTCTCAGGGTACAGAAGCTCAGCTTCTTCTGCTCTTCCCCCCAGCGGTAATCGTAAAGACAAACTCCTTCTTCTCCCTCCGACAACAGGCGCATAATCTGCCGCAGGTTGCCGTGAACCTCTCCCCCCTGCAGCCCGTCAGGATAATCTCTGTGATAATAAATATTTTTTTCCTTATCACCCAAAAACGCATAGCCGGTATCATAAATCTTCACGGAATCTACATAATCCTTTAACACCTGCATCTCCACATCCATGCCAATCACGCCCACCACACTGCCGTCCTTGTGCAGCGGTACCACGTAAGATATGACTTCTTTCCCGTCTGCTATACTCTGATGAGGTACGGTCCAGACAGACAAATCCTCCTGCACCACCTTCTGGTACCACTCGTTCTGCCCTTCCTCCGACTCAATATCCTCTGCAACGCGGATTGCCCTGCTCTCTTCAAGCTCCGCCCCGCCTTCTCCCCGTACCAGACAGAACCCGTCCATGGAAGTAGAAAAATCCGGTTTCAGGCAGACATAGACAGCTGTCATTCCGCTGGTATTTTCCGCCACGTTAAATGCTAGTTCTTTTGTCTTTTTCATGGATAGCAAAAAGTATATTTTCTCTTCGTTTATATCGCCAATGGCAGATAACTGTCCTTCCGCATAGCGGGATACCGTGTCCACCGCCTGCTCTACCGAAAGCAGCATCATATCCATCTCTTTTGCCTGTTCCCCACACAGTAAATTCATAATCTGGACCGAATCCTCTTCCACCAATGCGCCTGCCGTATAGCTTCCCACCCCTGCAAATGCAGCTGCCGACAAAAGAACACATACCAGCATCAGTACTAAAAATTTCGTTCTTATGGATTTCATTGCTGTCCCCCTTCATTCCTTATCCCCTATTATAATTTTTTTGTGAAAAAAAGTCAAAAAAATAGAGACACTTTTCTGCAATTTATCCAAAAAATTGTTAAACTCAGAAAAGTGTCTCTTACTTTTATTCCTCTGCCGGAAGCTCTACTTCCAAACCTAATTCTTCTAATTGTTTCTCATCTACAATTCCCGGTGCCTGGGTCATCAGGCAGGAAGCATCCTTTACCTTCGGGAATGCAATGACGTCACGGATGGAATCCGCGTGTACCATGTGCATCACAAGACGGTCTAAGCCGTATGCCAGCCCTGCATGGGGCGGAACACCGTATTTGAAAGCATCCAAAAGGAAGCCGAACTGCTCATGCGCCCGCTCCTTCGTGAAACCCAGAACCTCAAACATTTTTTCCTGGATATCATCCTGATGGATACGGACAGAACCGCCGCCAAGCTCCGTACCGTTTAACACGATATCGTAAGCCTTTGCCCGAACGCTGCCGGGGTCGCTGTCAATGTTTTCCCAGTCCTCTTCCATAGGCATGGTGAAAGGATGATGCATTGCCATAAAACGGTTCTCCTCCTCAGACCATTCCAGCAACGGGAACTCTGTTACCCAGAGGAAATTGTACTGATTCGGATCTAATAAATCCAGCTCCTTCGCCAGCTCTAAACGGAGGGCGCCAAGCACATTCCAGACAATTTTATTTTTGTCCGCTGCAAAGAGTAATAAGTCTCCCGGCTCTCCCTCCATGGCTGCCACCAGAGCTTTTAACTCTTCCTCGGTCATGAATTTTGCAAAGGAGGATTTGTAGGTGCCATCCTCGTTGACGGCTAAATAAGCAAGCCCCTTAGCACCGTAGCCCTTGGCAAATTCCACTAACTTATCAATCTTCTTACGGGGCATTCCCGCCTGCCCCTTTGCATTGATACCACGGACGGAGCCGCCGTTCTCCAAAGCTCCTGTAAATACGGAAAAACCGCAGCCTTCTGCCACATCGGAGACATTGATTAACTCCATGCCGAAACGGGTATCCGGTTTATCGGAACCAAAACGGTCCATCGCCTCCTGCCAGGGCATTCTCGGCAACGGAAGGGTTACCTCCACTCCGATTGCTTCTTTAAATACATACTGCAGCAGACGCTCGTTGACGTCTAACACGTCCTCCACGTCCACGAAAGAAAGCTCCATATCCGCCTGGGTAAACTCCGGCTGGCGGTCCGCACGCAAATCCTCGTCACGGAAGCATCTTGCAATCTGGAAATAGCGGTCATAACCGGAGCACATCAGAAGCTGCTTATAAAGCTGCGGTGACTGGGGCAGCGCATAAAAATGTCCCTGATGGACACGGCTGGGTACCAAGTAATCTCTCGCCCCCTCCGGTGTTGATTTACATAACATTGGCGTCTCAATCTCAAGAAAGCCCTCTTTCATCATGAAATCACGCATCAGATAAGCCACCTTACTGCGGAGCATGAGGTTTTTCTGGATATCCGGCCTTCTCAAATCCAAGTAGCGGTATTTTAAGCGGACCTCGTCCTTAGTCTGGCTGTTTTCCTCAATCTGGAATGGCGGTGTCTCTGACTCGGATAAAATGCGGATGTCGGTGGCAATGACCTCGATATCCCCGGTCTTTAAATTCTCATTCACCGCAGCGGAACGTTTCTCCACGGTTCCGGTGACTGCGATAACAAACTCGCTTCTTAAGCTCTCTGCCTTTTTATATCCCTCTGCCCCCACGGTTTCCTCGTTGAACACCAACTGCAAGATACCGGAGCGATCCCTTAAATCAATAAAAATCAGACTTCCTAAATTTCTTCTCTTCTGCACCCATCCCATAACGGTGACAGTTTCACCCACGTTTGCACTTGAAATCTCGGTACACCTGTGGCTTCTGTGCAAGCCTCTCATCGACTCTGCCATAACTATAAACCTCTTTCCTCTTTACTTATTAAAAAATTCAACGATATCAGGGAGCTTGTTGCCTAACACCTTTGGATTCTAGTTGTTAAAAAATTCAACAAGCTCCCTGTATCCCTCGGCATTTAATTTTTCTTTCTGGAACTTTTTATTTTTATTCATGCGTACTACCAGAACCTGTTTTCCGGCAGCACGTTCTTCCTGCGCCTTTTTAATCACCTCACAGAGTTTATCCGCAGGATACCCTTTTTCAATCAGATAAGCTACCTTCGGCCGCTGGGAAGGCACCGCAAATCCACTCTCCATTAACAGTAAAATAATACGCTCAAATCCAATGGAAAATCCACAGGCCGGAACATCCTGCCCGGTAAATTTTCCTACCATCTTATCATAGCGTCCGCCTCCGCCGCAGGCTGCACCTAATTCCGGCATGGAAATCTCAAAAATCGTTCCGGTGTAATAGCTCATGCCCCGCACTAAGGTCGGGTCAAACACCATTTTAAAAGAAGCTGTCTTTGCGGACTCCACGCTGTCGATGATTTCTAACAGGTTCTTCTCCACTTCTCCATCTAAAAAGTCCTCTAAGGTCTGCGCTAAATATCTGATACCGTTACCGGCTTTTTCCACGCCCTCAAACAATGCTAAGTATTTCTCGATGGACTCCTTTGCATAGCCCTCTTTTGCAAGCTCTTCCGCCACGCCTTCTAAGCCGATCTTGTCCATCTTATCTAAAATGATAAATACGGTGTCAAACTCTTCCTCCGGAAAACCGCTGTAAGCTGCCATAGCTTTTAAGATACGGCGCTCATTGATACGAATTTCAAAATTCTCAAATCCCAGCCTGCCGATGGTGGTGGTGGTGGCTAAAATCAGCTCGATTTCCGCTAAATTGCTAGGCTCGCCGATAATATCAATGTCGCACTGCATAAACTGGCGGTAACGCCCTCTCTGGGGTCTGTCCGCTCTCCACACGCTGCCCATCTGAAGTGCCTTAAAGGGAGAGGGCAGATCATTGGTATTGTTGGCATAGTAACGCACTAACGGCACTGTAAGATCGTAGCGCATACCAAAATCCACCAAATCGCTTTCTTCCTTCGCCTCGTCAATTTTTAATTTCTCGCCCCGCTTCATGACCTTAAAAATCAGTTTTTCATTTTCCCCGCCCTGTTTATTGCTGAGATTGGCAATATTTTCCATACACGGAGTTTCAATGGGTGTAAATCCGAAGCTGCGATAGGTTTCCTTAATGACCTGCTGTACGTAATCACGGATCTGCATTTCCTCCGGTAAAATATCCTTCATGCCGTTAACCGGCTTCTTGCTTAATGCCATGCGATTTCCTCCATTTTTCTCATCTTCCGCTCTATCATTTCATCAACGCGTTCCAGATAGTTTTTCACATCTTTTACATTTTCCACACGGTGAATCACCGCTTCCCCCGCACCGGCGTACTGTACGAATTTCGTGGTGGCACCTGCGCCAAGTGCCATTATAGTCTGTTTTTCCTCCATAATCAAGATGTTATAGACCCCAGCTTTTCCTTCTGTGGCATATCCCACGTTCTCCAGATTACCCGCCATACTCTTCTGGCGGTAAAGATAATATGGGTGCAACCCTAGTTCGGCGGCATAGGCTGCCACCAGTTCCATATGCTCCTGGGTGTTTACCATCTTATAATTTTTATAATCTTCCTTAAACATATTGAGCCGTGCCGCCCGCTTCAATGCCAGGGAATGTACAGTCAGATTATCCGGTGCCAGCAGCTTAATCTGCTCCATAGTGTTTTTTACATCAGAGAGCTGTTCCTCCGGCAGTCCCAAAATTAAATCCATATTTATATTATCAAACCCCAGCTGCCTTGCCAGCCGAAAGCTCTCTATGGTCTGCTCCACGGTATGGCGGCGTCCAATCAAATCCAGAGTTTCCTGCTTCATGGTCTGGGGATTGATGGATATCCGGGAAATTCCCCATTTCCGCAACACCTCTAATTTTTCTCTGGTGATGCTGTCCGGTCTGCCCGCCTCCACGGTAAATTCCAGGCAGTCCGACAAATCAAAACTGCATTTAATTTTTCGTATCAGTCTGTCCAGCTGACAGGGTTCCAGGGTAGTGGGAGTTCCTCCGCCAATATAGATGGAATTGAGATGTTTTCCTGCAAACTTCACCGCCGTAAAATCAATCTCTTTTTCCAGGGCATCAAGATAAGCCTCCACCTGCTTCGCCCAGCTCACCAGCGGATAGGAGGTAAAGGAACAATAAAGACAGGTGGTGGGGCAGAAGGGTATGCCGATATACAGGCTGTAGCCGTTCTCATAATCAATCTGCCTTAACAGTGCCAACTCTCGTTTGGCAATTTCTGTGGAGAGAGCAATTTTTTCATCAGAGGCGAAATAAGTTTCTTTCATGTAAGATTTAATTTCCGCCTCGCTCTTTTCTTCTTCCAACATCTTCATGGGGATTTTGGTGGGACGGATACCCGTCAAATTTCCCCATGGGAGTTTTCTGCCTGTCACCTCACATAACATCAGGTACAGGCACTTTTTCAACCGGTTTTTCGTATCGGTGCGGTCCGAAAAATCCACAGGGATTTCCCGCTCTATCTTCCCGTCACCGCAGGCCGGCAAAACAGCCTCATTCTGCTCCCTTAACTGCCAGCAGATTTTAATGGATGACTCTGTATATATGACCTCCATCTGGATATGAATGGGTTCCTCGTAGTTTTTTTCCTCCGCAGACACCCCCACATATTCCTCCGGATAAAACGCCTTTATCAGAGAATGAATGTCATACTCAAATTCCGGCTTGTTTAACTTTACCTTTATCATTGTTTCAGCCTCTTATAAATATGGATTATACATCCGCTCTGTGCCGATGGTGGTAATCTCATTGTGCCCGGTATACACCGTAACATCATCCGGCAGCACCAGAAGCTTTTCCTCAATGGCACGGATAAGCTGCGCGGCACTCCCCTTCGGGAAATCCGTTCTTCCTACCGACTGGGCGAACAGGGTATCTCCTGCAAAGACGGCATTCTGGTATGGGAACAGATAGCAGCAGCCGCCCACCGTATGTCCGGGTGTAAACAGTACCCGGATATGAAATCCTGCCAAATCGATTTCCTGCTCATCCTTTAAATACCGATCCGCATGGTAAGCAGTTTCCTTCCCCTCCCAGCCGCTAAGGTTTAACGCCGGATTCTCTAAGGTTTCTTTCTCATGTTCCTCCGCATAAATCTCGATATGGAAATGCTCTGCCAGCTCCGCCGCTGCTCCTGCGTGGTCAAAATGGCCATGCGTCAGCAAAATTGCAACAGGATTTAATTTTTCTTCCTCAACAATCTCTGCCAGACGCTTCCCGCTCGCTCCCGGATCTACAATCAGGATCTCTTTTGTCTCATCATTAATGGCAAAATAGCAGTTTGTCTGCACAGGTCCTACTACATACTGTTCTACTCTAAGGGGTGTCATATTTTTCCCTTCCCTCCTAACCGGCTGTTCTCTCAATATCAATCACGCTCTCCACCTGGCGCAGCTTTTCAATCAGGCTGGTAAGTTCCGCCCTTCCCTTGGTGCTAAAGGACAGGTCAATAGTGGCAATGCCCTGCTTGCTGGTCTTAGAGTGAACCGCATTGATATCAATTTCCCGTTCCGTAAAGACCCTTGTGATATCCACCAGAAGCCCGGTACGGTTATTTCCATAAATCTTAATCTCCGCACGGTAAAGCCCGTTGCCGATACTTTCCTCATCATGCTGCCACTCTGCGTCAATCAGACGTTCTTTTTCCATTTCTGATAAATTGATCACGTTAATACAATCCGTCCGGTGAATCGAAACGCCTCTTCCACGGGTGACAAATCCCACGATTTCGTCCCCCGGCACCGGGCTGCAGCATTTGGAAAAATGAACTGCCACATCATAAAGTCCCTTGACAATAATGCCGCTCTTCGAGTGCTTTTCCACCGCTTTTTCCTTATTTTCCGCAATGGTCTCTAATACTTCCTCATCGGTAATTCTCGCCAGATGGTCTTTTTTGTATTCCTCATACATACGGTTTACAATCTGGCCTTCTTTTAACCCGCCGTGGCCGATGGTGGCAAGACAGGAATTCCAGTCATGGAAACCATATTTCCGCAATATTTTCTCCTGATACTCCGGTTTATTGATATCCGGAAAATTAATTCCCTTCGCCTTGCAGGAGGCAATCAGCAGCTCTTTCCCGTGAATGATGTTTTCTTCCTTCAACTCGCTGCGAAACCACTGGTTAATCTTGTTTTTCGCCTGGGTACTCTTGACAATGTTCAGCCAGTCCCGGCTTGGTCCCTTGGAATTCTGGGAGGTGACAATCTCGATTCTGTCACCGTTCTGAATGATATAGTCAATGGGCACCAGCTTGCCGTTTGCCTTTGCCCCCACCATCTTATTTCCCACGGCAGAGTGAATGCTGTAGGCGAAATCAATAGGCGTAGAGCCGTTGGGGAGATTCTTCACATCTCCGGTGGGGGTAAAGCAGAACACAGTGTCCGAGAACAAATCCAGATCACTCTTTAACAGGCTCATAAATTCCCTGTTGTCGGACATATCCCTCTGCCACTCCAAAATTTGGCGCAGCCAGCTTAACTTTTCTTCCTCCGTCACCGTCATCGGCACAGCCGCGCCGCCGTTATTGTTGGCTTCTTTGTACTTCCAGTGGGCTGCGATACCATATTCCGCCGTTCGATGCATTTCATAAGTGCGTATCTGAATCTCAAAAGGCTGTCCGGTGGGTCCTATCAGCGTGGTATGCAAAGACTGGTACATATTGGGCTTTGGCATGGCGATATAGTCCTTGAAACGCCCCGGAATCGGTTTATACATCTCGTGAATCACGCCCAGCGCCGCATAGCAGTCCTTAACGGAATCCACAATGATACGAATCGCAAACAAATCGTAAATCTGATCTAAGGTTTTATCCTGATTGACCATCTTCTTATAAATACTGAAAAAGTGCTTTGCCCGCCCGTCAATCTGTGCCGAAATTCCTGCCTCTGTGATATGGTTCCGTACTTCCTCCACGAGCCCCTGCACATAGTCATCCCGGGCGCTCTTTCTCTGGTCAATCTGCCGCACCAGATCATAGTAAGCCTCCGGCTCTAAATATTTTAAGGATAAATCATCCAGTTCAATCTTAATCTTGGAAATACCGAGACGCTGGGCAAGGGGACAGTAAATCTCCTGGGTTTCCCGGGCAATACGAAGCTGCCCTTCCGGCGACTGGTATTTTAGGGTCCGCATATTGTGGAGGCGGTCCGCCAGCTTAATCATGATGACACGGATATCCTTCGCCATGGCAAGAAACATCTTCCTTAAGTTTTCCGCCTGCATTTCCAGACGGTCCGAGGTTTTATCCTTTTCGTTGGGATTATTGTCTGTCAAATGGAGATGCTTGAGCTTTGTCACGCCATCCACCAGCAGCAGCACTTCCTCCCCGAAAATATCCGCCATCTCTTTTTCCGTCATGGTCGTGTCCTCTAACACGTCATGAAGCAGCCCGGCAACAATGGTCTCCTTGTCTAACTCTAATTCCGCTAAAATAATGCCGACACATAAAGGATGGATAATATATGGTTCCCCCGATTTGCGCACCTGTCCCTGATGTGCTTCACTGGCAATCTTATAGGCTTTCTCAATCATTGAGATATCCGTAGAGGGATGATATTTGCGCACGCTGGCAATCAGTTCTTCGTACAGCTTTTCCGGACTTTCAAACTCCTTTGTCCGCTTGATGTTCCCATCCTCTTCTTTTATTTTTCTCTCCAATTCTTCCGCTGAAAAATCCGCCATGTATCTCACCCACTTTATCCGTCTTTTTCGTTTACTAAAGATTCTATTTCAATATTATATTTTATTTCCAATTAAAATGCAACGCATAAGAATCACAAAAAAGACCGCCAAAAAGCCGTCTTTTCTGATTTTATTCCTAATCAAACCTGCGGACATACCGCTTCATGTGTTTGCCGTTTATCACAGGTTCCTCTCCCAAAGTAAATCCTAAGCGCTCCGCTAAATGCTCCGAAACCAGATTTCCCTCTTCAATCAGGCAGTTTAACTTATCACATTCCAAATAATTTTTCGCATATTCCAGAATGGCAAGACAGACCTCCGTGGCATAGCCCTGCCGCTGGTAAGGGGTTCCTATGGCATAACCTAATTCTAACTCTCCGCCTAATTCCTCCCGGTGTTCGATTCCGGCGCGGCCAATCAGATTTCCCGTCTCTTTTTCAATCACCAGCCACATACCGTACCCGTAAAATCCATACATATTCTCAATGTAGGCTTCCTGGTATTCTTTTTCCTTTTCGTAGTCGTAAAGAGGCTCTAAATACTCCGTCATTCCCTCCCAGGAATACAGGGCAAACAAATCGTCGATATCCTCCAATGTAATCTCCCGGACAATGCAGCGTTTTGTCTCCAGAATGGTCCAGGGCAGATGATGGTTTCTCTGGTAAACCTGTGTCAAAAATTCCCCGTCAATCTCCGCAAAGCCCTCCACAAGCATATCCGCCGCCGAAAATTCCGGTTTCATTTCCTGCTCCGGCTCTGTAAATCCCACCACCGTCATGCCCTGTTTTTTCATGCGCAAAAGCTCCGTCCCCTCCGTAGAGAGAAAAATACTGTTTTCCGGCGGAAAGGACGAGAGCTTTTTTTCCCGGCATTCCTCTTTTTCTTTGTCTAACTCCACCAGCTCTAATTCCCGGTTTTCTTCTAAATTCTGTCTCAGATACCGCAGCTCTGCCGGTGGAATTTTATCCACAATAATATATTTTAGTTTTAACATTTTCTATTTTCTCACGTTTTACTCCCAAAATAATTCGTCGAGCGTCTTGTCTAACGTCTTGCAGATGGCAATGCACAGCTTAATGGTGGGATTATAATCTCCCTTCTCAATGGCATTGATGGTCTGCCGCGACACCCCCACAAGGTCTGCTAACTCCTGCTGGGAAATGTCCTTCGCCGCCCTTGCTGATTTTAATTTCAGATTTTTCATATACGGCTCCTATTCTGCGCTTCTTTTATCCAGCCACAGTTTCAATAAAAACTGAACCATAACCACCAGCAGCACGACAGCAAGAATTACATTTACTGTTCCGATATTAAAAACACCCTCTGTAAGGATACCCTTATAAGCAATATTCCCGGCTCCCGCCACCACATTCAACAACAGCGCCACCGCCAGCAGCGCAGTTACCTTTTTCGGCTGTTCCGTCAAAGACAGATACGCATCGTTCCAAATACAGTAGCTTGCAAAAACCAGCAGTGCAATCCCGATACCAATGCACTGAAAAACCAGTGCATCACACCATTTCGGCCATCCGTCACTATAAGCCGCTCCCATCACAAGATCATAGACCAGCAATGTAACAAATCCATACTTAAATGCCTTTCCCCGCCGCAGTTCCTGCCTCTCATCATACTTGAAAACCGGACCTTTTCCCGCCTTTTTCAACAGATACCCCACCATCGCTACCAAAAACAGCCCTAATGCAAATCCTCCTATAAACGCTTTTTCCATTTCCATATCCTCCTTAAAGTAAAATATAATTGACAAAATGTAACTCATCTCTGATATGGTTACTATATCATTGTGTTTACTTTTTGTCAACTATATTTTACATTTTCTACGGTTCTACCCAGGCCTCGTCGATGCCGTCCTGCTTCCACTGGTTCTTTTCCTCCGAGTAGCCGTACACCAGCAGATACTGGTACTGGCTTGCGGTTTTCAACGCATCATAAGCATATTTTAACGGAATAAAATTGCGGTTCCGGTCCGGAGAGCCGGGGTCTGCCAAAAATACCTCCTCCGTCTCCTCCTCATACAAAAACAGATTTACATAATGCCCGCCCGTTTTCTCCCAATAGGTATCATCATCCCTGCTGCACACCAGCACCACCGCCGCCTGCGCCTTCTTCATCTGCTCTTTAAATTCCTCAAAGGTTTCCGGTTTTGTACAGAGTTCCGTGTCAAACCCGCTTTTTCTTAAGGTCACCTTCATATCCCCCCAGCCGATGGCCCCAACTTTCCTGGTGGGGCTGTAGCCCGACACCTGCCTTGCATATTCGTACATATCCCAGGGGGAACAGTCATAATCTGTCAGCGTGGAATAAATATTTGCCATACAGCACAGCCCGCAGCCAAAATTTCCAAAATAATTTCCCCGGACATACTCGCCGCTCCACTCTCCCGACCATTCCAGCCCCTCTCCCCAGGATTTCGGTCCCTGCAAAAAGGTGTATACCTTTTCTTCCGGGTGATAGTTCGCCTTTGCCGCTGCAATCAAAGCCTCTTTGTCCGTTTCTAACAGTCCCAGCTCCGTTTGATACAATTCCTTTGCCATCCCTGCATAAGGAGCTGCTTCCACAGGCTCCGCCTCCTGCACCTTATGCTCTGCCATTCCCTGTACCTCTTTTTCCTTTTCTATGCCTTCTGCCGCAAGAAATACCAAAAACATTGCGGTAACGACTGCCTGTACCTCTCTTCTCATATTTTCCTCCGTCTATCTTAAAAAACGTAATCTATCCTGCTTTTTTATATTCTTTAAAAACTCTGTTTCATCTCTCCTACTTTAACCTCTATTTCTTCCCACTTCAAGCATATTTTTCTCTTTACTATGCTTCTGTTTTTCGCTACAATAAATTTATGTGTCATATTACACAAATTTATGAAAAAAAGAAAGAGGTATCATATGGCAAATCCAATCGTTACAATCGAAATGGAAAACGGCGATATCATGAAAGCAGAGCTTTACCCTGAAATCGCCCCCAATACGGTCAACAATTTCATTAGTTTAATTCAGAAAGGCTACTACAACGGTTTAATTTTTCACCGTGTCATCAAGGGCTTTATGATTCAGGGCGGCTGCCCTGACGGAACCGGAATGGGCGGTCCCGGTTACGACATTAAGGGGGAATTTAACCAGAACGGTTTCACTAACGACTTAAAGCACACCGCCGGAGTCCTCTCCATGGCAAGGGCCATGCATCCGGATTCCGCAGGATGCCAGTTCTTTATCATGCACCAGGATGCCCCCCATTTAGACGGCGCATACGCTGCTTTCGGGAAAATCACAGAAGGAATGGATGTAGTAAACAAAATTGCGGAAACCGCTACGGACTACAGCGATAGACCGGTGGCTCCACAGGTTATGAAAAGCGTTACTGTAGATACACAGGGCGTAGATTATCCAGAACCGGAGAAATGCTGATTTCATAGTGTCTTTTGGAATTGTAGAAAAGTATAGGAAGGGCGCTGCTTTTGCAGCGCCTTAAAAATTTGCCCTTTTATCAAAAACCTTACATTTATACTAACTTCTTCAAATAAGGTATCTTTTTTAACACCATCGTAATAAGCATTCCTGTAAAAAAGATTAACAACTCATAAACCACCACCGCCACCAGGTCGTGAACATGCATACTCAAATCATTATAAAACTGCTCATAAATATCCACAAACATATCAGAAAACAGGTAAATTCCAAAGGAACAGCCTCCCATAAATGTTACCACGCTCCAGAATTTCTCCTGCCGGATCTCACTCCCTAAATATCTCACCAGATAAAACAACGCCGCAGAGGCTAACGTCACATTCAGATAGGTGCGTTCCTCTAAAAATAAAAAATCTTCCGGTCTGATATAGTATTCCCGGTACGTCAGCAGCACCTCCAAAGCTGTCATCCCCACAAAGACAACGGCGCTGATGACGGCATAGCTTTTTTTCAGCTCCACATAATGGGTCAGATAATATCCCAGAAAGAATACCCCCACATAGACAGAGAGGAAAGGCTCCGTAAACATATAACTGCAGGCTGCGCCCGGAAGATAACGGACGACCACCGGCAGCGCCCCCATTCCCACCACGGAAACTAGCAGCAATATCTGAAATTCCCATTTTCTCATATGGACAGACAACGTCTGAAACAGCGGCAGTACCAGAAGAATGCCAAGGTACAGATACAGATACCAGTAGGCATTCGTGATATGACGCTGGTAAATCAGCTTGAAAAATTCAATGATATCTACCGGCAGCCCGGACCGATACATACTTCTGACATAATACACAAAGGAAAACACCACAATCACAATGACAATCCGAAGGATACGGGAAACATATTTTCGGAAATCATCGGTTCTCCCTAACAGCAGCGCCCCCGAAATCATTAAGAAAACAGGCACCGCCACCTTGCAGACAAAAAAGTACGTAATGGACACCCACCAGGTTTTATCCTCCGGATTGTGCGACAGAAAAATACCGCTGTTGGTGTGGTTGACTATTACAAAAAAACAGGCAATGATTCGCAGCAATTCCAGATATGCTGTTTTGCTTTTGTTCTCCATCTCTCTACTCCATACATTTTACGACAATAACGCCATCTACGATTTTAATGGAACCGTCATCGGGGTAACATGGCATTGCCTGAAATTCCTCAGTTTCCATAATGCTTTTAATTTCTCCGTATTCACAAAATCTCGGCGCAAAGCCTAAAAATTTCGTAATAATATAGTTTCTCGAATAAGCATTGATATTCGTCTCCGTCTTTCCTCCAAGCCCAAAGGTACCGCCCACCAGACTTCCCATATTATTGGTGGCATCGTTGATTTCATTCCCCACCAGGGCAAGGGACAGTTCGTCATTGTATCCCTCTAAGCTCTTAATCTGTGTCACCATGGTCTGAAAATACGCCATATCATGGTACTTGGTATACTCCAGAGACATATAGCAGCCGTTGCCGTACCAGATATAGACGGCAATCATAATGACAGAAGTCAGTGCCGCAATCCACTGGGTTCCCTTCCTTACAATATCCTTTTTATCAAAGGAAAGGCGGAATTTATCTGCCCAGACCAGCGTAAAAACCGACACAAACACTACGGAATACGCCATCAGAGTATAAACCCATCCGTTAGGCGTCATAATGTAAATCAGATACACCGCAATGGGAAATGCCAAAAAGCCCAGCGCCAGGAAAACTTTCTTCACCTTACAGCCTTTCTCCCCAAACAGCAGGCACAGGGAACCTATTCCCCAGGATGCCATCATAAAGAAATAGCATCGTCTTACATAAGTTGTGGGATTTAAACACATCACATCTCCACGGAACAGATTGATGAAATCACGGTAACTGTTCTTAATTGCCAGCAATATTTCTGTGATATTGGTCTGTCCCATAGAATCCAGTCCCTGATAGGAATTAATCTCCAATCCCCAGAACGCCACCAGCACCTTGTGCAAAATAAAGTACAGTATCATGCCGAGGGCAAGCACCGCCACATACCGCAGCGCCAGAAAAAATACGTCTTTCCACGTTTTTTCCTCTTTAGAAAATGCGCAGATAAAAATAATGCTCATCACCAGAAGAGACACGGTATTAGGAAAATATGCCTGATAAATCCCCAAGGAACAGGCAATCAGCACCACCGCCAGGACATTTAACACGATTTTTTTCGGGAAACGCACCATCAGCCACGCCGCCAGCACACTGAAAAACAATGCCATGGAATAATAAACCGCCGTGTACATAAACATAAAGGTACTTGTTACCGCCGGAAAAGAAACACAAAAGCCCCCCAGCATCACGGCGAAAAACTTACTTTCCATCCGGAACATGCCCGCAATCAGCGCCGCAGACCAAGACAGCAGCAACACGGAAAGCATTCCGTTGATAAAGGGCAGGGAATAGTTGCCAAACTGCGCCCCAAATAAGTCGCCTAAGATCCGCAGAAACCATCTGCCCGACTCCGCTCCTGTTCCGTAACCTGCCGGCGTATTTATCAGCTCGTCATAGTTATAGAGTTTGTTGGTAAATTCATAGATATGAGTCATAAGCCCAATGACAACGGCTCCGAAAAACGCCGCCCTCACCGTATCGGGAATTTTTTTCCACACTTCCCTTACAAATCCATCCGGTGTACTCATCGCTGCATTCATGCCTCTTCCTCCTGTTTCTTAAATATAATCAGTTTACTCAACACGTAATTGATAATCACCACCAAAACGCTTGCCGCTATCTTTACCACATCGGAATTAAAGTGCAGCGTCTCTACAAAAAGCGCCAGCATACCTGTTTCCAGCACGCCGGACAACACCCTCGCCGACACAAAGGTGCCAAACTCCCGCACCATGGTCTTTGCATTTGTTCCGTAGGAGCGGAACACATAAACCTTGTTTACCCAAAACGCAAAAATTACGGACAAAAGCCATGCGATTACATTGCTGACGAGATAATCAATGCCAAAGGCTTTGGTGCAGACAAAATATACCACATAATTTACCAGCGTGGTCATGACGCCCCAGAAAATATAGCTGATAACCTCCCGGTATTTTTCCAAAAGTTCTTTTATTTTTTCCATCTTACGCTTCCTTTTCCACAGTCTCTTCCTCCACGATAAACCGTGGGCGTTCTTTTACCTCGTCATAGATTTTTGCAATATAATAGCCGATAATTCCGATGGCGACCATCAGAATGCTTCCGGTAATGAGCTGTAGCATAATTACGGTTGTAAAACCCTCTAAGGCATTCCCCATGACAAATTTAATCAATGTCTGAACCCCCAGCACCAGCGCAAAGATAAAAAATACAATACCGCTTAAGGTCACCAGCTGCAAGGGTGCAGAGGAGAAGGAGGTAATATTGGTCACTGCATATTTTATCAAAGACTTCACAGACCATTTTGTTTCGCCCACCATGCGCTCCTGCACTTCAAACTCCACCGTAGTGGAGCGATAGCCCACCCAGGAGGATATCGCCCGGAAGAAAAACTGTTTTTCCGGCATTTTCAAAATGGTGTCCACCACCTGCCTGTCCATCAGCTTAAAATCAGAGGCATTCCGCATGTCAATGGAGGTAGCTTTGCTGATAATAGCGTAAAACATGCCTGCCGCCCATTTATGGAAGGTGCCCTCTTTCCCTCTGGAAAGTTTAACTCCCTCCACCACCTTGTAGCCCTGCTGCCATAAACGGTACATCTCCACAATTTTCTCCGGCGGATGCTGCAAATCACAGTCAATCACTACGCAGGCTTCCCCCCCGGCATAGGAAAGTCCCGCCATCATCGCCGCCTCTTTCCCGAAATTTTTGGAAAAGGAAATTCCACGGACACTGCTGTTCTTCTCTGCCTCCGCCTCAATCCGGCGCCAGGTTTCATCCTTAGAGCCATCGTTGACGAATACCAGTTCATATGGAATTTGTGCTTCTTCTAAGATACCGCCGATGGTTTTTGCCGTAATCGGTATCATCGCTTCCTCGTTAAAGGCTGGAATAATAACTGATAACATTATTTCTCCACTCCTGTCTATTTTGTACTGTCTCTTCCCGGCTTTTCGGCTCATATTACATAAACCTTCGGCAAAGCTAAGATAAATTCACTGTTAAAGGCTTCTGTGTAAGCCCCGGCATTCTGAAAGAGGAAAATATCCCCCGTTTTTAACGGAACCTCTCCCTCTACCGTCAGAAACCTGTCATTTTCCATACAGGTACAGCCGCAAATTAACTGCTGTTCCTGATTGGATGCAAGTGCCGGATTTTTTCCCTCCTGCACTAGGCGATAAGGCGGGATTCTATGGCTTAGGAAAGGATTGATATGAAGCAGCGTACCGTCTAAGGTCACCACACGCTCTCCCCGGATGTCCCTGGTATTAATCACCCTTGTCATATATTCCATAGAAGTGGCAACCACCGAAACTCCAGGCTCTAAAATCAGCCTGGTTTCCTCCGACACAAAGCCCTTTTTCAATTCCCCGCAAATGCAGGCGGCATATTCCTCCATCGACGGCTTTCCCGCCACCTTCTGTCCGCCGAAAAATCCACCGCCCATATCTATATATTGTAACCCAAGTTCATATTCTTTGGCAAGCTCCACCGTTTTCCTCGCCAGCATGGTAAATACTCCAGTACTTCTGCTCTTGGTACTGGTGTGCAGATGAATGCCGCGGACAGAAATTCCTGCCCCTTTCAGCATAGAAACCGCTTTTCCAAATTCTCCGTTTTCATAACAGATACCAAAGCGGCTCACCGCTTCTCCCGCCGTGGTTTCTCCCGGGCAAAGGGCTTCCAAATCGAAATTTACACGGATTCCCACCTCGGTTTCCCGCTTGGGGTGCTCCGCTAAATAATCACAGAGCATTTCCACCTCTGCCATATGGTCTAAGTTGATGATACTGCCCTTTTCATACGCCTGCAGCAAAATCTCTCCCTTGCAGGGTCCGTTCAAAATCATGCGCTCCGGTGTCACGAAGCTGTGGGCGTATTCATATTCATTGGGTGATACGGTTTCCACATACCAGCCCAAATGCTCCGCCGCATATCGGATTAGGTTTCCGTCATGATTCGTCTTTACGGAATAGCCAAATTCCACCCTGCCGTCCCACTGCTCTAAAAACGGGTCCATGAGCGTCCGGCAGTTTTCCTCAAATTTTTTTAAATTTATCAGATAACAAGGAGTTTCATAATTTTTTAATTCTGTCATATCTCTTCTCCTATGCAACCCGTAATATCTATCATCCGGATATCTTTCTGGACTAAAATCCCCGGTTTCTTTATCACAAGTTCCCGGTCTAAGGCTTCCCCTCTTAACCATTTCACAATGGCTTTCGGCAGATTTACTCCCGCTAAGTGGCTAAAGGGATACCCTCCGCCGAAACGGGCATTCATCTCTAACACGTAGATATCGTTCTCTGTGACAAAAACGTCCATATCCAGATTTCCGATATGTCCTAAGGCGTCTCCCACTGCAGTTCCCACCGCAGCCACCTTTTCATCCTCTAAAATCCGGGCGCAGTCTGTCTCTCCGGAGCGCATGGCAATCTTTTTACGCACCACGGTAAGGCAGTGGTTTCCCTCCAAATCATGTATCACGTCAAGCCCGTACTCCTGTCCCCCGATTTTCTCCTGGAACAGAACGCAGACCTCCTCATCAAAGGCAGATTCATATTTCAGGTAGGAAGCAAAAATTTCACGCTTCACTTTCTTTGCCAGTACCTCTAACTCTTCCTCATTTTCCGCCTGATAAACCGCAATGGAGCCCATGCCCCAGCGGGGTTTGATCATCACCGGATAGCTTAGTTCCCCTGCGCCAATAGCAGCCTCCACCTCTTCTAACCTGCAATAAGTCTTCGGCGTATGTAAGCCCTCCCTTTTGCAAAACTGAAAAGTCTCCCACTTGTCATTGCAGACAGAAATAACCTCCGGGGAAGAGACAATGACTGTCACTCCCTCTTTGGCAAATTCCTCCCTGTGCTGCGCCAGCATATATAAATCTACATCAAACAGGGAAATAATCGCCGTAATCTGATTTTCCTTACAATATCTTTTCAAAAACGGAATATAATCTTCATCATAAATCAGGGGGGTTACCACGCTTTTATCACCATAGTAAAAAACGGGAGAAAGGGGAGTGCTGTTTCCCACATGCACTTCCCCTGTTCCCTGTAACGCCTCTTTGAAATATTCCACTAAATATCCCCGTCGTCCGGCGGAGGTCAATAAAATATTCATATGCTGTTCCTTTCTGTTTCTGCGCCGTCTGCGATATCGTTATTCCATATCCTTATCCGGCGCGCCGCCTGCCAAGCCAAATTTTTACTTTCTCTGCGCTGCCTGTCAAATTAAAATTTCATCGTCCTCTGCGTCTCCTACACAGACCTCAATACAGCGCAGATCCGATCCCAGGGCTTTGATGGAATGTTCTTTTCCCGCTGCAATGCTGACGGTAGAACCTGCCATCAAATCCACTTCCACCCCTTCTAATATGAGTTTTCCCATACCGGAAAGCACGGTAATGGTTTCGGTGTGCTTCAAATGTTTATGCTTCGGCATGACTTTTCCTGCTACCACTTTGATCCGCTTTGTCACACTGCGGATACCGTCGTCCTCATCGTTATCAATGGTCTTGATGGTTCCCCAGCGCCGTTCTTCATATTTTGACGTATCTTCGATATGTTCTAAACAATTTTTGATATAAGAACTCTGGTGCTTATCCGCCACTAAAATACCGTCATGGGAGGCTGCAATCACCATATTTTTCGCCCCCATCACCACCAGCGGAACGCCTAACACGTTGATGGCATGGCTGTTCTCGCAGGTGTCGTCCCAAGTCACGTTGCCGATACTGTTTTCCTGCATTTCCTCCGTCAGCGTGTTCCAGGTTCCTAAATCTTTCCAGATATCGTCATATTTGATGGCTGCAATATCCTTCCAGTGCTCTAGCACTTCATAGTCAAAGCTCTTTTTCGGAAGCTTTTCATAGTCTGCCACCATCTGGTTATAATCTGTGGTCACGCCGTATTTCTCTAACCACCCGGCTGCCATGGAAAGCTTAAAGCAGAATACGCCGCAGTTCCAGAGTGCTCCCTCCGCCACTAGTTTTTTCGCTGTGGCTTCGTCGGGTTTTTCCCGAAAGCCCAGTACCTTTAACAGATCTCCCTCTCCCTGCTCCGGTACAATGTAACCATATTTCGTGGAGGGATAGGTGGGTACGCCGCCGAGAAGCCCTATGGTCTGCTCACTTGAAGCGATATAATCCCCGAGTTTTTTGATGCGGTCAAAAAATTCTCCGGTGGTGTAGGGGTCTACAGGGAGAAATGCCACCACATCATTTTCTTTTGCGCCTTTTTCGGATAACAGATAAGCGCAGGATAACATGACTGCCGGAAAGGTGTCACGGCGCATGGGCTCTACTGCTACTTCGGCAGAGCCGTCTAACTGGCTTTCGATTAATTCCTCCTGAGCGCTGCTGGCACAGACGATGGTGTTTTGGGAAAGGTCTGCGGTTTTTAGCTGGCCGAATACACGCTGAAGCATGGAACATTTTTCACCGCCTACTGCATCGTCGTGGTTCATGAGTTTGATATATTGTTTGGAACATAGGTCGTTGGATAGGGGCCATAGGCGTTTGCCGGAGCCTCCGGATAATAATACGATATACAAAATTTTTTGTCCTCCTTTTAGGGACGCCTGTGATGGCAAGTCCTTCTTCAAGACACGCCCTCGCTCCGTGGAAAACGCAGCGGACACTAAGCTCGGCACTACCTCGCTAAGTGCCGGCGTCTTCCAAAGGGTCTTTCAGAAGGGCTTGCCATCACTGGCTGTTTCTCGAAAAATTGCGCATAAAACGCTTTTACTACGGTTGTTATTAGTAATTAGCGTTCTGCGCGCATGGGGTTGTTTAAAAAGTCCTCGTAGGCGAGGCGGATTCCGTCTTCTAGTTCGGTTTTGTATTTCCAGCCGAGGTTTTCTAGTTTGGTGATGTCGAGCAGTTTTCTGGGAGTTCCGTCGGGTTTGGTGGGGTCCCATTTGATTTCGCCTTCAAAACCTATGACTTTGGCTACCAGTTCGGTGAGTTCTTTGATGGTGAGCTCTTTTCCGGTTCCTACGTTGACGGTTTCGTCGCCGCTGTAGTTATTCATAAGGAAAATGCAGGCATCGGCGAGGTCGTCTACGTATAAGAACTCTCTTAAGGCAGTTCCGGTGCCCCAGCAGGTTACTTCTTTCGCGCCGGATACTTTGCCTTCATGGAAACGGCGGATTAATGCCGGAAGTACGTGGGAGTGCTCCGGATGGTAATTGTCGTTGGGACCGTAGAGATTGGTGGGCATGACGGAAATGTAGTCTGTGCCATACTGTTTATTTAAATATTCGCAATATTTTAAGCCGCTGATTTTTGCTAAAGCGTAGGCTTCGTTGGTTTTCTCTAATTCACTGGTGAGAAGACAGCTTTCCGGCATAGGCTGGGGAGCCATGCGGGGGTAAATACAGGAGGAGCCTAAAAACTGGAGTTTTTTACAGCCGCATTTCCATGCTTCGTGAATTACGTTCATCTCTAATGTCATGTTGTCATACATAAAATCTGCAAGGGCTCCGCTGTTTGCCATAATACCGCCTACCTTGGCTGCTGCAAGGAATACATAGTCCGGTTTTTCTTCAGCAAAAAACTGCTCTACCTCGGCCTGACGGCAGAGGTTTAATTCTTTATGGGTTCTGGTGATAATATTGTGATATCCCTGTTTTTCTAACTGGCGGATAATAGCGGAACCTACCATTCCCCGATGTCCTGCCACATATATTTTTGCTTCTTTTTCCATGCTTCTTTCCTCCTAGTATCACGTTCGGGAAGAGTGCTGTTTCCGGCTTCCTCCCCGGTAAAACTGACTTAATGCTTTGGCTGCGGCGCTCCCGCAGCCTCGGTTTTAAAGTTCTTCTTATACTTCTTTTTTTACTAATTCCATGTCATGTCTTACCATGATTTTTACTAATTCCTCAAAGGTTGTTTTGGTGGGGTTCCAGCCTAATTCTGTCTTTGCCTTGGTGGGGTCGCCCCAGAGGTCTACAACATCGGTTGGACGGTAGAACTCTTCTGCCACTTCGATGATCACTTTTCCTGTGGCTTTGTCAATACCCACTTCTTCCATGCCCTCGCCCTTAAACTCTAATTCAATTCCTACCTCACGGAATGCGTACTCACAAAATTCACGGACGGAATGCTGTACTCCGGTTGCGATTACGAAATCCTCCGGCTTGTCGTTCTGTAAAATCAGCCACATACATTCTACATAGTCCTTTGCGTAGCCCCAGTCCCGCAGGGAGGATAAATTTCCAAGGTATAACTTGTCCTGTTTGCCCTGGGCAATTCTCGCCGCTGCAAGGGAAATTTTTCTGGTAACAAAGGTTTCTCCACGGCGCTCGGACTCATGGTTAAATAAGATACCGCTACAGCAGAACATGTTGTATGCCTCACGATACTCCTTGACAATCCAGAAGCCGTACTGTTTTGCCACTGCATACGGGCTGTAGGGGTGGAAAGGAGTTGTCTCACGCTGGGGAACCTCCTCTACTTTTCCGTATAATTCGGATGTGGATGCCTGATAGATACGGCAGGTTTTCTCCAGTCCGCAGAGGCGCACTGCCTCTAACACACGGAGAACCCCGGTAGCTACCACGTCAGCGGTATATTCGGGAACGTCAAAGCTGACCCCCACATGGCTCTGGGCTGCCAGATTATAAATCTCATCCGGCTTAATGGCTCCCACCAGACGCACAATGCTCATAGAATCACAAAGGTCGCCATAGTGTACATGGAAATTAGGATCGTCCTCTAAATGGTCTATTCTCTCTCTTTTCTCGGTGGAAGCACGGCGTATCATACCGTGAACTTCGTAGCCTTTCTCTAAAAGTAACTCTGCTAAATAGCTGCCATCCTGACCTGTAACACCTGTAATTAACGCTTTTTTACTCATTGACTGTTCTCCTTTTCTCTGTTTACCTTTTTCTCTATACTATAATTATTTTGCTAACTTACTTTTTCAAGCCGTTGTTTAGGATAATTCAATTTTAAGAATTTTACAATTGAATATATTGGCTTAAAATAGTATTATATTGCTATCCCATAAAACTGCAGGAGATATCTTATGAACAAACCATTTTTCGAAAAATATAAAACTTCAGAAGTCACCAATACCCGAAGTGTCATCAATACCCCCTCCGCCTTTACCAGGGAAAACTTCTTTTACATCCAGGAGGCAGGCTATTTAAAAAGCCTGAAATCCCATCTGAGCCGCCGGAAAGGCTTAGATTCTTATCTTTTTTTTGTGGTTCTCTCCGGCAGTGGCAGCGTTTCCTACCGGGAGCCTTCCTCTGGGGGTGCTATGGTGACGGTACCTGCCAGTACCGGGGATTGCTTTTTTTTAAACTGCACCGGGGAATACACCCATATGAGCACAGACGAGGACCCCTGGGAGCTGCTGTGGATTCATTTTTACGGTCCCCAATCCGCCGCCTATTATACGTATTTTCGGGAACATCACAGCTGGCAGTTCCGTTCCTGCCATTTTACGGAGCTGATTACTGCCATCGAAAATATTATTCACTATAACGAAGGGCCTACGGACGATACGGACCTTCTGACGGCACAGCAGATTGTGAATATTCTCACCCTCATTTGTACAGAGTCCGGTGACAGAAACGAGCTGCTTTCGGATAAGCTTAAAACTATTCTCCACTATTTAGACGAACACTATACAGAAAATCTTTCACTAGACCAGCTGGCGGAACAATTTTTTATCAGCAAATATTATCTTTCCAGAGAATTTAAGAAGGAATTTGGGACGACGATTATTCAGTATGTCCTGGCAAAAAAGATTAGCAATGCAAAGGAGCTGCTGCGGTACAGTAATGCTTCGATTGAGGAGATTGCGCGGATGTGCGGGATTGAGGATGCGAGTTATTTCAATAAGGTGTTTAAAAAGATGGAGGGGTGTACGGCTTCGGAATACCGGAAACGGTGGTGAGGCGGCAGATGGCGCAGGGCGGGGCTGAGTGAACGGTGAGGCGGCAGATGGCGCAGAACAAAACCAGCCCTGTCCTGCGCCATCTGCCTTTTTCAGTTATCGACAGCCCGCCCTGCGCCATCTGCCTTTTTTCGGTTATCGACAGTCTGCCCTGTGTCATCTGCCTCTTTCGGTTATTGGGTACACGTTTTGTATTATCTGCTAAAAAGGGTGCGGACATGGGGAATGTCTGCACCCTTTTTTGTTTTTTCTGTCTAAATCTAGCTTAAGGATTTTTTCAATCTAGCAAGCCCAGTTTTGCTAATACTTTTCCGCCTAATTTGCCAACCTTTAGCCAGAAAGCGTACAGTGCGTCGGCTAACTTTTCCTCAATACGTCCGAATATCGTCAGGCGGAGCCAGTCGATGATGGTGCCCATGACTATCAGCAATACACAGATGCCTAACAGGATAAGTTCATGCCAGTTGCTTTCGTTCCATGCCAGGTAGTTGAACATATAAGCGGTGATAATGCCGCGGAGGGTCCATTCCATGGTGAATACAGCCGGGACGTGGGAAGCTACGGCATTCACCCACTTACTTTCAAAGTGGATTTCTTTAAACAGCAGGAAAATACACACGGAAGCTGCTATGGTAAAGAGGGTGTTATCTCTTGCGAAGCGATTCTGAACGGTTCCGGTAACTACATAAAGGGCACCGTTCAGAGCGATGCATGCGAGGGAAATCACAAGGTAAGCTCCCACCAGCTTTGAGCGGGTATAAGTCCTTTTCTCCTCATGCAGTCTGATATACCGTCCAATCAGGTACAGCAGGGTCATATTTACAATTCCTTTTCCACCGTCCTGGGTGATGTCGAAAAAGCAGACGGTGGTGATTCCGGAAAAGATAATCAGCATGGTAAGAAGCAGTTTTCTGAAATTTTCCTTAGTCAAACGCTCCACAAACTCATTTAAAAACGGGCTTAGGAATGCTAATGCAAAGTAACAGGTGAAATACCAGGAATTACGTCCGATAACCGGAAATACATAGGATAAAATCTGCTCCCCGCCGTAGCTTTGGGCTTCTCCCCACAGGAAGCGCAACACCAGACCAATCCAGCAATAGAAAATCAGCATCAAATCCAGCTGTATCATTTTTTTTGGTTTTAAGCGTATTCCAAAATATCCTGAAATCAGGACGAATACCGGAACGCCCACATTTCCGACGGTTTCTATGACAATACAGAGCCAGGCGCTCAATTCATTGTTGCGGTAGCTGCTGGCACCGTGCATCCAGAAAATTAACAGCAATGCCACAAGGCGGAGTAACTCCAGCCCTGAATCCCGTTGTTTTTTCTCCATGTTTTTTCCTCTTTTCCACGCTGCTTCTCACACAGCGAATTTTTATCCTTATGCTCTTTTGTCGGACAGACTGGCTTTTATCCTGGCAATGACGGCGCCTGCGATTAACGCTGCGGTGACTGCCACCGTGACCCGGACTGCCACATAAACCCATTCTGCTACCCCATTGAGGGAAGCTACATCGATAAAACGTCTTGCCACCTGTTCAAACAATTCTAATCCCAGCATATGCAGGCACAACAGCTCAATGGTATGAGTGCCGATATATCTTAAAAACCGGTTGATTTTTAATTTTTCCGTCCATTTGCAGACCCAGATACAGAGAGTGGAGCCTGTGACGGAAACAATCATGAAAAACGGCACGCTTAAGCTGTCAAACCGCCCATATTCCCGGATAGACATATTTAGCCGCCCGTTAAAAATCACCATACCCACATAGAGGACAAGGTTTACTGCCACCAGCCACCAGGGGCTTTTCTTTTCAAAAAACTGACATTTCCGCATCCAGGCGCCGATTAACATTAAAACCGTTGCAACGCCCGCAATGTCAATGCTCCACGGCAAGAGGACAGGCAGTTCATTTAGCAGCATGGTGGCCGCCAGTAAAAGGACAGAGACCATCACTGTAATTTTCATATCCGACAAACATTTTTCTGCAATCAGATAAAACAACAGGGAGGTTACAAAAAATGCGGTGAGATACCACATCGCCCCGTTTGCAATGTCCAAAAGATAAACATTCTCTGTGGTTTCCGTAGTCTTATATAAGCAGAACCGGGAATAAAAGACACCGAAAAAGGACTGCTTGAGTGCCGGCACGTCCCGGCGCATGGAGGCATAAAAGCACCAAAGCAGGGCACTGTAGCCGAAATAAGGCACCAGCAGCCGTTTCGCTTTCTTTTTTATCGTCTCCCCATAAGAGCGTCCTCCCGGCCGGTATAAATAGCCGGAAATAATGAAAAATACCTGAATGTAATAAAAGATTAGAAAGCTGCTTAGCCCATGGGCATGGGATATCATCACCAAAAGCAATGCCAGCCCTCTCGCCGCATCCAGATAACCATATTTTACTTTTTCCATACCGTTACTGCCCCTTTCTCATGGTAAGCCGCAAAAACTTAAAATTCGTCACAAAATAGCGTTTAAAAAGGCGTTTCGGATCCTGCAGCAGGCGGTACAGCCACTCTAAGCTCATTTTCTGCATCCACAGGGGCGCCCGCTTGATGGTTCCCGCATAATAGTCAAATCCTGCTCCCACACCAATCATCACGCCGGATACCCTGTCCCGGTGCTCATACATCCACCGTTCCTGTTTCGGGGCGCCAAGCCCCACCCAGATAATATCTGCCTTTGCCTCATTGATTTTCCGGACCGCAGCCTCATCTTCCTCCGCTGACAGCGGACGGAAGGGCGGCGACACCATGCCCGCAATAACAAGGTCTTTATACTGTGCCGGAAGCTTTTCCGACAGCACCTTTATGGTTTCTTCCTTTCCCCCATAAAAATAATGGCGCACCCCGTTATTTCTTGCAAACAGCTCCCCCATCAAATCCGGTCCTGTCACCCGTTCCGCCTCCGGGAACCCGTGTTTTCTGGAATAAAGGGATAAGGGTTTCCCGTCCGGCAGCGCAACCGCCGCACTGTTCTGAATCTTCTGATACTCTTTGTCCTCATACCCCATCACCGTGGTATGGACATTGGAAACACAGATATATTTTCCCCGGAGTTCTTCTATATTGGCCTCTATAAAAGCCACCGCCTCTGCCATATTTGTAACAGCAATATTCGTTCCTAAAATATTACACGTCTTCATCATTTCCCCTATCTGACTGCAATCTGCAAAAAAAGCAGTCCACAGCCTCCTTAATTTTACGGCTGCTTCACACAGTATTCCAACTCCACATTTCCCATAATGGACGGAATGAGGCTGAATGTGCTCTGGTAGCTCCCCAGAATCTTCCGGCACTTTGACAGGCACAGCATATCCACCAGCGCATCCTGTATCCCCGCCTTAGAATCCCGGTCTAACACCTTCTCTTCATAGACAATCAGCTTTTCCGCCGGAAAATACTGCTTCAATTCCTCAATGGCAGAAGCATCGTCCGTGGTCACATAAAAATCCGTATCCTGCCCCACCGCCTCCGCCTGCATTTTCTCCACAAATAAAGCCAGCGGACTGTTCTTTATCGCCTCCACATGGTCGGTTCTTCGAATATGAACCCCCACAGTTTTCTCACTAATTCGGGAAAACACACTGTTTCCCCTCCGCAAAACCTCTTTTCCCGGCTTTAAAAAAGAAAAACTCTCCGCCCCAATCTCACAAAGGTTCGTGTAGGACTTAATATAACTCACAGGCTCCTGTGCCACCATCAGCTTTACCTTCTCATAGCCTCCGGCACTCTTCGCCTCCGCAATCTCGTCACATTCAAAAAAACGATCCGCCATTCCCCGGTACTTCTTCTTAAGCCCATTGCTCTTAAGGTTCTCCAAAGCCCCGTTTTTCCACCCCATCTCACTAATCTCAATCACAGGCACACCCGTCTCAAACAAATCCTCCGAGCGTATCGCGCACCCCGCTTCTCTCTTCCAAACCACCATCAGCTCTTTCCCCAGCCTCCTGCTCAGCTCATAAGCCGATGTCATAGCAAGCAGACGGTTTCCCAGCCCCGCACAGGGCTCAATCATTATCATATTATCCTTCTTCAAATCCATTTCCAAATTACCTCACAGCTTACTGATGCCTCTCCGTATCAATCACCACAGCCCCATTCTCCACCTTATAAACAATATCGCAATTACGTATGGTAGACAACCTGTGCGCAATAATCAGCAGTGTCATCTTCCCCTGTAAACTGTCAATGGCCTCCATCACCGCAGCTTCCGTTTCATTATCAAGAGCCGAAGTTGCCTCATCTAACACCAAAATTTCCGGTTTTCGGTAAAGCGCTCTGGCAATACCGATACGCTGTCTCTGTCCGCCGGAAATACGCACCCCGGCTTCTCCGATGACGGTGTCAAGCCCGTCCTCCATTTCCCTTACCAGTCCGTCTAACTGCGCCTGCCGCAATGCCTCCCAGATGTCCTCATCATTGATGTTCTCCTTCACACCGAAAGCAATATTGTTGCGGATGGTATCGTCCAACATATAAATGGTCTGGGGAATATAGCCAATCTTATCATGCCAGCCCCGCAGCGCCGTCTGGATATCCGTATCGTCCGCCTTAATCACACCTTTTTGGGGTGTCAGCACGCCTAAAATCAAGTCCACGAAGGTGGTTTTTCCTGCACCGGAAGGTCCGATAAACGCCACGGAGGTATTCTTTGGAATCGTCACATTGACATCCTTTAACACCGGCTCCTCCACATTGGGATAGGTAAATTCCATATGCTCCACACGGATTTCCTTCTCTAATGAAATCTTTTTACCGCTCTGTTTCTTTGCCTGAGCCTCTTCCATCTTTTCTTTATTTTCTGCAATCTCACGGTACTCGTCACGGATTTTTTCAATGACAACGCCGTTGTGGATAATTGCCGCATAATAGGAGGAAATCTTGTTGACAGAAGGAAGTAATTTAAAAGCTGCCACTGCAAACACACCCAGCACTACGACAAAATGCTGGTTATCCGTCGTTCCCTCCGCCACTTTTACAATAATCATTGCCATCAGCCCGGCAATGGCCAATGCCTCAATGATAGGCTTCGGCAGGGAGCTTAAAAACGCATTCTGTTTAATGACATAGGTGTAAATCTCATTCTGTTTCTCAAAATCCTGTTCAAAATACTCTTCCCGGTTGGCAATCTTGATTTCCTTGATACCGCCAAATGCCTGCTGCATACATTTCAGCATACCTGCGGAATAGGTTCTTCTGTCATTACCGTAGCCTTCTAAAATCTTCTTCAAGCCCTTCACCAAAATAAGCATCATAACGCCAAGGCTGATAATCACGCCAAAGGTAATCAGCGGGTCCGTCACCACCAAAGTAATAATGAGCACCACCGATACACACAGCTCGGAAGCCAGCTGCAACGCATTCAACACTGCGGTATAGAACATTTCCGGGTCAGTGTTGATGTTACGAATCAGCTCGGAACTGTTTAAATTCAGGAAAAAAGTGTACTCCTGACCGATATAATAGCGCATCAGCGTATTCTGCATCTGTTTTTTTCCATAATAGGAAAATTTGTACTGTAAATTGTACATATACACCAGAAAAATATTTTTTAAGATATACACGGCGATAATCAGCGCCGCCATCAATATAATAAACTGGCTGGTATCCTTCATTCCGAGAAAATCATACGCCCAT
The DNA here is from genome assembly GCA_021770785.1 of Lachnospiraceae bacterium. GTDB lineage: Bacteria > Bacillota > Clostridia > Lachnospirales > Lachnospiraceae > Roseburia. Next base: position 81,811 of record JAETQH010000001.1, read on the forward strand.
CCGGCATATTTGTTTTCCAGCAGTGCCTCCGGCGTAGTCACTGCCTGAATAAAAGGAATAATCACGGAAACTCCCAGTAATTCCACAAAAGCGTCTATAAAAATAATAAACGCAAGGTAAACCAGCTTCCGTTTCTGCCGGTTGTCAAAAACTTCAAATGCTTTTTTTATCTGCTCCATTTTAATTCTCCTTTAGTCCGCCGCCCGGGGAAAAAACTTTCCTCCGGCAAATCCGGCCCCTGTTTTCAAATAACCCTGTTTCTGAATAGTTCCATCATATTAAGAAAACAACAACTTGTCAAATTATTTCTGGATTGCTATAATGAATATCGTTATTTTAAAGTATCCAGAGAAACATTTTTATTTTATTAGGAAAGGTTCATTTTATTATGGCAAAAGAAAGAAATTCCAGCCTAGAGGTTCTTCGCCTCATTTGTATTTTCTTTGTGGTATTCTGGCACAGCTTAGGTCCCTATCTCAATGATATCACAGGCTTAAACCTGGCGGATGCCGTGATGATTAACGCATTTACCAACAATACCAACCTGATTTTCATGATGATATCCGGCTATTTCGGTATGCGTTTCAGCTTGGAAAAGCTGATTAAATTAGACCTCTGTATCATTTTTTATGATTTGCTCTTTATGTTTTTAACCGGAAACTTTGGTCTGAAAACCCTGCTTACCTGCTTTATGCCTATTACCTTTGAAAATCACTGGTTTGTCACCTGCTATTTTGTAATTGCACTGTTTTCCGGCTTTTTAAACAAGATACCGGAGAAATTAGACCGGACTTCCTTCCGCAATTTATTGCTGCTGCTGTTGTTCGTCTTTTATGTGATACCTACCGTATTCTTCCACGAACTGGTTGAAGATACGGGAAAAGGCGTTGTGTGTATGACCATCATGTATCTGGTGGGACGCTATCTGCGGTTGTATTACAGTGAAAAACATTTCCGCAAATCACGGCTGGGAGTGGTTTTCTTTACCACCACCCTGGTGGCTGCCACATTAAATTATATCCTCACCTCGGTAAAGGGCGTATTTATGGGAATGTACTGCCGTGACAACTCCATCTTTGTGGTTGTTACCGCCGTCTGCCTGTTTTTATTCTTCCGGGAGCTGCATTTTACCGTAAAACCCATCAACCATCTGGCACAGAGCGTGGTGTTTATCTACTGTATTGAAGGATATATGCGCCAGATTTTTAACCGTTTTACCGACCTTAGCTCCCATGTGGATGACTGGTATTTTGTGGGAGAGGTTCTGATTTATGCCTTAGGCGTCCTCTTTGCCTGCCTGCTGCTGCACGAAGTGCGCCACCTGTTGTTGGACCGCTTTGACGGCTTTTTGGCAAGGAAGATTACGCAGGTAATCAACTACTTCACCCCCGGAGCAAAACGTGCCTATGATAAACTTCACGACGGCGTTCTGGCCGTCATTTCAAAATAGCAGCACAATCATTTTCACAAACATGACATTATGTGTACCATAAAATAAACACGGAAAGGATACACTATGAATATCCGCAGTATTTACAAGAAATACAAACGAAAAAAACAGTTAAAGGCGGCAGCCCCCTATCTCAATATCCACCCGGATGCCATCTTAAGTGACAATTTCAACTTAGATCTCCGGGCACCAAAATCCGGCCATACCTATCTGGAAATCGGGGCAAAGAGCATGGTGGATTCCTCCTTTGTCTTTGAGACGGAAACCGGACATATCAAGGTGGGGGAACGAGTGCACATCGGCGGCGGCTCGCAGCTCATTTCCAAAAATAACATTACTATCGGAAATGACGTGATTATCGCCTGGAACTGTACGATTTACGACCATAACTCCCATTCTGTCCACTGGGAGGAACGAAAAAACGACGTCTCCCGGGAGTGGGAAAACGCCGTAAAGGGTCAATCCGTTTTACAGGATAAGGACTGGTCCGTGGTAAAGAGCGCCCCCATCACCATTGGGGACAAGGTCTGGATGGGCTTTGGGGTCACGATATTAAAGGGCGTCACCATCGGAGAAGGCGCTGTCATCGGCGCCTGCAGCGTCGTGACGAGGGATGTTGCACCTTACACCGTAGTTGCAGGAAATCCTGCACAGGTAGTCCGTACATTATTTTAAAGCACAATGTACCTCTCTGTCCCCTTCACGGAGCGCAGATACAAATCCACGCAGGACTGGTTGGGTCCGATATGGTAATCCGCCTGTTTGCAGAGCTCCACAATGGCAAGCAGCTTGATTAAATTCTTTCTGCGAAATGCCCAGTCCTGCCTGTTAAAGGCTTCATTATAATAGCCTCTCTCTTCTTCCCCTGTGAGGGTATAAAGTTTCCAATCCGGCCGCAATTCCTTTATTTTCGTCACATTGGTGTAATCGTCCGTAAAGATAAAGAGATTTTCTCCCTGTAACCCTAACGCTTCCACCTTTTCCACATAGCGCTCCGCATCCTTTAACTCCTTATACTCTAAGCACTTGTCCCCGCCCCGGATTTGCATGGACACAAAATGCTCCGGCATGGACAAGCCCGCAATCAGGGCATCCATCTCCGCCCGCACATCCGGTTTCGGACAAATGGCAATCTCCCCGAATTTGGAAAACTGGGAGGTGGCAGTCCCCTTCATGTCAAAAAGCGGAATATCAACGGGATGGTATTTAAAAGTGTCATTGATACACATACACCAGATATCCTGAGTCAAATAGTCCGCCCCGGTTCTCTTCTTTAAAATCCCAGGCAGAAGATACCCCTTGTACCACAGCCTGTGATGGCGCATTAAACTCTTGTAATCGGTGGGACGGTAATTGGCAATATGGTTTAATTTATCATGGTTGATGGGACAGAACGGCTCAAACAGCTCTTCCCAGCCTAAGCCCCCCTGCTTTGAAAAATTAGCGTCATCCGCATAAATTTCAAAACGGATATGGTGCTCAAAGCAAAACAGCATATGTTCCATCATACTGTCCAACTCCGAAAAAAGCCCTGCTCCAAAGCCCACATGAAAAATCAGCCTTTTTTCAAAGGATTCATTTATCTTTCTATATGCTTTTTTTTTTGCTTCCGAATCAGCCGCTTCCTCACTGTCCATATAAAGGGACTTAATTTTTTCCCGGTTAATATCCTCAATGTCCTGCTTTAATTCTTTATGATTTCTATATTGCAGTACCATATCCGGCACTTCCACCGGATGTCTGATAAACATACACAGGGTCACAAAAAAATTCTGAATTTTTATCAACGCATTTTTCATGTTTCATTTCCTCTTTCCACGCTAATATCTGCAAAACTCATAGTTATTATCCGCGTTGAGCCCCACATTGTCAACCACCGACTGGAATTCATTATCGTAAACTAAAATATTGATGCCCCGCTCCGCCGCATTGCAGCTGGTTCCCTCTACTACAATTTTCTTATAGGGGAATACCCCGCGGACATCATCATATCCCATTTCTACCGATACGGAAATACTGCCGGAGCCCAGATTTTTATAAAACAGGGAATCCTCTGTAATCTTTTTGTCCACGGGCAGCGAATACAAAAGCTCCCCTCCCTTAAAAATCCAGGTAGAATTTTCATCCATGTCCATATCATATTTTTTCAACAATTTGCCCAGTTTCTTTTTATCCTTTTGTTTCATATCACCGGCTATATTGATGCAGATAGTGTACCGCCCGCTTTCGGCAAACAGCTTTTTAAAGTATTCCTCTTTCGTCTCAGACTTGGTCAATGCCACATTGGCTGCCTGCTTTTCATAAAATCTGGCGTTCTTCTCCCAGGAAGCGTACCGGACATCGCCCCTGCGGTCTGACACCTCATAATGTTCCTCTATCAGCTTTCCTAAATATCGGGTGTATTTCTCACTGCCGTCATAATTCAGATGGGACCACTCTGCAAAGTCCCGTTCCAAATCCAGCCCGATATCGGTATAATGCTCGTTAAAATCAATAAATTCCACGCCATAGGCTGCCGCAATCTGCTCCACCTGGTTATAAATCTCTTTGTCCTCTAGCACACCGCCCATGTAGGGGGCGGACACCAAAAGCAGCGGCACATCATTTTCCTGTGCCAGCACAATAATTTTTTCTAAATATTCCTGTGTCTTTTCCGTCATTTCCCCCACTTCCGTCACAGAAGAAACATCCGGGTACCCCCCAAAAGCTGTGGTACTGACGCTTTTTAAATTAAAGCCCTTGTAATTTTCGCGGTTCACGTCCCCATTATAGAGCTGGAAATCCATCTGCTTTAACTCCTGGTATCTCGAATGATAGACCGGAAACCGCAGAAAATAGTCCATATAGGAAGCATTCGGTGAAAGGCTCACCTCTAAATTCTCCGCCCAGTCCTTAGAGTACCGCAGTCCAAAGGTATTCATCACGATTCTTGCCTCTTCCTGATAGTCCTCCGTCTCAATGGCACGGTACACATCTACCACCGCCAGCTCCGGCGTCTGGTATTTTAACGCCTCCTTAAAATAATAATAGGTATTCCAAAGGGGCTGGTTCGAGCCCGCCAGATTGTAGGAGGCGATTCCATATTCATCCCACAATACTGCCGGATTGATGTTGGTATATGTATGGCTGCTGCCTAAACAGAGAACGTCCACCGTATTCTTTTCCTGCTTATAAAACATCTGCACCGGATAACAGCCGTCCACATCCTTCATCTGGAACAGCCAGTTCACGCCTGCCATAATTCCCACCAGCAGCACCGTAAAAACCACCACCGCCGCCGTACGTTTCGCAATCTTCATATGTCCTCCTGTACTTGTATGCCGTCACTGATATTCCGCCGGATATCGGTGTGCCGGTACGCTAAAACTGGAAATAGATAAACTGGCTGGCGTCATAAACCGGACCGTATACTCCGTAAACCCATACCATCACAAACATAATAATACAAACGGTCCATCGGAACCACAGGTTCTGCTCCTGCAAAAACACATCCAGCCTCTGGTTTTTCCGGTAGCGCACCAAATCCACCAGCAGCAGCACCATCAATGACACCACCAGGACATTTGCCTCAAACTGCTCTAACCCCAGTTCGTAAATACTTCCGTTAAAAAGCACCGCAAAATTTGCCCTGGTAAATATCCTCTGAATATAGGTCACCGCCTGCCCGAAGGTATCCGCCCGGAAAAATATCCATGCAAAGGTGGTCAGCACAAAGGTCACAAATATTTGCAATAATTTGTAGCTGGCACATTCTGTCTTTACCTCAAATAGTTTCACCAACTTTTTCTTAAGGGGCAGCAGCAAATCCCCTGCCACCTGATAAAGTCCGTGCAGTCCGCCCCAGATGACGAAGCTCCATTCTGCCCCGTGCCACAGACCGCTGACTAAAAATGTCACCATCACATTAAAATATTTCCGCAGCCTTCCGCAGCGGCTGCCGCCCATGGGAATATAGAGATAATCCCGGAACCAGGTACTAAGGGAAATGTGCCATCTTCTCCAGAAATCCTTGATGGAAACCGCAAAATAAGGTGTATTGAAATTCTCCATCAGGGTAAATCCCATCACCTGCGCCGCTCCAATGGCAATCAGCGAATAACTGCCGAAATCACAGTAAATCTGGATAGAAAAGCCCACAGCCCCCACCAAAAGTTCCACTGCCCCTAACATATAGTACCGTTTAAAGATATAATCCACCAATATGGAAATCCGGTCGGCAATCACCATTTTTAGGAAAAATCCGTACAGCATAACAATCAGCCCATTGACAATCCGGTGGTATTCTAAGGTTTTTCTTTCCGGAATATCCCTTATCTGCTCTAAAAGATTCTTAGAACGCTCGATAGGACCTGCCACAAGCTGGGGAAAAAAGGAAACAAACAGGGCATATTTCAGGGGATTTTTTTCCGCCTGAATCTCCCCCCGGTAAACGTCCACAATGTACCCCAATGCCTGAAAGGTATAAAAAGAAATTCCCACCGGAAGTATCACGGAAAAATTGCTGTCAATAGTCTGCAGCTTCCAATGCTCTAACAGACGGTTGGCATTTTCCAGAAAAAAATCAAAATATTTATAAAAAAACAAAATACCCAGATTAGATAGGAAACCAACCGCAATCACCAGTTTTTTGGAAACGGCAGCCCCCCTGCCCTCTCTTTTTCCAAAAAAATCTACCAGAAGTCCGCAAAGATAAGTGATCAGGGTGGATGCCGCAATCAAAAGGGCATACTGGGCGTTCCAGCTCATATAAAAATAGTAGCTTGCCGCCAGAAGCCAGATATAGCGTATTTTCTTCGGAATGACCCAATACAACAGTACAACAATGGGGAAAAATACTAAAAATTCCACGGAGTTAAATAACATCTTTTTACCTCATTTTCTTCTGTTTCTCTGTGTAGTGACATATTTAGCGAAATGTAAACGTATCACTATACTAGGACAAAACAATCCAGTCCGGCAGTGCCATCACCTCCACGCCATGGAAATCCGGCACAATCACGCAGCGCCCCGGATGGGTGTTTAAGTAAGCCGCCCAGGTGGAATAGGTGCTGTTGGAGATAATCTGGTTCTGGCACGCCGACATGAGGAAAAATTCGTCCATATCGGAAAACTGCCCCAGCTCCGTCACATACTTCATTTCCGACGCATGGCTGCCGTTGTCTAAGCACTCCCTCGCTTTCGGGACATCATTGGTAAATACAATAAAAGAAACCCCCGGCTTTTCCTTCCGCATCCGCTCTGCCGCCTTCTGGAAATATTTCCGGTTCGGCCCTCCCAAATCACCGCCCCGGACATGCAGAGCGCAGGTGGGTGTATTCCGAAACTGCTCTGTCAGTCGTTTTACTTCCGGGCTCTGTTCATAATTCGGCGTAAACATTTCCCGGATTTCGTCAAAATATTCCTCAAAATAGCCAAGGCACTGCCAATATCCATGAAGGTATTTTCCACGCAGAAATTTTCCAAATACCCGTTCATCCACATGATACATATCTTTTTCAAAAATCACGTGGTATTTTAAATTCCGCCGCAGCCGTTTATAGATTTTCTTCCACACACTGTCATTGGGAAACGACTCTTTTTCATCATACACGATATGAAACTTGTCCAGTTCAAAATCCCGCAGCGTGGAATTATCGCACTCGGAGATATCCAGCCGGAGCCCCTCATTTGCTCTCCGTGCAGCCGCATAGCCACAGGCATAATTATACATCTGATTTCCCATGCCATCGCCAATTTTCACCGTTACCAAACCAAACTCCTCCTATGGTTTTCCACCTCTATATTGTCAAAAGAACGCTTCCTTCACGCTATTTTCCAAGAATAATATCGCAGATACGATCCACCTGGTCGATTCTCAAATCTGCATACAACGGCAACGTCAGCACCTTTTTCGACAAATCAAGTGCCACCGGGGTATCTCCCATATCAAACCTTCCCTTATAACAGTCAAAGGTGTTGGTCAGCGGATAGAAATACTTTCTCGCATAAATTTCATTGACCTTTAACAGCTCATAGATATCATCACGGCTTTTTCCGAAGACCTCCGGCTCAATCATCACCGGATAATAGGCATAATTCGGCTTCACGTCCTTCTGCTCCCCGGAAATACGAATGCCCTTCACCCCTGACAGGCGCTGGTTATAATGCTCCACAACCTTTTTCCTCTTGTCCAGTTCCCTCTCAATGTGCCTTAAATTGCAAAGCCCCATTGCCGCCTGAAACTCGTTCATTTTCGCATTGGCACCCACATCCTTGATTAGCTCTTCGTCCCAGATGCCAAAGTTTTTAATACCGAACAATTTTTCCCGCAGCCCGTTCTCACTGCTGTTAAAACAGACAGCACCGCCCTCAATACTGTTAAACACCTTCGTCGCATGGAAACTGAAAATAGACGCATTTCCAAAGGTGGCAACGCCCTGTCCCTTGTATGTTACCCCAAAGGTGTGGGCTGCGTCATAAATGACTTTCAGATTATGCTTTTTCGCAATGGCTTCTATCGCCTCCACATCACAGAGATGTCCATAGACATGCACCGGAAGGATGGCGCTGGTTTTCTCCGTAATCAATGCTTCTATTTGATTTACATCTATGGTGTAGTCCTCCGGATTCACATCACAGAACACCGGAGTCAGTCCATTCCGCACAATGGCGTGGGTGGTGGAAGCAAACGTAAAGGGGGTGGTAATCACCTCCCCGGTGAGCCCCATCGCCTGTATCAGCAGTTCCAACGCCATATGACCATTAGAAAACAGCAGGATATTTCTCACCTTTAAATACTCCGCAAGCCTTTCTTCCAGCTCGTTGTGCTTAACCCCCATATTGGTCAGCCAGTGGCTCTCAAACAAGCCTTTTATCTCTTCCACATACTCATCTAATTCCGGCATAGATGAACGCGTCACTAATATTTTCTCCATATTTCCTCTCATTCTGCCGCCCCTGCGGCGTCTACAGGAATGTCTCCTGAACCAAAGTATTTTCCCTGCGTAAGCTTTTATTTGAAACAAGTATTTCTCATACAATTAACATGTACATCATACCCCAGAACCTCTTTCTTTGTCAATGAACCCCTCTTTTTTCCTTGACATTCCCTCAATTTGACTTATAATGAAGAAATAACTGAGCCCCCGGAAGGCGAAGTTATTTCGCTACCCAAACGTAGCCCAGCGGAGTTCGGGGTTCCCTTTTTGGAGCCCTCAAGGAGATTTTATGAAACAGCGACTTTTATATATTTTTTATTATCTAAAGCACATTCACCACAAACTGCGGGACAAGCGCACCGGAAGCTACAATGTCCTGGGAAAATTCATGGGAACAAAAGCTCCCAGCGACGAGGAAGCCAACGAGCTGATTAAGAGCTATCTAAGAAGCGGCAAGCCCTTTGCCCTCTGCCGCATGGGAAGTGCGGAGTTTTCCGAATTTCAGCTCTATGATGAACACCTGCTCTTTGGCACCAACCGTCTGGAGCGCAGCAATATGTTTGAAACTTTCCATCACAGTACCGAGGAAGTGGGACGCTGGACGGACCTTATCAAAAAAGATAATCAGGATATTGACATCATGGCGTATTTTGACGACCATCCGGCGGAGGAATACATGGTGAGGACAAGCTGCCCTAAAGATATGAAGCTGATACGCCTCGGACAGTTAGAGCCCCTCGCCTATGAAAATCCCTGGACCATGGAGTTGTCCGGCAAAAAGGTACTTTTGGTGAATCCCTTTGTGGACACCATGTTAGAGCAATATCCGAAAATGGATTTGATTTTCCCTGACCGCAAGGTTCTGCCGCCGGACATTACGTTCAAAACCTTTAAAGCCATCTGGTTTTTCGGAAGAAATGACAACTTTGCCACCTGGTTTGATGCCCTCGACTATATGTACCGGGAAATCATGAAGATTGATTTTGATGTGGCGCTCTTAAGCTGCAGCGCTTTCGGCTACAATCTGGCTCCCATGCTAAAGCGTGCCGGTAAACAGGCGATACAAATGGGCGGTTCCATGCAGCTTCTCTTCGGTATCTGGGGTTCAAGATGGGACGATTATCCTCCCTATCTGCCGTTAAAGAATGAGCATTGGGTACGTCCGCCAAAAACAGAAGCGCCGAAGGATAAAAAGAGCCTGGAAGAGCTTGACAATGCCTGCTATTGGTAACCGTAAAACACTGATTTTCTATGCAAAAAAGTACTGCCTTGGGTATTTTCCCCTAGACAGTACTTTTTCTTATCTCTTATCTTTATTCAACTACAACTTCTTTCCAGTCGTCTACCGGAACCAACCCCACATAGGTTCTTCCTGTATTAATCTTAATTTCATTTCCTGCCGCGTCATAGTAACGTGTCGGAGATGTCATGCTGGTTTTCGTCCAGGTAATGGGAATTGCCTTTCCGTTGGTGACATAGTAACCGCCGCCGGAGGTAATCACGTCGAAAATCATATATCCGTGTTCGTCATACTGAGTAAAGCCTGCACTCTGAATCAACAGGTTTTTAAATTTCAACTGCTCATTGTTGTTGCCCGGATCTACATGGGCTTTGCCGTACTCGAAGTAATTATATACCTGATTTTCCTCATCATACTCTAAATAAGAGCCATTGTGGGGGAATGGCAGATCTACCAATTTCGCATCAATGGCATCGGAGGCTGTTGATAAATCCACCGGATTGCTCTCATTTGCAAACTGATAGTGTGCCCCTTCATAATACTCATTATACTCTCTGTCCACATCGGAATTGGAGAAATTCTTCTCTAAATCCCCCGGCAGAATATATTCGGTGTATTCCCTTGATTTTCCGTTATCCACACGGGAAAACGTACCGCTGAAATGATCCGAGCAGGGCTGCGCTAAATATTGATCCACATAAAACGGACCGCCGTCATGGCAGATTACCGCATTCCACTCCGCTGCCAGAATAACATTGGTAGGTCTTACACTTCGGATACTTCCTAACTGCTCGATGTCCTCCCAGTCCTTTACCAATACCATAAAACGGGTAATTCTGCCGTTCATGGTGCTGTTCATCATTTCGTAAACCACATCTGCCTTTGACAATCCATAGTGAGGCAGTGCAATGGACTCGTTATCCACCATAACTGCGATAGGTCTCTGATTTTTCAGTTCTTCGTCAATCAACTCATTGGTCAGCTCGCTGCGATATTTGCCCTCCGGAAGAACCTCCTGCTCCTCCGTCTCCTGCTGCTCAGTTCCTGTATTTTCCACTTCTGTTACATTCTCGGCAACTTCCGTATTCTCTACTGCGGTCTCTTGATCCCCACAGGCACTAAGCCCTACCGTTGCTGCCATTATTGCTACTAATAGCATTGTCCTTTTTTTCACTTGTAAATACCTCTCAATGTTTTTTATTCAGGAGCAGCAACACTCCCCAAACTATCATATCGTGAGCAGATGCGGCTCACGATATGCATTCGCCGTTCGCCAATCACACAAGCATGTTGGCTCACTTGCGCTCATTATATCCTAATTTCTGCGCTCGCTTTTTGCGCATCTCAAGTTTCGCAGAAACTTATATAGGAACGCTGTTTTTGCGTTCATTATATCACAACTGCTTACTGCTGGAAAGCATTATTTTTTTCGTGAAATACTCTTATTTCGTGAAATACTCTTATTTCATCCACTGCGCATAGAGCGTTACCGTACCGCCGTTTTTGGAAGTCAGATTTTTGATACTCTGTTTGTTCTTGTATGTTTTTCCGCTTCCATTTTTCTTCGTATTCCATCCCACAAAAGTATAGCCGGATTTCTTGAATTTATTCGCAGTCAGTTTATAGCTTTTGCCGTACTTGCAGTTGGTCAGGGAACTCATTTTCCCACCGGTGCTGCCGTTTCCGTTGAATTTGATGGTATATTTGTTTGCTTCCCATTTTGCATAAAGGGTTTTGTTTCCGGTACTGCCCTTTTTAATGGAGGTCACTTTATTTTTGAAGTTCTTATCGGAGTACCAGCCCTTAAAGGTGTAGCCTGTCTTGGTGGCATTCTTTAGAGTAATCGTCTTTGTGGTTTTCTTATACGTTGCCGGATTGCTCTTGTTGTTTTTACCGCCGTCTAGTTTATAGGTAATCTTGTAGGTGGGGCGTTCCCACTGGGCATACAGAGTAACAGTTCCGGTAAAGCTGCTGACTTTCTGCTTATTGGTATAAGACTTTCCTTTTCCGTTTTTCTTGGTATTCCAGCCGGCAAAGGAATAGCCCGTTTTCTTAAAAGCATTATTTTTTAAGGTAATGATGCTGTCCCTATACCCGGTCTGTTTGCTCATTTTACCGGAAGTAGCCCCGTTTCCGTTGTAGGTGACAGTGACTTTTTTTGACAAATCAATACTTTTGCCGGTTACTGCGCTGTCCCAGTAACCGTCGCATACTGCAATGGCATTGATGGTAGCACTCTTATCTATATAAAAGCTGTCATCATATCGAATGCTTTTTGCCGTGCTTTCTTCCGGCACCGTTCCGTCTAAGGTATAATAAATTCTCGCTCCGGCAGCCGGTGCGGTAATCGTTACCTCACAATCCCCCTCACTGTCTGTTTTTGCACTTATCTTAGGTGCCTGTGCCGTCTGCGTAATGGCGGGGAATGTGCCTGCCACCCATCCGGAAGATGTAGAAGTTAAGGTACAGGGCGGGAGATATTTATTCCAGTAGCTTTCCTCCGCATGGCTTGATGCCTGTTGTGCATTGTCGTAATATGCGTCGTTCTTTGCAAAAAAATCATAATAAATCGGGTAACCATTTCCCGCATCATCCCAGGTACAGTCCACATTATACCAGGAATCATTGATACGAACTTTGTTCCATTCATGATCTGCACTGGTCACTGCCACTGCATCGATTCCGGAACCGTTGCACATCATCTCAAATGCCTGAGCATATCCGGCACATACCGTCAAATCAGTACAAAATACGCTGTAGGCACTCTGATTATACAAGGTATCCTCAGCCGTAGGCTTCTCCTCATCCGGAAGGTCATAATAGTCATAATCGTATTCCACCTTCTGAATAATCAAATCATGAATCAGCTTTACTTTCTGCTCCTCACTGCTCAACGCATCCACCTGGCTCTGCCAGCTGTCTACCTGGCTTTTTACATTTGCTGTTGCCTGCGCACGGGACGCACCGTTTGCAAAGGCAGAATACACCCCCGGACATATCAGTGCAATATCCTTTCCGCGTAAAATTGACGTGTTTAAAAAATAGTACTGAGGATTAGAATACCGGAAAATAAAATACACCTGCGTCGCCATATCCTGAGTAAGACCTTTTGCGATAACAGTCTCCAAAAAATAACCATTATAATAACTCCTATACTCTATGTCTTTATTGGTGATCAGATAAGTCAGACACATGGCATCCAGAGAATCCCAAAACTCTTTTGCAGAATCGGACATCTGATTATAAAAATAATTGCTGGAATATTTATCCCATTCATTATTATAAATGGCAGAACCCTTTAACTGACTTTCCTCTGCCGGTTCAAAGATATTGCTCTCATCCACCTCAGACATCTCCTGCATCTTCATCTGCAGCAAACCACCCGTCGGAAAGCTGAATTCGTTTTCTTTGATTTCTGTCTCTTCTTCTAATTCCGGCTCTTCTAATTCTACCTCTTCTAATTCCGGCTCTTCTAACTCGGTTTCTTTTAACTCGATTTCCTCGATTACCGTTTCTGTCTCTGTAGTTTCTGTTTCCACCACCTCTTCAGCTTCGGTTCCACCATTCTGCTTCCCGATAGTTTCGGTGCTCTCGTTTCCGGCTGCATCCTCTTCCTCAGCTTCCGTTGTGCCTCCCTGTTTTCCGGCAGTTTCAGCACTCTCATCCCCCTGCGTCAGTACTGTCATTTCCTCCGCAGCATACACTGCAGTTCCCTCTGACGGCATCAACACAGAGCCGACTGTCACACATGCGGCAAGAAATACCGCTAAACACCTTTTTTTCAAAGCATTTTCCTCCTCTTATTCTTACTTCTTTTTCCACTTCGCATAAAGTGTAATGTTTCCTGTACTTCCTTTTTTGATTTTTGTTACCTTCTTTTTATATTTGCTGTCACTGTACCACCCCACAAACTGATATCCCTTCCTTGTGGGCTTTTTCAGGGTAATTGTCTTGGTGGTATAGTAATAGTAGTCCGGATTTTTGGCAACATTTTTTCCGCCTTTTAATTTGTAGGTAATGGTATATTTCGTCTTTTTCCACTGGGCGTAAAGGACAACTTTTCCGCCGGATTTTGTGGTAAGATTCTTTACCTTTGCCTTATTTTTAAATGCAGTTCCACTGCCGTCCTTTTTGGTATTCCAGCCAACAAAGGTATAACCTGTTCTCTTAAATTTATTGGCAGTCAACTGATAGCTTTTTCCGTATTTTCTGGAAGTTAAAGAACTCATCTTTCCGCTGGTGCTGCCGTTTCCCTTAAAACAAATGGTATATTTTTTTGCCTCCCATTTTGCATAAAAAGTCTTATTCCCTGTGGAACCATTCTTTATCCCTGTTACCTTTTTCGTACATTTACTGTCTGTATACCAGCCTATAAATTTATAACCCGTGCGGGTAGGATTTTTTAAAGTGATAGTGGCAGAAGATTTTTTATAGGAAGCCGGATTGCTCTTATTGTTTTTGCCACCGCCTAGCCGGTAGGTAATAGTATACTCCTTTACCGCCCACTGGGCATACAACGTAATTTTCCCATTCGGAACCGCAGTGAGATTTTGGATTGCTACCCCGTCAGAAAATGACGTGCCACTTCCGTCTGCTTTTGTATTCCATCCGGTAAAGACATATTCTGTCTTTTTATATGTATTGGCGGGGAGGCTATATTCCCTATCATACTGTAAATCTATCATCTCTCCCATAGAACCACTGCCGCCATTTCCGGAGAACACAATGTGGTAACGGATTGGCTGCCATTTTGCATAAAAAATCTTATCCCCTGTACTGCCCGCTGCAATTCCTGCTGCCGGGCTGTAAAAACCTAGATCGGTGTACCAGCCTCCAAAGGTGTAGCCTGTTTTTCCCGGCTCCTGCAGGGTAATGCTGTCGGCATAGGTATAGCTTGTGGGATTCTGTCCGTTTTCGCCGCCATCCAATTCATAGGTAATATGGTAGATATTAATTTCCCACTGGGCATATAAAGTAATATTTTGGGACAAGCCTGCTATCTGCGCCCTGTCCGTATAAACCGTTCCTTTTCCGTCTGCACCGGTACTCCATCCGGTAAAATGGTAACCATCCCTCTGGAAAACAGCCTCTGGCAGATATGCCCCTGTCCCCTCATAAACCTCCATGCTTTCCATGGTTCCGGTTCCCCCATTCCCGTCAAAGGAAACCGTATATTTCTTTTTCACGGCAACCTCTTTAGAAGCTGTCTCGCTGTCCCAATAGCCGTTGCAGACTGCGACTGCCTGCAGCAGCATATTCTCTGTTATTTCAAAGTCTCTGGCATAACGGTAAGCCTTTGCCCCGCCTACTTTAGGTATGCTGCCGTCTAAGGTATAATAAATCTGTGCCCCCGGCGTGCTGCTCTCTATCTGTAAAACATATTTACCTCCTAGAATATCAGCTGTTATCACCGGTGCTGCCGTCTGCTCCGTAATCCGGGGCAGTATTCCGGGAGAGTAGCTGTCGGCGCCGGAATCTAAGGTACACAGCGGAAGATATTCTTCCCAGAAGCTTTCCTCATAATGGCTCGAACTCATATCAAACACAGCGTCACTACGTTCAAAATACGTATAATATACCGTGCTGTTCCGGTCATCCCAGGTACAGTCCACATTATACCAGGAATCATTAATCCTGACTTTATTCCACTCATGGTTCGAGCTGGTGACTGCCACTGCGTCAATACCAGAACCATTGCACATCATCTCAAAAGACTGGGCGTACCCGGCACATACGGTTGAATCCGTGCAGAAAACACTGTAGGCAGATTGCGTATACTGGGTATTCTCATCAAACCCGGATTCGTTGATTGCATGATTGTACTCTACTTTTTCAATAATAAGATCGTAAATCAGTTTCACCTTTTCCACATCGGTACTGCAGGCATCTATCTGTGCCTGCCACATATCTACCTGCCTTTTCACCTGTTCTGTCGCCGCTTTCCTGTCCTCTGTGCCGGCAAAAGCACTGTAAATACCAAAACCAACTGCCGAAGAAGTGCTCCAGATGGCATTATTCAAAAAATAATATTGAGGATTGTTGTACCGGAAAATCCTTGCTATTTGTTTCATTTCCTGTAAGGAAAGCCCCATGTTGCTCTTCACCAGCTCCGTGCGGTATTTTCCGGTCTGGACACCGCCGCTTTTTACGGCAATTCCCGGCGTATTCTGCTCCGTATATTGGATACACATTGCCTGCAGGGCATCCCAGTATTCACGCTCCGCCTCGTTCATCTGATTGTAAAAATAATAATTGGTATATTTCTCCCATTCAGAGCCATAATCGTCAGCAGAACTTCTCAGGCTGTATTCCGCTGTTTCTTCAAAATATTCTGCCTCTTCCTCCGGGACGGTCAGTTCTTCCACCGGAAGCAAACCATCTGTGGGAAATTCCTCTTCTGCCGGTATCTCTGCGGCTGTTTCCGATGGAGCTTCCGGCTCTGTCTCCGGCAGTTCTCCCGGTTCTGTTTCCAATGGAGTTTCCGGCTCTGCCTCCGATGGCTCTTCTATTTCTTCTATGGGTTCTTCCTCCAGCACAGTATCTATTATTTCTGCCGCCGAAACGTCACGCGGAGCAATCACCGTTCCCAGCACCACGCATACAGCCATTAGCACTGCCAAACATCTTTTTTTCACAAAGCCACCTCCGATTCTTTCTTCTCTTCTGTGCCTTATCTCCTAGAATTATAACAAAAACTCCTGTCTTTTTCAATGACCGCATGACAGTTCTGCCGTGCAAAAAAAGAAGTTCAAAAAAGAAAAGGCTGTACACCGCCCAAAATACCGGCGGCGTACAGCCCCTTTCTTTTCTTACTTCCAATCTCTCAATTAAGTTTATTTCACTTTGACAGATTTTACTTTAGAATATTTTGCATATACTTTAGAGCCGTCATCGTTATATTTGTATGCACGAACTCTATAGTAATAGGTCTTACCTTTCTTCAGTACGTTACTCTTGCTGTTTTTGTCAACATAGGTAAGTGTCTTTGCATTATTGACATCCTTAATTACTTCAAAGCCTTTCTTCTTGCTTGTAGAACGCTCAATTTCATATCCGTCTGCCTCTTTAGAAGCTTTGTACTTCAAAGTAACTTTCTTAGATTTGCTTGTAATCTTAGAAATAGATGTTGCTGCAGGTTTTGTCTCATTGAAGGTAGCAGATGCAGCCTTGCTTGCTCCACTGGAATAATAGTAATCATTCCAATTAGCCTCCTCATTGTCATAGACATAACCATCTGTGGAAGTATTCTTCTTGCATGCCACTACATAATAGTAATACTTCACTCCTGTATCCGGACCATCTGCAAGAACAATATCTGTTACACCATTGACAGAGTAGGTAATCTTACGATCTACTACCGATGCCACATTCATGTCATTTTCTGTTGCCTGCCTATATCCGGAAACTGTACTGCTGTCCGTAACATAAGTACCAATCTGTGTTGCGCCAGAATAGTTATAAGATTTTGTATCTTTATTATATACGCTATCTTTTACTGTCGTTCTGTATACTTTATAATAATCAGCTCCTGATACTTTCTTCCAGGTTACCTTAATGCCATCCTTCGTTGCCTTTGCTTTTACACTTGTTGGAGCTGCAAGAACCGGCATAACAGTTACTCCATACGCCTCCGTATATTTCGTTCCATTGTATGCGCGAACTCGATAAGTAACTCCCTCGGTGTTCTTTGTTGCCGGCAATGTGACTGTGCTTGTCTTAACACTCTTGATAGTCTTATACTTGCTCCATTTACCGGAAGCATTATCCAGTTTCTCAACCAGATAGCCTTTTGCTGTATATACCGGATTCCATGTAACAGTCACTTTACCGTTTGATTTCTGAACATACTTAAAATTAGTCAATTCAAAACCAAGTGATACTACTGCCTGATCTTCAATATATACTTTCTTATTGTCCACCATCTTGTATGCCTTTACTTTATAGCTGTATGACATACCGCTTGTCAGACCTTTATCGGTATAAGACTTTTTGCCGGAAGACAAATCAGCAATCATCTTATATTTTTCGTAACTATTTCCTTCGCCATTTGAAATTTCTGTTGCTGAGGATTTAGTTACACTTCTATAGATTTCATAACCTTTTGTACCGCTAATCTTTGACCAGCTTAATTTTACTGATGTCTTAGAAGCAGCAGCAGCCTGTAATTTCATGTTGCCGCCCCATCCAGTCATTGCCTCACAGTATACCCATGTGCCTTTTGAGGTCTTATTGGTATCCGTATTGAAGAAATACGGACGTACGCGGTAAGAATATGTGGTGTCTGCTTTTAATTTTTTATCTGTATAAGACGGTGAAGATGTCTGTGCCAGAGTTGTCCAAACTGTTTTCTTACCGTTTACAGATTTCTTCTGTATCTCATAACCAGTTACCTGTGTCGGCTGTTTCATGGTTAATGTGATACTGTCTTTTGTAACATAGCTACAACCTACTTCTATCTCAGGAACGGATACTTTTACCTTAACAACATTAGAAAATGCACTGTACTTTTTCTCTGTCGTTTTTGCTTCGCTGTTGTAGGTACGCATCTTTACATAATATGTTTTTCCCGGAGTCAAATAACTTTTATCAAGATCAACTTTCTTATTGCTGTTCACAGAATATGTTTCTTGCTCTGTCTGAACATCCTTCTCATTTGTTTCAAAATTCTTTGAATCAGAATACCAGAGTTCTACGTCCTCATCCAAACGTAATTTACCAGTATAGCTAAACCGATAGTAATTGTCATTCTGCTCTGCAAGTGCAATCTTACCGATTTCGGATGTTGTTGCGGTGTCTTTTGTGATAGTAATTACATTAGAAGGCTGTCCGTATACTTTCTCGGTCTTTCCTGTTACCTGATTCTTCACCCATACATAAGCAACGGCTCTGATATAAGAGGTTCCTTCCGGCAAATCGGATTTGTAAACCGTGCTTGTTTCATATTCATATTCGTCGTCATCCTCGTCATAATATGTGTGTGTGAAAGTAGACCAGTTTGAAGAATTTGCATCGTTCGCAATCTGGATTTCATATCTGTCATCGTTCTTTCTATCCAGCACAGCGTTAAAACGTAAGGTATATGTATCTTCATTCTCGCTGTAAATTTTCAGACCAGTAATATTTTTCGGTGTCTTCTGTGCATTTGTTGTAAAGCTTGTGATAGCGGCTGTTGCCATAATCTCCGCATAACGGGATTTTTCCATACTGGTATACGGCATACCGTAGCTGCTTGCCACTGCTCTGACATAGTAAGTCGTAGATGGTTTCAAATTACTGTTATCCTTACTAATCTTAAGCTTATAGTCATCTGCCCCATTAGAGATATATGCTGTCTGCCAATCCTGAACCAGAGAAGCATCTGTAAAGTTTGCGTCTGTAGCAATCTGATAATATACATCGCCTCTGAAATTAGCAACATTGAAATCATAAGAGAAATAGTAATAATCCTCATCTTCCCTTACCAGCTTGAAATTTGTCAATGCCGCAACGTTGCCTGCCGATTTGAATGTTACTGCCTCAGACCAGTCACCCTGATACTCTACTGCCGCTTTCCATTCCTGTGCAGCTGAGTCATACTCTGTGTATCTGTTGACTGCGCGGACACGAATGGTATAGGTTTCATTGTTGTTGAATAACTCTAATGGGTTGCCATTCTGGTCATATACAAGGTCTCCTGCCTCTGTATATGCACTAAGACCGGATAAACTGTATACATTAGCTACATTCGAGTTTACATCATAATAATTCCTATGCTTTTCATTATTATATGTATCAGGACGCCAAGAATAGCTGTTCCCCTTTGAATCTTTGATTTCTATCTCATATCTGTCCACATTTTCAATTTCATTCCAACGCATCATAGGAGCAGAAATCTTCTGGTTATCCTTTGTTGCTGTCTGAATCCAAAAACCTGTTACCTGCGCCGGTTTTGCGTTAATACCTGTAGAGATCTCATCTACCGGAACGGTGTACGTATAAGTATCTGACCATTCTCCATAGGTAACTTCTGTCTGTCCGTCCAACTTACGACCTGCACGAACACGAATGGTATATGTCTGACCCTGTTCCATTGCGTGGAGGGCAGCACCTGTCTTTGTATTGATTACTTCAACCGGTTTCCCATCTTTTTCCACATAAGCCTTCAAGTCCATTACATCTGCAGATGTACTATTTACCGTCAGGTAGTTTTCATAATTATATACATACTTCTGGCTTGCAGAATCATATACAGAAGGATTAGCTATATAAAGTCTGTTGGAAGCATCCTTAACTTCTATCTGATAAGATGTATTTGCCAAAACGGGTGACTCCGCTACTTCTTTCCATGAAACGTTATTGTTCGTTGTATTTACCTTTACTCCCGTTACTTTTTCAGGAACCGTGACCGCCGGAACAGTAAAGTTCAATGCCTCAGAC
This sequence comes from Lachnospiraceae bacterium, assembly GCA_021770785.1. Classification (GTDB taxonomy): domain Bacteria; phylum Bacillota; class Clostridia; order Lachnospirales; family Lachnospiraceae; genus Roseburia. The sequence goes on from JAETQH010000001.1 coordinate 101,834, forward strand.
CATTCTGAATACTGTTTCTCGTTGCTGCCATTTTTGTAATTATACGCACGAACCCTAACCGTATAGGTAACACCCGGTTTTCCGGAACGAATTGTTTCACCATTTTCTGTCTTTGTCACAGCCATTCCGTCTGCATTTAACTCATATGCGGGTTTATTTGAAACATAAAGTGACGTTTCATAAGAATCTACATCGTAATTTTTCAGTACATCTTTACCTGTCTCATCGTCATTGTCATAGTCATTGTACCAATTTCCTGCAGCATCTTTTAACTCCACTTCATATCCGCGGACATTCTTTACCTGATTCCACGATACGCTCTTGCTGGCAATGTCATACTCCAGTTGTCCTGTAACCTGTGGAACACTATTCTCCTGAACCGTAACTGTGACAGGTTCTGACCAGTCACTTACCGTCTTGCTGTCTCCGCTGCCGACAACACCGCGCAGACGTACGGTATAAGACTGTCCTGCTGCAAACGCTTTAACAGCAACGCCATTTTCATCTACCACCTGAGTTGGGTTTCCTTCTTTCACCTCATATAGATAAGCCCCGACATTAACCGGATCAATGGTGTCGCTACTTGTGAAACAATAGGTACCGATAAGGCTTCCATCCTTTACAGATGCCCACTGAAAATACTCACGACCAGAGGCGTCCTTAATTTCCATCTCGACAGTTTCATTTTTCCCCTTTTGGTACACAATGCTGGTATTACCGTTTTCACGATTCACTACAATACCTGTGACCTTTTCTGCCTGATACTGCATTGTGGGGAAATTGTAGGTGATGGGGTCAGACCATTCACCAAACGCATATGCGCCGCCATTTTCATTATAGGCACGAACCTGAATCGTATAGGCGGTATTATTTTTAATTTCCAGTGTTTTTCCTTCTAAATCTTTAGCTGGTACATAACTACCGTTTTCTAATTTGTATCCTGACAGATAATACACAAGGCTATCTAAATCCTGTGATGTGCCATCAGTATCATCATAGTAATCCAGACCTGATTTCACCTCACCTGCAGCATCTGGGTAACTGCCTGTACCTTCTGCATATTCCACGCCGTTCCCGTCAACTACATGAATTTCATATCCCTCGGCATTCTGATCTGCATCCCAGGAAAGTATTGACTGATCAATCTCTCCATTTTGTGCTTCTGTTTCAAATCTTAAATTAGCAACTTTACCGGGTGTCGTAACTGATACCTGCTCTGCTGCCTTTAATTCAGTATCTGTTGTTTCAGGTACCTCTTCTGCTTCGCTGGTCTCTGACGTACCAACTACTTCGGTTGTCTCAGATACTTCTTCTGTTTCACTGTTCTCTGTTGTCTCAACAAATTCAGCAAAAACTATGGCATCTTCGTCAACATTTGCTTGCTGTGCAGCAAGTGTCGGTGCTGCATCACCCACTACCATACTTGCGGCTAAGATGATGGCACCTATTCTTGCGCTCATTCCACGTTTCTTCATTCGCGCACTCTCCTCTTCTTTTATTTTATTTATGGTCTGCACCAAAAATGTTATCTCAACTTTTCTCCATTTATATGTCTTCCAACCTTTGGTACTATATCCATAAACTCTTTCTAGTATAGCACCATTTACTTTTTTCATCAAGGTATTAATTATTAAAACATACCTATTTTCTTGGACTTATTAAATATTGATATTGCACTTTGCACAAAAAATGTGAATTTTTTATGTCTATTGTAAATACTTTTTCACGAGATTTGTAATTGTAGTTTCGAAAATGCTAAAAATATTTGAAACTTATTCCCTATTAACATTGAATTTTTCTCCTTTATTTTTATTCAAAAAATATGCAGGATATGGAAAAATCTTCTCCTTTTCCCAATCCTGCATTTTATTCACATCTTTCCTTCTTCTCCGCTGCCCGTCTTATCTCCTGCCTTGTCCTCCCTCTCCTCCTCCGGTTTCTGATAAGTTCTTTCACTGATGATATAACGAGGCCTCGCTTTCACTTCCATATAAATCTTTCCGATATATTCGCCTAATACACCCAGGCATATCAGCTGTATACCTCCCATAAAACAGACGATACAGACTGTACTTGTCCAACCTGTCACGGTTCTTCCCAAAAGTTCTGTCGCAACTGCCCAGATAACTCCTGCAAAACCTAAAAATGAGACGCCTACTCCCATGCCAGTAATAATCCGCAACGGTTTTACGCTCAGACTAGTGATCCCGTCAAATGCAAGTCCCAGCATTTTCGAAAGGGGATAATGGGATTTTCCCGCTGCCCGCTCATGCCTTTCATAATATACGCTGGTGCTTTTAAATCCAACCAGAGGTATCATTCCCCGCAAAAACAGATTTACTTCCCTGAAATCTGCCAGTTCTTTTAACACTCTGGCGGAAACCAGGCGGTAATCTGCATGATTATATACTACATCTGCCCCTAATTTATTCATTAATTTATAAAAGGTTTGTGCCGTAAACCGTTTAAAAAAAGTATCTGTGTCACGGTTACTCCGCACGCCGTAAACCACTTCACAACCATCATGGTATGCATCCACCATCGCCTCCATAGTATGGATGTCATCCTGCCCGTCACAGTCAATGGAAATCACAATATCCGCTGTTTCCTTTACCTCCATCATGCCTGCCCAGACTGCATTCTGGTGCCCCCGGTTCCTGCTCTGGCTGATTCCCGCAAAATGTACATCTTCCTCTGCAAGCTTCTCTATGAATTCCCAGGTACGATCCTTACTGCCGTCATTCACGAATAGAATACGGCTGTCATCACTTATTTTTTCCTTCTGTATTAATTCTGTCAATTCCTGCAAAAATAAGCCGGAAGTAATGAGGATTACTTCTTCTTCATTATAACAGGGAACAATAATATATAATATGGTATTCATATGGACTCCCTAACAATCAGTACATTTTTCCCCTCAAATGCAAACCCATAACAGTGAATCTGTTCTCTTGGTATTCCCCTGGCCACAAGCTGTTCCTCGTAACGCTTTTCTTTTATCTGCGCAAGAGCCGCCTGCACGGTTTCCTCTAAAGAAGCTTCTTTCCTTGGGTTGTACACCTTAAACTCCAAAATAACCGCATCATTCTCCTGTGGATTTTTCGGCTCCAGCATCACATCGTACCTTCCAAAGCCACTCTCCCGGTTGGAGGTTATAAGGTATTTATCCTGCAACTCCACCAACAGTCCCAGTACAAAGCCGTGATAAAAACGCTCTGGCTCCAGTCCGAAAATACGTTTTCCCGTATCAAAATAGCTAAACGTCTGCAATGCCACACGGTTCATATACACATTCATGGCATCCACATCTCCCAGCAGCAGTGCTTTCACAAAATCATTGTAGTCTGCCTCCACGGGTTTAAACCAACTGCGCACCATAGTTCTAAACATCCGTTCCACTTCATAATTTGTGAGTGCAAGTTCATACAGCGGCTCTCTGCCATCCTCAAATTTTCCTTCATCTTCATAATCCAACACTTTTAGATACCCACTGGCGAGCAACAGACTCCAGATGGCATTCTCACTGTTATCAAGCTGATTATAGACTATTTGTTCATCAATGGGACATTTTAAATTCTCTCCTCTCAGCAGTCCTTCAAAAAGTATTTTTATCTGACGACTACCCTCACGTATCAGCTTTCCTACCAGGCTGTTGGAACTGGTATTGGCCCAATAGGTGCTAAATTTTCCCTTATCAATAAAGTTTAAAATCGACCAGGGGTTATAAATATCTTTATGCCCACCAAAAATAAAACCATCATACCACCTTTTCACGCTATCCTTTTTTCCAATAAGATTATATTCTTCAAGAGCAGCAAACACCTCTTCTTCTGTAAAACCAAAGGCTGTTGCATATTTATCTGATGTTGTTGTCACAATCTCCAAATTATTCAAATCAGAAAAAATAGATTCTTTACTCACTCTTGTAATCCCGGTCATAATTCCCCGTTCCAGATGAGGATTCGTTTTAAAAGTGGAATTAAAAAGGCTTCTGGTAAATGCCGCCAATTCATCCCAATAACCATCCACATAGGCTTCCTGCATGGGAGTATCATATTCATCCAGCAAAATGATTACTTTCTTCCCATAGTACTGATATAAAAATTTTGATAACTGAAACAATGCCAGTGTTGCATCCGCATCGTTCATGTCCTCTGTTATCCGGCTGATATATGTTTTATCTGATTTGGAAAGCGCTTCGCTTTCTAAAAGAAATTCATAGTCAGAATATACATTTACTAACAGCTGGCATATTTTTAATCTCGCCATTTCATAAGAAGATTCTTTAATATGTGCAAATGACAGACTGATAACCGGATATGTTCCCTGTATTTCCCTGTAGGTCTCATTTTCCCAAATAGAAAGCCCCTCAAATAAATCTTTCCTGCCTGCATAATCCACAGAAAAGAACTGCTCCACCATACTCATATTTAACGTTTTTCCAAAACGTCTGGGGCGGGTGATTAATGTAACGTCATCATTACTGTCCCACCACTCACGGATAAAATCCGTCTTATCTACATAAAAGCAATGATTTTCTATGATTTTTCCAAAATCCTGTATCCCAATTCCTACTGTCCTTGCCATAAATACCCCCGATAACTGCCAGCTTATCCTACCGCAAAAAATCCGCTATACCAAGCTTTTTCCCTTAGTATAGCGGATTTATCTTTAAATTACAATGTTGCCAAAGCTTTCTTTCCTCACTATCCCTCTGTTTTCTCACCCAAACAGTTTAGAAAACCAGTCCTTAAGACCGGAAAACAGCTTCGAAAGCCACCCGTTTTCCGAAGAAGCATTTCCCATGCCGTCTCCGTTTTTATAGGAATCATACAAAGACTTCGCATAATCCACCACGCCGTCTAAGTCAATGCCAAGGGAAGTAATCTTTAACAGTAAATCTACAATCTGCTGCCTCTCCTGCGCTGAAAGGGTAACACCATATTTCCGGCACGCCTCGTCAATGACCTCATTTATCTCACCCTCATCAGACAAATCATTTTCCGCAATGATGATATCCGCATCGGTAACACCCGCAGTAGTCAGGGCATTTTTGTACATTCCCACGGTACAGTAATTGATATTGGTAGTGGAAATATTTAATCCGCTGCCCTCTTCCCTCTCCACAATCACGATGGATGACCATGCCTTACTGCCTATCTGGGCGGAAGAAATATAAGCGTCCAGATACTGGTGTTCCTCCGCATTGGTTACATAAACCACATCATAATTTTCCAGCTGCTCCGGAGAAATCCCCATAATGGACAGCACTGTGCTTTTCTGTTCCTCCGACAAGTCTGCCCCCAATGCCAGATAGGGCTTATCATTCCGCCCGATCTCCACATCATCGCCGTTTTCTTCCACCATTGTCACCGTGCCTGTAACCCCCTGGGAAGTATCTCCCGCCAATACCATGGCGCCGGAATTTACAAAAACTACCGCTGCCATTAGGATTCCTGCTATTTTATGTAAGTTTCTTCTCATAATATTTCCTCATTTCTATTTCTGTCTCAACTGCTGCAAGCTTTTCCTATCCTGCAAAGCGCAGTCATTTTTCTTTTTGCGTTGCTTAGGAACTGTCCGAAAATAACTTGTGCATTTGACTTGTCTAAATCCGTACAGTCTGCGTTGTCATTAGTCGGCGTACCCCGGTACGTCTCCTTCTTCCGCCTTGCCTGCACGAATTTATCCTGCGTCATCTGCACAAGTTATTTTCAGACAGTTCCTTACATATTCTGGGGCAGACGCACATTCATCCAGGCATAAATATCGGAAAATACCTGTTCCTTATCCGTCTCATTCAGTATCTCATGCCTGTCGTTTTCATATAATTTATAGGTCAAATCCTCAATTCCTGCCTCCTTATACATATGGTATACCTTTTTGACCCCTTCTCCTAAATCCCCCACCGGGTCCTGGTCGCCGGACACCAGAAAAAGCGGCAAATCCTTCGGCATCTTTTTCACGTTATCCATCTGATTATCAAAATGAACCGCTTCCATCAAACCATAATAGGCATTTACCGTAAAAGAAAAGCTACACTTGGGATCTGCAAAATATTTTTTCACGCACTCCACGTCCTTGGTAAGCCAGCTTTTGGAGAAATCCTTCCCATAGCTGTCAAATTTTCGATAGGACTTGCTGTAGGACAACGCCCGGATAAATTTACTTCTATAATTCCAGCCGCGAAAAGCCGCCATCACCTTGCACAGCCACATTCCCAACTTCATAGTTCCGTCTGCTACACAGCCTGTTCCCATAATAACGGCTCCTGCCAGATTGTCATTATGAATACACAGATATTTCCGCAGCATATAAGAACCCATACTATGCGCCAGCATAAAATACGGTACGCCGGGATTTTCTTTCTGAATCATGGTACGCAGCTGGTGCATATCCTCCACTAAAGTATCACTGGGATTCTCTCCGAAATACCCCCACTCTTCCTCGCTGTTTACCGATTCCCCGTGTCCGAGATGGTCATGTCCCACCACCAGAAATCCGCGTTCTGCTAAATATTCCGCAAAGGGGCGGTAGCGTTCAATATATTCTACCATACCATGGGTAATCTGCAGAATTGCCCGATACTCCCCAGTTTCCGGCACCCACTTTACTCCATGAATCATCGTTTTTCCGTTCTTTGATAAAAAGCGGAGCTGTTCCTCTTTCGCCATTTTTTCTACCTCACTTATTAATTATTTTTTAAGCATTAGACACCCTGTGCCGCCTGCTGTAAATCCTGATAAACCGTCTCTAATTCATCAATACTCCTTTTCTGTCCTTCCATTTCCTTTTTTACTATCTGAAGTTCCCTGCTTAACTCCTGCTGAATACGGACAAATTCCTCCCCTGCCTGCTTTAAGGCATCCGCCCTGCCAAGGGTATTGCCGGAGAGATGTTCCCTCAAATCAATCTGCCCCGCTTCATAAGCGGATAAATTCTGTACCACTCCGCTGTATAATTTTCCCATTGCAATGGTACATTCCTTAAACACGGTCTTAAGCTGTCCTACCTCTTTTTCTAACTCCGCTGTCCTTGCCTTAGACGCCGTAAGTTCTTCCGCCAGAAGTTCCGCCGACGCCTCATATTTCTCGGAAAAGACCCGGACTTCCTCCGCCGCATGGATAAAGTTCATCGCTGAATCTCCCATACGTCCCGCTTCGATGGCTGCATTTAAGGCCAACACGCCCATGGTCTTGGAATATTCTTTCATTTCCCCGATTACCGTTTCTGTCTTTTCCTCCGACGCCTTCATCTGCCCCTGCACATTCGCCAAATTTTCCACCGGCTCTCCATATCTCCGGTGCTGCTCTAAAAACTCCGATATTTTTTCATTCTGGTTTTTTAACTGCCCTAAGAAAACAGAGTGGGTCGCATCGAAAGATTCCACTGCATTGTTAACGCTCATCATGGCACTGTGGACATCTCCTGCTGCCGCCTGGCTTTTCTCCGCCAGCTGCGACACCTGGGTGACCTCTTCGGAAATCCTCCCAACATGTTTTGTCAACTGGACGCGGGATGCCGTAAGGGCGGCAAACTCTTCCTCCACCTCTGCCTTACTGCTGCGCAGCTCTTTCATCACATTTTCTTTTTTCCGGTTCTTCTCTCTTAACTCTGCTACTTCTTCCTCTAACTGTTTTTTTCCGCCAAACATCATTGTTTCATCTATCCTTTCTCTCCCTTGACTACTGATAATTTTTTATCACCAGCCGGACATTTTCTCTTCCCTGGTAAGCATCGATTTCCGGGTAATAAACTATAGACATACGGATGTCATTCTCCCTGCCGCAGAGCGCCCGCTCCACCTCCGGCTCCCCGAATTTTTCCCGGTAACAGGCAAGAAATTTTTCTACGTCCCCGAAATATACCGCAGAAATCCGCCCGCCGCTTTCCGTCCGAAGCTGAAGCTTTAAGACATTGCGGTTCTTTCCCACAATATACATATGCTCAATTCCAATATTTTTATCCGCAAACTGGGGCTTTATATTTCCCTTGCCGAAGGGCTCTAACAAATCCAGCTCTCGCACAAAGGATACATCCGGGTAGCCCGCCGGCACAGGCACGTCTATTTTTATCTTAGGGATAAAATCCTCATCTGTCAATTCACAACAGACATTTATTTTCTGACGGAATGCTTCAATATCCTTTTCCGCCATGGAAATTCCTGCCGCCATGGGATGTCCGCCGAATTTTGAGAAAAATTCTTTACACTTACAGAGTTCCTCGTACATGGAATAAGCTTCAATGGAGCGCCCGGAGCCTTTTACCCCTTCCTCGCTTTTCGTCAGCACCAGCGTGGGCCTGTGGTACATTTCCCGGATTCTTCCGGCGATAATGCCCGCTAAGCTCTCATGGACTTTTGGGAGATAAATTACCATAACCTTCTCCCCCACGTCTCCTTTTTCCACTGCCTCCATAGCAAGCTCCACGCCCTCCGCCGTCATATCTTTACGTTGGGCATTTAACTCCACTAATTGGGCTGCAATCTCCGCCGCTTTCCTTTCGTCCTCCTGTAAAAAAAGGCTTAAGGCTATTTTTGCCGTCTCTAACCTGCCGCTGGCATTGATACAGGGACCTAACACAAATCCAAAATGATAGGCGTTGATACTATCAAATTCCAATTTATTTTGTAGGATCAGCGCCCGCATTCCCTTGTTTTTGGTATGTCGAATCCGCTTTAGTCCCTCTTTTACCAAAATCCTGTTTTCATCGGTCAAATCCATCACATCTCCTACCGTGGCAAAGGCTGCATTTTCCAAAAACTCCCACGCCTCCTCCCGGGGAACACTGCATTTTTCATAAAGAAGCTGAATGACCTTAAACGCCACCGCCGCACCGCAGAGCTCTTTATAGGGATAGGGGCAGTCCTTCTGCTTGGGATTTACGATGGCGTCCGCCGCACTTTTCTTATAAATGCGCTTTCCGCCCTCCTCGCTGTAGGGTATCTCGTGATGGTCCGTCACCAGCACGGTCATTCCAAGAGCTTTTGCATGGGCAATCTCATCTATCGCTGCAATTCCGTTATCACAGGTGATGATGGTGTCAATCTGTGCCTCCTTCGCCTGCCCTATCAGGTGGTCATTGATGCCGTATCCGTCCTTGACACGGTCCGGAATCCGGGTGTCCACCCTGCCGCCGCAGCGCCGGATTCCCTGATGGAGGATATAAGTAGACATAACGCCGTCGATGTCGTAATCTCCGATAATCCGTATGCTTTTCTGTTCTTTGATTTTTCTTATAAGGATATCCGTTAAAAGGTCTGCATCTTTTAGCAAATGGGGGTTGTATAAATCCTGTAACCCGCCGTTTAAGTATCTGTCCACCGCTTTTTCTCCGATTACCCCGCGGTTGCGGATAATCCGCGCCGTCACGGGACTGATATGAAACTGTCCCGCAAGTTTGTTAAAATCTGCTCCTTTTTGTATTACAAACCATTTTTCCATAAATCAATGTTCTTTCTCATAAGTTACTTTACACAATGTCAAACCACATGCCGGGGCAGTGTAGCCTGCCGTCTCGCGGTTTTTTCCCTCTAAAATAGATAGGATTTCTTCCGGTTCTCTTCTGCCGTCTCCTATCTCAAGTAATGTGCCGGTTATTATCCGTACCATGTTCTGCAAAAATCCGTTTCCGGTGTAATAGATGCAAAGTTCGTTTTCCGTCTCTTCTATCCGTATTTCGTATATAGTGCGCACGGTGGATTTTTTCATTTTCTTATTGCCGCAGAAGGCTTTAAAATCATGGGTTCCCACCAGATAACCAGCCGCCTGACGCATACGGCTTACTTCTAGGGGCGTCTGATAACTATAGGTGTATTTGCGGCCAAATACGTCAGGAATTTTTCCTGTATGGATTCGGTAAAGGTAAGTTTTTGACAGTGCGTGGTAACGGCTGTGAAAACGTTCCTCTACTTCTTCTACTACTGTGACGGCGATGTCCTCGGGAAGATAGCGGTTTAAGTAATCTCTGATTTCTTCGCAGGTTTGGATTCCCTCTAAACGGACGTTGGCTACCTGACCTAAGGCGTGGACACCTGCGTCCGTTCTGCCGGAGCCGGTAAGCTCTACCGGGTGGGAGGCTAACTGGGTTAGTACGTCCTGCAGTTTTCCCTGGATGGTTAAGTCGGTGCTGGTCTGGGTCTGCCAGCCTTTGTAGCGTGTGCCATCGTATTGGATGGTTAATTTATAATTTTTCATATGGAGTCTCTCTATTTGCCGGGGCGATTTTGTCTTTGTTAGTTGTTTAGACAGTATAGCATAAACGGTGGAAAAATGCCAACTTTAACGCCGGGAAATCTTTCCCTTTATACCAGTTCTGCCAGTCGGGCTACTGCTACATAGATTTCTGAGATTTTGTACCAGGTACGGTAATCGATGACTCCGGTTACAGGGAGACCGAATACACGCTGGAATACTTCTACTGCTTCTCTTGTGGCAGAGCCATAGATGCCGTCGGGGGTTATGGTGGGGATGGCGGGATAGGAACGGGAGATTCTTGCAAGTTCTTCCTGTATCTGCCTTACTTTTTCTCCGGTGGAGCCTACGGTTAAGTCTACCCGGGGCCAGGAGGCCGGGATGCCGGAGATTTCTTCGGCGGAATTAATGTAAATGCTGTTTCCGTAGTAATAGCGGAGAATCTCAATGGTGCTGTAGTTCTGGTCGCCTAAAAATTTGCTTCCCCACTGGCTCAGCCAGTTGCTGCAACTGACACGCTCGCCGTCGCAGTACTGGGTTAAAATGGGCTGTCTTACGTTTGGTCTCGACAGATAGTTCTGGAACATTTCATCTACAATGTCGGATATGCTCTGGAAAATATTTCTGCCGTAAACAAATTTCTGGTCGAAGGCGGTGGAGGTGGTGATGGTAAAGTTATAGCCTTTGTTCCGGTACCACTCAGTATAAACCCTGTTTAGCGTAAATGACATAATAGCGAGGATATTAGCACGCAGGGTAGAATCCGGCCAGGTAGAATAAATTTCACTGGAGGCTACATTTTTGATGTAATCTTTGTAACGGACGTAGTAGTCACGGGCTGTAACATCTGTGGGCGGGCCGTCATGGACGATGACATACTCGGGAATTACCACCCTGCTCAGTACGATTTCCCCTGTCTCTGTCACGGGTTTGATTTCCGACTCCGCAATCTTCGGCGGATAATCCCCAAACAGCGTATTGACGGGAATCACAATGCTGTCAAGGTTTTGATCTGTTGCCTCTACTTCTTCCATCCTGATTTCCTGAAGCGACAGCTCATTTGAAAACACTTCAATTCCTGAGACGTTGACCGGACGAAATCCTTCCGCAGCAACTTGAATGGTGTATTGCGAAAATGGCTGATTTTCGCTGGGCTCCATAGAATACTCGAGTGGAGGCGCAGCAAGCGCAATCTGTTCCGACATCCCCGATGCATCGGTTTCCACCTCCTCTATGGTACTCTCCGGGTCCCCGGAATAAGTAATGGAAATGGTAGCATTCTGTATGGGAACATTGGCCCCCCTTGCCACCACCTGCACCTTAAGCGCTCCCTGGTCTACATTACTATTGTTATTGTTTGGTGTCACAACGATATCTGACATGGAAAACCTCATATTTTCGTTGCTCTATTTTATGCACACGAAAAAAAAATGTGACAAAAATGCCTCGAAATTACTTCGGAGCACCGCACATTTTTTCTGTCCGTTTTATATTCTCAGATACGCAGTTTTACCTGCTGTATAGCCTTTTGCATGACAGTTATTCCACCGTCACGACTTTTGCTAAATTTCTTGGTTTATCCACATCAAATCCCTTGTCGGAAGAAACATAATAAGCCAAAAGCTGTAATGCCACAGAAGCGGGCATTACCATAAATTCATCCTGCATATCTGGCAGTAAAAAGGTCTGATACTGGCTGTCGATGTCCTCCGCTAAGGACTCTTTGATAAACAGCACAATCTCCGCCCCTCTGGATTTTACCTCTTTGATATTGGAAAGCTCCTTCGACCTGAGCTTCTCCTGGGTCACGGCTGCCACCACCGGGGTATCCTGGGTGATTAAGGCAATGGGACCGTGCTTTAACTCACCGGAAGCGTAGGCTTCAGAGTGAATATAGGAAACCTCCTTTAATTTCAGAGAACCCTCCAATAAAATAGAATGGTCTAACCCACGTCCAATCATAAATAAATCTTTGGCAGAGAGAATGTTGTTTGCCAGCACATGAACGTCCCGGCGTCTCTCTAATACCTTCTTCATAACCTCTGGCGTCCGTTTCAGTTCCCGCACAAAGCTCTGGGTCCGCTCCGTATCGTAGATACCACGAAGCTGCGCCATTTTTGCCACAATCAGATAAAACAAGGTCAACTGGGTGGTATATGCCTTGGTACTTGCCACTGCAATTTCCGGTCCTGCATTGGTGTAAAGCACATAATCACTCTCTCTGGCAATGGAGGACCCCTTTACATTAATGATAGAAAGGCATCTTGCCCCTCTTCTTCTGGCATATTTTACCGCCTCTAAAGTATCAATGGTTTCCCCTGACTGAGACACCGCAATCACTAACGTTTTATCATCAATCACCGGGTCAGAATACATAAACTCAGACGCCATATCCACATCAATGTGCATATGAAGAATGGATTTCACCAACGCCTGCGCCACCAGACCTGCGTGCATCGCCGTACCGCAGGCAATAATGTTGATTCTCTCACACTCTGTAAATAAAGAATCCGGCACACCGTCTCCGGAGAAATCCGGCATTCCGCTTACCACGCGGTTTCCAATGGTGTTTTCCACTGCCTGGGGCTGCTCCATAATTTCTTTTTCCATATAGAAAGGATAACCGTTTTTTCCTGCACTGCTTAATTCCCAGTCAGCGGTAAGATACTCCGGCTCCTTCACCTCTCCGTCAAAATCCGTCAGCTTTACAGAATCCTTCCGCATCTCTAAAATATGATATTCCGGAACCACAAAATAACGGTTGGTAAAACGACAGAGGGCTGTCAAATCCGAAGCTAACATTGCCCCTTCCTCACAGAGTGTTGCCACAATAGGGCTGACATTTCTGGTGGAATAAATCACTCCCGGCCGGTCCGCAAACATAATCACCAGCGCAAAGGTGCCTTTTAATTTCCCAACGGTTTTTTTGATGGCTTCCTCAGGATTTCCCTCATAAAATCTGTCTAAAAGAGCCGCCGCCACCTCACTGTCCGTCTCGGACTTAAGTTTTTCCTGTAAATCATAATCTGCCATGAGTTCTCTGTAATTCTCAATGATTCCGTTATGAACTAACGTCACTCTTCCCACCTGATGGGGATGGGCATTGACATCATTCACCCCGCCGTGGGTTGCCCATCTGGTGTGTCCGATACCGCAAAGGGCATCTTCCGCTTTTCCGGCACATTTTTCCCGCAGTTCCTTCACACGTCCCGCACGTTTATAAACCGTGATTTTCTCCTGCTCCATTACTGCAATTCCCGCACTGTCATATCCCCGGTACTCCAACAGCTCTAAAGCGTCCAATAACACCTCTTTTACGCTTTCACTTCCTGTATAACCAATAATTCCACACATATATTTTCCTCTTAACTTTCTCTTTATAAATTTCGATTCCCGGAAACGCTTAGTTGTTCTTAGGCGGCGTATTTTGACGCCTTAGAACAACTTCGTTTCCTTGATTCCTTGTGCCGTATTTGTTTTGCGGTCACCCGCATATTTGCCGGCACATCTCGCACTGGAACGGTGCGGAAGAGCATCCGCCGAATTTTCGATAAACTCTTCTCCTCGTCAACCTGCCTGCGCTGACAGGTGCATGGCGCTTATGGGAAATATTTGCTATACATTCAGCAAAACTGCGTATCTGAAAATACAAACTCTATTCATTTTTCAAAGTCCAACGTTTTTACTATACTATGATATGAAAAAAAAGTCCACCCGTTCCGCTAATTTTCCACTATTTCACCATATCAAGCAAATCCTCCGCATTCTCCTTTGTCACTTTCACATAGTCACAGATAATGTAATGCTCATTATCCTCACCGACAATATAGCGTATCGCCGCATCTGCCGCAGCATGGGATTGGGAAAAATGGTCGTTGAGCACCGTGCCCACCATCGTACCCTCAAGTACGCTTTCTAACGCCTTCGATAAAGCGTCAACGCCCACCACATAAATATCCTCCCCGGGAATGCGCCCCACAGCCTCAATGGATTCCAGTGCTCCGACTGCCATGGTGTCGCTGTTGCAGAACACTACCTCCACATCATCTCCATACTGTGCTAACGCCTCCGCTACAATCCGCCGCCCTTCCTCCTGCTGCCAGTCTCCTATCCCCTCTGCCAAACAGTTGACTTCAAACCCTGCCTCCGTAAGAACCTGCACGGAATACTGGGTGCGGAGATATGTGGCATTGCTTTCTGCGTCCCCTTTCACCATAACATAATCCACTCTGCCGTTTCCATTTCTGTCAAGCCGCTCTAACCCAAGGTCTGCAATCATTTCTCCCTGATAAATCCCAGACTGTCCATCGTCACACCCTACATAGGTTACATCCCAGTCATCATCCACCCATCTTTGCACCTCTGTTTTCTCCGGGTCACGGTTGATATATACCAGCGGGATTCCTGCCGCCACTGCTTTATCCGTAATCTCTCCCGCCTGGGACGGTTTTACCGGATTCATGATTAAAACATCCACTCCGTCTGCAATCAATTTGTCCAACTGCCTCGTCTGGGTTTCCATATCATTTTTACCATCCAGAATAAAGATATTTTCCTTTGAAAATCCCTGATTGATTAAGTAGCTCTCTAGCTCACAACGGAACAATGTCATAAACGAATCATCAAATTGATAAATACACACACCGATTTTTTTATCTGCCAGCACATTGTCCTCTTTTTTCTCTGTCTCAAAAACAACTGTTTCTGTCTCCGCTGCCTCCTGTTTTGCTTCCTCATTGGCAGAAGCAGCGGAGGCATTCCCACAGCCCGCAGCCTGCACTGCCATTAAAATTGCCAGAAAAAAGGCACTCACTGTTTTCTTTTTCACTTAAAATCACTCCCATTCTTTTTCGCCGCATCACGTTTTTTATAAGTGTATTATAACAATTTTCGGCAAAAAAACAACCGCACCTACAGTTTTCAATATTTCACCTGTCTGCTTAACAAGTGGCATATCATTTTCCCATAAGTGCGGTCTTCTTTGGTTACCGTCCGCTCCCTGCAATCATTCCTGCAGCAGCCTCCGGCCTTATTTTACTTCTACGGTCCAGCCGTATTTGTCCTCGATATTTCCCCACTGGATTCCTGTTAAGGTATCATACAGTTTCTGGGTCAGTTCACCGATTTTGAAATCGTTGATGGTTACAACATCGTCCTTATAACGAAGCTCCCCTACCGGAGAGATAACCGCTGCGGTACCTGTTCCGAATACTTCCTCTAAGGTGCCGTCATGCCCGGCTTTCATCAAATCGTCAATGGAAAGTCTCGTCTCATTTACCTTGTAGCCCCAGTCTCTTAAAATATGAAGCATGGAATCTCTGGTAACGCCCGGAAGAACGGTTCCCTCGATGGGAGCGGTATAAATCTCCCCTGCAATCTTGAACATGATATTCATGGTTCCCACTTCCTCCACATATTTGCGGTGCTCACCGTCTAACCAGAGCACCTGGGAATATCCCATCTTTTCAGCCTTTACCTGGCCTAAGATAGAGCCTGCGTAGTTACCGCCGCATTTGGTAAATCCTGTACCGCCCTTTACGGCACGTACCAGCTCGTCCTCAACTAAAATTTTCACCGGATTGATACCCTCAGCATAGTAAGCGCCAACCGGGCAGCAGATAATCATAAATTTGTAAGCGGATGCCATATGTACGCCCAGCGCCGCCTCCGTAGCAAACATAAAAGGACGGATATAAAGGGAAGTCTCCGGCTCAGAGGGAACCCATTCTTCCTCCACCTTAACCAGTGCCTTTACTGCCTCCACGAACATATCCACCGGGAACTCCGGCATACATAATCTTGCGTTAGAGTTAATCATTCTCTTTGCATTCATTTCCGGACGGAACAGTTGAATTTTTCCCTCTGCGGTACGGTATGCTTTCAGTCCTTCAAAGGTTTCCTGCGCATAATGAAGGGTCACACAGGACGGTTCTAAGGTAATCGGTGCATGGGGTACAATTCTTGCGTCTTTCCAGCCATCTTCCTTTGTCCAGTCCATAACAAACATATAATCTGTCATGTATTTTCCAAAGCCAAGATGCTTCTGGTCCGGTTTCTCTTTTAACACGTCTCTTTTCTCAAATCTGATATCCATAACAATTCCTCCGTAACTATTTTTTTTACTGAACCCCATTATGATACTTTCCTTTTTTAGTGTCAAGATTATTCCGGCTGTTTATAAACTGCATTCCTTATGGTTATGTTTTCTATCCACATCTATAATTCACTGTTATATAAAACATAACAAACCGGCGGCATTGTTTTTGTTCATTTTTCAGAATAATAGAACTTCCGTCTTGTTATTTTCTATCACAAACGCTATAATATTTCTTAGGAAATTTGTACAGTATGAATAATAAGGAGAATGATATTATGCACACCTTTCAACCAATGCCGGCTGATATGCTGGAGTTTAATCCCTTTACCAAAATCGGAAAAGAATGGGCTTTAGTCACCGCCGGAACAAAGACAAAGGCAAACACCATGACTGTCAGCTGGGGCGGCGTCGGAGTTCTGTGGGGAAAAAATGCTGCATTTATTTTTATCCGCGATTCCAGATATACAAAAGAACTGCTTGATGCGGGAGAATTTTTTTCCATTACCTTTTTGGCCGAGACCTACCGGGAGGCTCTGAATTACTGCGGCTCCCATTCGGGACGCGAGGAAAACAAGATAGAAAAGGCAGGCCTGACCTTAGGTTTCCGCCATAGCATTCCCTATATTGACGAAGGAAATTTCGTGTTGCTCTGCAAAAAAATGTCCGCCACAAAAATTACGGAGGATTCCTTTTTAGATGCCCATATCAAGGAAAAATGGTACCCCGACGGCGATATGCACACCATGTATGTGGCGGAAATTATTGATATTATGGCAAGATAACACCGCCTGGCGCAAAAAGGGTCATAGAATTTCCTTCTGACGAAATTCTATAACCCTTTCTTTTATTCTAAGGTAATATACAGCATTTCTCCCGCTTCTTCCGTCACCCAGACCGATACCGAACCGCCGTTTACCGAAAATTCTCCCCAGCCGTCTGCTCCGATAACCACCGGGCTGCCAATTCCTCCCATGGCGTCCACCATCTTTTTCCCGGCAAAGGCAGCTCCCAGATACATCCGCTTTTTCCCGCTGGCGCTGTCGGTGCATAAAACTGCGAGACCGGAGTTTTCATGCTCCGCATCCCCGGTTCTCGTAAATCCCACCAGGGAGGCGTCATCAAAATATAACTGCTCCTCCCCATGGGCATAACACTCCCTTATTTTTAAGAGGGTTTTCAATCCCTGTACCGGTGCCACACCGTCATGGGGGATTCCATAATAATCTCCGTAAAAGACGCAGGGCGTCCCCACCTTCCTGAGTAAAATCAGGGCGTAGGCTATGGGCTTAAACCACGCCGGAATAAAGGAATACAATGCCTGTCCCGGCTGAGTGTCATGGTTGTCCACAAAGGTCACCGCATGTTCCGGGTCTGTTCCTGTCAGGGTATCCTCAAATAATTTTGACATGTCGTAGTTGCCGTCAGCGGTTGCCGCCGCCAGGAAATGGAAATGCAGGGGAACGTCGAAAAGAGACAGGCTGTACTCCGTTTCCTCAAGATAATGGGTCAGCTTTTCCGTTTCCCTCGCCCAGTATTCCCCCACGGTGAAAAGCTCCGTTTTTGTATGCTGCCGCATCTGTTTTAACCATTCCCGGTAAAAATCAAAGCTGATATGCTTTACCGCATCCAGGCGGAATCCGTCCATATGTACCGTGTCGAGATACCATTTCCCCCAATTTGTAACTTCCTCCACAACTTCACGGTTATCGGTGTCCAAGTCTGCTCCCATCAGATAATCGTAATTGCCGTTTTCAGAATCCGTTTCCCGGTTCCAGACCTTGCCCTCAAAGCGGAAAATACCGTTTCTTTTTCCCGCATCATCCCAGTCCGTCCCGCTGAAATGGGCGGCATTCCAATGAAAGCCGGAATATTTCTCCCCTCTTGCCGGAAAATCGAATTTTGTCCATGCGGATATCTGCTGTATTCCGCTGATGTCCTCGTTGCGGTTGGTGGAACGCTCCTCTATCACCTTCACCTGCTCGGTGCCGTCAGCTCCCATTTTATGATTCAGGACGATATCCGCCAACACGCTGATACCGCATTTCTGAAAGCTCTCCACTGCTTCAAGATACGCTTCCTTAGATCCGTATTTTGTCTCCACAGAGCCTTTCTGGTCAAACTCCCCTAAATCGTAGGTGTCATATACATCATAGCCCACGCTGGCTGCCCCCGCCGCTCCTTTATACGCCGGAGGGAGCCATACCATGTTAATTCCCGCTTTTGCCAGCTTTTCCGCCTGGACGCTGCAACGTTTCCAGTGAAGCCTGTTTTCCGGCAAGTACCATTCAAAATACTGCATCATTGTTCTGTTTTTCATTTGTTCCCTCTTTTCTGCAAACAATATAGCTTACTCCCGGTGTCCCTCCTGTCATATCAAATTATTTCACCGGAATTAATTTCTCTTTTCCACCCATATATGGACGCAGAGCTTCCGGAATATTCACGCTGCCGTCTGCGTTTAAGTTATTCTCCAGGAAAGCAATCAGCATTCTCGGCGGAGCTACCACCGTATTGTTTAAGGTATGGGCAAAATATTTGTTGCCGTCCTTGCCCTTCACACGGATTTTCAGACGTCTTGCCTGGGCATCCCCTAAATTAGAACAGCTTCCCACCTCAAAATACTTCTTCTGTCTCGGCGACCATGCCTCCACATCACAGGATTTCACCTTCAAATCCGCCAAATCACCGGAGCAGCACTCTAACGTACGAACCGGAATATCTAAGCTGCGGAACAAATCCACGGTGTTCTGCCACAATTTATCGTAATACAGTTTGGACTCTTCCGGCTTGCAGACTACAATCATCTCCTGTTTTTCAAACTGGTGAATCCGGTAAACGCCCCTCTCTTCAATACCATGAGCGCCCTTCTCCTTGCGGAAACAGGGGGAATAGGAGGTCAGGGTATAGGGAAGCTTCTCTTCTTCATTGATAGTATCAATAAATTTACCAATCATGGAGTGCTCGGAAGTACCGATTAAGTACAAATCCTCTCCCTCAATCTTATACATCATAGCGTCCATCTCATCAAAGCTCATCACACCCGTTACCACGTTGCTGCGAATCATAAAAGGCGGAATCACATAGGTAAAGCCCCGGTCAATCATAAAATCTCTCGCATAGGAAATCACGGAGGAATGCAGTCTTGCGATGTCCCCCATCAGATAATAAAATCCGTTTCCCGCCACTTTGCCTGCTGCGTCTAAATCAATGCCGTTAAAACGCTCCATAATCTCGGTGTGATAGGGAATCTCAAAATCCGGCACTATGGGCTCACCAAACTTCTCAATTTCCACATTGCAGCTATCATCCTTTCCGATAGGTACGGAAGGGTCAATGATGTTCGGAATCGTCATCATGATTTTGTTTACTTTTTCCTGTAACTCTTTTTCCTTTTCCTCTAACTCTGTAAGACGGGCTGCATCGGCGCTGACCTGTGCTTTCACTGCCTCCGCCTCTTCTTTCCTGCCCTGTCCCATCAGCTTGCCGATTTCCTTGGAAAGCTGGTTTCTTTTGGCGCGAAGGTCATCTGCCTCCTGCTGTGTTTTTCTTGCCTCGGCATCCAGTTCAATTACCTCGTCCACCAACGGCAGCTTGTGGTCCTGAAATTTGTTTTTGATATTCTGTTTTACTACTTCCTGATTCTCTCTTAAAAATTTTAAATCAATCATTTTCTCCTCTTCCTTTCCTGTGAAACAAAAAAACCTTCCCTCCCAGATCTGCTTCATGCTGTCACGCATGATCAGTCTGGGACGAAAGGTTTAGTTTTCTTCCGCGTTGCCACCCACATTGCCGTCTCAAAACGGCCGCTCAAAACGTACGATAAAGGATACGACCCTTGTGACTTTCATCACCGGCTCTGGAAATGGAAAGGCATTCTCCTGCACCGGTTCGCACCGCCCACCGGTTCTCTGAAACAGGATAACTACCGTAGTTTCCGTCACTGCCATTTACATCTTTCGCTAATTATATACTTATTTTTCCAAGAATGCAAGCAGAATATACCTGTTTTGCATGCAAAAATGCATGCATTCTTTGCATGCATTCTGTATTTCAAATATGACGTAAAATAAGCATTATCTGCCTGCCCGCAGCTTTTCCGCCGCAGCCTCGTCCATAAGAAGCACCTCCGCCTCCGCCTTTCTGCTGCTACCGTCCTCAGCCGTCACTAATTTCTGTGACACCACCGCCTTTACATGCCGGGCAAGCTGTGCCTTTACCTGCTGCTTCCGCTGGGGCCAAAACATCTCTGCCAAAGCCTCCATTGCCTCCGCAGCCCCCGGAATATGGTATCCGGCAAATACCAGATGTCCCGTTTCCACCGCATGGAGCGCCGCCGAAACCGTCTCCTGATCCCGCAGCTCTCCCACCAGAAGAACCTCTGCATCCTCCCGCAAGGCGCTATGGACCGCCTCCGCAAAACCTGTCACGTCCACGCCAACCTCCCGCTGCTCTATGATGCAGTTTTTATTTTTATAGAGATATTCCACCGGCTCTTCGACGGTAATGATATGAAGTTTCTCCCGGCGGTTGATTTCTTCCACACATGCCGCTAAGGTAGTGGTTCTTCCGCTGCCCGACGCCCCGGTTACCACCACAAGCCCCTGGGGCAGCTCCGTGAGGGCTTTCACCGCAGGCGGCAGCTGCAATTCCTCTAAGGTTGGAACCTGTGCATGCAGCAGCCTTATGGCAATGGCGGTATGTCGCTGTTGGTGATAAATATGGACACGGTTTCTTGTCCCGTCCGCCGCCTCATAGCATACGTCAATATCCGTCAGCTTCCTGTCCCCCGAAAGCTTCACATTCTCTTTTTGCAGGGCTTCTAGCACAATCTCTTCCAATACGACATCGTCCATATTGCCATAGCCGCTTATCTTTACCAGTCTGCCGTTACACCGCACCACCGGCTCCATCCCATAGGTCAGATGAATATCGGAACAGCCATGCTCCCTGCCGTATCCGATAAGCTCGTCCATTCTTCCCATCATTTTCTCCTCTTTTCTTTCTCCAATATCCACCGTTCTAAGGTTTCTGCCCGCTGTTTCCAGGTGTGTTTTTCTAGTACCTTCTTCTCACCTTTTGCCACAAGTTCTTGCAATTGTTCATTTTTTTGCAATAATTCCGTCACTTTTCCCGGAAGCTCTTCTAAGTGCTGCAAGTCATAATAAGAAACGCCCTCACCCTCTTTTAATTCCCCGCAAAGATATTTGCTGGTATCCGAAAGGCAAAAAGCTCCGTTTAAAATCGAATTAAACACCCGGTCATGGGCGCCGTCTTTAAACCAGGGCATTACATTGATGGATAATTTTGCTTTTCCTAATTCTTTCAGGCAGGTTTCCGAATCTGTCTGGGGATGAATATGGAGATTTTCCTTTCCCCCACATTCTAACTCTTCCCAGCCCTTTCCGATGACATCCACGGAAATTCCTGCCTCTGCCAGCGTTTTTACCACCTCGCCCCGGAAATAATTCCGGACATATAAATCAATAAAAATCATACGGTGGAACACCAGCCGTAAATCATCAAATGCCACCTTTCCCAGCTCCCGCTCACAGTGCCTTTTCGCCACCGCCTCTACGGTCTGCTCCGGCTTTTTTATCAGCTCCTGTATGATTCCACGGTAAAACTTGGCATATTCCTCATTAATTCCATTGATATAAGGCTCACAGAAAGAGGGCGGCGTATAATTCCCCGTCAGAAGCACCTCCGTGGTGCGCTCCCCCTCCGTCTGCCCGGTATGCTTCGTTCCTGCCAACGGCAGAAACCCAAGACTTTCATACTCCGGATAATAGGTTTTAAAGTACTCTTCCTGCAGCCGGTCGATACTGATATGATAATACCTCTTTGGTAAATCCCGCAGCCGGTCGTGATAATAATAGGGATGGTCCGCCGCAATGTTATAGCAGGGAATCCGGTACTCGTCCCAGACATATCCCTCCCTCTCACGGTAGACCCCCGGCTCCTTCTCTAACCCCTGAAAATTAAAGGTTATCATCACCGTATTGCCTGTCCTGATAAATTTCCGCAGCCGCCTGCCGTCCCTTTTTTCACTTTTTAAATCATAAAAGAATACGGCATATCCCTTTTTTTCAAATTCCTTCGCCATCTCCTTTGAAAAATAGGTAAGGGTCTCCACCCCACCGGAAAACATTACGATTCTTTTCATTTAAAACTTTCCTCTTCTATTACTCATGCCGCAGCGCGTCAATCGGATTTAAGTTTGCCGCCTTATAGGACGGGAAAACTCCAAACACAATTCCAATCGCCATGGAAAATATCACGGAGCCCACTGCCGCCGGAATGCTGATTGCCACCGGCATCTCAGTGACATAGGAAATAACCTCCGCTAAAATAATTCCCACAATAACGCCGAACACGCCTCCTAAGCTGGTGAGCACCGCCGCCTCCGTTAAAAACTGCCATAAAATTTTCCCTTTTCTGGCGCCGATTGCCTTCTTCAGTCCGATTTCCTGAGTACGCTCCGTCACGGACACCAGCATGATATTCATAACGCCGATACCGCCTACAATCAGGGAGATTCCTGCAATCCAGATTAGCATCGTGTTGGTGGAGCTGCTGAGCTCCTGTATCTGCTGTGCCTGCTCTAATAGGTCCTTTGCCTTGTATTTAATGGTTTCGTCCTTCGGTGACAGGTAGCCATTTAAAATATCGGCGCAGGCTTTCCCCGCAGCAGTCATATTATCCGTACTGTCCACCGCAATCACCACGTTCTGGGGCTCGTCATACTGGTAAATGATAGGCCATGTGGTATTGGGAATATAAATAGAGCCTGCACTCTCCTGGGCATAGGTATAATAATCGTCGATGGAATTGATGACCGGCTCAAAGGTTTTCGCTTTCGTCACAATTCCAATGACCGTATAGGGTTCTTTCTGGATTTCGATGGTCTTTCCCACCGCATCCTCTCCCTGAAACAGCGCTTCCTCTGAATTTGCATCTAAGATTGCCACCTTCCGGTATTTGGTAAAATCTTCCTCTGTAAAGCCCCGTCCCTCTCTCATAATATAATTACAGGTGTCAAAATAGCTGATGTCAATGCCCTTGACATAACCGCCGGAAAAAGGCGTATTCAGATAATAAATACCGCCGTAATCCTGCCTGCTCAGATAGCAGGAAGCGTTCTGCACATGATCGATATCGCGGATATCCTCTAACACAGAGTCCGCCACTAAGGGCACTCCCGCAGGAATCCCGTTGTAGCCCATCTCATATTCCCACTCTCCCTGATACAAAGACACCTCCACCGTATTGTCGCCGGAGCCAATAAGATTTTCCTTAATCTGCTCATTGGTGCCCTTGATGGTGGAAACAATAGCAATAATCGCCGCAATACCGATAATAATTCCAAGCATTGTCAGGAAAGAACGCATCTTATGAGACCAAATGCCCTGAAAAGATAATCTTATATTCTCAAACATGTTGTTCCTCCCTAATAAAACATATCTTCTTGATCTGAAACCAGCGTACCTTCTACCGCCGCTTTTCCATAAGGGAAAGCAATTCTGTCTGTCTCTGACAACCCGGACTTTATCTCCACAGCAGAGCCGTAAATGGTTTTTCCTGTGATGACGTACTGTTTTTTCAGACGGTCATTTTCATCTGCAATCATAACATAAGACTGCCCGTTCTCCTGCCGCACATAAGCTTTTTCAATATAAAGCCCGCCGCTCTCGGAGGTATTCGTCTGGATGGAAAGGTCCACATATTCCCCGTTTTTCAGGGAAGAACTGTCCTCTATATAGGCTGTATACTCATAATAAGACACATTGGGGTTCCCGTCTCCCATGGAATTACCGCTGACAGGATAATCGGAAATCCCGGTAATGGTGGCCTGAAAGGTATTCCCGGTCTCCCAGGAATTTGCCGTTATCACCATACCCGGTTTGATTTCATCTAACAGCAGTTCGCTTATGGTGCCGCTGACATAAAGCCCCTCCGATCCCGTCACCACCATAAACGCCCCGCTTTCCTCATCCTCCGATCCGCTGCCGGATATCTCCCTGACAGATTTCACCGTTCCGTCTATCTTGGCATATACCACGCCGTCAGAAGCCGTATTTTCCAACGACTCCAGCTCTAACTCTTCTTTTCTGCGCTGGAGATCTAATTTCTTTATCTCCTGCTCCTTTTCCTCGATGGCTGCTGCCAATTCCGTCTCAGAATAACCCTCCGGTTCCTCCCACTCCTGCTCTTCTTCAATACTGTCTAGCAAATCCTGCAGGCTCGAGTCTGTCTCTACCTCTTCCCCGCTGAAAATATACCACATTCTATCGCTGTCGTATGCAGTCAGCCCATTTCCGTCAAAGGTTTTCGTATTAGGGGAAACGCTGTCATCCGGCACCGGAATCAGCGTCTCATAAATTGTTTTTTCCGGTTCTTCCGAGGTTTCCGTCGTCTCTGTAGTTTCCACCGTCTCTTCCACTGCGGAACTCTCCATCAGTATCTTTCCTTTACTGTCCTTTTTACATATGATAAAAACCACATGCTTTCCTTCCCCGCTGCTACTTGTGGGGCGAATAGAGTTAAAAAAGCTTCCGTAGGCGTAAGCACCCTTATTGACATAATATATGTAAGGATTCTCTTCCGAACCGTCCGCTTCTTTTGCGTTATAGGGCACCGAAGAAGCCGTTACATAATTATAAATTCGGCTGTCCTTCTCGTCTGTCTCCGGCAGGGAAAGTTCCTTAGCCTCTTCCTCTTTTTTTTTCGTGTCATCATATTTTGATGTATCAATCTCCGGCCTGGTCTTATCCACCGGCTTTGTCTGTTTCAGCACCTCTAACGCCCGCTGTGCCTTGGCAATGGAATTTGCTGTAGTGCTGATATCTAACTCTTTCCGCTTAATTTCAATTTCTATCTCCGAGGTATCATATTTAATCAACGCATCTCCGGTCTTTACCTCATCTCCCTGTTCCACATATACCTCTTCCACTCTAGAATCATTTTCCAGGTAAATTTCCTGAGAAGAATCATTGGTAACCATACCATAACTGGTCTCCTGATCTCCCCAGTATCCCCAGTTGATACTAGAAACCGGCTGCACCTCCGCCACCAGATTTTCACTCTGATAGGCTTCATACGCATAGATACCGCCGTAAACTGCACCTCCTGTAACGGCAAGGGCAACCGCAACCGCAATCACTTTCTTTATTTTCACGATGCCGCCTCCTCTCCGTCTCCCTCAAAAATCACACCGTCAATGATTCGTACCACCCGTTTGGCGTTCGCTGCAATCTTCGGGTCGTGGGTAATCATAACCACCGTTACGCCCTCTTCATTCAGGCTCTTAAAAAGCTCCATAATCTGTTCCCCTGATTTTGAGTCCAATGCACCGGTAGGCTCATCCGCCAGCAGAATCTTAGGGTTATTTACCATAGCCCTTGCGATTGCCACCCTCTGTTTCTGACCGCCGGAGAGCTGGGTGGGCTTGAAATTCACACGTTCCCCCAGCCCCACTCTCTCTAAGGCGCTGATGGCACGCTCTTTCCGCTCCTTTTTCTTCACCCCCGCATAGCTTAAGGGCAGAGAAACATTTTCCACCGCAGTCTCCCGGGGCATTAAATGAAAGCTCTGAAAGACAAAGCCAATACTTCTCAGACGCAAATCCGACAATTCCCTGTCCTTTAGCTTCAGCACATCCTCCCCCGCCAGCTCATAGGTACCGCTGGTGGGCTTATCCAGACAGCCGATGATATTCATCAATGTAGTTTTTCCCGAACCGGAGGGCCCCATGATTGCCACATATTCACCCTCTTCCACGGTAAGGGAAACATCCTTTAATACCGGAACCACCAGCTTATCCTGCTGATAATCTTTAAATATATTCTGAATGTTCAGTATCATTGCAATCCCTCCTACTGACCCGATTCGATTTCATTCAATAACTCTCTCTCTGCATCCCTCTGGGCTCTGTTCAGGGACAAGTCCTCCTCCGGCAGCTCCGTATCATCATAATCGTAATCGTAATCATCATAATACATTTCCGTATCATAAAGGCTCTCTGTCCCATAAAAGCTCTCCATATCCTCGTAGCCTTCAAAATCTTCCCAGTCTTCTTCTAGTTCTGTACTGTCCTGATTGTAAAGCGGAGAAGAATAATCCACTTCCTCTGCATCCGTCACTGTGGTGACACCCTCATACAGACCCACCATCGGCCATGTAATGTAATCATCCTCCGTAATGCCGGAGAGAATCTCGTATTCTCCTAAATCCTCGTCCAACTCGCCCAGTTCCACATAACGTTTTTCCAGACGGTTTCTGTCATTTGCCGCCCACACATAAGCACCTGTGTCATCCTGCACGATATAACTGCTGTAAAGCCAGAGTCCTTCCTTCGTTTCCTCCTGTCCCTCATCCATCTCTATGTAAACATGCTGTCCTAACAGAAGCCCCTCCGCAGAATCCAATTCCACATAGAACGGATATTTTGTGGCACTGTCTCCGCTGTCCGAACCATAATAATCACTCTCTTCCTTCTGTACATTGTC
Organism: Lachnospiraceae bacterium; assembly: GCA_021770785.1. Lineage (GTDB taxonomy): Bacteria > Bacillota > Clostridia > Lachnospirales > Lachnospiraceae > Roseburia. Next base: position 128,629 of record JAETQH010000001.1, read on the forward strand.
AGTATCCAGCTTTGCCAGTTTCCCGTTCCAGAGCTGGCTGCTGTCCACTCTTGAACGGATAATCACCGGCGTCCCCTCCGATATCATCCACACATTCTGCTCGTCCACAGATCCTTTGACCCTGTACTCACCTTCCTGCAGAATCGTCATAAAAGCGGCCGTATTTCCGTTGCTGTCCGTGCCGTTCTCATTGATTTCCTTCACCACGCCTGCCTGTTTGCTGACCACCGTAGATTCGGAAATCTGCTGCTCATATTTTTCTATCTCCAGTCTTTTGCTCTCTAAATCAAACTCCGTCTGCTCGATGGAATTTTCCTCCGACTGTATCTCTGTGGTAAGGTCAAATTTCTCGTCCTCATCCTCCGTTTTGCTCAGCTGGTCGTTTAAACTGGCAATTTTCTTTCTGGCATTGGCGATATCATTGTTAATGCTCTCCACCTCCAGATTCGCTTGTTTCACCTGCATTTCAAGGTCACTGGTATCATAGGTGACTAATTTCTGCCCCTCTTCCACTGTGTCGCCCACCTCTACCAGAATCTCTTTAATGGTTCTCGAAGAATCTACATTGACCTCATAACTGTCCTGTGACTCCACCACGCCGTTATAACGGTTTGACACCCCGGTGTAGGTGTTCATAATCTTAGACACCTTTTCCACATACACTTTATCATCCGAATTTGCAGAATTTAAAAACGGAATCGTATCCACTGCCCAGGCAGAAACCGTACCGAATTTTTCCACTGCAAAATCACTAATCTCCGTTCTGAAATAAAATCCTGCGCCTCCGGCTGCGGCAGCTGCCGCAAGAACCACAATGAGTGCGATTACTTTTTTCTTTTTCATATTTACAACCTTTCATCTAAAAAAAATGATAGAACAAACACCATTGTGTCTATTCTATCATTTTTACTAAAAATATGACATACCTGATTCTTAATTTTTCATTAATATACTACAGGAAAAGTACCTGTTTCCGGGGTTTTTCCCAGCCTTTTCAAGGGAAAGCCGTCTTTGTGAATTTTCTGTGATTTATTTCAGCGGGTACTTATCTGTCAGGGATTTCACAATTGCCTTTGCCTTCTCTGCCGCAGGCTCCCCCTCTTTAATCATCATGGCGATTGCCTCTGCAATCTGATCCATATCCTCTGTATTCATACCACGGGAAGATACCGCTGCCGTTCCTAAACGCACGCCGCTAGTAACAAAGGGTGATTTCGGGTCGTTGGGAATGGTGTTCTTATTGCAGGTGATATTGACAGAATCTAAAAGTTTCTCCACTTCTTTTCCTGTCTTATCATAATTCGTCAAATCCACTAACATCAGGTGATTGTCCGTACCGCCGGATACAATCTTGATATTCCTTTCTAGCAGACCTTTACAAAGCGCCTGGGCATTATCCACGATGTTCTTTGCATATTCCTTAAACTCTGGCTGTAATGCCTCTTTAAAGCAGATTGCCTTTGCAGCGATTACGTGCATCAGAGGGCCGCCCTGAATGCCGGGGAAAATTGCTTTATTGAAATTATATTTATCCGCAGCCTCCCGGTTGCATAAAATCATACCGCCTCTCGGCCCCCGCAGGGTCTTGTGGGTGGTTGTGGTCACCACGTCTGCATATGGGATTGGGCTTGGATGAAGTCCTGCTGCCACAAGTCCTGCAATATGCGCCATATCTACCATAAGTACTGCTCCGCAGGCATCTGCGATTTCACGGAATTTCTTAAAATCAATGGTTCTTGCGTAAGCGGAAGCTCCGGCAATAATCATCTTTGGCTTGCACTCCATGGCAATCTCCATGACTTTATCGTAGTCAATCACACCCGCATCATTTACCCCGTAAGGCACAATGTTAAAATAAGTGCCGGAAAAATTCACAGGGCTTCCGTGTGTCAGATGTCCGCCGTGGTCTAAGTTCATACCCATCACGGTATCCCCCGGTTTTAAGATGGCAAACTGCACTGCCATATTTGCCTGTGCACCGGAATGTGGCTGTACATTAGCGTAGTCACAGCCAAAGAGCTCTTTTGCACGCTCAATCGCCAGTCTCTCCACCACGTCCACGCAGTCGCATCCGCCATAATATCTTTTTCCCGGATAGCCTTCCGCATACTTGTTTGTCATAACGCTGCCCATGGCTGACATCACTGCCGGGCTTACCCAGTTCTCAGACGCAATCAGCTCAATGTGGCTGTTCTGTCTCTCAAATTCATCGGTAATGGCATTTGCCACTTCCATATCCGCTGCCTGAATATCCTCAAGTGTATACATATCTTGTATATCTCCCTTCTTTTCCCTTTCATACTGTCTCTCTGCAAAAAACATCTGTCTTTTGCAACTATACTCTCCATTATATATGACTTCCCCCCTTTTCGCAATTATAAAAAGCCTCTGTCCCATAACAATTTCTTATAGTTTATATAAGTGCTGCCAATAAAGCACTGCCAGCAACCCCACCTGCATCGCCAGAATCAGAGGCATCCCCACCACGAAATACCAGTGCCTCGTCTTGTGCCGGAACACATACATCCCCGCCCAGGTTCCGACACTCCCGCCTAACAGGCTGCACAAAAACAGGCTTTTCTCTGAAATTCTCCACAAATGTCTCCTCGCCCTGCGTTTATCCTCCCCCATCAAAAAAAATCCCAATAGATTCATGATAACAATGTAATAAACCATTTTCTTCCCCTCCGCACCCGTGTGCATAATAAAATTCCCGGCACAGCCAACTGCCGCCGGGAATCCATCATTCTGTATTTCAAATCCTATTGGGCAATCTTGTTCTTCCCAAGATGCACCTTCATCACATACCACAGCTCCGTCGCAATGCAGATAGAACTGTAAGCGCCGCAGAGCAGACCTGCCATCAGCGGCAGGGAGAATTCACGGATGCTGGGCACGCCAAGGATATAAAGCATAAATACCATAACAAAAGTGGTGATGGAAGTATTGATACTTCGTGACAAGGTCTGTGTCAAACTCTTATTGGCAATCTCCGCCAAAGACTCCTTCGTCTGCTTTCCTGCTGTTTTCCCTAAATTCTCACGGATACGGTCAAAGATAACGATGGTATCATTGACAGAATAACCGATAATCGTCAGCATACATGCAATAAATGTATTTCCCACAGAAATACGTGCCAAGGCGTAAACCGCAAGCACCACTAACACGTCATGGAGCAATGCAATAATCGCACTGGCACCGAAGCGGATATCCTTAAACCGGAACCAGATATAAATCAGCATACAGATGGTAGATACCAATACTGCAACCAATGCATCGGAACGCATTTCACTGCTGATGGTGGAGCTGATACTCTGGGAAGTAATGGTACTTTCGTCAATGCCGAATTTTTCCACCAACATCTCGTTCACTGCCTGACGTTCCTCTAAAGAAAGAGTACGTGTTTTTACTGTTACCTGTGTGGTTCCCTCCACACGGTTAGACTGAATGTTGTTGTCTCCTACCACAGCTGCAAACTCGGGTATAATCTGTTCTTCAATCTCTTCAATACTGTATTCTTTTCCGAAATCTGCAGTTGTGGAGGTACCGCCTACGAAATCAAGCCCGTAATTCAGCGCATTCCCTCCTGCCATGGAATGCACCCCCATGCCGATAAAGCCTGCCGCAATAATCGCTGCGGAAACAGCAAAGAATACTGTCTTTTTCCCAAGGAAATTAACGCTCTTCCTCTCTTTGGCACGTCCATAGAATTTCTCATCTTTAAGACCCAGACCGTGCAACGCATATAAAATCCAACGAGTTACTACCAATGCAGTAAACATGGACAAAATAATACTAATCATAAGGGTATAAGCAAAACCTTTTACCGTACCGGAGCCTAACAGCATCAGCACTAACGCCGCAATCAGGGTAGTAATATTACCGTCTAAAATTGCGGACATGGCTTTCTGGAAGCCGACCTTCATAGAAGTCTGTACGGTTTTTCCGGTGGCAATCTCCTCCCGGATACGGGCGAAAATAACCACGTTGGCATCCACTGCCATACCGATACCAAGGATAATACCTGCGATACCCGGCAGTGTCAGGGTAATTTCAAACAAATACAGGGTTGCAATCACCAATGCCGTATAAATGGCAAGGGCGATGGCCGCCGCAATACCCGGCACTGCGTAAAATACAATCATGAATATCATGACAATAACAAGACCGATGGCTCCCGCCTTTAAACTGGAAGAAATCGCATTGCTTCCTAACTGTGCACCGACGACACTGGACTCTAATTCCTCTAATTCCAGAGAAAGAGAACCGATACGAATAGAGGTTGCAAGGTTTTCTGCCTCCTCAAAGGTGCTCTGTCCTGAAATCTGGGCCGTTCCCCCTGTAATCGCCTCCTGCACCTCCGGATAGCTGATAACCTCACCGTCATAAACGATGGGAAGATAATTCCCCACATTTTCCGTTGTCACCTGTCCAAAAATCTCAGCGCCCTCGTCCGTCAGGGTCAGCTGTACGATATACTGCTTGTTTCCATAAGTATCCGTGTTGGTCGCTGCCTGGGCATCCGCCACCTGGTCACCTGTCATAAATACGGTTCCATCAGAAAGCTGGAACTCTAAGGAACCCGGATTTCCCAGTTCCTCCAAAATGGCATTGGCATCGGAAACGCCCGGGATTTCAACGGTGATACGGTCATCCCCCACCTGATAAACGGAGGACTCGGTACTGTATCCCTCCACACGTTTCTGGAGCTTGTAAATGGTATCACTCATATCCTCTGCACTGGGATTTTCATCCTTTACCTGATAAGTGATGGAAACACCGCCGGATAAGTCAAGGCCCAGCGGAATGCTCATCTCTTCTCCAATCCCTGTGGAGGAAAGAATGATAGAGGCATAGTAGGCAAGTCCCACAAGAGCTGCGAGAATGACTGCTAATACAACTGCTGCTTTACTCTTCTTCATTTCTTTTTTCCTTCCTGTTCTTATTTTTCCTTATCGGAAACTGCGCTGCGAAAGACAGCCGCTTCTCTTTATCGGTAATCTACGCTTCCAAAATATCCGAGGAAAGAACGCCGCTTTTGCGTTCTTTCGTGTGAGATTTAGAACTTCTTAGCGAAATGCCCTCTGGCATGAGCTTTAGAAGTTCTTCTCACACTGATGCCTTTATCATAATGGCGCACTCGATACGTTTTTTCTGAAGTTCACAGCCGATGTCATAAGCTCCGCAGATATCTCCGCTGAAATTGAACGCGTTTGCTGCGCAGCCGCCGCTACAGTAAAATTTGGCAAAGCAGTTTTTACATTTTTCCTTTGCGTACACATTACAGCACTTAAATTCATCTCGAAGCTCTGTGTTTTTCACTCCCTCGTCCACATTTCCCATCAGGAACTTTTCATTTCCCACGAACTGATGACAGGGATAGAAATCACCCCAGGGCGTCACTGCAAGATATTCCGTTCCGGAACCACAGCCGGAAAGGCGTTTTGCCACACAAGGACCGCCCTCTAAATCTATCATAAAATGGAAGAAATTAAAATCCCGTCCATCTTTATGGCGCTCTACCATCTCTGCCGCTAACTTATCGTACTCTTCAAAAAGCTTCGGTAAGTCCTCTTCCGTAATGGCATAAGGCTCAGAGGGCTCCGCCACCACCGGCTCCACGGAAATCTGTTTGAAGCCCAAATCCGCCAAATGCAGCACATCCGCCGCAAAATCCGTATTATAGTGGGTAAAGGTTCCTCTGACATAATACTTATCCTGATTTCTGCTCTCCGCAAACTTCCGAAACTTCGGGACAATCAAATCGTAACTGCCCGCCCCTTTCCGGAAGGGACGCATCTTATCATGGACCTCTTTCCTTCCGTCAATACTTAAGACTACATTTCCCATCTCTTTGTTGCAGAACTCCATGATTTCATCGTTTAAAAGCACACCGTTGGTGGTAAGGGTGAAACGGAATTTCTTGTCATGAAGCTTCTCCTGCTCCCTGCCGTATGCCACTAAATCCTTTACCACCTGAAAATTCATCAGCGGCTCGCCGCCGAAAAAGTCCACCTCTAAATTTCTTCTGCTGCCAGAATTTGCAATGAGGAAATCCAACGCCTTCTTTCCCACCTCAAAGGACATTAACGCCCTTCTTCCATGGTACTCTCCCTCCTCCGCAAAACAGTACCGGCATGCTAAATTGCAGTCGTGGGCGATATGCAGGCAGAGCGCTTTTACCACCGTGGGACGTTTCTTAAAGTCCATGATGTAGTCCTCATAGGTATCTTTCGTAAAAAGGGCTTCCCCGTCAATCAATTCCTGAACTTCCCCTAAGGCTTCCTCCACCTCTGTCCTGTCATATTTTTCAGACACCGCTTCTAGCAATGCTTCTTTGGAATACTGTTCTACGGAGTGCTCGTTGATGTATGCAATCACATCATATGTCACATCATCCACCACATGGATTGCTCCGCTGTTGACATCTAAAACAATATCATAGCCGTTGTTCTTATACTGATGAACCACTATAATATTCCTCTCTTTCTAACGTACAAATGACCGCACGCTGCGCGAACGGTCCTTTGCTGTAATCATTGTTTACTTGGTTTGGAACAGCTTATTTGTTCTCACAGCTCTGGTTTCCTACTGTGCAGGAAGTCTTGCAGGCTGACTGGCAGGAAGTCTGGCACTCGCCGCATCCGCCTTTTTTTACGGTGCTCTGTAATCTTTTGGTATTTAATGTTTTTACGTGTTTCATAGTTTTTCTCCTTTACCTATCTTATCGCTTTTAGCGCGAAATTCTATTAACTTTCATAGTATAACACATTGTGTTTCATATGGAAAGTATTTTTTTCAATCTGTCCCCGCAGCCAGGGCAATTCCAGCAAACACATAAAAGATTGGTGTAGTATACAGCATCCCATCAGAAAAGAAGCTGCACACCAAATAACCCACGCAGCCCAGAAAGCAGCCAAACCCCAGCCTTTCCTGCATGGTGTCCAGACGGCATTTTCTATAATAAGTAAAACATTTTTTCAGAAATATCCCATAGAATATTAACAGGGCAAGCAGCGACAGGAAGCCCGTCTGCACCCAGCGCATCAAATAATCATTATGCGCCCCCTCCATAATACGTCCCGGGTTTTCCGCATAAACAGCTTTTCCTATGTAGTCATTCTGGGGAAAAACCTCCGCAAAGGTATCCGGTCCGCTTCCCAGAAAAAGATAATCCTTCAGCATGGGCAATACCCTCGACCAGATATAAAGCCTTCCGCTGCCAAGATATTCATAGCCATGAAAATCTGCTGCCGGGATCTCTGCCATGCGGTCTGCTTTTCCCCATTCCGTGTAATAATAATAGCCATCCTCCCGCTTTACAAACTGTAGACTGATATCGTCTAACTGCACAATCAGCAATTCTTCCCCGTCCCAGTCAAGCAGGTCTGCATAACACTCTCCCGAAAACGGCAGGCCGATTTCTCCCGCAGCTGCATCGTCAATTGTCAGAACGCAGGATGTACCGTCATAGATAATCTCCACTCCGTTTTCTGTAGTGAGGACGGATTCTAATTTATCGCTTTTGGGTTCATCTATCATTCTTCCGACAAACTTCCCGTCAAATATTGCCGCATCCACCACAAAGAGCAGGACAAGCAGCGCTGTTCCCGACAGCACCGTATAAAATACCGGTTTTCCTCCTCTGGTTTTCCCCATGATAACAATCAGCAGAACTACCGTCACGGCAAAGGCCGCCAGAGCTGCTCTGGTATAGGTAAACCAGCATAATAACAGTGCATCTGCGAGAAAAACCGCTGCTATCATTTTTTCCCTTTTTTCCTGCGCCGCAAGAAACTGTATCAGAAACACACAGGAAAACATAACCAGAAAAATAGCGGCATAATTGGGATTATATAAAGTTAAAAATACATTATTTCCCGTAAAGGTGTCTTCCACTATACCGCCATAGATTTCATAAAGGGCATCCGGCATAAGCATTTTCTGCACCCACTCCAAATTAAGCAAATCCAGTTTGCCTACCTGAAGCCACCCGATAATGCTCATAGGCACAAACATCACCATAACGGCGTGCATGATACTCTTATAATCGCTCTCCCGCCGCATCGTCTCATAAGTATAATATGCCATCAGACAGTATCCTGCCAGAACAAAAAATCCCTGAAAAGATACATAGTTTCCCCGGAATGCCGCTGTCCGGTTAGCAGAACAGACCGATGAGAGAAATGCAAATACGCTATATGCCAGCAGCGGCCAAAAAAGCTTTACCGGCCTCATGTTTTCCCTGTCGATAGCAAACCGGAAAGCCAGCACGACCAAGACGAAAAACAGTATCACCAGGAAAAAAATGCTGCGGTAATACGCATAAAATTCCTGCATGATACTGTTGTCCGAATGCCACAGGTACCCACTGTAGCCGTAATCGTATTCCGCCAGGTATAACACAAAAGGCATCAGACAGAGAACCACTACAATGGGTAAAAGCAAATCGTTAAAATGTTGTTTTTTCTTTTTTCCTGTGTTTTTTGTTTTCATCATTATTTCGCTTTAAATGAGTTTTTATTTCCGCTGCCGCTTATCAGCCAGTCACCGATACCGCTGCCTAAACTATAAGTCTGACCTTTGGTAAGCTTCGGTGTCTTAATGGTAATCTTATTGCTTCCTTTCTTTACTTTGGCACTTACCGCGGTGTATTTACCCTTCTTATCAATCACATACATAGGAAATGTCACCGTGGATGTCTTGCCGTCAGATACCTCATCATAATAAACTCCCGCAAACTGGATACCTAACAACTGATCCGCCGTCACCTTTGATTTTAATGTAATGGTAATACTCGTTCCTTTTCCTGTAATGGATTTCACTTTAAAACATTTCCCCGAAGAGGTCGCCAGTGGATTTCTGGTCTCCCCATACTTCTGTACTTCACTGGCAATTACCCCGGCACGTCCTGCGATGGGGGTATAGAGACAACTTTTACCATCAGAACCATAGCCAACTGCAGATACATAGCTATTCTTATACACTTTATAAGCTTTCAGCACCTTATAGCAGTTTTTACTTGTAATACCTTTTCCATAGGCACTCACAAGCTCCTCACTTGCTTTCTTTCCCGCCTCATATCCTGATACCGCATCCCTGATCGACGCAAGGCTTTCCACCACCGTCAATTTACATTTTCCGGTAGTGCCTTTAAATTTTACAGTAATCGTTGCCGTTCCGGTTTTTTTGGCGGTGAGCTTTCCCTTGCTGTCTACCGCAATAATGTTCTTATTGCTGCTTTTATACGTCGCCCCGCTGTTTGCCGACAGATAACCGTAACGCGTATATGTGCTGCCGCTGGCATAAGCGGATACATAATCCCCGATGTATAAATTTTCCGCTCCCAGTTCTATCTGTGCCTCTTTTACCGTGCTGCTGTAATCTCCAAACTCCCATGAAAACTGAACTTTAGAAGCTGCCTGTGCCTGTTCCTGCGGCATTACACAGAAAACTGTGGTAAATGCCATTACCATACACAAAAATATGGCAATCCTTTTTTTCAGATAACTCATAACTATGTCTCCTTTTCTTAAGTTTTTCTTAGAATATATTTTATAATACAGTAAAATTCATGTCAACGTTTTCTCCGCCAATTCGTCAATTTTGTTCTATATTTTTCAAGAAATCATACCCCCTGCCATGCCCGATGCCCCGCACAAAATAGCCGTTGTAAGCACCTTCGCCAGCTCCATCTCAAAGCCCCCCTTCACCAGCAGCGACACTAAGAGCAAAACCACAAAATAAAGTACTCCCGCCGCAAGCCCCCACAAAAACTTCTGTACTTTCATGACCTTTCCCATAATTACGCCACCGATGACGCCGGAAATGACGTAAATCACCACAATCCCGATTTTCACCGCTTCCTCGCTCAAATCCATCTTGTAAAGCAGCATTGCCAGAAACAATAGCAGCAGCCCGCTGACAATAAACATGACAAAGACCGATAGAAAAATCGCGTGTGCCGGGTTTCCTTTTGCATCTCTCGCCTTCATTTTATTCTGTAAATTCACCATGACCTTTTACCTGCCTTAAGGATATATGGAAAATATATGCAAAAACAGCGAAGACTATGCTTTCGTTACACAATCTCCGCTGCCGTGTCTGCTTACTCTGTTTTTATAAAAAGAATGCGGCATGACACATTATCCCGGCTTATGAAAACCGCATCCGGTACTCCGCCGCAAATTCTTCCCCGGCAGACAATTTATTTTCATAAGCCCGCTGCTCTAAAGTGCCGCAGAAATCCACCGCATCACACCTTCCGTACCATGGCTCAATGCAGACAAAAGGCGCATTTTTCCCTTCCGGCGACCAGACTGCAAAAAGAGGTGCGTCAAACAGTACGGTCACATAAGGATTTCCTTTCTTGTCCAGCAGGGAAACCTCCCCGGTCTGTTTTCCCTCCACCATGTAGGTGCACTTATCAAAAAAGCCCGGTGTAAAGATTACTTTGCCATTGTCTAAGGGAAGCACTTCGTCCTCCATCACCGCCATACCCTCCGGCGTGTTCCCGTGATGGTGAACGCAGTCCGTCAGTCCGCCAAAATGTAGTCCGTAGCCCAATTTATCCTCTTCCCCGTTTATCGGGCAAAGAAATGCCGGGTGAGCCCCGATGGAAAAATACATTTCCCTGCTGTCTGTATTTTCCACTCTCCATAACACCTTTACCTCGTTTTCCGCCAGCTCATAGCCAATGTGCAGGCAAAAAGAAAAGGGATATTTCGCCAAGGTTTCCTCCGTGGAATTTAAGAAAAACCAGATACGGTTTTCTTCCTGTTTCTCCAAGGTAAATTCCATATCCCTGGCAAAGCCGTGCTGCCCCATGGCATAGGTTTTGCCGTCATAACGGTATTCCTTGTTTTTCGGCGCTCCCACAAAGGGAAAGAGCACCGGGGAGGTTCTGCCCCAGTATGTTTCATCTGCGTACCACAGATACTCCCTGCCGTCAATCTTTCTTGTGACTGTCTTTAACTCTGCCCCAAAGGAATCGATTTCCACTTTAAATTGTTCGTTTTCTAACCGATATCTCATGTCTTTGCCCCCTAAAAAATAATTTATCTGTGCCACCGCACCGTACCACACCGACACTGCTATGCAGATATGATACCTCTTTTCACCGGGGAATACAATATCAGGAAACAGACTATTTTCTTCTATTTTTTGAAAAATAATGATATATCTTCCGAAAAAATATGTTAGAATGGTGCTAAAATAAGCTTTTAACATTAGAACAACCACGAAGGAGAATGATATCCATGCTAAAACGATTCGTCCACATATCCTATATCATTTGCAGCCTCCTGCTCATGTTTGTCCTGTTGCTGACAGTGACCCAGTTAAAAAATGATGTCTTGGAGGTGCGTCCCTATACAGGCTACAAAATACTGACGGCTTACTCCGTCCATACCGTAGAGGATTCCTCTGCCCCTGTGGGCATCAGGACGGAATACCTGTTTCATTTTAACGATTTGCCCGAAAATGGGAAAACTCTGCTTTTCCACACCAAGCACCAGAACGTAGAAGTGTATGTAAACGGCAGCTGCATTTACCGTTTAGCCCCAAATGAAGACAACCTGTTTGGAGAAACTCCCGGAAATGATTGGAATACCATCCCTGTCTACGCCAGTGACACAGGCGCAGATTTTAAAATCGACATTATCCCTGTCTATGAGAGTTCCCTAGATATCGAACCCACATTTTATTTTGGTTCTGTATTAAGTATCTGGGTCGACCTTATTGGCAAAAATATCATTACTTTTGTTTTAAGCCTGGTAGCCGTCTTTCTCGGAATCCTCTTTTCCCTGCTTGTATTTACAAATTACCGGCATTCCAAAATAAATAAGAGCCTCCTTATGATGGGAATTTTCTCCCTCAATATAGGAATTTGGAAAATCGCAGATATAGACGCCACTGGACTGCTGTTTCCCCACAGCATTGCCCTCGCCTATCTTCCGTATTTTACCCTATTTTTAGTCTGCATTCCTTTTATCCTTTATGTAAAGGAATTATTTACAAACAAGGAAAATATTTTCTGGTATCTGCCATGCTTTCTCAGTATTTTCGTTATCTTGGTGTCTGTCATTCTGCAGCTTACCCATGTTGCAGATTTCCGGCAGGTTTTATGGATGAACCATACCGTCATGGGGTCTATCGTAGTGTTAATCCTTCTTATGATTATCTACGAAATAAAAACCGCAGGACTGCATGGTCAGTTAAAAACCACAATTTTCGGCATGGGCTGCTGTCTCATCGGTTTAATTGCAGACCTTATGATTTACTATACTTCCCATGGCACCTCTGCGACTTTGCTTGGCATGTTAGGCTTTACGGTTTACATCTCCGTTCTGGGCATTAAGTCGTTCCGGGAGGCCCGCAGGCTTATGGCAATCGGAATGCAGGCAAAACATTTTAAGCAGATGGCTTACCATGACCAGCTCACCGGGCTTTACAACCGGGCTGCCTACGCCGAGTACATTTCCCACTCCAATTTCAATCCGGAGGACCACATTGTGGTTATGTTAGACCTCAATAACCTGAAGCGCTGCAACGACACCCAGGGGCACGAAATGGGGGACCGCTATATCACCAACAGCGCCACCCTCATTGAACAGGTTTTCGGCACTGTCGGAAAATGCTACCGCATGGGCGGAGATGAATTCTGTGTTCTTTTGAACAAAATTTCCTTAAGGGAATGCGCTGCCCGTGTGAAAAGGCTTCACGAAGAAGTATCCCGCCATAATCAGGAACACCCCACAAATTTTACCATTCAGATTGCATGTGGATATGAGGCATACAACAAGGACATCGATTATGATTTAAACGATACCCTGCGCCGTGCCGATAAAATGATATATCATGAAAAATTTGCCATGAAACAGGCGCATGTTACGCCACGTATTGATACATAAAAATAAAATGACAGAGGCTTCCGCCCATGACAAACAGATGAAACACCTCATGGGAACCAAAAAATTCATGCTTTGCATTGAATATCGGAAGCTTCAAAGCATAAATCACACCCCCCACCGTGTAAACCACACCGCCAAGGAACAGCCAGAAAAATGCCGCCCCGGAAAGTTCCTCTAAAAGCTGGCCAAACACAAAAACACACGCCCAGCCTAAGGAAATATAAATCACGGAGGACACCCATTTCGGGCTGGTTACCCAGAATGCCTTAAAGAGCATTCCCGCAATGGCAAGCCCCCAGACTGCCGCCAGAAGGATTTTTCCCGACTTTCCTCCTAACACCAGCAGACACACCGGGGTATAAGAACCGGCAATCAGAATAAAAATCATCATATGGTCTATTTTCTTAAAAATCTTCAATACTTTTTCCCGGACTACCACAGAATGATAAAGTGTACTGGCCCCATAAAGCAGTATCATACTGCCCATAAATACCATCATAGCTCCTACTGCCTCACTGCTGTTTAACTCTGCTTTTGCCAAAAGGGGGGCCGCCGCTAAAACCGCTGCCAACATGGCGATAAAATGGGTTATGGCACTCCCTGGTTCCCGTATGGTTATCTGCATAATGATTTCCTCCTTTTTATATTATGGTTTATTTTTCTATTTTATATAGTTTTTAATACTACATCTCTTTATATTAGATACTACCATTTATCATATACAGTGTCAACCGAAACTATTATTAAATATTTATAAAAAAATACAGGAGACTGCAGAGTATTGTCTCTATTGCAGTATCCTGTATTTGTAACGGATTTCATTTATAATGTTTCCGCGAAGTCCTCCGGTTCATCAAAAACCGCTGAAATTAATCCGCCATTGTCATACCATTTCTCACATTGGCTTTTGACCTTCCCAAGGTTCTTCCGCAGTTTTAGAAGCTCTAAGTATGCTTCCTGCTCCACACTTTTCACCTGTTTCCAATATCTACAGTAGTATTTTAAAAACAGCAGTTGATGTAGCACTTTTTGCACGGAACCTTTCCATACCTCATAATTAATATCATATTTTCCGGGACAGACCGCATCCTGTAGCGCTCTTTCGTCAAGCGCCAGTTCTGCACACATTTTCCCAATGTCTTCTCCCCAGTATTGTAGCGCCATATATGCGGCGCAGTTCGTCATGTCATAATCTGTGTGGGAATAAAAAATATCTTTCCCTTTCCACTTATTTCTAAGCTGCTCAATCCCCCACTCTTCCAGTCTCCGTTTCCAATCCTCGTTTTCTAATGCCTGCCATAAACGGACCACATTATTGCTGTTGACCTTTTGATCCGCCCCGACAAAAAGCCGGAAAAAATTTTCACGGCTTTCCTCCGCGCACTCCGCCTTCTCCATATTCTCCCTCAGCTTTTCAAACCCATGGCAGATGTTTTCTTCCATAATTTTTTCCTGTTCCGGGCTTCGTCTTTTCTGCCCTTTCTGCTGTTCGGATAAAAATGTTAAATTCTCAAGCCAGCAGGCATATTGAAAAACTGCTTCAAGAGGCGTCTTTTCCAGCTCCTGTTCCACGCCTTTTTCCAACAGCTCCTCCCCCGTTTGTAACCGCCGTCTGAATACCTCCCAGAAATAGTAATAGGAAAAATTAGAAAGCCATCTTAAGTTTGATTTCTGCAGACTCCGGTAAATATCTATTCGATACTCGTTCCCTGTCATCTCATTTATCAAAATTTCAAACAGCAGCGGTGCATGTATTTCCTCCATAAATGAAATCATCCGCTCGGGATTAATCATAAAAAGTAATCGATAAAGTTTAGATAAATATCCATTTCTTTCGTAGAAAATGTGAGGAAAGCATCTGAAAATATACGCTTCATTTATCTTTATCTGCTCCTGCTTTCCAACATCAAGCGCCGTCCGGTATTGGTATGCCTCCGAATGCCGCTTTTTTCTCTCTTCCCATAGTGCTTCTTCCTGTTCTAATTTAGCCGCTGCCCTCATACCCGTTTCCAATAATTTCTGTAAATCTGTCCCACGCTGCCTTAACCATTGCAGGCAGTCCTTGGGTTTTATTTTTTCCGTATAATACATATACCAGCACAACCGCAGAAGATTTGTCTCCGCTTCCTCTTCTGTCTCCTGCCAGCCCTCCTTAAAAAAGTATTCCAAATCCAGGAGGCTTTCCTGCTGATAGACAGCTTTCATTTCAATTTCCCAAGGTTTTTCCTGTACCTTTTCTTCCTCCGGCTCAAATTTATGCTCTAAGGTATCCCACAGAGTTTCTGTGTTCAGGCGTTTCTGTTTGCTCTGCTTTTTCTGATATTCCTCATCCGTAATTTCCTGAACGTACTCTAATACCTCATATGTAACCTCCTTATCCATCGAAGCAATCACAAAACTGTAATTTTTTCCCGCTGAATTTATGGAGTTACTCAAAAGATACCCTTCCATGGTGCCGTCCTTCTTGAGCTGCAATAAATATCTGTCATGGATTGCCGTATTATTTTCATGTGTTACATTCAGTATTTGTACTTTCGAATGAAGCATTTGATAATTCCGGCTTAAAAAACGCTTCACCTTCGCAAGATAGTCCGGCTGCTTTGCCGCTGCACCTTCTTCATCCGGATTTGTCACTGACAGGCTGGTAACAATTTTTAATTTTAATCCGGTATTTGTAATGCGGCTCAATACTTTTTCCATGGCATACACGGAAAAATAGGGGTCTACAATGATTGCTTCTGCCACGGAATCATCGTTTAAGTAATCGGCAATCTTACAAAAGCTGTCGATTTCGCACTCCCCCTCTGCTACTTTTTTGCAAAAAGCCCCCTTTCCTTTCTGATACGCATATTTATCTACCAGCAATCCGGCATCCTCTCCTGCGGTATGCCATGGGTCTTTGGAAAATCCTCCTATTCTGCTGACAATGGGCTCATCCTTTTTTTGTATTTTTTCAACCGCCTCCAGTTTCTCTTTGTATCCCCCAAAGGTTTTCCTCAAATGTTTCGTCCAACTGTCGTTCAGCAAATAATGTATATTCGATATGATGTTTCCGCTTATCTGTATACATCTCATTAAAGGCGTTTTTTTGTAATAAATCAAATCTCCCGCCTGTCCCCATATGCTAATCTGTACTGCTGAAACCGTTTCCGCAGCTTCGAATGCCAGTGTATCCTCTTCCGTTCCCCATTCTGCTGTCTGATTTAAAATGCAGCGCCCTGCATTTTCTAACACACAATTTACAATCAGCTTTTTTGGCTGTTTTACTTTTTTGGATAAAACTACTTTTCGTGCTTCCTGTTCAAAGGTTTCCTCATCTTCTATTTTCTCCATTCCCCACTCAAACTGCCCGCTTTGGGGAATGGGATGATAAAATTCGATATTTCCAAGCCGTTCTGCTGCGTCACCCAAAAAATCTAACGATGTCTCTGCCGAAATCAGTGATAATACCTTATGTATTTTTTCCCTGCATGTTCTTGCCTCTGCATTTTTATATTTTGTTTCCAGATCTTCAAACAGCGCTGCTTTATTCAGATTCCAGTATTCTTCCACGGTTGCTAGGCTTTTTATGAGGCTTTCCTGTCTGTCCTGAGTTTCATTTTTCGGATAAAATATGGTCTGCGGGCGTTCTGTCAGTTTTCCTTCTAGTATCATTTCTTCCTTAAGACATATCTCTTCGTTTTTTAGCTCTTCCTTCCATTCTGTACACTTTTCCTCCGACATTACACAGGTCGCTTCGTAAATGCCAAGCCGTTTTCCCAATTCTCTTTTTTTCCAGCCCCGGACTTCATTTACTTCATCAGGAAGTCCATATCCATACAGCAGGCGGAATAGTTGGTTTTCCCTTTTCAGAAGAAACAGTCGAATGTAAATGTTCATCATAACTTTTCTACTCTCCATCAATACGTTTTCCTGTCCTGTATTCCTGTTGCTACTGTTCTCACGCTAAAAGCCTCCCAAAGCAAAACACAGGATAAAGCAGAGTATTACCTCATCACTATATCCTGTGTCTTTGCACTGGAACAAATAAGGATTCGTTTCCATTTCGGCGTGCAGTATTATATTAACACTCTTTTTCCCATTTGAACATGTCAAAACCGGAAAATTTACAAATTTTTCCTTAAATTTACCCGCAGTCTCACCAAAAATCCAGTTTGTAAGGTACTTGTCTTCTTTCACCCGCATTTCGTAAACGAATTCATAATTTTACGGGTTGACGCACAGCATATTTTCGACCTTTGCGAATTCTTCCTCAGAATAACCGAAAGAAATTATCTGTTCCTTCGCTGCACCGGCTTTTAACATTCTTTCAATCGCATTAAGACGTTCTGTTTCTATCCCTTTTTCTATCCCTTTTTCTATCCCTTCCTCAATACCTAACTCCTTAATATTTTCTGACAAATTACACATGGTCTGTATCCTCCCTTCCAATTCCGTTGTCATTATCATACCGTATTTCTCTGTAAGTACACGTTTTTTTTCATCTACTCCTGCCTGAGAAAGCAGATTCTCCAGCATGGAAATCAATCTATTGGGGGAAGGCTTCCTATTCTTTCCGCTCCTTACATTGATAATAATCCCTTTCATTAAATCCATGCTGTATGAATTTTCTTTCTTTCCAAAAACGGTATTTCTTCCAAGACTAATCTCCTCAATGGAGTCACCGTCCTCGCTGTTATCCATACAAATCCAGATGCTCCGGACCCTTTTCAGATTATCATAATCACTATGGTAAAATTCAGTCTGCTTCTGTGCAGAAATCATCCGTGCAAGATAAAATATGATTCTATTCTCCAGATGATACCCCAATTTACCAGGATTGGCTGATTTTTGTGCTTCCAAATTAATCAGAAATTTCATTTCTGTTTCTTTTTGATATGCCGTAAATCGGATGTCAAAGAAAATTTTTCCCTCTCCTGGAATATTATCCTCTGTACCGGACATATTTACACGCCCTATATTTGACAATCCTGCATCTAACGATTTTGTTCCCACATCGATATCATCTCCAATACTGTCCATAATATTTTCAATTGGCATATCAAAGAACTCCTGAACAGCATACTTTAAAATCCGTGCCAGTATCTGTTTATCTGCAAGCAGGAATTTTATATTCGTATCATAGAAGCTTGAATCATTTGTCATCTCAACTGCCTGTGCTAAATTAGTATCTGCCATCTTTCTTCCTTTCATTTACTCCTGCCTAAGAAAGCAGATTCTCCAGCATGGAAATCAATCTATTGGGGGAAGACTTCCTATTCTTTCCGCTCCTTACATTGATAATAATCCCTTTCATTAAATCCATGCTGTATGAATTTTCTTTCCAAAAATATTATTTCTTCCAAGATTAGTTACTCTATCTTTATTATACTTGACTTGCACAATAATAGCAATCATTCAGGTTTATAAAAACAATCATAAATTCATATACTTTTATTGACATGCCTGCTTTGTCCAATCTGCCTCTATCACTTTAAAAGCAGCCCCTTTTGACCTCCTAATCATTCTTCTTACTCCCAAAAAACGTAAGCAGCAGATCTACCGTTTACAATAAAACACAGGATAGAGCAGAGTATTACCTCATCACTATATCCTGTGTCTTTGCACTGGAACAAATAAGGATTCGTTTCCATTTCGGCGTGCAGTATTATATTAGCACTCTTTTTTCCATTTGACCATGTCAAAACTGGAAAATTTACAAATTTATCACTTTTTATCCTTTCCCACCATCCGAATTTTTCAACACAATGGCATACTAATACCTCCTCGAGGAAACGGAAGCCAGAGACGGGACTGCCATATCTAATATCTGCTGATCTCTTCCATGCAGCGCTCTTTGTTTGTTATAAGTCTGGTACAAATATCCATCATAAGCCACTTGCTCCCGTGCTATGGCCGTCCTCAACTCATCCAAACTTAATTCAGGATGAGCATAAGAATATTTTCCCTCATCAAATCTGCTGTCTACTCCATATCCGCATAAATGCACTATCCTAGTTGAAAATACTGACCTGAAAATTCCCGCCTTTCCATTACAAGAAGAACAGATTGGTGCAATAAACACACGGTTTCCACCAAATAAACTTGATGTTTTCGTTGAGGCATCTCCATAAGAATTTCCGCTTCCCAGTACAATATGACCTCCTACCATGAGGGCTGTATCATCTCCACACACACAGCATTTTCCCCGTTTTAATCCAGTTTTGTTTTCCCAGAGCTCTATCCACCCCCAACCATTTATAGGCGGATCTCCTGTAGAATCATTCACATTGCGAAATACTGTACCTTTCTTCATATCACAAGCATCCCCATATACGGACATATCCAACCTCCCTGTTATTTACTGCCATCTACCGCAATCGGTTCCATTGCCTGTGCAAACAGCGAGGTCAGCTTCGCCATCCCCTCTGACGGCGGCTGTTGTATTGCTCTTGCATGAATCTTATAGGTAGCGCTGCTGTCCGTCTGCCTGCGGTGCTCACTGTCAGATGAAACACTTCCGGTAATGGACGCATCCAGACCAAACCACGAATTATACTTTATTGTAGAACTGGCATCTTTATGGGTCTTATCATCCTGAAGCTCCGAATTTTTTATTTCCATATCAAAATCTACCGTCAATTCATCCATGGTAAATGCCGGTACCGGAACAAGAGAAAGCAGCGGGGCACTCACTTTATATTTCTGTGGGGTCACCTTTTGGTCTGCTCCGATTACTGGTCTTTGCAATTCAAAATCTAATGTATTCGTTTTCTCTCCCTTATCATCTGCATATGCCAGTTTTTTGATGCCATCAATGTAAACTGCCGTCAGTTCCTGCTGTCCTTTTGCCGCTGCAATAATGGGTGCACAAATTAGAGATTCAATGGGCAATCCCGTAAACTGCTGTGATACATTGTTTCCTTTTACCTTTGGATCCGTTTCCTTTTTTTCTTCCGGTAAATTTAATCCGTTTTCATTTGTTTCCATAGACGCTTCCTCCTATAAGTTTTGAATATAATGGTTATTAATCCTTGCAGTTCCCTCCGATAATTGCACACTTTTAAACTGCAGGGAAAGTTCACTCATAGAAAAACTATCCTTTGTATCAGCGGAAGATTTTGGAGATACGATAATCTCATCCTCCTCCCCTTCCTCAATCACAAACCTGAGTTTTACATCTACCTGTTCTAACTGTAGGGAAGAATGATGCATCAACGCAGTAACCGGCACCTTCAGCTGCTTCTTTCCGTTAGGAGAAGGTATATTAATGGTATAGCTTACCGGTTCAAATTCTGTTTCACTGTTTTCCTTCGACCTTACCCCTTCATACCCCTGCCCAAGATAAGCAGCAACTGTACGCTGCTCTAACATAGCATTGGCATTCTGTACTGCTGTTCCTATATTATCAATTAATTTTGAAAGCGGTATCCCCATAAGTACCTCCGTACTCCAAAACTGCATACTTAGTCCTTTGTATTATATAAATATGCTCATTTGTTTTTTCGCTTGTATTAACTACAATTATATGCATTATTTTCTAATAAGTCAACAAAAATATCTGATTTGTACAAACACTTATTATAATCACCTAACTGGGAAAAAGTGAATCTTTACCAATACAAACTTTTTCTCTAATATAAAAATACAGGATACAGCAGAGTATTACTCTCTATCGCTGTATCCTGTATTGGTAACGAATGACATTATCTTTATACCATACTTTTTCTAAGTTGACCATGTCAGAATTGGAAAATTTGGAAATTTTTTCTTAAATTTACCCGTAGTCTCACCAAAAATCCAGTTTGTAAGGCACTCATCTCATGTTAGGTGATATTTCCGACATTGAAAAGATCTACATTGTCTGCGGTTATATGTACATACGCAATCTATTGACGGGCTCTGTGCCATTATCGAAGTCTAGCTTAAGATGTTCCATCGTCCAGTGCTCTTTTCCTTTTCTGCAGAAAAATGCGGGACAGGATCAAAGCGCAGGTCTGTATACAGGAACAATCTGTTGTGGCAGATCCTCCCCGGGAATACTTTCAAGGCAGGCTTCCCTTACACGACGAAGCCTGTAATAATAATTCGCTTTTGTGATCCCATGACAGGCACACCAGCTGACAACGCTCATGCTAGCTGGGCGGCGCTGGCAGTCTCTGATCTGTGCGGCCCATTCCTGGAGACGGCATTGCTCAGCCACCATGGTTGTTTCTGAACTCATAGACTTAACTCCGTATACCGGTATCAAAAGTTGAGACTTAACTTTTAATACTCGTAATAGAAATATAGTCTATTGTCACATACTTTTCCTCTATGGTCGAGGTACGGGCTATCTACCGTTTACAATACAAAAATACAGGATACAGCAGAGTATTACTCCCTATCGCTGTATCCTGTATTGGTAACGAATGACATTATCTTTATACCATACTTTTTCTAAGTTGACCATGTCAGAATTGGAAAATTTCAAAATTTTTCTACTTTCCTCATTTCATTCCTACTCCGGCAACCCCTCCCCTTTTCAATTCCCATATAATAACTTTTTCGTATAAAACTTGTAAGCACCAACTAATGCTGTCAGATATAAAATTACCCCAGCCCTTTGCGAGTTGAAGTAATTCACTATAATTCACATGCTATTTTTGATAGATTGGATTTTTTTACTCTGCTTTGTCTGCACTCATTGATAAGCCTAATCTGTTCCGACATCGGAACACACGGGCTTTGCAAGTACTTGCCATAACCTATCCATAACCAGTCTACCTGTTTACAACTAAACCATTATTATCATTCAGAAATCTCTGAATGCTTATTATTATCCTACACGCTCCTGCTTACTCCATTCTCCCTAGTACAACAAAAATTAAGTTTTGGATAGTTTGACGCAGAATATTTTTCTGAGAGTGCTGCTTCACAAACGCAGGCGCAGCGATGGCTACGTCGAGGCTTGGGGAGTAGTGCTATCAGGAAAATAGGCAAGTCAAACTGCCAATTACTTAATATTCGTTGTACTAGCATAGTTGGGGGATTAGGATTGTCATTTAAAAGCCCAAAACTTATTTATTACAAAATTCAAGGGTACACTCACCAATAAATTAATAATTGGAGCAACAAATTCAGAAACATAAAATATCTGTACCCATAAAATTAACAATATGCTGTTTAAAAACAGTCCGGTAAATGAATAAGAAACATAGGTTTTAAGCAGTGCTTTCCATATAGAACGCTTCTTTCCCCTTTCAGGCACAAATACCATCTTATTATTCCAATAAAACGACCATAATACACTCAAAACAAAAGCTATTACCTGTGCAAGTAGATAATCTATCTTAGGAAATAAGCCTATTTTCTGAAATGTAAGCAGGCTCAACGCATATAACACATATGAAATAATCGTATTACTAACCCCTACTATGCCAAACTTTACAAACTGCATAAAAACTGTAAACGTATGGTTTGACAATTCTTTTCCTATCAGTTTATAGAATGCACTCAACACTACATAGACCACTGTTTCAATAAAATTCCATATTTTTTCTCCAATATTTTTCATAAAACTTCTGCCCTTCATTTTATGTAAATAAGCACTCATACGAGTGCTTATTCATTTAAAAACTCTTGAATCTGTTTTTTCATACATTCTGCAACATTTCCCTGTTGCAAATATACATTTGACCATTCCACAATTTTTTCCATTGCAATTTCCACATTCCAATGTGGTTTCCAACCAAATGTCTGCTTTAGCTTAGAGCAATCTAATTTAAGAAAATTTGCTTCATGCGGACCTCCATCATACTTATTAATCCACTTTATCTGATTGCCTGTTATCTCATTCCATTTCTCACAAAATAGAGTTACCAGATTGCCTGTTGTCCAACAGTCTGTCTCATCCGGTCCTATATTATAATTTCCAGCATATTTTTTATTCTCATACTGTTCTTTGGCAATCATAAGATATGCTACAACAGGCTCTAAAACATGTTCATAAGGTCTTGTAGAAAATGGGTTTCTAACTATAATATCTTCCCTTTTCTCCGCTGCCCGAATACAATCTGGAATAATTCTATCTGCCCCGAAATCACCGCCTCCAATTACATTGCCAGCTCTTGCCGTTGAAATCGCTACATTCCTATCTTTAAAAAAGGAATTTAAATAACTGCATGTCACAAGTTCCGAACAGGATTTTGAGTTAGAATAAGGATCATATCCGTTCAATTCCTCATTCTCACGATATCCCCACTCCCACTCTTTATTTAGGTAGACCTTATCTGTCGTAACATTTAAAAAGGACTTGACGGATTCAGTGGTTCGCACACATTCTAAAACATTAACTGTTCCCATTACATTTGTTTCATATGTATATACCGGATTCTTATATGATTCACGTACTATCGGCTGTGCTGCCATATGAATTACAATTTCTGGCTGTGTCTCATCAAATACTTTCTTCATATGCGCAAGGTCACGCACATCCCCAACCACAGAATTCATCTGCCCTGCCAAATGGCACATATCAAACAAACTCGGATGCGTGGGTGCTTCCAATGCATAACCAGTCACATCCGCGCCTGCCATAATTAAAAGCTGACACATCCAGGAACCTTTAAAACCGGTATGTCCTGTAATCAGCAACTTTTTCCCTTTATAAAAAGAAATATCCAACATATTTATTTTCCCTCCTCAACAGACTCAAAATTGATTCTTTCTTCTTCTATAACAAGCGGACGTTTCATCATCCGTTTGTTAATACTTAAAACATACTCGCCAAGAAAACCAATAAAAAATAGCTGCACCGAACCTAATATTAACACTGCTAAGAGAATCGGAGTCGTTCCAGCTGCAAACCTATCCCAATATACTAATTTTAAAACTAAGTACACTAAAGCAATTCCCATACTTATTGCTGCCGTGGCAAACCCAAGTATTGTTGCAACTCGAAGCCCTGCTTTGGTATAAGAAGTAAAACTCAACATTGCCGCATCATATAACGTAAACCAGTTATTATGCGTTTTTCCGGCACGCCTCTTTTGCTGTTCATACGGAATATCTTTTCTTTTATATCCTAATTCCGCAACTATTCCACGCAAAAACGGTGTTGGATCATCTAAGTTTCGCAGCACTTCAATAAAACTGCTGTCATATAATCCAAAACCGGTAAAATGCTCTATCTGCTCTACATCCGACATTTTCTTAATAAACTTATAATAACAACTTCTTAAAAACCGCATAACTTTGTTTTCTTTACTCGTTGCCTTTATTGCACTTACAATCTTATATCCATTTTCCCACTCTTTTACCAGTATCGGAATCAAATCAACCGGATCTTGAAAATCAGCACAAATTAATATTGTACAATCTCCACTAGACTGACATAAACCATAGTAAGGTGAATTAAATTGTCCAAAATTCTTTGCATTAAAAATCGCTTTTATTTTCTTATTTTTCCTGCAAAGCTCCCGTAATAAATTCTGCGTATTATCTGTAGAACAATTATCGATAAACAATAATTCATAATCATATTCCGGAAGTGACTGTTTCAACTCATCTACTATTGCTTTACTGATTGGTATTACATTTTCTTCTTCATTGTAAGTAGGTACTACTACACTAATTTTTTTCATTTTTCCACCTTTGTAACATAGACCTTATCCCTTGTTCAAATGTTATCTCTGATTGCCATTGAAGTTCTCTCTCTAGCTTTGCAATATTTGGAACAAAACTTACCATTCCTTCATTTGGATAGGGAAGTTCTCCATATCTTAACTCACTATCAGACCCAATTACCCGTTTTAACGTTTCTACATACTCTTTTAAAATACAATGTCTCCCGGACGCAACATTATACACACCACCTACACACACCCTCTCTGCAAATCTTTCTAAAATATCTGCCAATTCATCAATATACAGATAATCCCACTCTTGCACACACCTTGTCAATAATACGGGTTCATTTTTCTTCATCTTTTTTATACAACTCATTACCAGAGAACCTTCAAAATCTCCCAATCCATATATACTGAATATTCGACTCCAAATAAATGTTATTTGATTCCTCTGACAATATTTTTCTATTTCCTCACAGGCTTTTCGTTTTGCTTTTCCATATTCCGTAACCGGATTACAAGGATATTCTTCTGTAACCTCACCATTCATAATTCCATACTCTGCCTGAGAACCACTGCAAATAAATTTTTTACATCCAAGTTTATGGCACGCCTCAACTGCTTCTAATGCCGCCAAATAATTTTGTTGTTGCATATCACTGTCATCTCGCTGCGGAGCCCTTACTCCCTCCCATGCGAGATGAAAAAAAACATCCATACTCTCAGCTATTTTTCCCGGCAGTTCTTTCATTCTTTTCATGTCCAGCTCTATCACCCGGACATTCTGAAACTCTGGTATTTTATACCTATTAGCAGAATTAGGCCGAACAACCGCCCATATTTGATTATTTTCTTTTTGTGCTAACCTGTGAATCAGATTTGTTCCGACAAAACTGGTGGCACCTGTTATAACTATGTTCATTTACAACTCCATCAATTCCCTAAATAACTCGCGGTCTATTAACGGCTCCTGATCCTGATTTGGTTTTCCAAATTCTAATTTTGGAAAAACATAAGTCTCTTTTTTAAGCTTTATTTCAACCAAAACCGGACCTTCCATTGACATAAAAGCACCGGAAACCTCACTTAGATTCTCATATAAAATATACGCCATATCGTATGCTTTCGCAATACTTTTAAAATCAGGTGACGTATATCCACCCGCACTCACTGTCTGTGTATAATTACAGTTCATATACATCTCCTGAAAATGTCTAATCATTCCTAAAGCATAATTATTAAAAACAAATACCTTTATCGGAAGTTTTTCTCTTCGTATAAACTCCAGTTCCTGAATATTCATCTGTATGCCACCATCTCCATTAAACGAAATTACCGGTCTTCCCGTAGCATAATATGCTCCGATTGCAGCCGGTAATGAATATCCCATCGCTCCATGCCCCCCTGAAAAAAGTATTTTTTGTCCTCTTTTTACCTGATAAGACTGCGCTACCCACACCTGATTTTGTCCCACATCCGTCGTAATGGTAATATTTTCCGGAACATATTGGCTTATTTTACTTACAAAATGATTATATATCTCATCATCCATTCCATCCAATTTATTTCTGATTTTTGCACAGACACTCTTCCACTCTGAAAACACATTCATCTGTGGTTTATAAAATGTAAGCAGATACTTCATTACTTCCATTGCGTCAGAGATAATATCTATTTCATCTTCCCTGATTTTATAGTTCAGTTCATTCTCATCTATGTCTACTCTTATAATCTGTGCATTTGGAGCAAATTGCTCCCTTTTTCCTCCCACCTGCCTAACATCCATTCTGGCGCCTATTGCCAAAATAAAATCACTTTTTGCCACAACAAAATTCGCTGTTCTTTGTCCATATGCCCCCAAAAAACCATAATTAAGAAAATGATTACCTTCAAGCAAATCCATTGCTACCATACTCGTAACTACAGGAATTCCCATATAATCAACAAATTCACATACGAAATCTTTAGGAAACTGTTTCAACGTTGCTCCCAAAATAAGACATGGCCTTTTTGCTTTTCGCAACATATCTATAATTACCGAATAATCAGCAGAAAAACTTTTATTTTCCGCCTTGTCCCCAATCATCTCACTTTTTTCAATTTTTTCTCTCTGAATATTCATTGGTATATCTAAAAGTACCGGACCTTTTCGACCGGAAATTGCAATCTGATATGCCTTTTCCAGATAATACTCTATTTTATTGGCAGCCTCTACATACACAGCATATTTTGTAACCTTTTTCACCATGTCAACAATATCTGTCTCCTGAAATCCTCTTTGCCGTATACCATATGCCTGTCCACACTCCGATGTGTTGACTTGCCCTGTAATAAAAATAACAGGTACGGAATCAAAGTAAGCATTACAAATACCTGTTATCATATTTGTTGCCCCCGGTCCGCTGGTAGCATATGCTACACCTACGCCCCCAGAAGCCTGTGCATACGCACAGGCTTCAAATGCTGCTGCCTGTTCATGATAACAAACATGTGCCTGTATTTGTCTTTCATACTTTGAAAATGAATCCATTAAATGAATTACCATACCACCAGGATAGCCAAACACATCTTTTATTCCTTTTTGTATTAAAAATTCGACAATAAAATCTGATACTTTCATCCTAACACCCAATCATTTATTTACTAATTTGCAGCTACAGCTTCCTGAATAGTCTTTGCCATATAATCAATCATCTCATCTGTCATCCCCGGATATACCCCTACCCAGAACGTATCTTTCATAATTCTGTCTGTAACTTCAAGATTACCAACAATACGGTATCCCTTTCCTTCTGCACGCATCTGATCAAAACAGGGATGCTTTGTCAAATTTCCTGCAAAGAGCATACGGGTCTGTACACCATGTTCTTCAATATACGGAACTACTTTGCTACGCTCTAGCCCCTCTTTACATGTAATCATAAAACCAAACCAGCTTGGTTTTGAATTTTCACAAGATTCCGGAAGAATTAATTTATCTTCACATCCTGCAAGCGCCTCTTTCAGTCGTTCAAAATTATGTCTTCTTTTTTCAACAAAGGAAGGGAACTTCTTAATTTGTGCACATCCAATAGCTGCCTGCATATCTGTTGCTTTTAAATTATATCCAAAATGTGAATATACATATTTATGATCATATCCTAATGGAAGTTCTCCATATTGTTTATCAAATCTATGACCGCATAAATTATCTCTTCCCGGCGGGCATACACAATCACGTCCCCAATCACGGAAAGAACGGATACATTTATTTAGCAATGGATTATCTGTATACACAGCACCTCCTTCTCCCATTGTCATATGGTGTGGAGGATAAAAAGATGATGTTCCGATATCTCCAATCGTTCCTGTTAAATGCTCCTCTCCATCTAAAGTATAGCTACTTCCGAGTGCATCACAGTTGTCTTCAATCAACCACAGATTATGCTTATCACAAAATTCTCTCACCGTCTTTAAGTCAAACGGATTTCCCAAAGTGTGAGCCGCCATCACAACTTTCGTTTTATCAGATAACGCTGCCTCTAACTGTGTTACATCCATATTGTACTGTGGAATGGTAACATCAATAAATACAGGCACCACACCGTACTGAATAGCAGGTGTTACCGTTGTCGGGAAGCCTGCCGCTACCGTAATCATCTCATCTCCCGGTCTTACCTGACGTTCCCCCAGTAACGGAGATGTCAATGCCATAAAAGCATTCAAATTAGCAGATGAACCGGAATTTACCAATGAACAGTATCTCACTCCAAGATATTTGGCAAATTCTTTCTCAAATTCATCTGTGTATCTGCCGGAAGTCAACCAGAATTCCAAGGCAGAATCCACTAAATTACACATTTCCTCATGATCATATACACGGGATGCGTAAGCAATACGATCCCCCGGCTCAAACTCCTTCTTTTTGTTGTGATAGGTATCACAATATTCAGCCACCATATCTAATATCTCTCTTTTTGCCTGTGCTTCTGTTTTGTTTTCAAACATTTTCTATATCTCCTATTCTTTATTTATTCCCATGATTTCCATGGTGCTCTTCCGCTGTCCCAAAGTTCATTAAGTTTGTCCATCTCCCGCTTGGTATCCATACACTGCCAGTAACCGTCAAACATATATGCTTTCAATTCTCCCATTGCCGCTACCGTCTCTAAGGGCTCCTTTTCAAATACCGTATCATCTCCATCAATAAAATCAAATATTGCTGGCTCTAATACCATATAACCGGCATTAATTCTTGAACCATCATCCCTGCTCTTCTCCCGGAAAGCTTCTATTGTAGCATCCCTTGAGATATCAAGCACACCAAACCTTTGTCCTACCGCGGTTGCTGTAAGAGTTGCTATTTTCCCATGATTTTTATGAAATTCTACTAAATCTCTGATATTAATATCACATACGCCGTCTCCATAGGTGAGCATAAATGTTTCGTCTCCAACATATTTCTGAATACGCTTTACTCTTCCCCCTGTCATGGTATTTAATCCGGTGTCTACTAACGTTACCTTCCATGGTTCTGCCACATTGTTATGCACTGTCATCTTGTTATTGTCGCTAAAGTCAAAGGTCACATCACTATTATGCAAATAGTAATCCGCAAACCATTCTTTAATTACGTGCTGTTTATACCCACAGCAGATAATAAACTCGTCAAAGCCATAATAAGAATATTCTTTCATAATGTGCCAGAGAATTGGTTTTCCCCCAATCTCTAACATCGGTTTGGGTTTCAAATAACTTTCCTCACTAATCCTTGTCCCAAATCCTCCCGCTAAAATTACAACTTTCATTTTTTCCTCCCTGTTTTCCCTATACCATAAGAAAAATCAATAGTCCGCCTGTAACAACCATCAATAAAATTCTCAATATAATAATACTTTCATACGATATCTCCAATTCTTCAAACTTTTTTTTATCTGTTTGAGGATGGGACCAATATAAGTAAAATAAAATACCCGCTACAAAAACACCCCCTCCAATCAGCCTCAAATAATCTATATTAAACCCCGGCAGCATTTCACCTATCATTGCACTTATAGAATATCCTATATCCTTTTTTCCGTCATAAAACAACTTTCCCGCCAATGTATATACACTTGTTTTAATATTAAATACCCATGCGTAATAAATGAATTCTGCCAACAATAACCCTGTTGAAAATATTGTATCAATCCACATACCAATCTTCATATCCTGCTCATTTTCACAACAAATCATCAAAACACTAAACGGCAATAATAACAAACTCCACTGCGGATGGGTCAGGCTCGTTATAAAAAACACTGCAAGCCCTAAAAAGCTGACATAAATAGCCCATCTTCCCATTTCCTGCTCATTAGGTTTCTTTCTAAAATAACAATACATACATACTAATAAAAAGGCAAGAAAAAATATTGACACGCTTCCATAAGCAAACCCTATCTGGCTCTGAAAAACATACCCCGAAAAATGTCCGCTTAGATATTCCTCACCCACCTGGCTTGGAATAAAATATAACTTCTGAAATATCTTAAAAAACAATAAAAGAGAGCCTCCCTCTATTATTGTAATGATAACTCTTATTAACCGCTTTTCCCTCAACAATACGAGCGGCACAAAAACAAACAGTGCAAACATTTTAAAAGTTATTGCTACTGCAAACCAAAAAAGGAACATTTTATTATCGTTTTTAATATAGCCATACACTCCGATAAGAATAAAAAGCAATTCCAGTGCATCATACTGTCCCATAATCAATACCGGCACCAAAAACATAACGGAACTTAAAAATAATAGAACCGATAATTCCCATTGAAATTCTTCTCCCTTTATTTTCTTACCAATTTTTATTATATAATAGTTGATTCCTATTACAAATGGAATCGAAATACTTTTTGCCCACAATAAACCCAAAAAAGTATCTAAGGCATAATATCCTGTTACTTTTTCATATATCCACAAAGGAAAATTCCAAAGTGCGAACAATAAATAAACCGGAAAATCATAAATGGACCCTATGCTGTTGCCAAATTGATTAGCAATCACAACATTTTCATTCTGAATATAAAATTCTCTTAATTTTCCCTTAAACAAAACATTCCAAAATGTTATTCCATGTCTAGTAGTCTCCGTAATATCCGTGAAAACAAATGAAACATACAATAATACTGAAATAAGCAAAACCATTATTAATAATACTAATTTTTTTCGTTTCCACACTTCTTCTAACTTAATCACTTTTTTCCTCCATATGTCAATTTTCTTCCATACTAATAACTTATAGCATCTTCTGATCAAATCGGTATGCCTGTCTCTCCACAAGCTGAAAAATAACAATATCCGGTCGATAATTTCCCATGAATCCACGTTCATAGTGATTATAATGTATACTCCTTTTCAACATATCATTTTCCTTCACACTTCTGTGCTTCATTATTCCACAATACTTTTTATCTTAATATCTACAAGTTTGCATGTCAATTCTCTTACATCACTTGACTCTGATACTTCCGCAGGTATAAAGCTCTTTTCAAACATCAATTGTACTTTCCCCTCCCGTGCCGCTTTTACCAAAATCTGAATCTGATTACTTCCTTCTACTAATGGATACTCTGCCTGACATTCGCCGTCTATAAATACCCGCACCCTGTTCCCTTTTGTATGTTCTGTCTGATATAACTGTATGTTCATCACCGCATCATCAACTGCTATATACCGCACATTTACTGCTTTTCCCAAAAAATTATCTTCATACATCCCAGCCACTACACATGAACATTCATTTGTATATTTCAAATACATTTCATTATAAAGTATTTGAGGATTTACTTGTTGAACACAAAATACAACCATATAGATTACCCAACCATAGGTTAATATGTTCTTTACTGTTGTATTCCTGATATCTAATTTTTGCCCTAACAAATTTCCAACACTTCTATCTTGCCCTATAAATATCCGAGTCACTTTAAAATGCTTTAACACCTCCCACGCAAAAAGGCTTAAACCAATTGACACTATGACAATCAACCACCAAAATTCATTTCCTACCTGTTCTGTCGGACACAGCAAAGCTATATCTTGCTTTGGAATTGCCCCAAATGCATATAAAATCAAATATGCCACTTTAAATGCCGCAAAATGGAATACTAATATACCCAAAGTATTCCTACCTATATATATAAGCACATTTTTAAGTGCACTCGTGCTATCAGCAATCCACTTAGAAACCAGATATAGAAAAATACTTCCATTCAAAATCATAACTATCGCAATAATTGGATTCGGCCATTTCCCGGATGCAATATCCATAGTATATCCTTGTTTTGCCAAATACCAAAACAGTAATATATTACATAGTAAGATCTCGATTGTAGTTTTTGTCTCAACGTCAATGCGAGAAACAAACTTTTTTTCCGCACAAAATCTCCCACACATAAATATAAACTGCGTAACTAATATCAGCCTAAAAGTCATGCTATCTGTCTCATAAGCAGTTGTTATCACTCCCAGCGCACCCAACAACAATGATATAATCATACTGATAACAATATTTCCATTTTTGTACACGATACTCACTGTTTCCCATAACAGATAGATACCAAACAAAACAATTACAAACCATGCTGCCCCCAACCATGGTATATAAATATTTCCGCGTACTAACTGACTAAATAAAAAAGATAAGCCTACATAGTCCCCTTGGAAAAAATAATGATATAATCCAACTTCATTCAAAGCCTGCATTATTACCGCAAATATTATAAATACAGTTACAATCGGAACTAACAATGCATACCCTTTCTTACCTATACATTTTAATGGATTTCCCTCCGCTTCCTTTGAAACATATCCCGATATCAAGAAAAATGCTCCAACATGAAACTGATAAATAAACATATTAAATTTTCCAGTCGCATGTCCAAGCACCACCAATATCATCAGAAGCCCTTTGAAAATATCAATCCAATCGATACGTTGGGTATTTGAAATCTCTTTTTCCATAACTATTGCTCCTACTTTCCGGAATATAGCGAATTCTATATAGCTTATTCTAACAACGTATTACTCACATCTACAACAGTTGTCTCTTTTTATGAAAGATTATTTGATGTTTCACTGCTCGAATACAACTTTGTAAGCAATTTTGCAATAGGTAATGGCCAAAATTTCTGAAACATCTCCAAATCTTCTCTGGTTCTTGCATTATCTCCCAAAATTTTGGTTGTTTCTGAATCTTCATGAATTCTATGATACATCATGATATCTTTACAATATACAAAAGCCCCCTTTCTTCTGGAAAGCAGCTCCCATGCCTGCCAATCTTCATCGGCGCGGTAACCGTGCTGAAATACAACTTCAGGACAATTTTTCTTTACCAAAGTAACTGACGGACAACATATGGGAGAACCCAGGGATAAAATTCTCCGTCTCACAAATTTACTATTCCAAAAAATCTTAAAGCGCAAAGGCCATAACATAATTCTTTTTATTCTCAACAATCTATTTTTATCTACCCTTTTCCCATTTCTTAATTCACCGTAATCGGAAAAAAACATAATAGGCTGCTTTGCCGCATCCAAAAGCTTTACTACACTTTCTACATATTTCTCACAATAGACATCGTCCTGATGTGTTATCGTGACATATTCTGCCTCTGCATGGGCATACGCAAAATTCCAATCCTGAGTTATTCCATGTTCTCCTTTATTTATAAACATGGGGATCTTGTATTTCTCACATAGTCTTTCCATATGCTCATTTGGTGTCGCCGTAGCAAGAATAATTTTGCTTGGTACGGTCTGAGCTTTTAACGATTTGATACATTCCTCTAAATATTCACTTTCTCCATATGCACATAGTGCAAAAATATGTTTATCCATAATTTTTTTCATCCCACTTGTCTTATTTACTTTTTTGTAAATTAGTTGTTTTCACAAATTTTATCCGCTTTTTACAAATCCAGATTAAATATACCGTATAAATACTCAATACGATAATCTGCACTAAACTTGTTCCATTCACTCCAAAAAACTTCAAAACAGGCCAGACTAAACCTGCACACAAAGCAAAATCAATTATGATACCAATTAACAATTCTTTTATCAGTCTCATTCCTACGACAATCGCATATATAATCCAAACCCACGCTGTTAGTATTGTAACCCATACAATCGGAATAAAAAATTCATAATAATCCAAGATCGATTTCCCAAATAATAAGGTAAGTCCCCATCGTCCTAAAAGCATTGCCCCTATCGTCACTACAACGGACATTATCACGAGTAAACCTATCACTCTATTCAACTGCCGATGAAAGCGCTGTATGTCCCCATCCATATATTCTTTTATCAACCCTGGCAAAAAAGGATTGAATGCAACGGATGCGAAAACCTGTACTACAAGTGTTGGTGACGCTATGGAAGAATAAATCCCCAGCAAATCTTTGCCATACTGCATCTGCAATGCCTTCTTAGCCATAAGGTTTTCTAGGCTAAGCAGAAATGCAAAAACAACAATGGGAAAACAAGCTTTCAGCAAAGACCAAATTTTAGAATCCACTAAAACGGGTTTTATCTTCTCTAATGAATTGGTCATTCTCCAGTCATACAGCAAAGCCAACAATAAATTAGTAATTGCAATCAAGAGAATTGCCAGCTCCAGATTTTGTACTAATTTCAGCACAACACAAAATGTAATGACCGTTGCCAGCCCCCTTAAAATATAAGATATTCCTATAAAATTAAATTTCATATATTTCTGGTCAATCCCGTGTAGCACATCCACCATTGCCTCTGCTACACGAATTAGCATAAACCCATTGATACATATGCTCTCACTTATCTCTCCGCCAATAAAAAACGAGCAGAAAAAGCAACATATCAACGCCAACAGGCAAGTGATAATCCTGCTTCCCACATATATATTGCTGCTATATTCTCCCTTAATGTCTGACACCTGATAATTTCTCATACTAAACAGTGAAATTGCCGAAAAGCTACTACTGGTGGTCATCGCAAGTGATAAGCTTCCTGCTGCCGCATAGGATACAAGATGTACCACCAATATCGTAATCAGCCATTGACAAGCACTATAAAATATACTGCCAAATGTATTCCATATTACATTTTTCTTCATATTGTTCTCCAACTATCCCAGCTTCTTCATTATCGGTTTTTCTACGCACTTATTAATCAAAAATCCACACACAATCGCTATCGGAAGCGAGATAGCAACATTCACGACAGGATTCATGCTACCTCCAAATTGCTGACATACTATTTGCTGAATCGGCCAGCCGGAAAGATATATTCCATAAGATATTTCACCATGCTTTGCAAAATCTTTAAATTTTAACTTTGTCCCGAAACCAAGATACATTAAGACATATGGCCAGAACAAGATGATTGTATAGTTTCCGATTCCCAGAAGAAAACTGATTAGAAGCAAAATAATACTTGCCAATGCAATGCTTTTTGAAAAATTTATTTTATCGCGATACACATAATAAACCATCCCTGCAAAAAACAGTGCCGTTGGCCTCCATGCCAGCAATGTCATGTCCTGTGGGGAAAAAAGATATATTACTGCAATATGTACAAAAACAAAAACAGGCAAAATCCATTTTGTATATTTCAATTGCAGCATTCCTGTTTTCATCATAAGGAAACATAAAATGTATCCCAAAAACTCAACTGGCATGGTCCACAAAGGCCCGTTAACAGCACTGCCATAAATATTGTTTTCAAAAACTCCCGGCAAATCATGAACTAACACCAACACCGAATTTAAAAGATATTTATAAGTCTGTGCATTTGTAAAATATTCACTAATATTTGAGCTCGAAGCAATAGGTCCTACAACAAAAGCCAGCAGTACTGTAACTACAATGATTGGTGGAAAGATTCTTATGATACGTGCCTTAAAATATTTTTTCCCTGCATTCTGCAGCCTATGGGCGCTTTTACAGATTAAAAATCCACCATAAAAGAAAAATATGCTGACCGCCACTCCTCCGAAATCAATCTGACCATGTGTGAGCACAGATAAATAATCCGCTTTCCCTTCTCCTAAGGAAAGCGGAAATGCGTGAGAAAAAATGACCATGACTGCAGCCACAAAACGGATTAGATCTAAATTGTTATCTCTCCCTTTTGTTATATCACTTATATACATTTTATTTATCTCCCTGTCATCAGCAAAATCTAATGCTTATTTGACTCCATAGCCACTTTTCCGTTATCAATTCCTTGTTCTAATAAAGCTAATTTCTGGGCCAGGCTTCTAATTCTATTAGACATTCTTGATAAAGCGATTGTCAATGAAAAAATAATAATCAACGAAAAAATAAATCCACAGAAAAAAATCATATTGATTGGTGATTCAATTCCGAGAAATTCTGATATAATCTCTAACAAATGAGGAAAAGCTGTGACAACCACCAACAGTACAATCATAAGTAGCCACGGCAAATAGTATTTCATTTCCAGGCTTTTTCTGCGCACCATATTCGTAAGCACAACTAATGCCGCAATCATTATTATTATCACAATTATTTGTAATCTAACACTCATACTCCTACACTCACTTTCTCATCGGCAGCTTATTTCCGCATTTTCTCCACCAGAATAGCCAAAGTTACTTTTATCATATAATATACTGTTTTCTGCAGTCTTATGGATGATACCCCTCCTTGTCTCTCCTTCATTATAACCGGTATTTCCACAACCTCCATTCCCCTGTGCAACATTGCCACCGTACTTTCCGGTTCCGGATAGTCTTTTGGATAGTCACTAGCAAACAGCTCGATTCCTCTTTTTCCAATCATTCTAAGGCCGGATGTCGGATCCGTAATTACCTTCCCTGTCAAAAGCTTTATCAAAGCAGAAAAATATTTTATTCCCACCCTTCTTGCCGCGGAAGACTGAAAGCCCTCTTTTGCAATAAAACGAGAACCAATAATCATATCTGCTCCTGTTTCTTCCATTTTTTCAGCCATAACGCTCAGAAAAGCTGGATCGTGCTGTCCGTCCCCATCCACCTGAACAGCAATATCGTACCCATTCTCTTTCGCATAAATATAGCCGGTCTGAACAGCTCCTCCAATACCTAAATTAATAGGCAAATTCAATACATTAAATTGATTCTCCCTGCATATTTCCAGCGTATTATCCGTGGAACAATCATTAACGATAATAAAATCAAATTCCGGTGCCTTTTCCATAATATCTCTTATTGTTTTTTCTATACTTTCGCTTTCATTATAAGCTGGTATTATTACTAATTTTTTCATAATGTGCAATCACTTTTCCCTTACTTTAACCGAAGTTTCTACCGGATAATTAAATTTATAAAGCATACTACATCCGTATTCATATAATAATTCCCACTTGTTTTCACAATAATTTTACCATCTCCATCAATCTCAAATTGTTTATCATACAAATTGGGCTTTCCAGGAACAACATCTATACAATCTAACAGTACTTCATTTGTTCCATTATCATAATAAATACTAACCTCTATCGGTTCTTTTGTCCATGTCACAAGTGGTTCTATCATAACTATTGAATTTATCGTGTGTACGCCTGTTCCTTCAACATTTCCCACTTCCATGTATTCTTCCTTGCCTGCCATACAAATCTCATTTTCCATACCATTAATTTCAATCTGTAAAATCGAAATACTTCCAAGGTACGTTTTTTCATAATTCTCAATATTAACTACCTGTAATCCATATTGACTTAGCAATTGTATAAGTGCCGTAGTATCCTTACTCATACATATACTATATATTGGAGTGTTCTCCTCTTTCAGAATATTCATTCTTTCATTTATAAAATCTGTTATCTTTTGATTCCCATAATTTTGAAAATAGACCTCTAAAATTTCTGCATTACTATTTACCGCCGAAGCCAATCCTGCATATGGTCTTTCTGGCACAATAAAATGCTCGTATTTCTCTCCATCCGGAAACAATTCCCCTCTGTCACGTCCCCAGTATTTCATCTCTTGAACGAAAGCCTTATCTCCTACACGAATCTGGTTTAATACAGATGGAGCACACTGCCAGTTATTATTAAAAAACAATATACCACAGAAGCTTCCTATACATTGCAATGCACATATACTTAATAAAACATATCCTCTAATTTTTTTCCCATTACCAATCAACTGATAGGAGACACAACACACAAAAATTCCCGCAATTATCATTCCGGCAAGTATATATCTATCGACTCCACCCATAATTACCCACAAATAAAATGATACAATAAACATGGTAAACAAAAGGTATTCTTTTTTTACTATGTTTTTCCATCCCACAAAAAGCAGTGCAATAAATGCTGCCAGTGGATAAACATTCGGTATATCAATCAATTCCATATGCCTGTAATGTGGAAAAAACGCCATGTATATCGGCCATATTATTTTTTCAAGAATTGTCTGTCCACCCCATCTGACATCTCCCATGCCATTACCAGCTGTAGCCGTTCCCAAAAGGCAAAACAACTCATATAGAGGTGTTCCAGTTACTTTTATATTATATATCATATTGGGTATTAAAGAAATTACTCCCGTACCCAAACATGAGAAAAATCGTAACACATTCAAATACTTCTTTCGTTTCCATAAATACAATATCAATAACGGCAGAATATATATAGCAGCTGACACCTTAAACAAAAATAGGGATACCATCAATACAACAAAATAAACCATCTCTGGTAAATACTCTTTTTTCTCATCTTGATCTTCAATCAAAAGATAAAGTGCTTCCAATACCAAAGGTACTCCTACCAGATCCGTCATATAGGAACCCAAATCCATTAACCCCGCTTCTAAAGAAAGGCATAATATACTTAAAACGGCAGGCTGCATAAAAAAAGGATATTTTTTTTCTTCCGGTTTCAAAAGAAACTTAAAGATTTTTTTACACTGAAAATATGTTATAACATAAATTATTGTATTAAAAAAAGTTCCTAAACGGTAACCTAAAAGAAATCTAAAAACATAAAATATTCTGTCCGCCAGTGGTGAATATATTTCTCTAAAATACCCCAAATTCTTTCCCCATCCAGGTTCTTGATTTATTGCATGATAGCACAACACGTCATATGAAACATCAGGATAAATGCTCATATATAGACTCAACGCAATAAGTCCACAAATAGCAACAATATCTATTGGTGATTTTTCTTCCCTCTGAAACTCAAAATACCTACTATCAAACTTTATAAATATCCCCATTAAGGCTAATACTACTATTCTGCTGAATACTGTAGCCTGTTCTATACCGACTATCATTGCCACTATATCTATCGCATCACAACACCAAACCGCAATAATATAGTGGATATATATATACATTATCCAATTTGTCTTTATCAGTTTTACAGTGCTCTCTTTCATCCTACAAATCATTATTTTTCTCGTCCTTTTCAACATAACCCCATAGCGTATTATCTTTTATATATTTTGTTTGATATAGCTAAATATTCATAATCAAATCCATATTTATCATAAATTTTATCTTCGACACTTTTCCCAGAAAACCATCCTCAGCATTTTAAAACGTTTTAATAGTTCCCATATTGGATTTTTTTTAATAATTTCTTCATTTTGAAAATTATCCATACAACTATATAAGCTATAAAATCCGCTATAACAAATATTATCCTCGTAATAACAATCCCTGATAATATAACAGATTCATCAATCATTCCTTTCAAAAAAAACAGACTTACTGCTTCCCTAACTCCTACCCCTCCAGGTGAACCAGGGGTTATATAACCAGCTACAATTGCCAATAACATTATGCCAATATAAATTACTATTTCATTCAAAAAATAGAATTCTCCTGATATCAATGAAAATACTGCGACATACAATCCCGATGTACTAATCCCTATCAGTACATAAAATACAAAATTAAATAACAATACCCTTAAAAACTTCACATTAAAAACTTTTGATATCATATTATCCAACATTTGTTTTTTCCATTTATACAAAATAAAAAAAACAATTGCCACTATAACAATCAGTGCACAAATAGCCATTACCACTTTAGAAACAGGAAGTTCCTGATGGCAAAGCCAAGCTTTCCATTGATCCCCTAACATAAGGATGGAAGGCAACAACATTGAAAAAACGGACCATATTACATCTATGATTGTTGCTAATGCCACTTCCGAATGCCTGATGTTTTTCACTATTGCAAGTTCATTTCTTCCTGCATACTGAAAAATATTTCCCGGAATATATTTCAAAATATTTGATTTCACATAAATAAACACTACCTCTGAATAACAAATTTTACACCCTGACAATAATCTTACAATGCCCATCCATGGAACTCCTCCAATAATAACCATGATTACATAAAATAGTAGTATCACTGTAAAGAAGAACAAATTTTGACTCGAAAATATAATAGAATAATCAACTTGATATGAATAAATTTTCTTTACTATCATAATAATTGCCACTATTGTAACAATATTACCAATATATTTAAACAGTTTATTTATTTTTTCTTGTTTAATCATTTTCATCATATTCTGTACTACCTATCTTAGTGCCCTAAATACCGTTCTTTATTTCTTCAAAATCCAAAGGGATCCCGGTAATATATATTTTATAAAAGGTATATTCAACATCAAAGGGACAAATTTATTGCGCTTAATATATACATAATTCCGCGGATTTTTAATCACATCTATAGTATAGTCATATATTTTAAATTCCCCAACTAGTTTTTTAAATTTCTATATGATAACGAATTCTCATAATACTCATTTCCATGCTTTATAATTTTCAAATAAAAATTTGAAATACATTTTGGAAACCACGATAAAAACAGTAATTTATAACGCGGCTCAATAAGAACAAATCTTTGAGTAGCAGCAAAATAACATATTCCTTCCGGTTTTAAAGCTCTCTTAATTTCTTTCATCAACTGCGTACTGTCTGGCACATGTTCATATACCTGTGTACAAATCACCAAGTCGAATGCATTATCAAAAAAAAGGCAATGCCATACTATCTGCCACCATATATTGCAAGTTTGAAATGTTTTCATTATTTCCCTTCGTAATATTTATTGCATACTCACCAATATCTGTCCCGATTATCTTCGACACAAAAGGTGGCATAAAGACTGTTATATAACCGACAGAACAACCTATATCCAATGCTTTCATTTCGCTTAATGAATATTTACTGTTTTTATCAATGTATCTTTCAATTACTTTTACTGTCTTTTTAGCTTTTATCTCTCAATTTTCTTTTTAGTACTCCTCTTTCACTCGTTTTCCAAAATTTTGAGCAAAATTTTCCTAATACTTATATTTCATTGTTATATTCTCCCTTTTGCTTTTTGTAGTCCTCAAAATCCATCTGTCTCCTATCACTTCTTTGCAACCACAAAATACCCCAATGAAATTGCTTTTCCCATCCCTCTTTCAATTCCTTTATCCATCAAGTGTTTCAAGCTTACTCTCTTATATATTGCATATACAAATTCCTGTAAAGCACATCCAACAAAATTTAGTACACCCATTTTAAGAAATTTACACAAAAACAAATTAAAAAAAACCCAAAACATCATACCTACCCCACCCCATGGAATAGCCTTAACAATATACATTCCATTCTTTTCCAATTGATGTTTTATTCCATAGATACTATATCTGTAAAAATCATGCGGAGCCTCATGAAGTGGATATAAAAAAGGAACAGATATTATGGCATACCCATCATACTTCAAAACTCTGGCTAACTCTGAAAAACCTTTCACATTTTCCGCAACATGCTCTAATACATTAGTACAAAGAACTGTATCAAACGTTTCATTTTCAAAGGGTAAATCATCTAATGTTGCAAAAACATCTACTGACTTCTGGTCATGAATACAATATTCTACATCGCAACCTATGCTCTTTTCTACTACTTCATCGTAAATCAAACTATACGGTTTTTCACCACAACCTGCATCCAATAAATACCCTTTCATATATTGACGACTTCTGATTAATAGGTCAACATGCAGCTTATTCATTAATATAGAATTTGTTTTCCGATGATCTATCTTTATTTTTCCATTCTTTTTATAGAGAAAGCCTCGATTTACACTTTCCATTTCATCACCTTCGTAATCTTTCGCAACCTTTCATGCGTTATAACAAATATTAATTCAATATACGGATTCTATTAGGAATCTAAAATACTTTGTAATAACTCCGTATATTTTTTCCCAATTATTTCATAATTATATTCCCTTGCTTTTTCCATCGCACCGACTGATAAACGTTGATATAATTTACTGTCTACTAAAATTCTATTCATTTGACAAGCTATTTGTCTACTATCCTTTTCGGGTACTAAAAAACCTGTCTGATTATCAATAACCACTTCTGCTATTCCACCGGTATCACTTCCTACAACCGGAAGTCCCGAAGCCATAGCCTCCAACGCTACTGTAGGTAGCCCTTCCTCATCTCCATCTTTAGCGATGATAGATGGCAGACAAAATATATCACTTGACGCATAGATATAAGGAAGTTCCTCATGAGATTTTGAACCCAAAAAAAGGACTTTATCTTTCAGAGCCGAAGCTTTCTTTACTAATTCTTCCTTATCTGGTCCATCACCAACGATAACCAACATGGCATCCACTTCTTCCATTGCTTGGATTAAATAAGGTATTCCTTTTTTTTCTGCTAAACGACCTACAAACAAAATAATCTTTTTTCTATTTTGTTTAAAATAATTTTCAATTCTATTTTGAGGTGAAAATCTTTTCAAATTACAACCCATTGATATTACTGAAATATCAGTAATATCATATGTATCCTGTAAAACTTTTTTTAATTTATCAGATACCACTACAATTTTTTTCGCTTTTGAAAGAGTATTTTTTTTCAATAATTTGAAAATCCCCTTATTTAACGAAGTAACGTCTCCCCCATGTCCCGTAATCAAATAGGGACATTTAGAGGCAAATGGCTGAACTATCCCCTGCGGGATCAACCAATTTACATCTATTAAATCAAATTCTTTTTCTATTTTTTTTATATGATACCATAGTGATAACATCAAAAAAGGAACTAATAGCACCCTTATAGGTTTTTCTTTTATTCTAGGTACAATTGCTCCCGGATAACACAATGTTTCGAATTTCTTAACCGGAAAATATCGATACCTAATAATCTTCAAATTTTCCATTTCTTCATAGTTCTTAGCATTTGGAGCAGAAGGAACCAATACAGTCACTTCAAAATACTTGTTAAGTTCTAATGCTAAGTCATATATAAATCTTGGTTCCGTGTCATTAAAATAACGTGGAAAAGTAGATGCTGTAATTAATAATTTTTTCATATTTTCTCATTTTAATCTATTGTTGCTATCATTACAATATGTTTTCTATTAAGTGGTTTCCATTCAAAAAAGATTCTAATAATGATTTTTAATACATTTGTCAAATTCAATTTTTTAGAAATTGGAGTTGAAACTAAATCTATACTCTCTACTTTAAGTCCTGCTCTTTGAGCAACTTTCCATAATGTTATCGGTGAAAACCAATATCTATGATCAGTATTAATCTGTTCAATATTAAACCATGAAAACACTTTTGTATAAATGTTATACATATTTGGAACAGTTATAATTATTTTTTTAATTGATTCCCGATTTTTTTCGACAATCTGCCTAAGGAAGTCCACTGGATTATCTATATGTTCTAACATTTCTCCCATTAAAAGATACTCTGCATTGAAATTATGTTGTTTTAAAAAATCTGTTGTAATATCGCCCATATATATGTTCTCGGCAAAATTTTCATCTTTATATTTATCTTTTATATAATCTATTGCCTCCTGATTTATGTCTATACCAATACACTCTTGACTCACTTCTGTTATTATTTTATGAAGCCAAATATTCTCCTTGATTTTCTGATCAATACAATCTATATGATCTGTACATCCTAAATGAACAACACTTTTCCCTTTTAAAAGTCGAGACAAGTATTTTATTTTATCTCTTTCCTTAATTGTATTAGGACCAGATACCTTAAATCTATATCCTTTATTAAATTTCTCGCCCGAAATATATGGCAAGTATTCTTGTTTTAAAATCATATCTTTTGCTCCTCCCTTTCATTTTTTTCTATACTATATTCTAACTTTTTAACATGAAATTGAACATCCTCCAAAATCTTACGATTTGCAGCAATAATATCCGCCTGAATTCCAACAATGTATGTCATAAATCCCAGCATCAGTAATGTACTTGCTAAAATCAACGATTGCACATGTCCATCTGATTGTCCTATACACATATAGACAATAAAACGTATTCCGAGTCCCAAACCAATCAAAAACGGAACCGAACCCACTATAGCAAAAAAAGTTAGCGGTTTATACATAGCAAATGCACGAATAATTGTAATCATAGATTTCTTCACATAA
Source organism: Lachnospiraceae bacterium (assembly GCA_021770785.1). Classification (GTDB taxonomy): domain Bacteria; phylum Bacillota; class Clostridia; order Lachnospirales; family Lachnospiraceae; genus Roseburia. Next base: position 172,576 of record JAETQH010000001.1, read on the forward strand.
CCAAGCATACTACTAAATAACCTTGATGGTCTCAATTCCGCATTTGTACGAATTGGCACAGACATCATCGGTATCCTCTCTCTGCCTGCCTGCACGATTGTTTCTAACGTATATGTATACTCATTGGTAACATTCAGTCTCATCGCAGCTTCTCTACTATACGCGCGGAAACCACTTGGAGCATCTGGAATATCTGATTTAGATGCCTTTCTGACTACCCAACTTCCAAAATGCTGCAACTTTTTCTTTAGAGGTGAAAAATGCTCCGTCTGATCAATCGGACGTTCACCAATTACAATATCTGCCTGTCCATCAATAATCGGACGAACCAGCTTTTCTATATCCTCTCCACAGTATTGATTATCCGCATCTGTGTTGACAATAATATCCGCTCCATTTCGCAAGCAGGCATCTAAACCCGCCATAAATCCCTTAGCAAGCCCTTTATTCTTTTTAAAGTTTACTACGTAATGAACTCCCCATTTTTTTGCAACTTCTACAGTATTGTCTTTACTGCCATCATTAATAATTAAATATTCAATCTCATCTATTCCATCAATATGTTTTGCAAATCATTTAATGCTATCTCCAATGTTTTTGCTTCATTATAGCATGGTATTTGAATTATCAGTTTCATTTATCCCCACCTCTCCTTCCTCTTTTAGTATATTTCATATTCAAAATTTTTAATTTTTCCTTTAAAACCTCCACCAATTTTTATCATTTGATTAGACGTATAAATTGCATTATTTTCATATTCTTTAGTTTCAACTAATTTACCATTAACACTTACTGACAATACCCCTTCTTCATAAACAATCTGCAACCTATTCCATTCTCCATTAGGCATTGTTTCAAGTTCCCACGAAACTGTCATAACCTGTTCACTTTCATCACAGATATTAAAATAGAATCTTTCCTCGTCTTGATGCCTGGCAAATGCAAATGTCATATCATCAAGCCAGCCATTCCATTTATTAACAATTTCTGCATTTCCCTCATTTTCCATTAATATGTCCATGGAAAGATTAAAATGGGAATATTCATCACTATTCATGTCATCCAATAAATTAATGTTTGAACTTTCCCTAAACCAAACCTCATTTTCTTCCACTACTATATTGTCAAAACTAAATAAGCTGCGCCCGAATACCTTCTCTACCTCAACCATATCTTCTGTTTTCAACCTATATTGTATTCCAGTATTGGTTTTCTCTACACTATAGTTCATAATCTTCTGGCAATTGTATCCCTGTTCAATGAGTTTCTGAAGTAGTTGTTCACCTTCGCATATTAAATATAATTCTTCCGAATGACACACCACATAATAATCTTTGCTTAGAAAATTAATCTCATCTGCCGCCTCTTCTTCGCTTATAATTACAAAATAGTTTTCTTCATCAATATCCGGGGTACTGTCATAATAAAATTGTCCTTCCACCGCTCTTGTTCGAAGAACACATCTAGTATTATGTCTATCCGGTAGATAAAAAATTTTATTAGAACTATTATCATTTAATATTTCATAAATTTCTGAATAATATCCGCCCCAATGTTGTCCCGATATAATACACCCTTGTATGCCATTAATTGCAATTATCCAGAATGCCAATACCATAATTATTGATACTGACATGACCATATTTTCCCTCATCTTATTAGATTTTCTTGGCAGCATCCGTTTACCAATACTTCCAATTAAGTATACACATAAAACAATAATACTTATACCTTTTATTCCCTCAATCGTAAATTCTGGATAAAAATAAACTCCTGGCACTTGCATTGAATTTATCCAGTAATCTTTTACATTTCGTAACTGTACATACAACGTACCCGCACACAGACAATAAGAGCCTATACCAACTATTGTCTCTCTCAAAAAAAAATCTTTCACTTTTACAAGTGACACTAATCCAAGTATAATCAAAAGACCTGTGATTCCATCAGTATAACGACCATAGAAATATACATCTAATCTTGTTGATTGTGAATAATCTATTTCTCCGGGTACACATAGTATATTAAGTGCAACCGTACCAAGTATCAAAAGAAATATAAAAAAATACGCATATTCTGTATCACTTATCTTTTTTTCTCTTGCTCTAAAATATGCCGCTATTTTCCTTAGAATAAAAACGAAACCTACATAACCTAACATAAAGGTTGACGTTAAAAGGTACCAAATCTTTCCTAACGCAGACTGTACCAAACGTGTCCAACCGCCCATTGAACTTAAAGCAGTTTTTAAATTATCCACTACTCCGGACACATCATTTGAACCAAATGTTTTATCTACTCCCCACATAAGTTCCGTAAAATACATTCTTGCAACCTTATTTATCAAATAGAAAAATCCAAATGTAATGAATGCAACAACAACTTTTTTCCAATCAACTTTTCTATTAAAAACCATAGTTATAAGTATCATAAAAAAAGCTATTATTCCAACGATATTTCTATTATGAATTGTATACAAAGCCACCAATTCGACAGTCACAATCAGCATGTTAAGAATTGTCGTCTTTTTACAAAATCTTATCATCGACCACACGACAAGTAATATGGCTGTATATATTAGCGTTTCAGGCCAAGCAATGTATGTCTGGAATATATATGCAGAATAACACGATGCCGTAAATGAAATCAATGCTCTTGTTTTAGCTTCTACATTCACCTCTAACTCTCGAAGAATGGCTATTCCAAGATAAAAACCAGCTAGTCCTATAAAGGCATTTAATACAATCGCAAGCTTATACATTACTCCCATATCATGTGAAATCCAAAATAGCGGTGTAAGCAATATACTATATCCATATGAATACCATATTCCTGTGGCCTTTTGCCATGGCAAAGCATTCAGATTTGCTGCATGACCCCAATATCCCACCTGATCACTGAAAACAAACGGTCCCTGCATTTCCGAAATAAACCATAACCTTAGTGCCAATATTATTATTGATAAAAAAATAAGTAAATATCGTTCCTTTGCTTTTTCTGTCCTGCTCATTGCTCATAAATCTCCTTAAAAAATGTTCATCTTTATTTACCCGCATTATTTTTCTTCTCTTGCATTTGCATTTGTCTATCTTCTATGAATGTAAATGTTCCATAGCGGGTGCTCCCACGATTACTTGGAAGAACGGCACATTGTTTTAATTATTTTCTGCATTCCGCTGATAGATTTCAAAAAGAGGAGTTCGAATCTATGTATTGGCTATGGAGCGTTTACCTATAAATCAACAATTTTCTCACAAAATAATTATAAAAAAACACTAGTCCAGTTGCCACAATCTTGGAAATCATTGCATTTATAGTAAAACAATCTACCATTACATACATAATAGCAAGATTCAAGCCCAATCCTATTACACTAACAAGATATATTGATAACATCTCTTTAATAATATTTGTGTTTTTTGCCTCATCCTTAAATGCGAATAATCGTCCTAACAACCAATTTGCAAATGTTGAAACAATAAATGCTAATGCCGTTGCTACTAAATATTGAATTCTTATAAAATTACTAAATATCCAAAAGCATGACCATTCAACAATTGTAGCTCCCCCACCAACAAGAAAATACGCCACAAATTGTCTCATATTCTTTATCATTGTTTTCATTTTATACACTTTCTTTATTACCATTATCTTCGTGATATTCTTTTTCTGTATTCACATTCCATATATTGCTCTTATCTGTTGTTCCCGATAAAATGTTTCTAACAGTTTCAAAAGAAGTACACATTGAATGATCCAAATTATTATATCGGTGTTGCCCATTTCGCCCTACACAAAATAGGTTTGGAATAGTATCTAAGTAGTTCCGCAATTCATCAATTTGATCATATGTATCAAAGTATGCTGGATAAGCCTTCTTTACACGTTCAACATGATAATCCAGCACATCCTCAGATCTATCAATTAGCTTCATTTTTACCATTTCATTAATTCCCATATGTGCAAATTCATCATCCGTCATAGACCACATTTCATCTCCTTCGTTACAGAAGTATTCTAATCCCATCCATATGGTATTTTCAACGTCCTTTACTAAATATGGTGACCAGTTGTTATATATCTGAAACCTTCCCATCTTTACATTCTTGTCGTGCACATATACCCAATCATCCGGAACAATATTTCCAAGTGTTTTTATCTTTGTTTCATTTTTTAGATTTAAATGCGAAAGCAACACGCCCACCGTCATATAATCTCTATATGGTAATCCCGCAGCAATCTTTGCATACTCTGCAGGTACATCATTCATTCCCGCTACAAGATCTTTTATTGGCATGGATGAAATTACATAATCTCCTTCAACAGTAACTTTTTCACCATTTTTTTCATAAACAATACCCGTAACCTTATTATCTGCAGATTTCATAATACCTATGACTTTGGCTTTCTTTATAATTTTGCCTCCCTTTTTTTCCACCTCTTGGGCTGTCAATTCCCATAACTGTCCCGGGCCAAGTTTAGGATATGCGAACTCCTCAATCAACGAAGTTTCAACTTTACGATTTTTCTTATGAAACAATTTACCAAACATATCCTTTATAATTCCAATAATAGATAACCCTTTTACACGTTGTGCTCCCCATTCAGGTGATATCTGACTTGGATGGCGCCCCCAAAGATTTTCCGTGTAATTTTCAAAAAACATAGAATACAATTTTTTTCCAAAACGATTAACATAAAAATCCTCTAAAGAGTATTCTTTTCTTTTAAAAATCACACTTTTCAAATAGCTGAAACCAACCACAATAGTGGTCCCTAATCCCATATTTTTTAAGGTCTCCCATTTTAAAGATACTGGGTAATCAAAAAATTTACTTTTGAAAAAAATACGAGACAAGCGGTTTCGTCGAAGCATAACACGGTCTATCTTTTCTGGATCCGGTCCCCCCACTTTCACGCTTCCATTTCTACCAAGGATAATATCATCCTTAGATAATGCTCCTTGGGTAGGAAGCATCTTTTCCCACCACTCGTTGACTTCTGGAACCTTCGAGAAAAAGCGATGTCCCCCCATATCCATTCGGTTTCCTTTATATTCTACTGTACGTGATATACCACCAAAGGTGTCACTTTCTTCAAACACAATCACTTCATATTCTTTCGATTTATCCAACAACTCATATGCTGCAGTTAGTCCCGCAGGTCCTGCACCAATAACTAACACTTTTTTCATTGTATAATCCTCCAAAACCTTAGTATTCCTTATATCAATTATCTATTACATGCTTAATTAATTTATTTTTCTATGATGCAATTTATATTTATACGTTCTAATATATCTGCAAAAACCAAATAGATAATCGGCAAAATTGTTATCATCAACCTAATAAAGTCACTATCTGCTTTCCAAAAAGACACCAATAATATACATAACATCATAGAACTTAATCCTAATTGTAACCACGGTACATAATGATTTCTAAACCATAAATAAAGATAATACCCCATACAAAACAATATCAAAATACAAACCTGCCCTATTGTTATCGGCATAAAAAGAAAGTTAAAAATTCTTTCCACATCTAATCCTCCATCGTCAATTCTTATCATTTGCGGGTTATTTGAACTATATATATTTCTTGATATATTGCTTTCTGTTATTTTAGAATCCCATTGATTGACAAAACGTTTTATTCTTATCAGAGATAACTCTCTCGCATTATATTTGCCTGTATCTTTAATATAACTAGAATATTCTGTACCATACTGTCCGAAAATCTGCCAAACATATGACCAATGACTCACACCATACTGCATCTTATATTCTGATACCGTTTCTGATATATCCTCATAATTTGGATTATCATATATATTTCCATTTGTTAAATCTATTCCTTGATTATAAACTGTTGGCACATACGAAATTTCAAATCTTCCTGAATTACTAAAATTAATCATACAATACCCCATATATACCACAATTGGAATACATAAAAATGCTAATGCAATTACATCTTGCTTTTTCCTTTCAATAAAATAATGAAGCAAATAGAATACTATCAATAACGGAATGACATACAAAGCTGCCGGACGCTGCAAAAATAGCAATGTGCATAAAATTGCAACGATAAAACCATATATTTTACTAGGCTTTAAAATGTATATCTGCACCGTGCGAATGATACATAACGTCAAAAATAAACTTATACTCTCTGTCATAATATAATGTTCATAAAAAATAAACATAGGTAAATTTGCAAAAGCAAATGTCAAAACTAATCTTACCTTCCGCTTTGTTGTTAAACCTGATATTATTCTATAAAAAAGAAGAACAGAAATAATTCCCAAAATACTTTGAATTAAAACTACACCTTTATATACCAGATTCACATCATCGGTAAAAAGCTGAACAAAATTAATAACTGCAGGGTATAGCGGAGTCCTAATATCTGTTGTTAAATATCTCACATAAGAATCCGTATCTGGTGAAATAACAAACCAATCTGGGAAGTATCTCCAATAATATAACCGTGTAATAATACAACTAACAACAAGCCAAAAAGAATCCATCTTTAAAAAGATTTTATTCTTTCTCTCGCCTAACCAAATATCTACTTTTTGTACTACAAAATATATAAATATATATATCATAATTAACACAGCTACAAGAATAATCCAGTATTGTATTTTCGTTATTTCTGGATGATAATACATTCTTTCTCCTGTACTAACTAAATTAATTTTTCTTGTTCGTTTTCCATCTGTCAATGATACATATCCACTATCTTGCGTTTTTTCAATAGCTATTTCTATACGATCAAAATTTTTTGTAGTCATGACCACTTTATTTCCATTTTCTATAACAAGCGAATATCCATCTTCTCCGCAAGAATATGTGCCCGAAATATTAAGTTTATTAATAGGAATTTTTTCATCATTTATGGAGATATAAGCTATATATACAAAATCCCCTGTAGACAGTTCTGATTTTTTCCCTAGATTATTTATTATAACATCATTTCCTCTTCCTAAACCCTCTGGAAGCCAAATAAGAAAAAGATATAATATTACTAATGATACTAAAACTATATTTAACTTTATTTTTTTCATTTTTTTCCTTCCTATAATGTCAAGCTCTAAATCATTGATTTTACAGGCTTTTCTTTAAATTGTTACCTCAATAAACAGAGCCAAAAGTGTATGACAGTCATTGTATCTTGTACTGAACAGTTAAATACGGAGACAACTACTGCAAGCTATAGCTCTTGTTTGTATCTTGATTTTACTGACCTGCCCATTCCGCAGGGTACGAATATTCCGTGGACGCTTCCCCTGCTTCGTTTTGCTGGTCATTGTGATATGCAGTACCTGTAGTACTCCATCGTTATCGGGTTTCTTTCCAGAACCCTGCCCGATTTCGGAATCCTCTGAAACCCGGCAAGGTCCTGGAATAAATAATGCTGCCGACTGTCTTACGCTACAATTGCTTCCTTCTTTTCTGGACGTCTGATGTCCATCAACATCTTCTTCGGATCATAGACCGTTCCATTCTTCAAAATCGTATAGATTATCCTCAGAAGCTTGCAGGCTATTACAATCAATGACTGCATCTTTTTCAATGGATTATCGGCTCGTGTCGTATAGTATATATGGAGTTCCTTGAATTCCTTCGCATGTGCCACTACTGACTTTGCCATCTGAAATAACCAGTATCTGAACCTTTTACGTCCTCTGTGGCTTATCTTGGTTTCTCCCTTATGCTTTCCGGAACTGCATGCTACCAGTCCCAATCCACTCAACTTCTGTATTTCCTTTACATCATCAAACCGTGAAATATCTCCCATCTCCGCAAGAATCCCGGAAAGAGTGTTTTCTCCTATTCCCGATATCTCCAGAATGTTACCGGCATGTGGTATTTCCTGACATTTCTGATTGTTCTGCTCCTCTACAACAGCAAGTTCAGCATCCAGTTCCAGAATTTTCTGAACAAACCACTTTACAGCGCTCCTGCCTGCAGCAACTCCATCCTTAATCCCAACACTTACTTTCGCATACTGTAAGATTTCTCCCGCTCTGCTATAGCCGCGTCCTCTCAGCTTTCTTAATTTAATCTTTATATATATAAGTTCACCGAACACACTTTTTATTCATCTGCTGTATAACGATCAACAAGCTTTCCGACGACTTCTTCATTTAATTCATTCTCATTACCTGTCCCTTTGCAATTTGCACCAAAATCTTATGGGTAAAAGTTTTCTTAATTTATCAAGTTTTTCTTCCTGATTTGATACAATTTCTCTTAACTGTTGATTTTGTTCTTCTCCCATCCGCATGGTATCCTTTAATTTTTCATTTTCAGAACGCAATTCTTCCACTTGTTTTTCCAGAATATCCAATCTATTTCTAGTCCACTCATTATGTTCATCTAATCTTTGTTCCTTTTCATCAACAACATTAACCAAACGTCCATTTTGCTCATCCAGCAGCGCTTCCCATTTTTTATTCCATTCATTGCTTTTATCATTGAGCCTTTGCTCAAGTTCTAACCATTCATCACCTTTATTGTTGAGTCTTTGCTCAAGTTCTAATACCTCTGTCGCTACTTTCTCAACCGTCTGTATCAGTTCTGCCTTGACACCAATCTTATCCAGATAATTTCTGATATCCGCAATAGTAATTACACCATCGTCAAATTCATTTTCCAGCTTATGCTCTGGCAAATCCAACTTACTCTTACTTAACACTGCAAATATCTCCGGTGTCAAGATCTCTGGTTGCAAATTATGCGTAATCTCCCGATTTACATTTACTATTTTCCAATAAATACTTCTCAAACGTCTGGTAACCTTAGTATCCCTGTCTGTATCAGGGTACTCTTCAAAGGGATAAAATTGTATAGTTTCAAAGCCTACTACTGAAAAAAGCTGTTCTAATGTATGTTGTGAATATCCAAACACATGCGTTACATCATTATATCTATGAAGGAAGCTGTCTGGTGACTGAATATTCGGTACCTGCAATATAAATACCCCGTCGTCACGTAAAGCACCCTTACAAGCCTCCAAAAAAGCAACTGTATCGTCCTTTGGAACATGTTCAAACACATCCAATAGAGTAATTACATCATAAGTATCTGGATGATTTTTAAGCCACTCTGCAGTATCTTTAACCTGCTCACAATCTAAACCAAGCTTCTGGCAGTAACGAATCACAGATGGAGATATATCAATTGCATAAACATTCTTATATCCCCACTCCTTTTCTACCAATAACATCTCACCAAGTCCGGGACCAATGTCTAATATTTTAGCCTCTTTGTTTGTCGGGAAAAATTTCTTATAATTTGCATTGCAATACCCCCGTTTCCATTGAAGTATATTTTCCTTTTCACTAATATCAAATGCATTTTCTGCATAGGTATCAAATATTTCCTTTACTGCCAACCTCTATCCCTCCTACTTAATTTTCACCCCTACTAGCATACTTATTCTTGTTTTTTCATAAACAAGTTAATCGAGCATACTTTAATTTCATCTATAGTGTAGCGTTCGGCAAGCTTTTCAATGATTTCTTGATTCAATTCACTCTCAGTCAAACCTTCCAGCCACCCCAGTCTATTTTCCAGTTTATTTTCCTTTAATTCAAGAATCTCCATTCCACTGTCTTCAAAAAGCTTCTTCATATCCTTTAAATCAAGCCGATTAATCCAGTTATCATCATACACCATATGACAAATATTGTCCGCTTCTTCTGAGTAATTTTTAGCTATATATGTGCGCATCTCTTCTTTTGTCATATACAAATGCCCCCATGCTGGGATTTTCAATACCTCTTCCTTCATCCAATTTCTACAATGATGACCTATTATTCCTGACCAGATGGATCCATACTCCGTATAGAATACTCCTCCTGGCTTTAATACTCTTTTTATTTCTGCCAGACACTGTTCCAAATGTCCAATGTGCTCAAATGTTGCAACCGAAATAACAATGTCAAAACTATTATCAGGAAATCGTATATCTAACCCATCCCCTTGACATATGCGCCAATTTTCTCCCTGTGCTTCCTTGGCGGTCCGAATCTTATCTGGATAATCTCCCGCAAGTAATGGCTCTATTCCCACTATAAACTTTGGTCTGTATTTCTCTGCCAAATATTTCAACATAGAACCCTCGCCACAGCCAATTTCCAATATACTCTTTCCTGCAATATCAGTCTTTCTCAATAAATTTTTTACAAAATCAATATGATACTGTATTAAATCCCCCGCACTACAATCGTCATGTGAGATTTCCCGATACGCATCTCTCAATTTCTCTACACACACATCACAGGAATACTCATTCTTCAACGTTTCAAACGCATTGTCCGTAATCTTTTTATGATATTCCTTATCCTCCAACAGACGAAGAATATTCTCTGCATACTCTGCCGGGTCATCTGTCATACAAATATTCTCCCCATTCACCGTATGAAGTCCCTCCGGTCCAAACACGGTAGAGGCCACCGGAACACGGGATGCCCACGCGGTTGGCACCTTTACTCTGGCGCCCGCTCCGATAAATAAGGGAACAATAAATACTTTCGCTCCATGGAAAAAACATTTATCATCTGCCTGCTGTCCCCAGAACATAATATTGGGATGTTCATTTGCAATTTTAACAAGCTCTCCGTATGGTTTTCCGAACCCCACAATATGCAATTTCGTCTCCGGACGTTTCTCTACTACTTTCGGAAGTACATTATCAATAAACCACAAAAGCCCTTGGGCATTCGGATACCACTCCATCGTACCCAGATATAGCATATCATAAGGCTTCATGCGGTTTTCATCTGTCGGTTCGTATTCTGTCGGGTCGATACCGCCACCTGTCGGCACTTCATACACATATTCACAGCCGGTTATTCCTTTAAAAAGTGCCGTCTCTACCGGGGATACCGTAAATGCTGCGTCAAACCATTTCCAACACATGGTCTCCCATGCATATAGCTTCTCATACTTTTCTCTGACCGTCTTATAATCCTCTTCCTTAGCATACCGGCTCCACTTCTCGTATACCCGGTATTCAGCATTATGCAAATCTAACACAAACTTAGAATCCGGACTCTCATTCTTTAAATAAGGTACAATCCATGCCATCATGGAATGTTCAATCTGTATGATATCATAAAACCTCTTCTGCACCATTCTGACTGCCATGTCCTTTAATTCCATCCCCATTGTCTTCCATACATCGGAGCAGAATCCTTCCGGCATGGCACGCTCATCTGATAAGTCAATTTCCGGTTGAACACCGACGACCTGATGAATGCATGAATACTTCTCCAGATATTCTTTCGATGTCTCTACTTCTTCTCCATATGCGGTATAAAGCATATCCACTTCGATTCCGTCTTCCGGTCTTAATCGCGTCACTGGTCTTACAATTCTCTGCGCGCCTCCAGAAGTCGGAGGAACAATCATATAGGAACTAATATCTAATATTCTGATTTTTTTCATAGTTGTCTCAGACAATGGCCTCTCCTCTTCTATTTTCTGCATCCTACTTGTTTCCTCGCAATGCACGTATTGGTGTCAAAAAAAAATGTATTACTTTTGCAAAGCGCAATCCCCAACGCCAGGCATTAGAATTCATCACTTCCTCATACTGACTTTCCAGCCTGTTATATTGCTCAATCTGCTCTTCTTTCTGTCTTTCATACACTTCAAGTTTATTTTCATACATCTCACGCTGCTCTTCTTTCTGTCTTTCATATACTTCAAGTTTATTTTCATACATCTCACGCTGCTGCTGTAATTCCTGCTCTAATACCTCGCATTTTTCGTGTTCACTTAGTAACCAATCCAAATCTTCACGGTTAATTTCCACGATATTAGGGTCTGCAGGCGGCTGAATTGCCAGATATTCAATCTCATTATATTTTTCCTTCAGCATCCTGTCAACCATTACCAGCCTAAGCTGATTTTCTATCAGTTCTCGCTCCGCCCTTATTCCCATGCTTCTTCTCCTCCATTAACCAAAAAATCTCTCTTCCAGCATCAGACACAGTGCATGATATACCGGCAGATGCAGTTCCTGTATCTTGAATGTCTCTTGTTCCGGCACTACGATTGACACATCCGACATTGCCTTTAACTTCCCGCCATCTCTCCCAGTCAATCCTATTACCCTCATTCCCTTTGCCTTTGCCACCGTACATGCATACAGGATATTTTTTGAATTTCCTGACGTGGATATTCCAAGAAATACATCCTCTTCTCTTCCATAGCCGTTCACCTGCTGCGCAAATCCAAGCATCGGATCCACATCATTCAAGTACGCAGTAGACAATGCCACATGATCTACCAGCGCAATCGCCGGAAGCGCCCCCTGAAGCTTGTCCGCCAGTTCGCTTCCCTGCACCTTGTCAGCCTCAGAAAGTTTCTGCGCAAATGCCGCATCTACTTTACGCACTTTCACGAATCCCTTCATCAGCTCGCCAACAATATGTTCTGCATCTGATGCGCTTCCTCCATTTCCCGCAACCAACAACTTTCCGCCCCTCTGGTAGCATTCTTCTAATACTGCATATGCATCTTTGATATTTTTCTTTTCACATTCCAAGGATGGGTAACGTACAACTAACTCATCCAGCCTTGCTTCTACTCTATCTTCCATACATCCCACCTATTTCTGATTCAATATATAATCTACAGCTTCTAACAGATTCTGTCTGCAGATTACATCTGCATTCCCACCTAACAGAATACTCGTACATCCCGCTCTTCTACCGGCTTCCACATCATTCATGCCATCGCCTATCATATAAGACTGACTAAGATCTATGTTATACTTCTCTGCTGCCTGTATTAGCATGCCAGGCTTCGGTTTCCTGCAATCACAGTCGAACTTTAATTCCGGCCGTTCGCCTTCAAATCCTTTATCGGTATGATGCGGACAATAGAAAATGTCATCTACAAATGCTCCCTTTTCGCCCAGCAGAGTCTCAATCTTCTCATGCATCTGCTCAACCTCTTCAAACGTGCATTCGCCTCTTGCAATCACCGGCTGATTCGTCACAATAATCGCCAAATATCCGCTCTCATTGAGTTTTGCAATTGCTTCTGCCACCCCATCAATCAATTCTATTTCATTTATATTACAAATAAATCCCTTATACACATTAATTGTACCATCGCGGTCCAGAAATACTGCTTTCTGCTTCTGACTCAAATTCTTAGCACGCACCAGACCACTCTCAATATCCCGGATAACCATCTGATAGCGTTCCGGTGTACCCATATCTTTAATGTATTCTGGTGAATCATATGCAATCAATTTACGTTCAGGTATCAGTACCTTTAAGATTTCTCTGTCAAGATCCACCTTCTTTACTTCATCAAAGAACCGGAATACTTCAGGAGACAGTATATGTATCCCGGCATTCACACGATTTTTATAATACGTCCGTTCATCCTCCTTATGAAGCCATCTAGTAACCACACCGTCCTTATCTGCCATAATAACACCGCTGTCATACGGATGATTATTCGGATGTGTCAGAATCGTTGCTACACCTCCGTGTTCTTTGTGGTATTGTAAGAATCTGTGGAAGTCAACATCAAAGATAATATCTCCATTTAGCAGCAGAAAATCCTCTGTAATGCGTTCCTTGAGATATACGAGTGCCCCTGCCGTTCCTAACGGCGTATCTTCTACAATATAATCAATCTTAACACCAAATGCACTTCCATCCTTAAAATGCTCTGTGATGATATGCCCAAGATGCCCTACAATCAATGTAATTTCCGTTAAACCCTGTGCCTTTAAGCATTCGATTTCATGCTCTAAAATTGGTTTGCCGCAAACCGGTATCATCGGCTTTGGAATATCACTTGCAACCGATGCAATACGTGTTCCCTTTCCACCTGCCATAATAACTACATGCATAATCTATCCCTTTCTACTCAACAGGAACGTAATCTTCCGGTGTGTAATGAATCACACGTGTTCCACCATTTTCAAATTCAAACGGTACATATAACAGTTTTTCCATTGCCTTTCGTACCTGTGCCTGTTTCTCCGGCTCTACATAGAACAGTAGGAAACCACCGCCACCTGCTCCTAACAGTTTTCCACCCAAAGCACCTGCCTGCATTGCAGTCTGATATAAGCCATCAATGGAATCTGTGGATATCTTACTTGTAATTCCACGCTTTAACTTCCATGTATGATCCAGCAGACGTCCAAATTCATCCAAATTCGTCTTAGACACCAATATCTTCTCTGCCTCATCTACTAAAGAATACATCTCCAGTAATTGCGCCGTCTTATCTTTCATCGCACCTTCCGTTGATACCTGAATTTCCGAAGAAAATCTTGAGAATCCGGTAAAGAAAAGCATCAGATTATTATTTAACTGTTTTTTGCGTTCCGGTGAAATAATAACGGGATTGACCATATATCCCTCAGCAGAGAAATCAATACGATTAAATCCTCCAAAGGAGGCTGCAATCTGATCCTGTACTCCGCCAGATTCTTTGCAAAGCTCGCGCTCCAAATAGATTGCATCATCTGCAAGCTTACGCTTATCAGCGTATTTTCCCTTCAAAGCATAGAACGCATTCAGCATACCTACTGCAAAGGAACTGCTAGTGCCAAGTCCGCTTCGCGCCGGAAGATCTGCCTCATAAGTAAGTCGTATTTCATGCATATCAAGATACTTCATTGCTTCACGAATTGCCGGATGCTCAATCTGATTTACGTCCGTCACACGCTCTGTGCGCGCATAAGACAATTCGGTGGAATAATCAAAAAATCGCGGCAAATGTCTGACATTTACATAGCAGTATTTATCAAACGTTGTAGAAATAACAGCTCCGCCATGTTCATTATAGAAACCCGGAAAATCGGTTCCTCCACCAAAAAACGACATACGAAACGGTGTCTGTGTAATAATCATATGTTTTCCTCCTCACTTTATCTAAAATCTTCTCCAATTACTTCAATTGCATTTTGTGGTGAAAAGTTCTTTCGAATATATTCAACGGATTCTACACTCATCCGAACCAGTTCCGCCTCGTTCTGATACAGCCTGGCAATCTTCTCTGCAAAAGTTTCCGCATCATCTTCAATCAGCATAATCTGTTCTGCATCAATAATACCCTCTGCTCCAACTGAAGTGGTCGCCACAGGCGTGCCATACTTCATGGCCTCAATAATCTTGCCTTTGATTCCAGCGCCATATCGCAATGGCACGATGGACATCCTGCAACCATGATAAAACTCTCCCAACTGTTCATCTGTAACAAATCCTTCTATTTTCAGATGCTCGCTCGCTAGTTTTTCAATTTCTTTCGGAGGATTAGATCCCAAAATATGAACCACAATATCCGGCAGCAATTCTACCAGTTTAGGCATAACCTCGGACGCAAGCCACTTAACAGCATCGATATTGGGCGTATGCCCAAATCCACCTATGAACATCAAATCTTTCCGATTTGTAAAATCATAGACACAATCTTCCACCTGTTCAAAAAGATATGCCGGAATTGCCTTTACAGAAATCTGAGGATCAATCTCATGTATCGCCTCTTCTTCCACATAAGATGGATAATAAGACATGTCCGCCTTTCTCATCAATGACAATTCTTTTTCTTTCCATTCCTCTATGGACTGCAATAATTCCTCTTTATGTGTCAGTTCATACTCTCTCGTTTCCCGAAGGAAATGCAGATCATGTCCATAATAAATAATACGTGCTTTCGTATTCTCTCGAATAAAATCTATATATTTCACCGAAATATGCGGGCGGTTTAAAAATACAAAATCAATATAGGGTGCATTTCCCAAAATCCACTTCTGCCAGTTGTTCGCATAATATGGACCATAAAGTACTTCTATCCCCATCTGCTGCAATACGCTTGTATACGGCTCATGCTGATAGAAGTTGTCTCCAATAAACTTTACATTATATCCCTGCGAAACAAACAATTTCAAATACTGAAATACTGTTCTGCTGCCTGCATCCTTGTCATATTGCGGAACATAATGGTCTATCATCAACAGGGTTGGTTTCTCGTAAGAATGTTCTCTTGCATGAAATGCGTCAATTCCATTCGTTGGATGTTTCCGCAATACTCTGCGCCATTTCTGTACAAATTTTCTCTGATTGAGAACCTGATACGCTTTCTGCCCTTCCGAAATATCCGTTCCATTCGAAACTCCCTCAAAATGGATTACTTCAGACTTCGGCTGGTACATAATTTTATATCCCTCATCCCTGACTGCAAATGCCAAATCAGAATCTTCACAATATGCAGGTGCAAAATACTCATCAAAACCGCCGATTTCCTCCCATAGCCGTCTGGGAATCATAATTGCAGCACCAGATATATAATCCACTTCTTTCACATAGTTATACTCTGATGCACCTGCATCATCCCCATTTCCAAAATTCCATGCACTTCCATCCCGCCATATAATGCCTCCTGCCTCCTGCAGGGTTCCGTCTGGATAAAGGAGCTTAGAACCTACAAGTCCAACCTGCGTATCGTTCTCACACAAACTTACAAGCGGTTCTAACCAGTTCTCTTTCACAAGAGTATCATTATTTAAAAACAGGATATATTTTCCTCTTGCTTTTTTCGCCGCATGGTTACAATTTTTGAGGAAACGAAGATTTGTCTCATTCGTAACTAATTTTACACCATGAACAATATCTTCCATCTCTTTGGTTATATCCGTAGAACAGTCATTGGCTACAATAATCTCATACGTCACATCAGCACTATTTGCTAAAATAGATTCTATACAATGATATGTATAATTAAACTGATTGTATACAGGGATAACAATAGATACCATCGGCGTTTCATACTGGGGTATCTGAAGCGCCTGATATTCCGACTTGTTCTTCGCTTCTGCCGGAGGCACCTGACCATGCGGCATCTCCCGTGGCAGCTTTATCATTTGGCTAGTAACCTGCTGCATTTCTCCTTCCCTCTGTCTGAGAATGCTTACTGCGCTTGCATGATATTCCCGATATTGCTTAGACAATGAGCCTTTCCGTAACATTAATACAGGATGTCTGAGGAAGTGCACCACAAAGCTAATGCAAAATCTTCTCCTGCTTCCAAATGGTATTATCCCTCCCACCATCTTGTGCAGCCTTTCTTTCACCCGGCAGCCAATCTTGCGCAGTCTTTCCTCCACCCGGCAGCCTGGGCTCTTCTTTATCTCCTTCAACTCCCGCTGCAAACTCCGTTCTGACTCTAAAAGCTGCTGTATATGTGCTTCTTTATTCTTAAGTTCCCATTCCAGTCTTGCCACCTTCTGTGACGACTGCTCATAATTCAAATTTTGAATTGCATTTCCTAATTCAAATTCACTCACACTTTTATCCTCTATTAACCAATTCTATATTCTTTATCACCAATCTGCCATGTTCTCGCCATGTTAAAAATCCCAACTTGTCTTTCATCGTCACGTCGTACACGAATTTCTATTGCACTATATATATAGTTGTATGCTTTGCCATCCCGGCTTTGCACCGCGATGTCAATAAAGTATCTGCCCTGCTGCAAACAACTATCTAATAACAATTTAACTTCACCATTCTTTTCTGCTGAAAGCACATCATCAAATCCAGACAATGCCGTCGTACCAAAACAATACAATCCATCATCCCGTGTAATTCCTACACTGATATCGATACTATCACCAACTGCCTCTTCCATACTCTCATAATCAATACTTAACAGCATTTGCTCTCCGGTTCCAAACATAAGAGTTTCTTTCTGTTCAGAATTATAAAGATGTGCATCTTTTATTTTGATTTTCATATTACCTATCTGAGAAGCTCCTTTATAGCAAAAGACCGGCAGCGACTTTTGCATTTCCTTTCTTTCCTTTTCTTCCTGAAGCTTCTTTTGATGCTCTTCTTCAGCTCTTCTCTGTTCTTCTTCAGCTCTTTTTTGTTCTTCCGCTTCTCTTTCCTGCTGTTCTTTCCGTTTCTTAAGTTCCTCCTGAAATTCTGCCTCCAACTTCTGCATTCTCTTTTCTTCCATAGTTTCAAGATAACGCTTTCCGACAATATCAGGACGTCCCTCTTCCTGGATCAGTCCCGCTTCTATCCATATTGCTCTATCGCAAATCTGCTCTATCTGCCCCATTACATGTGACACAATTACAATAGTTGTTCCCTTTGCTTTAATCTCTTTTAATTTTTCAAAACATTTTGCCTGAAAGCTGACATCTCCAACCGCCAGAATTTCATCGATAAGCAATACATCTGCATCTACATTAATTGCTACCGCAAACGCGAGACGCATATACATTCCTGATGAGTAGGTTCTTACTGGATTATCTATAAATTCTTCCAACTCCGAAAACTTAATAATATCATCCAGTCTGCGGCCAATTTCATCATGTGTCAACCCAAAAATAGAGGCATTTGTATAAATATTCTCTCTTCCGCTCATATCTGGATGGAAACCTGCCCCTAATTCAATTAAGCTGGATACCCTTCCCTTAATCTCGATTGTTCCCGCTGTTGGGTACATAATTCGAGTAAGCATTTTAAGAGTTGTACTTTTACCGCAGCCATTTTTTCCGATAAGCCCTATCGCTTCTCCCTTCTTCACCTCAAAGCTGATGCCATTTAGCACCCAACGTTCCTCATAACGATTTCTGCCGCGGAACAATACTCTTTCCTTTAAACTTTTTCCTTTATCATAATAAACCTTAAATCTTTTCTTTACATTGTGAACTTCTATTGCATTATCTGGGTTATTCATTATAGTTCCTCCACAAATCCTTTCTGTAACCGTACAAATACAATTCCACCAATCACTAATGACACAATTCCAACTATTAGCGCTTCAATCAAAGTGGACATCTGCGGAATTTCTTTGTAGTAAAGAATTGTATGATAAGCCTCTATCACAGATGTCATTGGATTTAATCTAAAAATAGGCATAATAGTATCTGGTATTATATCAATAGAATACATAATCGGAGTCAGATAAATCCATGCCTGAAGTATAACTCCTACAATATGCTCCAAATCCCGCAAATATACTGTACACGCAGAAACTATCATGGCAAACCCCAACGCCAATACATATTCAACAATCATAACAAGCGGCAAAAAAAGCAGTGCACGTGGGTTCACCCCTTTTCCGGACACACCTAATACCAAAAATACAATAACAAAACAAAATAACATGTTCACAAAACAACTTGTCACATAAGCTATTGGCAATACTTCCCTAGGAAAATAAATTTTCTTCACCAAATCCTGCTGTGACACAATACACATAGAGCCTCCCTGAATCGAGCTGCTAAAGAACATCCAAGGTATCATACCAACAGTCAGATATAAATAAAACTGTTCTATTCCCGTACGCATAATCGTAGAAAACACTATCGTATATATAATAATCTGACACAATGGATTGATAAATGTCCAAAGAAATCCAAGAACAGAACTCTTATATCTCCCGCGCAATTCCTTCTTCACCAGATTCCTTATCATCTCTCTATAATCATATATTTCTGCAAATTTCTTAAACATAATTTTCCTTTCATGTCATAAAACTCTTAATTTTGAATATATCTATCGAATTATAACACTATTGTCTTCAAAACACAACTTTTGAATTTATATACCTTATCCAGAAATCCAGTTCTTATTCAAAATCCTCCTTAATTACATTCCAGGCAGTATCAAGACTATACCTTTCCTTCACGTATTGTTGACTTTTCTTAGACATATATTCCAATCCCTCTATATTATTGTAGGTCTCGCAAATAGCTACTATCAATTCTTCCTCACTATCTTTAACAACAGCAATATTCTCCAGCCCCTCTATCCCTTCAGCACCAACAGTGGTCGTGACAACTGGCACTCCGTAATACAATGCTTCTACGACCTTTCCCTTTACTCCAGCGCCATAGCGCAATGGCACAACGCTCATTCTGCAATTTCGGTATAAACTTTGTAATTCTTCTTCTGAAACAAACCCCTTTACAACAACTCCATCTGTGGTAATCTGTGTAATCTCCTCTGGTGCCTTTGAACCTACAATATAAAATGGTGCACCTGTTTTTTCATATACTCCTGGATAGATATCTTTTACAAACCACCTCACTGCATCCAAATTAGGCGCATGTCCAAATCCTCCCACAAATAGCAACCCTTCTCTTTGCTCCGCATGATATTCTTCTATTTCAAACTGTTCATAGACATAGGCGGTAATTGCCTTTACCCGAATAGTTTGATCTAATTTATGAATTTCATCTATCTCAGTAATTGACGGATAATAGTTCATATCCGCTCTGCGCATGATATAAAGTTCCTGTTTCTTCCATTTTCTTGCTTCTTCTAACTGCCTTGAATCGCCATTCAGCTCATATTCACGCTTAAACCGTAAGAAATGCAGATCATGCCCATAATAGATGATCTTACCTTGTGCATTTTGCTTTATGATATCAATATACTTAATTGCAATATGAGGACGATTCAAATAGAAAATATCAAAATACTGCATATTTTCCATCAGCCATTCTTTCCAATTTTCTGCATACTTCGGTCCATAAAGCACAAATATTCCCATTTGCTGCAATTTTGTAGTATATGGCTCGTCCTGATAAAAATTGTCTCCAAGAAACGTAATGCGATATCCCTTTTCCGTCAGCATCTTTAAATACATAAATGTTGTCTTACTTCCGGCATCCTTATCATACTGTGGCACATAATGATCAATTACCAATATATGTTTCTTCGCTTTTCCTCTCTCTCGTGCCCAAAATACATTTTTGCCGTTATCAAAATGTTCCTCTTTTAATTCCTCTTTCCATTTTTCATAAAATTTCTTTTGATTTTCAATTTGATACTTTTTCTGACCTGTTGTTACATCTGTCCCATTTGAGACCCCTTCAAAATGTGCTACTACTGATTTGGGTTGATACATCACTTTATATCCATGCTTACGCACTTCAAATGCCAAATCCGAATCTTCGCAATATGCAGGTACGAATCGCTCATCGAATCCGCCAATTTCATTCCATAATGTACCCCTTATCATCATTGATGCCCCGGAGACATAATCTGCTTCATGTACATAGCTGTACTCTGAATCATTCGGGTTTTGACGATGCCCATAATTCCATGCAGACGCATCCTTCCAGATGATGCCGCCAGCTTCCTGCAGATATCCATCCGCATAAATTAATTTAGATCCAACCATTCCAACAGTAGTATCACTATTTATTAATGCTAGCAGCCATGTAAGCCATCCTTCCTGCACTTGTGTATCATTGTTTAAAAATACTATATAAGTACCCTGGGCATAACTTGCCGCATTATTACAGTTTCTCAAAAAGCGCAGATTTTCTGTGTTGTTAATAACTGTTATTCCTTCTACTATCTCCTCCAAACACACAGTTAAATCTGTAGAACAATCGTTGGCAATCAGAACTTCATAACTGCATCCTTCGCTATGTTTCAATATAGATGCCAGACAGTGATAGGTGTAATCAAATTGATTATACACTGGAATAATAATAGACACTTCAGGGTTCTCTTGATTTACAAATCGTAGTCTTTCATATTGTACAATATCTTTCGCTTCTTCTGAAACCTTAACAATATCCCAGTTACTTTCACTTAGCTGAACCGTTCTTGACCTTTCATATTCCTCCACCAAACGCAGGTGTGTCATAGCACTTGCAATGCCTTCCGTCCTCAGAATAATAAAACAATTTCGAATCCTTCTGGGATTAATCATTTTAAACATCAGCCTAGGATTATGAAGCATTTTTTTTATAATTACTATAAAGAAACTTTGTTGTTTTTTCACCTTATCTTTTATAGCCATTTTTATATCCATTCCTTTCGCTTCGCTCAAGGCACAAAACGCAATGAAAATGGTTTGCCTGAGCGTATTTTTTTCTTTATAATTCTTCTTATAGGGAACTCGGTATACTACAA
>JAETQH010000102.1 GCA_021770785.1 Lachnospiraceae bacterium
GCGTTCAGTTCCTTATATGCCGTAGCTGTAGGAATGTTCAGCAGCGGACACCCATACTTTTTACATTTTTCCTGTCCCCAGCAAGAATATTCTACCTTTTTCGGTACGACATAAGGCGTATGTTTCTTACCGGCTACCATTACGCGGGTCGTAATCAGCTTTCCGGTAAGGGAAGCGTCGGACGTCTTCGCCAGTGGAAGGTTTACAGATTCTTCGACTTCTTCCAGATTTCCTTTAATACAGGGGCACATATCCCCAGCACAAGGCACCCTATCGTAGTCTTTGTCGCCTTTCTTTTTTTCGCCGTGTAATGACCTTATAAAAGCACACCCAAACTGGTAGTCTTTTTCACTTCCATAAACGCTTTCTATAACGTTCCTGGTGTTTGCTTTTCTCTGCTGGATACTGTACCGGCTGTCGGCGCTGGTAAATTTAACTACCCAGTCTTCCAGAATATCGGTAGCTTCTTCTTTTTTGTAACCGGCTGCCTTAAAGTAGCAGCAAAGCTGTACCGTAGCGTTATTACGATCGCCGTCTTTCTTCCAGCCGTTATTAAGAATATCTTCCACACATACCGGCGGCTTATCCTTCACGAAAACATATTCTGTTTTATTTCTCTTGTCAGACACCGTAGCGGCGGCTTCTTCGTATTCGTGTAACTTGTCGGCGTAAAACGCCCCGGCTTTCGGTCTTTTCCTTACTGTCTTTTCCTCTCTCTGGATAGGCTGGCCGGTACGCGCCCTTTCCTTAATTTCGTCTAAGGTTAGTTCCTTAAGCTGCTGTAAGGTCAGTTCGATTTTATAAAGCCCGGTCTTCTGGTGCCTGGAATACGGAAGACGAAGCATACGCTTAACGGTATAAACCACAAGGTCTACAGCTTTTAAAGGTTCCGTATAATCTACGGGTCGGCCGTTTTCGTCTTCCTTTTCCTGGACTTCCCCCAGCCTGTACCGAAGGTATCCGGCTATATGTTTATATACCCTCTGTAGGTCTTTTCTCGGTTCCACGCCTAACGCCCTTTCGTCGATCAGTACATGGAACCCTTTAGACCCAGAAAAGTAAATATGTAAGTCCTGTTCCTGTATATCCAGTTCTTCTGTGAAAAACTCCACAAGCTTAACAGCTTCCGCCTGTGCCACTGTTGGGTCTTCGCTATAGTCAAGATCGAAGTACAGAGGGGCCAGAAAGTCTTCCCCCTCTGTCCTTTTCTCGTTCGCATATTTCTGAACCGTGGCAAAACAATTAAAGTCTTTTGCTTCTTCGTGTTGCCACTTCGGTACGTCGTCCAGATGTTTACGCTTCCACGGGCTGCTTTTCCCGTTTTCGTCGCACTGGTAGACGTCTACGTACACATATTCTTTATTTTGTTTTGCCATTTCTTATAGGCCCCCTGTTTTACTTTGTGGTATAGTCTTCCGGTTTGAATAAGCCCATAGCTTCAAACTTAATTGCCAGCCATGATGCGGAAGCGTCTTTACGGCTTCGCTGTTCTTCTGTGGAAAGTCTTGTTACTACGCTTGTAAGCCCTGTACGTGCCGGAATACCGATTTTCTTATACGCCCCACGGAATACGCGCATAGCATATTTTCCGTAGGCAATCGTAGCAGTAGGCGCGAAGGACATGATATAAATTTTCGGAATACCGTCGTCTTCTGTAAGTGCGTCTACCGGTACCACAGAAGCCATATAACGAAGTTCCAGGTCTTCCACGCTGTAGCGTTCGGCTGCTTCCGGGTTTTCCTGTAACCAGGCTTCCAGCTGTGTAATAGCGTCTTCTTTCTCTTTGTAAGCTACGATCAGCTGGCCATCTTCCGGGCTGTTCTGCAATCCCCACAAAGACCAGCGTTTTTCGCCTTTACCGATAATGACGTCGATATGGTCTTTATACTTAATGCTGTCGTCGTCTTTGTCCACAAAATCCCCCTTCTTATCCACAGTAAGCCAGGAACCCATATATACAAAGTCAAGGTCTAACCCGTCGTTTGTCTTCTGGAAGTCCTCAAACGTGTTGTTAAGAAGCTGTGTAATGTAAGCCGTTCCTGTCTGCGGTGTAGTGGCTACCGCTGTTTCCGAAGCCTGTACTATAGCGTTACCGGCTACGTCCTCTGTTCCTGCGTTCTGTGCTGCTACGTCCATGTTCTGATTGT
Source organism: Lachnospiraceae bacterium (assembly GCA_021770785.1). Lineage (GTDB taxonomy): Bacteria > Bacillota > Clostridia > Lachnospirales > Lachnospiraceae > Roseburia. The sequence goes on from JAETQH010000102.1 coordinate 2,148, forward strand.
TTTCGCTCATAATGAAATACTTCCTTTCTTAGAATTTAATATTATCCAGCAAGCCGTCGATTACATCCTTATCGGCGTTTTTCGGCTTAGAAGGTAAGTTAATACCCAGACGCTTATAAACCTTTCTTCTGCTGTAATACTGCCCCTTCAAGACACCTACAGAAGCGTCTACATAGTCATACCATACAGCTTTCTTGTCTGGGTTTTTCGGGTCCTTTCGCATGATACGGCCTATTTCCTGTTCCAGGTTAAGACCGGTATTACTGTTTCCGGTGTCCCCGCGTTTCGGTGTTACTGTATGCCCTACAGATAGGCTGGGTATATCCAGTCCTTCACGGGCCAGCTGGGTAGCAAAAAGAATGTTTACTTTTCCTTCCCGGCACTGATCTAAAATAACTTGTCTTTCCTTTTTCGTTACCTGCCACTTCTTAAACTCTTCTTCGGTGTACTGCCTTACCTTTACCTTCCACCTTCTGGCGTTACCATCATACTTACATTCTGTTCCGTATTCCGCCGCCAGTGTTTCCGCCTGGTGTTTTCCGTTGGCAACCTTCCAGCTATAGCGGGTAAGTCCGCCGTGTACTACAGCTGTTTTACAACCTCTGTAGCCATTTTCCAGAAGAAGCTTGTCTACCTTTTCTTTCAGCTTAAAGCAATATCTAACGCTTTCAGAAAGTACAATAGACTGACCGTATTTAACAGCGTCTACTATATTTTTCGCCACCAGGTCTAGCCGTTCTTCGTTTTCATACAAACGGTTAAGTATGTCCTGGTAGTCCAGGTCTTCGCCGCCAGCGTCCACGTTTCCGTCGGCGCTGTCTTCGTCGCCGTAGGTAAACGACGTATAAATAAACCTCACGGTCGGAAGTACCAGCTGGTCGTTATCATAAAGGGCGGTACGCGGAACTTCGTGTAGTACAGGTCCGATACCCAGGTACATAAGTTCTTCCATTTCGTCCTTACGCTTCGGCGTGGCTGTAAGCCCGATTATTCGTTTTGCCGGAAACTGGGCGGCGGTGTCTAAAAACTGTGTACTGGGGAAGTGGTGCGCTTCGTCGATTACGACGACACCTATAAAATTTTCCAGACGTTCGACAAGACTAGGATTAGCCTTAAGCGTCTGTACGGTAGCGATAATAAGCTTACGGTCCCCGAAGTCCTGTACACCGTCCCCAAGGATACCTACACGCCCTACGCCATTTAACGTAGACAGCGCCCTTTCTTTTGTCTGGTACATAAGGTCCTTTGTATGAGTAAGCCACAGCGTAGGGCGCCCCACTTCATAAATGAACCGCATACCCATAATCGTTTTACCGGAACCAGCCGGGGAAACCCCGATACCATTTTTTCGTAAAAGGTTATCTATTAGTGGCTGCTGGTAGTCTCTGATCTGGAAGCCTTCGTTCCATGGTCCAAAGTCTACCGGACGCCCTTCCACCTGTTCCGTGTTCCAGGTAACAGGTATTTTTGCCTGTTCTATGATCTCATGTAACCGATCAGCGTACCCCCGCGGAAGTATTAAGCTTCCGTCATTATCATAATTAAAAAGCTGTAGCTTCTGCTGTATGCCCCAGGTAGGACGCCGCTGGCGCTTCGCTTTTAAGTACGCCGGATTATCTATCGTAAGATCGTCAGTTACTTTAAGTTTAAAAGGAAGTGGGTAGTCACTTACCTTTATGTTATTGCTTTCGTATATGTGCAATCCAGCACCCCCTTTAAATCGTATCCGCTTTTCCCGTCTATGGTTATCCGCGGAAGATTAACGGTTTCTATTTTCCCTTGCTGTAGTTCTTCCAGGGTTATATACTGCCTTCCTACCTGTTTCATAAATACCAGGGCGTTAAGCAGCCGGAAGGCGTGGGCAACGTCTACAGCTTCGTTAAGGAAAGATACCAGGACAAGCCCTACGTTTCTGTCTAATGCCTGTTCAAATTTTAGAAGACCCTTAAGCTGGTCTATGCGTAACATTGACAAAGTAAACCGGTCGCTGTCTGTTCTCTTTTCCTCACAAAGAAGGTTTACGTGTTCCAGTAATATAAGTTCGTCTGCTGGCCGTGTACCCAAAATCCCACCATCTGTAATACGTAGTCGCCATAAGTTTGGTATCTGCCGCCAGCTTCGTCTACACTCTTCCTGGAAGTCTTCGCCACGCTGCCTACGTTCCGCCTGTTTTTCGTTACGCAAGGTATGTAAGCGCGGCGGCCTGTAATTCTGCTTTTGCACGTATACAGCTTAAGGCTTCCTTCTTTGCTTCCAGGTCTTCCCTTGCCTTAAACTGGGCTACCTCGATCGCTTTAATATCGGCTTCCACAGAAGCAAGTTCTTTTCGTTCAGCCGCGCTAAAGTGTCTTCGGAAAGCGTCGCGCTGGGTATCATTATTAAGGGATACCTTTGTACTGGTACCGTCCGGGTAAGTAATCACACCGTAAGCGTCTTTTCCGGTTCCGATAATAGTATTGATAGCTTCCGCTTCTGTGATCTGTATAGAAGTTTCAAGCTGTCTTGCACGTCTAGCAAGGTCGGCTTTATTCTGGTAAGTCTCTTCGTTTTTACGCCCAGCTTCCAGAATGTCAGACACAGCAGCGTCCAGCTGTGAAATAGTGTTAATGATCTGATTATCAGTTACTACCGGCGTGTTAATGGCCGGTATGTGCTGTGTCGTCGCTTCTTCCACAGCTTTTACTACGGTATCTACGCCGTATTTTTCAAAAAGTTTCTGTAATTCTTCTTTCACTTTTATACCTCTACTTTCTTTTTATGTGTGGTCGTACTACCAGGAACGACCCACCCCTACAGGAACGATCAAAGGGTTTACTTACCGTATACGCCCTACAGTTCGGACAACTGATTTTTATAGCACCGGTGGAAGAAACCACCGGGTTAAGTTCCTGTAGATCATTTTCCGTAACAGGTTCTTCGTGTCCACAATTACCACAACGCCAGAATTTTACTTTCATACCGCCACCATTTCCCTTTGTCTGTCAATTATCTGTAAAGCAGTCCTTACTACTTCCGGGCTGTACTTTTCTTCCGCTGCCACCTGGTCGATAATCTGGTTAATATCCATAAGCACCTTATTTCCGGTATGCCCCTGGATAAGTGCGCTAAAGTTATCCATAGCGTAACGCCGTTCCTTTTCTTCCTCTATCCGGCTACGATCTAACACTTCTTCGCCAGACTTCGCACAGGATACCGGTATAAATTCCGCTTCATATTTTCCACTTATTTCGTCAATCGTAACCAACGCTACCTTAACCTGTCGTTCCATTTCATTAACGGAAGCAGACATACGTAACAGGCTTCCTGGATTTATAAAAAGCTTATCGTCGGCGTTTCTGTGATAAATGCCATATCCTAAGTGATCGTGACCAGTAAGAATTATGTCGGCGTTCGTGTCTACCTTGTAAAGATCACTGTACCGGTCAAACGGTGGCTTATGGTCCAGAAGCATACCGTGGGCGATATGTACGCCTATGTGGTTACCTTCCGGGTAATCTACGTCCGGCCCATATCCGTAGCCGTTTATGTCCATATCCTTACTGTATGGCGTCGCTGTCAGATATACCTTGTAATGCCCTTTCGCCATATACATAGGCTTTTCACTGGCGCTTTTAATAACGTGAAGCTGTGGTACCAACATTTCCAGAAGACGAAGGCTTGTGCGGTAATAACTGTCTACGTTGTACCCGTAAATATCATGGTTACCGATCGTACAGTAAATATCTACCGGACATTCCCTTAACACTTCTGCATATTCCAGAAGAACCGCTATACCGACTTCCGGCCGGTCGAAAATATCCCCAGGCTGTAAGATCGCGTCTACGCCATGGTCTACAGCTATCTTAAAGACTTCCTTAAGCTTCTGCTTCGCTGCGTCTTTGTAATCGTCAATACGGTTTCTGGGGTTCGTTCCGCGAAGGTGCCAGTCTCCCACGAAAAGAAATTTAACCATCATTCACACCCCCTTATTAAGTGTTCATTTACCCAGATCATTAAATGAAGAAGGGTAAAGTACAAAATTTTTATGATACCGGGTTTCGTATTTTCATAACGACGCTTGTACCGGAATATACGGTAGCAGTTCCTTAAGTAGTCACTTTCTGCTTCCTCTTCGTCCTTACGATCGTCTTCGCAAAATTCACAGCGTTCCTGTTCCGGGTCGTCTGTCTGAAAAATAATCCCGCAGTCTATACAGCGTTTTGTCATAATATAGACACCTCACTTTCCCCATTATGGGAACGCTTCACGGATAAGCTTACTTCCCCGATTTCTGCAAGGTCGGCGTTATGCGTGATAAGGATAATCTGTCTTCCGAAGGTGGCGCTATACTCTTTTAAGAAGTACGCCACAGACGGCGCGTATTCTTTTGAAATGTGCTTACCTACTTCGTCCAGGAACAAAGGCCCGTCTACGCCTTCCATTTCACCTACGGCCAGACGAAGCGCAAGGGCGATAATGTCTATCTTTCCACCGCCGCGGTCGTAGTCCGGCTTTTCCAGCTTCGTAATAACGCTGTCGTCGTTTAAGTAGTATTCCGCTACCGGCTGGTTACCTCTAAGCGTAAGGTCGATCATAAATTTATGATTACCGCCGAAGACTACGTTAAGCGCTTCGCTTACAATATCTTCTATACGGGATTTTACCTGTTGTCTGGCGTAATCGCTGGTCTTCTGTAAAAGTATCTGTACCATACTGAAGATACCCAGCTTTTCTTCTGCTTCTGCCTTTGCTTTAACAGCAGTTTCGCGCTGCTTTTCCAAAAGTTCACGCTTCGCCATCTGGTTATTAACCTTATCCCTGGCGGTACGAAGATCGGCAGCTATACGGTTAATCTGTAAGGTATTCAGTTCCTTAACAGACCCGTAGCTTATAGGTTCCGGTCGTATGAAAAAATCCATAAGTCCCATACAGACACCCCCTAAAGTTCCGGTATATTGTTTTCCACGTTCTTAAGGTTTTCTTCCACAGAAGCAGAAAGTCTGTTAATCTCTTCTTCGATCGTTTCCGGGGTAACTCCCAGCTTCTTCATTTCTTCAACCACTTCGTCGCACTGTTTCTGTGCTGCTTCCAGCTGTGCTTCTGCCTTTGTTTTCGCCTTTTCTGCGGCGTCCAGTCTTTCCTTCGCCTTTTCGATACGCTCTTTAATACTCATTACTTATTACCTTCCTTTCCGTTTTTGCTCTGGTAAACAAATACCAGTGTTTCTTTTCCCTTATCATTTTTCATTACAATAAGCTGTTCAATAGGTGTGGAACCTTTTACCGGTGCATTTTCGTTAAGTACCACTACTTCGGCGTCGTCGCTTACCTGGTAGCTTAATTCTCTTAAACCTTTCGCTGTCACTCTTCTTTACCTTCCTTTCTACTGGTAATCATAAGCGCTGTCTTGTTTCGCTCCACAAGCATTACCGCGGCTATCTCTACTTCTTCGTCCGGGGCGAACCCTACAGCTTCCCTAAAGTCTGCCGGAAGCTGTAGGCGCCCTTTTCCATCAAGTTTACGGGTTACCTTAAATATTCTTCCTTCATAGCTTCCCATTAGACCGTACCCCATTTTCCGTACTGCTTAATGTAGCCTTCCGGCCCCAGGTTACGGAAGTCGGTAGCACGTTTATTTGCTACGCCGACGTCCTTATAGATACCAAGGTTATACGCTTTCCCTTTGTAGAAGCAGCGTACTTCGTACCGCTGTTTATCCTTCCTATAGTGGACGCCCTTTACCATATCGGCGTATTCCGGTCCGGTAGGCTCTGTGGGATAGTAGCTTTCCCCGATCGGAAGGTTAATAAGGTTTTCCCTGGTAAGGTTTAGGCTGTTACCGTCTTTAAAAATCGTGTTCTGTCCGCGTTCCGGCTTCGCGATAACCCTATGTAAAAGCGGCTGCTTCTGTTCAAACCCAGGAACACTTACCGGTTTACCTGCTACCTTGTAGGCGGTCGCCCTTATATAAAGCTGGCCGTTCCTTTTATGGACAAAGGAAAACCATGTTCCCGGCCAGGACTTCACAAGGTCCATGTCTTTCGCATCCAGTCTCACTTCCACGGAACCGTAACCGACGTTCGGCGGGGCTTCCACGAAAAGCGTGGCTGTTTTTCCGCGTATAATATAATCGTTTTTCAAACCATGGCACCCCCTAAAACGCTATCCAGATAATTGATAACCGATTTACCAACGCCTTCCGCAAGCGTTACGGTAACGGCGTTTCCGAACTGCTTGTACGCCTGTGAATTACTTACTACCTGTTTCCATGTGTCCATAGGAAACGCCTGTAATCTTCCATATTCAGTAGGCGTAAGTTTTCTTACTCTATACTTCGTGTGATCGAAGATTTTAATATGATGTGTACCGCCCGCTACAGCTGTAGCTGTGGGGCTGATACCGTCCGGGTCGTGTACCCGTCTGCTATGATCGTGTCCACTACTTTCTAACATTCCTATCACCTCTATTTCTGGTAGCCCTTGCGGCCGTTGCTCTCTCTCTGTATTCATACATTCGTCTACCCTTTCCAGTACCAGCGGTACTTGTTTGTAGTCCGACGCCAGTAACGTAGGGGAACACCCTATAAAAGTCCCTTTCCCGTTACGCTGTGCCTGTATTATGCCGTCCTGTATCAGCTGATCTATGGCCGGTAGGCGCTGGCTCTCTCTCTCTCTCTACAATCATGTGTCATTTTCTCCGCCTTTCTTATCACATATAACCACCTGGGAACACCCTGTAAGTAGCGACTGGGCTATTTCTTTTCCAACCCGTCCGCGTCTGGTATTACTTTACGGGTAAGCTATATTTATGGCGTCCCCATATCTCCCTACAGCTATTCCAGCCTTTGTAGCTTCGGCTATCGGGAACAAGGGGGCGTCTTTTCCGTATCGCTTTTCGTGGTATTCTCTACCACCTTCACCCCTTGCCGACTGCTCCGTAGTGTCGGGGCTACCTCTGTGTAAATCCTTTTCCGGCTCTCTCTCTGTAGGATAACCGTAAGTATCGTCTACAATGACACCGTGTAAGTCCTGGGCGGTCAATGTAAACATAGGGTCTTCGTCTTCCTTCGATCTACGCCCATTCTGCCTTTATCTACTCTGTCCGGCGTAATCGTGGCGTGTACCTTACCCATAGAAGAAATACGCTGTAACGCCTGGTCTATGATCTTGTGGGCCTTTTCATCGGCAATGTAAAACTTGTCGTCTACATCAGCTTCCAGGATTGTAGAAAGCTTCGGTACGTATTCGTGTTGTTCTTCTGGGTATGTATAGGTATCCGGTAAGCTGTCCAGAGTACCGACAACTATATACCTTTCCCTGTTCTGGGGTACGCCCCAGTATTTGCTATTAAAAAGCTGTGCGTGACACTTGTACCCAGCTTTTCCGTATTCTGCTTCCAGCACTGGCAGAAGCTTCCTTAACGCCTTCACGTTTTCCGCTACAAGCACTTTCGGAACCTTCTCCGGCTCTCTCTCTTGCTTCGGCCAACAGCCGCATGATTTCAAAAAACATACCGCTTCTGGTCGCTGCCCTGTGGTTCGTACCACCGCAACCCGGACATAAATTTTCTTCGCTGTAAGTTTCCGCGGACACTTCCCACACGGTACCGCAGTCGGCACATTCAAGCTTTATACCAGCCTGTTTTCCGGCTACGCTTAAGTCCTGGCAAGGAAACCCAAACGCCCAGACGTCGGCTTTCGGTACATCTTCAATACACATTTTCTGTATATCTGCCTGTACCACATGATCTCCTACATTTTCCCTGTATGTGGCTACAGCGTACTTGTCAAAATCCCAGGCGCCGACGATTTTAAACCCGGCGTTCTGGAAGCCCAGACCAAGACCGCCACACCCACAAAAGAAGTCGTTTAATGTGTACAATTTTCTTTTACCTCACTTCCA
>JAETQH010000222.1 GCA_021770785.1 Lachnospiraceae bacterium
TATGAAGCAACGCTTCTGTCAAGCGTGTCTTTGTCAATTTCGCCTATTGTGTAGGCATGGAACATATATTGCAGCCGTCTTTTCAGCTTCTTTGCAGTCTTCTTCCTTAACTTCCTATGTGTCGCCCACACCCGGAAGCCTACAAACTCAATACCCATACTTGTCGGGCGTATGCAGGTTTTGTTGTTTAACTGCAAATTCAGCTTCTTTCCCAGAAATACGGCTATGTCCTGTTTTATCTTTTCCAGATACTTTTTATCATCATGTAAAATTATAATGTCGTCCATGTATCGGATATAGAAGTGTAACCTTAATTTGTGCTTGCAGAACTGGTCAAGCTCATTCAAATACAGGTTCGCAAACATTTGTGAAGTCAGATTTCCTATAGGCAAGCCCACATCATCTAACATTCTGTCAAACGCAACGTCCCCTATATCTGCGCCAAGCGGCAATCCGAATTTTGTGTCTTCGCAGTCAATGATTTTCGCCATCAGCTCTAAAAGTGGCGGGTCGTCAAACATCTTTGCAAGAATCTTCTTCAAAATGCCGTGGTCTATCCTGTAGAAATACTTTGATACATCTAATTTCAGATAGTAGTATTTCTTCGGCTTCCTGTCGGTCTGCTTTAACCAATATTGCAGGCGGTCTATTGCCTTGTGCGTCCCCTTCCCTACCCTGCAAGCGTAACTGTCGAAAATGAACTTCTTTTCAAAAATCGGGTTTACCTGCCTGTATATGGCGTGTTGTGCCACCCGGTCTTTGAATAATAGTGACATTATCAGGCGTTTTTTCGGTTCGTACACATAGAAAATATTGTACCTTCCTACACTGTACTGTCCCCATATCAATTCATTTTGCAGGATAATCAGGTTATCTTCCAGCCGGTCCGTGTACTCCATTACGTCCTGTCTGTATCTTTTGCACTTGATAGCCGCTTTGTATGCACAAAACAGGTTTTCAAAGTCATAGATTTTCGGGAAAATTCCCTTTATCTTCTTCAATGGTTTTTACCTCCTGCAATCAAAAAATGTGTCGGGCAAATTTACTCCGGTCCACCACTCCGTTTCAAACGTGATATATTCATTCAGCCTTTCGGTTGACTTTCGCCCTGTAAGACAAAATCCTGATTCTGTCTTACAAAGTTACTAACTATCTTCCCGACAATTCAATCTTTTTCCTACGGTCCCCGGTTCCCCGGTCGCCTTTGGAACGGAAAAGAACCCCTTTTAACCCTGTACGCACGGGACACGCTCACTTGTGAACGTGACTTCTGGCTGTAGAGGAAAAGCGGAACGGAAGGACACATTGTTGTTGACGTTAGAACGGGCGTTGTTCAAGTTCAACG
>JAETQH010000223.1 GCA_021770785.1 Lachnospiraceae bacterium
GGGCGACCTCGCCCGATACTTCGACTACGAAGCCTTCGGACGCGAGCTGTTCATGTACGACTACACTATGGGCGCAAACGGCCACGTTTTCCGCCCGGTCTGACCCCTGACCTCCCTCTCTCCCTCTTTGGGCTGCTCCGCAAGGGGCGGCTCTTTTTGTTGATGATATGGGTATAAAAAAGGCGAGGTCGCGAAGACATAGTCCGCGACCTCTTTTTCCCTTTTTAAGTGTTGGTATAGAGACATAGCCTATACGAGCACTATTTATGTTGCAAAGGTACTTCTTTTTTCTTAATCAACAAAATATTTCATAAGAAAGTTTCTCTATCAAACTGGAAAACCGCTGCTTGTGCGCAGAATTGTCTTTATTGCCGGAGTAGTAGCATACTTTTTAAGTAAATCCTCTACCTCTTTCTCAAACTCTGCCGCACGATTAGCTGATACTTGCCTTAACAGATACCCGACAACCTTTAATGCGCCATAGAGTTTTTTGCGCTCACTTCCGCTTACATTTGCCGGGCCCCTGCGGATTAACGGATATAATGCCATATCGTAAAGCAAACCTCCGTGAGCGCAGGTGTTTCTTACGCACCTTACTACGTCCAAATAATTCTCAAAAATTTTGGTGTAGGTAATGCCGAAATGCTTTGATATATCCTTTTTATCTTCAAGGTCGAGCAAAGATTTATACAAAGCGATATTACTGCCTAATGTCATAAATTCAAGCGTTTTCCACGCCGGAGCATACTTATCGTTTATATGCTTCCTGTGATGCGCCGCTATGAATTTATTCCTTTTGAATTTATCAGTATATACCTCCTTGTCAAAACTTGCGATATAGTCACGGTCAACAACACGCGAGGAAACGAACCAAGTAGGTAACATATCGTATCGGTTGGAAATCAAATATACAAGATATGTCCTGAAATTAACCTCTATGCGTGTGATGTACTTTTGCAGAATGTTGCGGAGCGCATAATCAAAGTAATACAGTTTTACCGCATCATCAAAATTTGCTCCTGCTACAAATTTGTGTGTTCGTGCTTGATGCAGACCGCAAGGCTTCTCAAACGGAAACCAATAAAAACCAAGACGGTAATATCCGACATCGAGCAAAACTTCTTTTGCTTTCTCGACATCATTTATAATCATACCCCGGCTGCGCAGGAGTTCGATTTGCTTTTCAAGTGTTATGGCTATTCTTCCCATAGTAAATACAAAGTTACGCATTTTTTCGGAATTTCAGTGTCTTTTCCACCACTTATATACAGCGGTAGCTTTGCGGTGTAAAACATCACCGCTCAATGGCAAAGAC
>JAETQH010000224.1 GCA_021770785.1 Lachnospiraceae bacterium
ATCTATGAGCTGATAACAATGGTAATCGACAAAAACAATATGCATGACTTTGATACAAGCCTGTTCTTCCGTTTTTTATTTAAGGCTTGTATCGCTGTCATGCTGCTTTCCAAGACTTTTGATATAGTCATGGCGGTGTTTGATGTGGGAAGCCATGTGGTGACACAGGCGGCATCTTCCATATCCGGCTCTACAAGCCTTGACGTACAGGCTACCCTTACCACCATGTTCAATAACCAGATTGACACAATGGGGATAGGGGAGCTTATCGGTCTTGGTCTGGAAACTATGGTCATCAGCTTATGTATGAAAATCATGTCCGTCCTCATCACCGTCATTCTATACGGGCGCATGATTGAAATATACCTTTATGTGTCAGTTGCGCCAATCCCGGCAGCGACAGTTACCAACCGGGAATGGGGTACAATCGGGACAAATTATTTAAAAGGGCTTGTCGCACTTGCGTTTCAGGGGTTCTTTATCATGGTGTGCGTGGCGATCTATGCTGTGCTTGTGGCAAGCGTGGCAGTGGCAGGCAATCTGCACAGCGCATTATGGTCGGTTGCGGCATATACCGTAATCCTCTGTTTCAGCTTATTCAAGACAGGCTCATTATCAAAATCAATTTTCAATGCCCACTAAACACAGCGTATTTATGGAAGCTGGCGGTTTGGCGGGCATTTCCCACGAAAGGAGCAGACTATGGCAATATCCGTACCAGTGCCAAAAGACCTGAGTGGAATCAAGACAAAAGTAGCGTTGAACCTCACCAAAAGGCAGATTATCTGCTTTTCGGGGGCTGCCCTTGTGGGAGTGCCTTTATATTTCCTTACCAAAGGGGTATTGGGGACACAGGGGGCGGCGCTTATCATGGTGGGCGCAATGCTGCCATTCTTCTTTTTGGCAATGTATGAAAAAGACGGTTTCCCGGCAGAGAAGATTTTATACTTCATGCTCCGGCAGAAGGTACTCACGCCGGGAATCAGACCGTATAAATCGGAAAACCTCTACAAGCAGTTGGAGGAACGGGAAAAAATCAGGAGGGAGGTATGTTTCCTTGAAGAAAAAGCAAAAGGCGGGGGCGGCAAAGCCAAAACCGCAGGAAAATAAGCGGATGCCGGAAAAGGTGGGGCTGACCTTATCGGAAAAGAAACGCCTTGCGGAGCTGAAACGTGCGCTTGCCGGGAACAGCAAAGAGCAGGCGAAGCCGGACACCGCACAGAAAACCATTACATTCAAAAAAATGTACCGGGACGGCATCTGTCAGGTGGCGGACAGTTATTACACGAAAATGGTGGAGTTTT
>JAETQH010000103.1 GCA_021770785.1 Lachnospiraceae bacterium
CTTCGCAAGATTTTTTACATAGTCATGCATTACAATTCACCTCAGAGATAGTTTACACTACAGGTTGGATATTATGAATTACATCGAAGTACAGGTATGAGATGAAATAAATTACACCATAAAAGGAGAAATCACATGGACACAGGAAAGCAGCGTAGAATGCGATGTTTGTTGAAGTTACTGAAATTTGCTCATGGATAAAAGCGCATTGATAGGTGTATCGCAATTCACAGAACGATAGAATTGCGATACACCTATTTTATATTTCAAGAGAAAACAAAAAGGAGGCTCATGATGAAAGAGATGGAAGCAAAGACAGAAAACAGATATGAGTACAGAAAATCACAGGAAAAGAGGAAACAGATGATAGCACCGGATTTATTTGAATTTGCATATGTACCGGATTGGTACGGACATTTAGCGGAATTGGAGAGGTTGGCTCTGCCGGAGTCTTGGAAATTCCGAAAGCCGAGCCGGGAAACAAAAAATACAGACACACCCATTTTAGAACGGTACATACATACAATTTTTCGCAAGCAGGTTATTGATTTTAATTCAGAAAGTGATCCCAGAAAGGCAGACAGTATTTTTCATTTGGAGAATGAATGTGTCTGTTTCCATACAGGATTATACACACGACAGTACAAGGGGATTTATGGCTATTTTGAAAGAAACAATTTTTCGGATTCTTTAAGAGATTGGTATTTTAGAGGTTTTTGTGATGAGATGTCTCCGAAGTTAAGATACATCGAGCCATTACCACAAAAGCCCGTCTATCATATGGCGCAGAGTGGCATTAACTTTAATCCAGAGTGGCCTATAAGAGTAAACGTAAATCACATATTGGGGGATGAGGAGAACCTGGAACGTATTCCAGCTAAAATTCGGAAAGCCAAGAATCTGCCGCTTTTGTTTGAAACAGCAGTAGAGCTTGGAAGAAGGAAGGCTGTAATAGAGCCGGGGCTTGTGGTCCCACAGGGATATCAGGGGAGAGTGCAGTATCTTCTTCCGGTATATTTAACGAATATGCAGAAACCTGACCTTGCCATGACGCTGACGGTTATGGATGGTTACTATTTGGGCAATACCTGTCTGACGTTGGAAATGGCATATTTGAATGCGAGAGTAGTTGCAAGACCGATGGCTCCGTGGCTTACGGAACTCGTGAAATAGGAAAAAAGTACATAAATACATGGATTAAATGGAACACCCGACAAGATGCAATAGTTGAATTGCGCCTTGTCGGGTGTTTTTCGCTTAAAGGATGATGGACAGGCTTCCTCTCTGCTGCTGAAAAATCTCAAAAAGTTTTTTAAATAGGAAATGAACCTTCCTATTTAACTCTTATGATGATGCCACAAAGCAGAGGAAAGGAGGTGGGCAAGTGTTGAAAGCGAATGAACGTAGGCAGAAGATATTGGAAATTCTGTGTGTGCGCCGTCAGGAAACGATGGAAAATCTGGCACAGGAATTCAATGTTACAGCCCGTACAATTCGGACCGATATCGAAGAATTGACACTTGCCCATCCGATTGAAACCGTGCGTGGCAGATATGGTGGAGGAGTCAGGGTTGCCGATGGTTATTATCTCGGACGTAAGTATTTAAAACCAGATCAGCAGGAACTGTTGAAAAGGCTTTCAGAAAATTTAACAGGAGAAGACCTCGCTACGATGAACAGCATCCTTTCCGAATTTGCTTTGACAAAAAGGGCAGAGAAATAAGTCCTGCCTGAAAGATGGAGGTGAAAGGATTTGGAAAGGGTGTATATCTGCAGTCCGTTCCGGGGAGCGGAAGAGAAGAATGTGGAGCTTGCCAGAAAATATGCCAGATTTGCCTATGAAAAAGGCTGTCTTCCGGTAGTGCCTCATTTGTATTTTCCGCAGTTCCTAAAGGAAAGTGATGTTCAGGAACGGATGGCAGGGATTCAGTTTGGACTTTCATTGTTGAAAGAGTGCCGGGAAGTATGGGTATTCGGAGAAGTGATGAGTGAAGGCATGTGTATGGAAATTGCGGAAGCTGACCACTTAGGAATTCCCATTCGGTATTTTTCAAAGCAAAACGGAGAATTTGTGGAAAGGAGCAGTTTATGAGCGAGGAATTGTTGAAAATTGCAGATGGTCTTTTGGCGGTTTCGGAAGGAGTCCGTGCCCTCGCAGGAAAGGCACATTCATGTAATTGTAGTAAAAATCAGGAAGAAGAACGAGGGCAGAAGGATGAAGAAAGCGGAAATGAGAAGAGTCAGGAGAAACAAGAGAATGCCATTACCATTGAACAGGTTCGTGCGGTCATGGCATCCAAATCGCAGGATGGAAAAACGCAGCAGGTCAAAGCGTTGATCCAAAAGTATGGGGCAGATAAGTTATCCGGGGTACAGCCGGAGAAATATGCAGATTTGCTTCGTGATGCAAAGGCTCTTTAATGGGACAGCATGCGATATTATCCGCATCTGCCTCCAAACGATGGATGAATTGTACCCCATCTGCATTGTTGGAGAAGCAGTTTGCGGACGAGGAAAGTATCTACGCAGCGGAGGGAACTGCTGCCCATGCTCTTGCAGAGCATAAGCTGAAACGGTTTCTTAAGAAGCGTTCCAAACGTCCGGTATCTGATTATGACTGCGACGAGATGGAAGAATGCACAGATGATTATGTGTCCTTTGCAATGGAGCAGATTGAAAAGGCGAAACAGTCATGCAGTGATCCGGTAGTGATGATTGAGCAGAGACTGGACTTTTCCAGATGGGTGCCGGAAGGATTCGGTACCGGAGATTTGGTCATCGTAGCGGATGATACTTTATACATTGTGGATTTGAAGTACGGAAAAGGCATTGCTGTATCTGCAGAATGGAATCCACAGATGCTCTTATATTCTTTGGGAGCATTGGAACTGTTCGATTCCCTTTATGACATTGAAAAGGTCAACATGACCATCCACCAGCCGAGACTGGAAAATGTCAGCACCTTTGAAATTACGGTTCATAACCTCATGGAATGGGCAGAGCAGGAGTTGATGCCGAAGGCAGAGATGGCAGCCAAAGGCGAAGGAGAGTTTGCAGTTGGAGATTGGTGTCGTTTCTGTAAAGCGAAAAATACCTGCCGTGCCAGAGCAGAAGAATATTTGCGATTGGCACAAATGGAGTTCAAACCACCGGAACTTTTGTCAGAGGAAGAAATCGCAGAGGTTTTGAAGGTGGCGGATGAACTTGCTAAGTGGTCTGCAGATGTTTATGCCTATGCACAGGATGAAGCGATTACACACGGAAGGGTATGGAACGGATTCAAACTGGTAGAAGGCAGAAGTAACCGTAAATATGTCAATGAAGAGGAAGTGGCTGATGCTGCAAAAGCAGCCGGATATGAGGACATTTACAAGAAGTCTCTGATTGGTATCACGGAAATGGAGAAGCTGATGGGCAAAAAAGATTTTCAGAAGATACTGGGTAGTCTGGTGTATAAGCCGCAGGGCAAAATCACCTTGGTGCCGGAATCCGATAAGAGACCACCAATTCAAACAGAAACCGCTGAGGCGGATTTTAAGGAGGATGAATAAATGAGCAAGAATGAAACACCGACCAAAGTAATCGTACCGTGCAGATTTTCTTATCTGCATTGTTGGGAGCCGGAAGCAATCAATGGCGGCGAGCCGAAGTACAGCGTGTCTGCCATTATCCCGAAGTCTGATAAGGAAACCATTAAGAAGATTCAGGCAGCGGTGGAAGCTGCAAAGCAGGAATCTTTGTCAAAGTGGGGTGGCAAGATTCCACCGAATCTGAAGCTTCCTTTGCGTGATGGCGATATTGACCGACCGGAGGATGAGGCATATAAAGGCTGTTATTTCTTTAATGCCAACAGCAGACAGGCACCACAGGTGGTTGATAAGCAGGTACAGCCAATCCTGGATCAGACAGAAGTGTATTCCGGCTGTTACGGAAGAATCAGTGTAAACTTCTATGGCTACAACAGCAATGGTAACCGTGGTGTGGCAGCAGGACTTGGAAACATCCAGAAGTTGAAAGACGGAGAGGCACTCAGCAGCCGTACCAATGCAGAGGATGATTTTGAAGCAGTAGAGGATGAAGATTTCCTCGGTTAATGATAAGGGCGGTGTATGCCGCCCGTACATAGAGGAGTTGTTTTGATGAAAGAGACATGGACAGATATTCCCGGACTGGAAGGGAAATACCAGATCAGCAATATGGGGAGATACAAAAGGCTGTCCTGGTATATTCAGGGTAGAAGACTGCCGGAGGAGATTCTTCCTCTGAACCAGAGTCAGGTAAGGGAAGTCAAGGAAAGGCTTGGAAGAAGGGAACATGTATATGATATTGCTGACAGTATGGGGATTTCCAGAAAGACCGTCAGCAAGATTAAATCGGGAAGGAGCTACGCATGGGTGAAATAGGATACAGAACACTGGCAATAGACATAGAGACCTTTTCCGATGTGGATTTAATCAAATGCGGGGTATATGCCTATGCGGACAGCCCTGCATTTGAAATTTTGCTGTTTGCATACAGTTTTGATGACGAAGAAACGAAGATTATTGATTTGGCACAGGGCGAACAGCTGACGGAAGAGATAAAAAATGCCCTGTCTGATGTGGAAATCATTAAGACTGCGTTCAATGCTAATTTTGAACGCACCTGTCTTTCAAAATATATGGGAGTCCGTTTATCTCCCGAATCATGGGTTTGTACTGCAGTGCAGTCGGCCATGCTCGCCCTTCCGCTTTCGTTGGAGGGCGTTGGGGCGGTTCTGGGGCTTTCTGAGCAAAAGCTGAAGGAAGGTAAGGATTTAATCCGCTATTTTTGTGTGCCTTGCAAACCGACCAAAACAAACGGTGGCAGGAGCAGGAACCTTCCATGCCATGCACCGGAAAAATGGGAGCAGTTTAAGACGTACTGTATTCGTGATGTGGATGTGGAAAAAGGTATCCGGCAGAAACTGCATAAGTTCCCGATATCAGAATCCGAGATGGCATTTTATCGTTTGGATCAGGAAATTAACGACAGGGGAGTTTTAGTTGACAGGGAATTGGTAGAACAGTCGATTACCTGTGACCTGTTACATAAAGACATTGTGACGAACCGTGCCTATGAGGTGACGGGACTTGAGAATCCAAATTCTGTATCGCAGTTGAAAGGGTGGCTTTCGGAGCGAGGAGTGGAGATTGACAGTCTGTCCAGAGGTGCGGTGGCAGAATTGATTGAGGAAGCAGATGGGGAAGTTCTAGAGGCTTTGAAACTTCGCCTTCTCATGGCAAAAACATCAGTAAAGAAATATGAAGCAATTGAACGGTCGGTGTGTTCGGATGGAAGGGTACATGGATTGCTGCAGTTTTATGGTGCAAACCGTACCGGCCGGTGGGCGGGGAGATTGGTACAGGTACAGAACCTCCCACAGAACCATATCAATGATTTGGAACTTGCCCGAACCCTTGTAAAAAGTGGTCGGTTTGAGGAACTTGAATTATTCTATGAATCCACACCAAATGTATTGTCCGAATTAATCCGTACTGCATTTATTCCCAAAGAGGGATGCAGGTTTATTGTTGCGGACTTTTCAGCTATCGAAGCAAGAGTGCTGGCATGGTTATCCGGGGAACAGTGGAGACTGGATGTATTTGCTACACACGGAAAAATATATGAGGCTTCGGCATCTGCTATGTTTGGAGTTCCGATAGAGGAAATTACAAAAGGATCTCCGTTGCGCCAGAAAGGAAAGATTGCGGAACTGGCCCTTGGATACGGAGGAGCAGTCGGAGCATTGACTTCAATGGGAGCCTTGGCAATGGGGCTTAGTGAAGAGGAACTTCCGGGGTTGGTATCTACATGGAGAAATGCAAATCCGCATATCACACAGTTTTGGTGGGATGTGGATGAAGCAGCTGTGAGGGCAGTCCGTGAAAGGAAAGAAACACAGGTCGGACTGATTCGTTTTCAGTATGCTTCCGGTATTTTGTTTGCTATGCTCCCATCCGGCAGGAAACTTGCCTATGTAAAACCGAGAATGGGTGTAAACAAATATGGCAGGGACGGACTGACCTATGAGGGTGTGGGAGAAAACAAGAAATGGGAAAGAATGGATACTTACGGGCCGAAGCTGGTGGAGAATATCGTGCAGGGTACCAGCCGGGATATTCTCGCAGAAGCTATGATGCGGTTGAAGAAAGCAGGATTCTCCATTGTATTTCATGTACACGATGAAGCGGTATTGGAAGTGCCGGAAGGAGAATTGTCTGTAGAAGAGGTGTGCCGTATTATGGCAGAGCCACCTTCCTGGGTACACGGGCTTCCGCTTCGTGCCGATGGCTACGAGTGCAGATTTTATAAAAAGGATTAGGAGGGATTGCAGGATGAAACTGTATATTTCAACAGGAAATTCCCGAATGGAAAAAAAGTGGAACGGACAGGAGATGGAGATTGATGAGTTTTTGGAACGTCTCTCTCATACTGTCCGTACCAGTGAAACGATGGAACAGTATCGGAAGATGAGCAAGGCAAAGCAGGATGCTATCAAAGATGTGGGTGGTTTTGTGCTTGGCAAGTTGAAAGGCGGTAGGAGAAAGAAAGCAAATGTTTTATTCCGTTCTGGTCTGACTTTGGATATGGACTATGCCACAGGGGATATTGTAGAACAGATAGAGATGTTCTTTGATTTTAGATGCCTGATCTACTCTACCCATAAACATACACCGGAAAAACCTAGGCTCCGTCTGATTATCCCGTTATCAAGGACCGTATCGCCGGATGAATATGCAGCAGTGGCAAGAAAAGTGGCAGAGGATATCGGTATGGAGTTCTTTGATGATACAACCTATGAACCAAGTCGCCTCATGTATTGGCCTTCCACCTCTGCAGATGGAGAATTCTTTTTCCGTGATATTCCGGGAGCGTTTTTGAATCCGGATTCCGTATTAGAAAGATATGCAGATTGGAGGGATTCTTCTTCATGGCCTGTCAGCAGCAGACAAAAGGCAGTTGTCAGCAGAGAGATGAAGAAACAGGCTGATCCGTTGTCGAAAGAAGGAATCGTGGGGGCATTCTGCCGAACCTATTCGATAGAAGAAGCAATCCGCCTGTTTCTGCCGGATGTGTATCAGGAAAGCATGATGCCGGAGCGATTTGATTATATTCCGGCAGACTCACAGGCAGGTGTGGTGATTTATGAAGGGAAGTTTGCGTATTCTCACCATGCCACTGATCCGGCTTGTGGAAAGCTGCTGAATGCCTTTGACATTGTTCGTATCCATAAGTTTGGGGAGCAGGACGATAAGACAGATGAAGATACGGATGCAGGAAAACTTCCATCCTTTAAGGCTATGAGCGATTTTGCGGTGTCGGATGAACAGGTAAAGAGGACACTGGCAAAGGAAAGGGAGAAGGCAGCAAGTGAGGAATTTGATGCGGATATCGGAGAATGGCAGACCATGCTGGACTTGGACCGTCAGGGCAAGGTAAAGGACACACTTTCCAATATTGCAACAATTATCCGTTTTGATGAGAACTTGAAACCTATCGTATTTAATCAGCTGAAGAATGCACTGGACGTTATTGGAGAATTACCGTGGGTGCAGGTGAAAAAGGGATGGGGCGATGCAGATATTGCCTGTGCGAAGCTGTACTTTGAAAGAGTATATGGGATTTGGTCACCTACCAAATTTAAGGATGCTTTGCTTGCGGTGGTATCGTCCGAGAGACTTTATCATCCGGTCAAAGAGTATTTTTCCACGTTATCTTGGGATGGATGCAGCAGGATTGACAGTCTGCTGATTGATTATATGGGAGCAGAAAACACACCGTATGTCCGTGCAGTTACGAGGAAAACGTTGGCAGCGGCGGTAGCCCGTATTTATGAGCCGGGTGTGAAGTTCGATTCGGTATTAGTTTTGAATGGTCCACAGGGCTGCGGTAAATCCACGTTCTTTGCCAAGCTGGGCAGGGAGTGGTATTCGGATTCCCTTACGATTTCTGATATGAAGGATGGAAAAACTGCTGCGGAGAAGCTGCAGGGGTATTGGCTTTTGGAATTGGGAGAGCTTGCAGGTATCAAAAAGGTAGATGTGGAAACCGTAAAATCTTTTGTTACCCGGACAGATGATAAATACAGACAGTCCTATGGAACAACAGTTGAGAGCCATCCGAGGGAATGTGTGATTGTGGGAAGTACAAACTCAGAGGGCGGATTTCTGCGTGATGTTACCGGAAACAGACGCTTTTGGCCTGTGCATGTGACTGGAAAAGGGAAGTATCGGGGATGGGATCTGACTCCTGAGACGGTAGACCAGATTTGGGCAGAAGCAATTTCTATTTATAAAGATGGGGAAGAATTGTATCTGAAAGGCAAGGAAGCAGCAGAGGCTTATGTGGCACAGCAGGAAGCAATGGAGTCTGATGAAAGAGAAGGCATTGTGGAGGATTACCTGGAACGCTTGCTTCCGGCAGACTGGGACACAATGGATTTGTACCAAAGACGGTCTTATCTTGGTGGTGGAGAGTTCGAAGCAGAAGGAAGAACCGGAACGGTAGTCAGAGAAAGATTCTGTCTGATGGAAGTATGGTGTGAATGCTTTGGAAAGGAGCGTCAGAATTTCCGAAAGACGGATTCCTATGAGTTGGAGTCCATTATTCAGAAAATCGGTGGCTGGAAGAAATACGAAGGTAATTCATCCGGTAAGCTGCGTATCCCCGGATATGGTGTGCAGAGGGTGTTTGTAAGAGTGAAAAAGGAAACCGCAGGAAACAAATGAATGGTTTCCATACGTGATTGGTAAGGCGGTAGGCAACAGATGTTGGAAACAGCCATGAAGCCAGCAGACAAGAGGCTGTGGCGGTGCTGTTTCCAATGTTTCCACTTATATTTACTAAATGAAAAATAGGTATAAAAGGACACGGATACACCCGTATATACGCATACGGAAGAATAGAAGTTTTTGAAAGAGGAAACAGCAAAGGGAAACGGAGATGAGGTTTTGCGAGAAAGTGCAATTGAGAAGGCTCTGGTAAAAGAGGCAAAGAGCAGGGGCGGCATGGCGGTAAAGTTCATGTCTCCCGGTTTCGATGGGGTGCCTGACCGTCTCGTTCTGCTTCCTGGTGGGAAGTGTGCATTCGTGGAATTAAAGGCACCGGGAAAAAAGCTGCGACCGTTACAGGAGAAAAGAAAACATCAATTGGAGGCATTGGGGTTTTCGGTATACGTGATAGATGGATTGGAACAGATTGGAGGTGTGCTGCATGGAATTCAAACCACATAAATATCAGGATTATGCGAGGGAGTTCATCATAGGGCATCCGGTGTGTGCTTTGATTTTGGATATGGGGCTTGGAAAGACCGTCATTACTCTTACCGCTTTGTGGGAATTGGCACTTGACTATTTTGAAGTGGGAAAGGTACTGGTCATAGCACCATTCCGTGTGGCACG
>JAETQH010000104.1 GCA_021770785.1 Lachnospiraceae bacterium
TTATAAAAATAAGAGATGGAATAATATTGAATTGTAAATATGAGTTTCGGGAAATATTTCCCGAAACTTTTGACAAAAAAAATAAGAACTTTTGACAAAAATTTTGAGCGGCTACAATAAGTAACAAAATGAGAAAAAGAAAGGAAAAAAAGATGAAGAAAAAAATTAATACAAAAAAAGTAAGAATGAAAAAAGTAAAAGCATTTATTCTGGCGGTCTGTACTCAATTCATGATATTAGGCAACACGGTGGCAGTGTTTGCAGACACTGGGAGTGGAAGCGGACTTTTGACAACGACAGGTATTTCACAAATTGATTCTGTATTGACTACAATAAAAAGTCTTTTTCTTGGCATCATTGCATTAATCGGAATTATTATTCTGGCCAAAGGGATTGCCGATACCGCACAGGCATATCAACAGCAGGATTCTCATGGTATGTATGATGGCGCTAAAGGAATCGCTGCCGGTGCCATTATGGCATTTATCTCGGCTGTGTTGACTTTGCTTGGGCTTTAAGGAGAAGATGAGAGATGTTTGATAATTTGGTTGAAAGCTGGGCGGAGAAACTCTCGCAATTCCTGGGATTTGTTTTAAATGTGTACAACACATTTGCGGGAATGGCAGCCGGGATGCTGGGACAGGATCCGGCTGCCTGGAACAGGGAAGGTTGGCAATTTATTACCAATGTGAATACGATATTTTTGGGAATAGGCGGCGTGTTGGTCGTTATCTTTTTTCTTATGGGATTTTGTGCAGACAGTGTAGATATCAAGCAGGACTTTCGCCTGGAAAATATCCTTCGGATGTTCTTAAAACTATCGCTGGCAGAATTTTTTGTAATAAATTCCATGACGATTGTGCAGAAATTATTTGCCTTGTCTACGGGAGTTATCGGAAAAATCAGAGGAAGCGGCATTGTTTTTCAATATACAGTACCGGCAGAAGTTACAGAAATTTTAAACTCGCCACTGACAAATGATATTAGCGGGCTGGGTGGGCTTGTTGTAATGGCATTATTGTTTATTGTTACGATTATTTTTATGATGGTGACCGCAGGCTGCGGAATGATGATGCTATTTGAGGCGTTTCAGCGATTTTTAAAAATTTTAATGCTGGTGCCCTATGGGACACTGGCAAACAGTACCATTGCAGGAAATCATATGCTGTCAAGGTCAGCAGAATCCTTTTGGAAATATGCGCTTGGAACAATTTTGGAAGCAGTCACAATGTACATGGCAATGGTTTTAAGTGCCGTGGTAACTTCCAGCGGTGTTGTTAATCTTACCAATGGACAGACCGGAGGATTTTACATTTTAGGATGGATTTTGCAGAGCAGCTTTATTTGTATGCTGACGTTAGGCACAGTAAAAGGTTCCGGGATGATTACACAAAAAGCACTGGGACTTTAAAGGACTGGAGGAGAAATTTTATGTTGTCTATTAATATTAATCAGGATGTAGAACAGTATCAGGAGCCGGTGGCGGCCGGAATGAATGCAAAGCAGACCATAGCGGTAATTTTGTCGATAGCGGCAGCAGCGCTTGTGACATGTATTGCTTATTTTGGTTTTGGAATACCGCTCAAGGTAGCTATCTACATAGCAATACCGGTTTGTGTTCCCATCATGCTGCCGGCATTAGGAAAACAGTATGGCTTAACAGTAATGGAACGTTTTCGGGGAAGCAATAAGAGAAAACAGGTGGTGGCATTTGCCACCACACGTACCCTTCTGATAGAAGATACTTCACAGAAGGCAGATGATAAAAATGCAAAAAAGAAAAGGGGAATGATTTTTGGAGTTGTCAGAGGAAGGAAAAAGGAGCGGAAGATAAATGAAAAAACGGAGACAGGACGGACAGGAGAAGAGGGTTCGGAGGAGAGACAGGTTTCACAGGATTAAAAACAAGCAGGAACAGGTATATAAGTCTCCTGCATTTTTTAATGGAAATTTGGGAGTCAGCAGGATTTCAGAAAGCGGGATTTTTGAAGTAGAGCATTGTTTTACCAAAGCATACTGTGTCACAGAACTCCAGGATAAAGAATGGGAACAGTTGATTGTGGCATGGAGAGAATCCGGGACGGAGTGCGGTATTTTGCAGGGAAAATATTTGAATGAGACATATCTTCTGTTACGGGAAGGATATTGCGATATATCGGAAGCAATAGAGAAGTTTGCAGAGATGGAGCGGAAGTTAAAGATTACAGGTCTTTCGACAGAGCAGAGGATAGAGAGGTATTGTAATTATATATCGAAAGTTTTAGGAGGAGCGTATCCGGCAGATTCCTACCTTTCAGAAACACCTGCATGGAAGGAAGCGGCTTCCATGAACAAGTTAAGAACGTCAGAAAAGGAGATTGCAGCGGAAGCAGGATATTTTGCGGTAATGGCAATTCGCAGATTTCCCGGAAAGATAAAAAGGGGAATGCTTCGAAAACTGGCTGATAAGGAATATTGTGCAGCGTCGTATTTGTCTGCCTTAAGAGTTACGGATAAAAGAATCCGTGAATCCGTTGAAGAAGAGTATCTTGGGGTGGATGGGGTGCTGCCGAGAATGAAACGAAAAGCCCCATTGCTATACGATATTTTAAAAAATGAGGACGGAAACAGGGAGGACACCGGAAGCTTTATGAGCGCCAGTGCTTATTTTCTGTTACATGCAGAAACGCTTGAAGAATTATATGAAAATATGTCTGATTTTTCCCTGACGGCGGGAGAAAACGGAATACGGACAGAAAAAATTCCATTGGCAGAATTGAAAAGGCAGAGAGAACTAAAAGAAACATTGGCTATGTTTGGACTTATGGGAAACTGTCAAAAACGATATGGGAATTTTCTTCCGGCAGATGATACTTTAAAGCTTCTGGTGTATGGAAATGCCAAAGAAGAGGTCAAAGGACAGGCATATGATGTAGAGGAAATGCGGGCACTGTTTTTCGGCGAAAACGGAAGGAGGGAAGAAAAAGGAAATGAACAGAAGTAGAATGCCAAAAAAGCAGTCAGGCATGTCAAAACGTAAGATTTTTATGTCTCTGAAAAATCCGGATAAAGTAAGATACAGTAATGCTAAAAGTACACAGGATAAAATTGAGATATGGAAAGTGGCGCCTAACGGAATTTTTCAGGTAGGGAAAGAAAAATGGTCAAAAAGTTATTACCTGATGGATGTGAATTACACAACCCGGATATATGATGAACAGCTTGCCTTTTTTTATGACTGGTGTAAAACAATCAATTCTTTTGATATTTCAGTGAAAATTACGGTATTTAATGAGAACAGAAATATGGAGGAAATCCGTGAGAAAATTCTGTACCGTTACAAAAATGATGAATACGACTGGCTGCGCGAGGCTTACAACGACATTATAGAGAGCAAAATTGTAGAGGGGCGAAAAGGCATCCGGCAGGAAAAATTTCTCACCATCACGGTAGAGAGGAAGGATTATGAGGCAGCAAGGGCATACCTCTCATCTCTGGAAGGAAGTTTTATCAGTAACTTTGCAGCCCTTTCTTCCGTATTGCTGCCAATGAATGCGGATGAAAGATTTCGGGTCCTACATGCTTTCTATCATATTGGCCGTGAAGCGGAATGTGATTTCCAAATGGAAAGGGAAATGATGAAAGTGCGCAGCTTCAAAGATGAACTGGCGCCTACGGTCATGGATTTTGACAGAGAGATGGACAGATTCTACATGGATGATAAGGTGTGTTCCATGCTCTATCTGGATCCGGCGTCTTACCCGACGTCATTGTCGGATACATTCTTTAAAGAACTTACTGGGCTGCCTATGCGCTCGGTATTTTCTGTTGATTACGAACCAATCCCACAGGATGTGGCATTGAAGACCCTGGAAGATAAACTGATGGGGGTAGAAAATACAATCGCAAAGCAACAGGAGAAGAGAAATAAAAGAGGCGCATTTTCCAGTGATATTTCTTATAAAGTCCGGCGGGAAAAGAAAGAACTGGAGCGAATGCTGGATGAATTGAGGGATAACGACCAGAAGATGCTGTGGGTAGGCGTCACTGCAGGAATTATTGCAGATAATGATGAAAAAATGGATGAAGCCCTTACTGCAGTAAACCAGGTGGTAGAGAAAGCTACCTGTAATATCATTCCCTATTATATGCGGCAAAGGGAGGCTCTTGCTACGGTACTTCCTGTAGGAGGGAGGTATGTAGATATGATGAGGGCACTATTTACATCTTCGGCTGCGGCATTTGTACCGTTTAATGTGGTGGAGATGCAGATGATGAATAATCCTTTATATTATGGAATTAATCAGGTCTCCAAGGAACCAATCTGGGCGAATAGAAAATTACTTTTAAATGGGAATGGCTTTGTATTTGGAATACCGGGCGGAGGAAAGAGTTTTACCGGATGTAAGATGGAAGCAGGCGGCGTGTTCTTAAATACAGAGGATGACATTATCTTTGTGGACCCTACGATGGAATACTTCGATGTGGCGGAGGCATATGGCGGGGCCATTATTAATCTTGCCACTTATGCGGAGGATTATCTAAATCCATTGGAAGTAGATTTGACGATTTTAGATGTTGACGATAAAGCCGGACAGGTCAGGGAGAAATGCGGTTTTATGCTTGGTATCTGTGAGCAGGCAATGAATGGCGGTATTAAGCCAGAGTACAAATCTATTATAGATCGTTCTGTTCGGAGGATGTACAAAAAGGTAGCGATGCTTCCACCAGAAGAAAGACAGCAGCCGATTATGAGTGATTTTATCAGGATACTTGAGGAGCAGGAAGAACAGGAGGCAAGGAAGATTAAGCTGGTCCTTGAAATTTTTGTAGACGGCTCTTTAAATATCTTTAATCACCAGACCAATATTGATGTTGACAACAGGGTACTTGTTTATGGGATGCGGGATCTGTCGGAAGATTTATCGGGAATGGCAATGCTTGTCATGTTAGAGAACATCAAGCAGAGGATTATTAAAAACGCAAAGCAGGGACGTGCGACCTGGTTGTATGTGGATGAACTTCATGTACTTCTTGGAAAACCATTTTCCAGGGATTATCTGATTGCATTGTGGAAACAGGTTAGAAAACTGGGAGGATTATGTACAGGAATTACCCAGAATGTCGTTGAGGTTTTAAAGGATCCGATGACTTCTACACTGATTTCCAACAGTGAATATACGGTTCTGTTAAAGCAGGCTGCACCGGATGCAGCGGCGCTTGGAAAAGCATTAGGGGACATCAGTGAGGCACAGATTAAATATACCACCAATGCAGAACCCGGTACCGGACTGATACGTTTTGGAAATACAATTATTCCGTTTAATAATAAGATAGCAAAAGATAATCCGGTTTATGATGTTTACAATACAAACCTGCATGAAAAGGCGGCAAAAAAGAAAGCTGAAGTAGGGATTCTATGAGACTGGAAGATTGCAGAAAAAAAGAAAAACTCCATGCGGTAAAACCTGAATTTCAAGTGACAGGCGTATCTTTTGGAGGGTACGGCGGCCAATATGACGGAAAGCAGAAAAGAAATGCCCTCTTTGGAAGAAATGCAAAGTTCCCAAGCGAAGTCAGCGAGGGTTTGGAGTTTGGACAGACATTGCATGAAAATATGGACATGGTGTACCGGGGAAGGACGGCAGGCACAGGATATTATCCCATGGAAGCCAAAAGCGCACGGAGTTATGGTGAAAATTTAGGAGTGAAAGCAAGGAAAAAAACTGGTGTTATATCAGAGGTTCATTTTCCTAAAGAAGGCTCGGCACAGGGGATTGTCAGACAGAATTTAAAACCACAGGAAGAAAGTTCGGACAGAAATGAGAAATATGAAGAAGCAAACAGTGCCATGAGTAATAGTGAACGGGCTTATTTTGCTGCGCTTGCATTGGTGGAGGCAGGGAAAAGAGCAAAAAATAGCAAGGTACAGGATAAAAAAACAAAAGCGGAGGATTTTACTGCCAAAAAGAGAAGCGGGGATACACAGGGGAAAGAAAATATTACCGGAAAAAAAGAAAGGGTATTAGACCGGCAAAAGCGGGAAGATTACCAGAAAGATCGTGTGCTTGACCAGAGGAAACGGGAAGGTTACCAGAAAGATCGTGTGCTTGACCAGAGGAAACGGGAGGGTTATCACAAAGATCGTGTGCTTGACCAGAAGAAGCGGGAGGGTTTCCAGAAGGAACATGTGTTAGACCAAAAGAAGCGGGAAAGATTTCAGAAAGAGCGCGCCTTAGATAAATGGAAACAGGAAACGGCAGCCGGGAGATATGCAGGGGGAAATTTATCACAGGACGAATTAACCAGGCTATGTAATGTACGTCCGAACCAGATGGGAGATGTATCAGGTGTCAGAAGCAGGGCGGATATGGCACAAAATTACACGGCGGAAAATGAGGAACCGGAGCCATGGGTCTGCTCTGAGAAAGAACGCGAAAAGATAAGGCAGAAAAAAGCGGATAAAACAGAAAACAGCAAAGAGAAAAAGGATGAAGAACATTCAAAAAAGCACAAAATTGATAAGGTAAAGTGGAAACTGCTAAAAAGGTATGTCATTCGTGAAATGATACATGAAGAGGGAAAGCAGGATCCGAATGCTCATTTCCGATTGGCGGGGCAAATCATCGGACATGATTTGGCAAGGCTGGCTGTCTTTATCGGAAAGCTTATTTTAAAGCTGCTGTTACAGCTTTTTATGTGGTTGCTGCCGGTTATCCTGATAGCTTCCATTATCGTTATTTCCGTTATGGCAGGGTATTCATACATTATTAATCCGGTATCGTATTATGACAATATTTATGATAGGGAGGAAGAAATAGCCGAAAATCCCTTATATCTGAAAAACGTTGTACAGGAAAAATGCCGGGATTTTGCAGGGGAAATGCAGACATTGGAGGATAATTGGAGACATGACGTCAGTTATCCTTATGAGAACTATCCAGATGCGGATATTGTAACTATTGTGTATCTGGCGCAATTATGTACGGCAGATAATTATAAGGACAGGACAACAAATAGAGAGGACGGATATCCGCCATATCTTCTGGTAGATACAGAGGAGGAGAAGGCGCTGCTTGATTCGGTATTTTCACAATTTAATTATATCACGTCAACATTTACGATTATCAGCATTCAGGGAGACGACGGTGAATCACATCCTGTCCCAGGTTTTGATACCAAAATCTATTGCCTGACACTGCAGGATTGGAAATTGGTACACGAGAATGAGTTATCAGAGGATGCAAAAAAACTGTTGGAGGAACTGGAAGAAAAAATCGGGGAAACCGGGGGAACATCCGGAGATTTTATCGGCAGTGTGGATGCGGTACCGGTGGAAGATCTGGAGATACCGGATGGAGTTGATGAAAATCTCATTTATATGGCGGGCTTTATCAGAGCAGAAGCCGGAAACCAGCCGGCACTTGGAAAGACGGCAGTAGCATATGTTATTTTAAATCGTGCAGGGGGACCATCCGGGAACATTAAAGGCGTACTCTTAGCACCGTATCAGTTTTCCTGTTACATACCATATCACACGGTAGAACAATATCTGACAGCGTATGCTTCCATGACGCAGGAACAAAGGGAGGCGGATTCCTGTTACCAGGCTGCCATGGGAGCTTACTATGGAACCTCTGCAAATCCGATTGGGGACATGAAATATTACTGCAATCCGAAGTACTGCAGTGCGGGAGAAACAAAGCAGTGGGAAAAAATTCGAGCAAAAAACAGTCCGGAGGAAATTATTATTATTGGGGATCACGTATTCTGCAAAAATTGTTGGTAGGTAAATCAATAAAAGAGAGGTCAGACAAACTTCCGGACAAGCTGACCGGAAGTTTGAAGGAGGGTTATGGAAAGAAGAGATGAAGCGAAAACGGAAAAGTTAAAGCGGTTTGCAGAAAGGTTGAAAACGGAAGGATTTCTTTATCTGCCGGCTGCTTATGCTGCAAATTCTCAGAGCCTCTTGATAGAAGAAAGAAAAAATGGATGGACAGTGGGGTTACGGGATGAGAAAGACCATCTTTTTCCTATGCCCTGTCTGAATCTGGAAGAGATGTACCTAAAGTGTGGGGAAAAAATAGATACGCAAATATTGCGGACACTATTGGCAGAATATGTGCGGCAATATGAAAAAGCAGAAGCAGAGGGGCAGGAGGAAGGAGAAAGGCTGGCAGAGATAATGGAACATTTTCCGGATAATAAGCTAATGACGCTGTTGTTGCCCTGTAGGGATAACATGTGGGAGAAAAATTTTCCCGGGAGGCATATAGGAAATACCTACATGCTTTATGGAGTATGTTTGTTAAAGGAGAAACAGGTGAAAGTGATGGCGGTTACATGGGAGTTGATGGAGAAGTGGCAGGTTCGTGAGGAAATTTTGTATCAGGCGGTGGGAAAGGCAATGTCGGAATTGTTTCCCTATGAAATTCAGGATAGCCATCATCTTATGGGAGGAGATTTTTATATTGTAGGTAGTAAGCAGCATTGTTTTGGTCTTGGAACGCTTTTATATGAAGAAAGCCCGTTAAAGGAATTGGCGGAACAAAAGAAAGATGATTTATTTGTGTTTCCTTTATCTGTTCATGAAGCAGCCGTATTTCCTGCATCCGGGTGGCAACGGGAAATGTTAGGGGAACTGGCGGGAGAAATATCACCCTTTGGAAATGAATTATGGTATTACAGCAGGGACTTAAAGCAACTGGCATTTACAGAAAAAGAGTACGAAAAATTTCAGATACTGAAAAAATTTGGCACGGATAAAGGAGAGGCATGGAGGTGAGAAGATATGCAGATAACAGATGAAACTATGAATCTGATTCTAAAAGAAGTAAGTCGGAATATTAGCCTGGAACGAAAAAAGCGTGGAATTTCCATGTCACAGCTTGCGGATATGGCAAATCTTTCGGTGAGCCATATTTCAAAATTAGAGAGGGCACAGTGTGATATTGGATTAAAATCACTGCTCCGCATAGCTGCAGCATTTGAGATGGAGGCTGCGGAATTTATTCCGGAAGAACCGGAGACGGATTTTATGTCTGTGGAGGTAAAGACAACAAATGGAGAAAGGTTTGAACGTATTGTACGGGATGCGGACCCGCGTATTGTAGAGATTATTTTAAAAATGGCGCTTTGTTTGAAAAAGAATTATGAACATACCTTTTCCTAAAAGAAACAAAATTCATGAAAACTTTTCTTTTATTCCGTCGAAATGGGGAAAAAAGATAGTTAAAATATAGAGCATAAACAGGGAAAGGAGGTACGGTCCAATGGAGGAACTGGCAAAGCAGTACGGTGGCGTCATTCTGGCAACGATTGTCTTTGTTGCACTTGCGTTATTAATCGTATGGTTATGTAAAGCAGACAACAACAGCTTCGTAGCACAGCAGTTTCAGTC
>JAETQH010000225.1 GCA_021770785.1 Lachnospiraceae bacterium
TTAGGCGGAAGAGTAACAAGATAATGGTTTGCCGGACCGCCTTTAGGCGGAAAAGTAACATCGGCCCAGTAGGGCCAACAGCAAACCACCAGCGGGGCTGGTGGTTCGTGACTTTGTGGGTTGGTATTCATAGCGCTCATATTGTGTTGTATAATCATGGCATATCCTCCTTGATCCAGCCAGAGCCCGGGAAGTGTTAGAGAATGAATCTTTACATCTGACTTGCCCAAATCTTTTTATGCCGTGCTGTCTGCAAAGTTAATTCTTAACCGTTCCTTAGCGCATAATTGAAATATGCGCCAGTCAAAGTTTCCTCTTTCTTAATATTAAGTACAGTAACAAAATCCGTTTTGCAACGATAACTTGCCTTAAATTGTATCAGAAAATGATACAAAAAGCAATAATTTTCAGAAAATACACTTTAAAATCAGACTTTAACATATCAGATATGTTGTTTGATCCTGGAGGCTAGAAAGACAGTCAGCAGCGTATCCATCAGAGAGGGCAGAAACCTGGATTTTAGATGAATATGATCTGCAAAAAAAGAGACTCCTGATGACAAGAGTCTCTTTTGCATGTGTGACAGGTATCATAAATTAGCCGAGATAGAAGAGTCATTTTTTTGTTTTTTTGCGAAATCAAGAATCAGTCTTATTTTGAGACTTCAGCCAGGCGGCGCTTTAAATCCGCGATGACAGCATCTTTATCTGCAATAACAGCGTCTTTATCCGCAATAACAGCATCCTTATTCGCGATGACCATGTCCTTCTTCTCAAGTTCAGCCTTCTGATCTGCAATGACGGCGTCTTTTCTGGCGTTCTCCTCTGCCTGATATTTCTGATACAGTTCGTACTCCGCGCGCCTGCGGCACTGCTCCCTGACCATGCGGTCAGCGCTGAGCTCGTACATCGTGTTAGCGGCGGATTCCATATACTGGTTTGTCATAGCCATAGTTTTCAACTCCTTCCATGTTTTAGCCTTGAAGAGTTTTGCCCACTGGTCGATCCCGTACAGGCGGTCTTCCTCGGTAGCGAGTTCGATACTATTTAATTCTACCACAGACAGCCACATTTTGTCTGTATAAATCCTGTGATTTTTTACATTTTCCATCTTGTATGTGGCATAAAATTCGGGAACGTCCTCAAAAAGGGAGAAATCAATAAAACCGATGTGCACCGCAGGAGCCAGGTCGATGTAATTGGCGCCTCTGGTAAGATTGTCAAATGAGCGGCACAGGTAACTTAAGGAGCGCTCCTTCCAGTTGCCGTA
>JAETQH010000226.1 GCA_021770785.1 Lachnospiraceae bacterium
CCTTTATCCCTGAAAAATTCTGCAAGTGTTCTTGCAGCCTTTAACCGCTCATCCGCATCCAGCTCACAAGGCAGGGAAAATTCAACCTCCCTCGAAAGCTGCGCCCTGCTTCCTTTCTCAAAATTTTCAACAGCGTTCCATAAAACGGAACGGTCAGCAAATTCCTTCGGCGCATATTCCGGTAAGAGGATTTCGGAATATATCACATGACCTTTCCTTGAAAAATCTTTTATCTCCCCATCATATTCGCAGTAAATTTTTGTTGCGCTCCGGTATGCGGCGGAAGCCACAGCGGACTGCGGTTTTTCTCCGCCCCTGCTGATTATTTTTGCGTTAAGGTGTATCATTTTCGTGCTTATCGTTATCTCCCTCCTTCTGCACATTTTCTATCCCCGATGGAAAAACGTAGCGTAGCTACGTTTGACAAGGGCGCACTTATACACGCTTCGCGTGTGTGCGCCCTGCGGGGCTTTTTCTGCCTTGCGGCAGAAAACAGGGGAAACGACAATTCCCCTACGGGCTTGCGCCCTACCCTTTAGTGAACTTTGCGTTCAGATAAAGGCTAAAGAACAGCCTTTATCTGCCCACAAAGTTTTATAATGCCCCCCGCCACGTTACGGCTGATAATTCCTATGAATGTCCTTTATTCATTTCCTTCGGGGATTGTTGTGTAGATTTTTCAGCTAAAATATTCTGCATGATTTGACGGAAAGACAAATCCAAAAACAGGATATTTAGAATATCCTTTACCCTGTCATCATCAAACGTGGCAAGCTGTTCTTTTGAAATATTCAGTTTTTCCCTGAGAAGGTATTCAAAGTGGCTTCCCCATATAATGTTGCGATGTCGGCGTTCCTTCTCCGTCATGCCCTTTATCTGGTTGCGCAGCTTCGCTTCCCTGTGCTTTGCGATGGCAAGCTCTGCTTTTGTTCTCTGTAATTCCGCATCAATCGCATCCCTGCGTGTCTGTTTACTCTCACTCATTTTTTCACTTCCTCCCTGCCTGTAACGCTGTTAATATTGGATAAAAATACAGACATACAAAAAGGACATCCATATACCGAATATCCTCTCCTTCGTTTGCTGCACCTGTTTATGCTTCATCTTATTTATTCCGTTTTAAACCGCAATTTCATTTAGATTATTTTAGTGAAATTTTATGTCCTGTCCCTCAAATCCTGTAAATGCCTAAGCTGCGCTTCACTTAATGTCCTCGGCTTTCCAATCCGGATAAGATTTTTGGGTAAAACATATGTCTTGCTTACTT
>JAETQH010000227.1 GCA_021770785.1 Lachnospiraceae bacterium
CCAAATCCTCAATTGTTATCATATGGTACTTTAACTGCATCTTTTTATCCCCTCTCTTTTTCTTATTGTACCATATTTTTTGTTCCTTTGCTACTTTGTCAACAAGCCGAATTTGAGGTTTGTTTTGATGCTATTTGCGTGGGCTGAAATCTCATAAGCGGCGATTTTTCTGCAAATAATTTCTTTTTGCCTTATTTTTCGCCATGAAAGGAGAATGGCCGCCACCCCTTTCCGGGGCAGCGGCCATTTTCAGCCGGGTAGATTTTATTATTGTGAATGTATAATAGCTACCCATGACAGCGCCTCCTTCTGATTAGATGGGGATATTATACCATTCAATTCTAACAAAACTCTAACAAAACTCTAACAAAACTCTAACACTACTCTAACACTCATCGCAAGTTTCCCCATAATGTGCGGTGTAGCGGTAGCCTACCCTCCATATCGTTTTGATATAGATAGGGTGATCCGGGGCGGGTTCAATAGCTTGACGCAAGAGACGAATCGGCTGGGACACGCCTTGGTTATACCCACCTTCCATACCCCAGGCGTGCTCACAGATTTGCTCAGTGGTCAGGACAACATCTGGATTTCGTACAAAGTACCACAACAAGGAGAACTCGCGGGGCCGCAACGAAACATCTTTTCCTTTTACCTTCACAACGCGGCGCATAGGGTCGATATAAATATCACCGGACTGGATGGGGACGTTTTCCCGCTCCTGGGGACTTTCAAAATTATTATAAGCGGTGTAACGGCGAAGCTGCGCCATAACGTGCCCGGAAAGAAAACCAATCGGGCTTTTGACTGGCAGACACAGATCTGCTCCAGCGTCGAGAACAACACCGGCCTGATCTGAATCATACTCATCCGCGAGAATTACAATGGGGGCAAAGCTGACATGGCGCAGGGCGGTTAGGATCTCCTCACAAGCATTGAGGTCAGTAAACACAAGTACAATCAGATGACATAGCTGTCCGGCACACAACCGAACCGCGTCCGCAATGTTTTTTGCTACGGTCAGGGATCCCCCCGCTCCTGTCAGCCGATGCTTCAAGTTAAGACGGAGGCTGGCCGGGAGATTTGCCGTCAGAACGTGGTACTTCATAAGATGATTCCTCGCTTTCTTTAATTTCCCTCAATTTCGGCTTGTTGACAAAGTAGCAAAGGAACAAAAAATATGGTACAATAAGAAAAAGAGAGGGGATAAAAAGATGCAGTTAAAGTACCATATGATAACAATTGAGGATTTGGTGCCG
>JAETQH010000228.1 GCA_021770785.1 Lachnospiraceae bacterium
GAAAAAGAGACGGGATAAGAAGGAGGTGCCGGGCGTGGGAAAGAAGTACGAGTTAACATCAATCCGGGTGCAGAACATGATTTCAATACAGCAGGTCTTTATGGATGGGAGCAGACATGAAATCGGGCGGTTCATGCTGCCTGGAGACAATCAGTGGAGATTAGATATCGATCTCCTTGATGAGATTATGGCTGCATACAAGAAAAGATTGAGGAAGGCGCTCTGAAAAGAAAAAGCCATGCATTTGTTTAATGCGTGGTTTTTTCTTTGTCAGTCATGTTATATGAAAAAAGGAATTTCAGTGGGAGCATAGGAGTCATCACATGATGTACATGGTATCGGGGCATGGGAATATTGACAGTGAAAATTTCAACAATAGTAAAAGTTAATCTGATGAAATGAATCAGCGTAATAGAATATATGTTTGTTGCGTGTGGAAGTTTAAATTGAAATTTATTGATTTTTCAATGTTTTCCAATAAATTTTGTATGGGGGGAAGGGTGGAGGGATAAAAAATGATAATGAAAGATAGAAAATCGGGAATTGCAATAAAATTTTTTTGCAGTCAGGCATTGCAGTTTTAAGTGTGTTCCATGGCCTGCGGGCATGTCCTTAACTACCGGAAAATTTCATATCAGGCATTTCCGTCTTTCAGGCCGGAGCATGGTTTTATAATGCCGGGTATCCGGTATATGGGGGATTAAAATATCAGAATGGACACTGAACCCGTTAGATACAGCAGTATCTATAAAATACCCGGCGCATGTCCGGCTAAAATGCCGACGGACATGGGATTAATCCGGCGTTATGATACTGGTGTAGGAAAGTTAAGGAGGGACATTCAAAAATGAAAGTATACGGGTTTAAAGAAACAGGACATGGAATCATGGAGATCGGGGACGACACGGAGGTGTTACATGAATTTGTGGGTGGACGGCTGGAGGCATACTGTATAGGAAACGGCCTGTATGTCATATTAAATGAGGAGGGACGGCTGGAAGAATTAAGTCCGAGGGTGGTACATTATGAATGGGGAAATATCATGCAGGTCATTGTGGGTGACTGTTTTGTATGCAGGTTTGATGATAATGGAATGTTTTCATCGGTCAGGGAGGATGACGTAAAATACATAAACAAGCGGTTAATACCGGTTATGGAATACATGGACTGACATGGATAGACGGTATAATACAGCCCTGTTACATTGGAAGCAGGGCTGTATTTTTGTTTCAAATGTTTCAAATGTTTCA
>JAETQH010000023.1 GCA_021770785.1 Lachnospiraceae bacterium
ATATTCATCATTTTTACAACCAGATTTTTCCAAAAACCTTTGATTTCCTGCAGTTTCCGGAGTTCTCACTCAGTTGTTGACTGATTGAGTGATACTTCTCACAGGAAGTTCACGATATTACATAATAAAACAAAAAATAGGAAATTTCATTAACAAATATATTATACATAAATTGTGTAACGTTTCATATGTTAAAAATATACAAAAAACACATATAAATTATGTACAATGCAAACAAAATTGTGTAATATGCAAATAAAATATTGACTAATGAGGAAAAATAAGATAATGTAAAACCAACAAGACGTGAAACGTTTCACGAAAGAAAGGGGTAGCGAAAATGAAGGCTGTGGTAAAAGAAGTAAATGCGAAGCAGATTACAGTTAAGAAGAAAAAGAAGCTTTGGAAACGAATATTATCTTGTTGGGAATTATATTTGTTACTATTACCTGGAATTGTTTTGACTATTATTTATAAATATATTCCTATGTACGGAGTACAAATAGCATTCCGTGATTATAATCCGGCATTAGGATTTTCTGGAAGTCCATGGGTGGGGCTAAAATGGTTTCAGAAATTTTTCTCGAACTATAAGAGTTGGGACATGATTAAGAATACAGTATTGCTAAGTCTGTATACAATATTGTGGACATTTCCGATACCTATTATTTTATCCCTTATTATGAATCAGTTGAGATTTAAGCGATTTAAGAAAGTTGCTCAGACGATTCTATATGCTCCGCATTTTGTTTCAATTATGATTGTATGTGGTATGTTAAGAATTTTTCTTTCCCCATATGGAGGTCTGATAACAACAATTGTCTCAGCTTTAGGAGGAAACACGTCAGTAGGTCTTTTAGATCAGGCGGAAAATTTCAGAACGATTTATATTGCTTCAGCAATTTGGCAAGATGCAGGGTGGGGAATGATAATTTATATGGCATCGCTGGCGAGTGTTGATGCCTCATTACATGAGGCTGCTAAAGTGGATGGAGCTAATACGTTGCAGAGAATTTTACATATAGATTTGCCAGCTTTGTTGCCGATGATAATGATTCAGCTAATTATGTCATTTGGAAGTCTGATGAATGTTGGATTTGAAAAGGCATACCTCCTGCAGACCGATTTAAATAAAGCAACTTCACAAATCATTGCTACTTATGTTTATGAGCAAGGTATGCTGAAGTCGATGTACAGTTTTTCTACAGCAGTTGGCTTGTTCAATACGGTTGTTAACATTATTCTGCTGTTTATTGTAAATAAGGTAGCAAAGAAAACAGCAGATATCAGTTTTGTATAGAAAGGTGGTGCGAAATATGCGAAAGAAAACAAAAAGTGGTAGCGTAGTGCGGGGTTCTGATCGTGTGATAGA
This sequence comes from Lachnospiraceae bacterium, assembly GCA_021770785.1. Taxonomy (GTDB): domain Bacteria; phylum Bacillota; class Clostridia; order Lachnospirales; family Lachnospiraceae; genus Roseburia. Next base: position 1,373 of record JAETQH010000023.1, read on the forward strand.
AATAATAATGCTTTTACTAATTATTATATTTATAATTGCTGTGCTATACCCATTGTACTATGTAGTGATAGCATCTGTGTCGGATCCTTATGATGTATATGCCGGAAAGACATTTCTTTTGCCTTCAGGTTTCACTTTAGAGGGCTACATCCGAGTATTTCAGGAAAAAGCAATTGCTAAGGGATATTTGAACAGTATTGTATACACTGCTTTGGGTACGTTGGTTTCAACAACACTAGTAATAACAACGGCGTATCCTTTATCAAAAAAGGAATTACCGGGAAGAAAAGCAATCATGATTTTTTATCTCATTACTATGTATTTTACAGGTGGTTTGATACCTACGTATCTTGTTGTTGCTAAAACAGGGTTGCTTAATTCGGTATGGGCACTCATACTTCCGGGAGGGGTATCTGTATTTAGTGTTATCGTAACAAGAACATACTTCGAAAGTAGTATTCCAAATGAACTATACGAAGCTGCCAAAATTGATGGATGTGGAAATTTGAAAATATTTTTAAGAATAGCAATACCACTGGCGAAACCAATTATTGCTGTAATGGTAATCTTTGCAATGGTGGCATTTTGGAATGATTGGTTTACGGCATTGATCTATATGGGTGATAAAGATAAATACCCATTACAACTGGCATTGAGACAAATATTAATTCAAAGCCAGGCATCGGCGAACACCATGAGTGGTATGGATGGAGGATATGCAGAGGCAAATAGAATTACAGAATTAATTAAATTTTCATCCATGGTTGTCGGCGCAGTACCTATGTTAATCGCATATCCTTTTGTACAGAAATATTTTGAAAAAGGATTTATGGTAGGTGCAGTAAAGGGTTAATTATGATAAAAGAACTTAATAATTGGAAGGGAGAAACAATATGAAAAAAAGAATGCAAAAGGTAGTAAGTATGTTGCTTGCAGGCACCATGGTACTTGGGATGACTGCATGCGGAGGTAAAAATGACAGTACGAAAGGGCAGATTAATACGAGTGTAACGGAGTTTCATATTTTTGCGGGAATCAGTTCCTTATCTCCGGATAACGCAGAAAAACCGGTGATTCAGCAGATGAATGAGACAATGGGGGTAACGATTAATTGGGATTGCATTTCAGGTGATACCTTAACAGAAAAGAAGAATCTGGTATTAAATTCCGGAACAGATATGCCGGATGCATTTATGGGGGCATCTCTTTCTGATTACGAAATTATCACGAATGGCAGTAACGGAATCTTTATTCCATTGGAATCCTATATCAATAGAGAAACAATGCCGAACTTAAGTAAATTGGTGGAAGAACGTCCCGAATTATTGGCAACCTGTACGATGCCGGATGGACATATTTATACTTTGCCTACAATTTCAGAAATGGGCTTTACCTATTCTGATGGAAATAATTATTATCTGGGCGCAATACCGCAGTTCATGGCAATTAATAAAGAATGGCTTGCAGCAGTAAATATGGATATGCCAACAACGATTGACGAGTTGCATGATGTTCTGGTTGCATTTAAAGAAAATGACTGTAATGGAAATGGAGATCCAACCGATGAAATTCCGTTGTCATTCGAATGGGGACATTGGTGTGCAAATATGACATCACTGTTTTCAGCATTTGGGTTTACAGATTATAATGCCGATCACCGTGCAATCAAGGATGGAAAAGTGTATTATAATGCTTCCACAGAAAATTATAAAGAAGCAATGGAATATTTCCATCAGTGGTATGCAGAAGGTTTGATTGATATGGAAGCATTTTCGCAGGACGACAGCCAGTATATAGCAAAAGGTTCAGGCGAAGATGCAAGATTAGGAGTGTTTTCATGGTGGGAGATTCCGGAGGTGGTCGGTGATCATGCCAATGAGTATGAATATCTTACATTTTTATCAGGTGCAGATGGAACGTTAGGTGTTAATCTGAACGAACAGGGAACTACAGGACATGATAGATTTGCGATTACAAGTTCCTGCAAGAATCCGGAATTATTAATGAAATGGATTGATCAGTGCTATGATCCCATTTTAAGCATGCAGATTATTTATGGACCAATCGGTGAGTACTTTGAAGAAGAACCGGATGAAAACGGAATATATATTGAAACACCTGATGCCGGAGGAAATTTGAAGGCAAAGACAGAGCTTTGGGCACCAAACAGGCAGCTTAGTACAGACTTTGGTACATACTATTATATGGAAGACAGAGCACAGCAAAGGCTTGATGATCTCTCCAATATCTGGTTTGAGAAAGTTAATAACTTTGAATACTATCCCAGCGTTGTATACTCCTTAGAGGAAACAGAGACAATTAATGAATATATTAGCGACTTAAACGATTATGTATCTGAAACTTCTGCAAATTGGATTATTAGTGGTGGTGTGGAAGAAGAATGGGATAAGTACATCAGTCAGCTTGAAAATATGGGTGTGAATGATGTGGTTGCTGCATGGCAGTCTGCATATGACAGATATGAGGAAGAAGTAAATAATTCACAATAAGTTATTAGGTGACAGGATAAGAGATAATATGGAAAAACAGATTAAGATTAGCAGTAAGCTGCAAAAGGCAAGAGAATATGAAAAGTGTGCACTTAAGAAAGGCACGGTTACCCCAAAGCAGGATTTTCATGCTTGTGTTCCGGTAGGTTGGATGAACGATCCAAATGGATTTTCAGAATATAACGGAGAAAAACATCTATTTTTTCAATATCATCCATATAATACGGCATGGGGTCCTATGCACTGGGGACATATGAAAACAACAGACTTTATTCGCTGGGAAAATATGCCGGTGGCACTTGCTCCGGATAAAAAATATGATGGGTTTGGCTGTTTTTCCGGAAGCGCTGTAGAATGGAAAGGCAGACATGTACTGGCATATACCGGTGTAGAACGACGAAAAGAAGAGGATGGTCAGTGCAAAGATTATCAGATGCAGTGTATCGCCGTTGGAGATGGCATCAATTATGAAAAAATAAAGGCAAATCCTGTGATTACAGGTGATAAGATACCAGAAGGCGATAGTGTCTTTGATTTTCGAGATCCGAAAATCTGGGTTGAGGGTGATACAATCTACATGGTTGTCGGAAATCGTTCTAAGGATGGCAGTGGACAGATTTTGCTGTATAAAACCACAGATTTAAAGAATTGGGAATTTGTTACGGTTTTAGATAAGTGCAATAACCGTTATGGAAAAATGTGGGAGTGCCCGGATTTCTTCAGGTTGGAAGGAGAAGACATATTGATTGTATCTCCACAGGAAATGGAAGCAAGGGAACTTGAGTTTCATGCAGGTGAAGGGACAATTTATATTCTGGGCAATTTTGAGAAAGAGAAAGCCGCCTTTACAGAGAAGGTGATTCGACCGCTTGATATGGGATTAGATTTTTATGCTCCTCAGACAATGCTTACTTCTGATGGAAGACGTATCATGATTGCGTGGTTGCAGGCATGGTGTGCAAGCTGGTTCGACGAGCGCGATGGCTTCTGTGGTATGATGACATTACCAAGAGAACTTCATATGAAAAATGGTATCCTTTGTCAAAATCCGGTTCGGGAACTGGAATCCTACTACCGGAACAAAGTAGAACTAAAAGAAATTGTTCCTAGAGAGACTTATCAAAAGTATGATGAACTGAGTGGCCGGGTACAAAATCTGGATATTTTACTAGACGGAGAAGAAGCTTATCAATTTGAAATACGTCTTGCAGCAGATGATGTTCATTATACGGCAATTAAGTATGATAAGAAAGAACAGATACTTACATTTGATAGGAGTACTTCCGGTGTTCGAAGGGATGCAGCACATGAGAGAAGTATGAGAGTATTGTCAAACGATCGGATTGTAAAGCTTCGGATTGTAATGGATCGTTATTCCATCGAACTTTTTGTGAATGATGGAGAGCAGGCAATGACATCCGTGATACGTACTCCAATTGAAGCCAATGGTGTTTATATGAAAACACAGGGAAATGTAAAGGTTAGTGTAACAAAGTACGACATATGCCTGCTGTAAAGAAAAGAGAACCAGAACGGAAGCGGCGTTATCGTCGTGGAAGTTCTGGCATTTTTGTAATTTGAAAACATGAAATATAATATGAAGACAAAGAGAGAATAATTATGAGTAAAAACAAAGTTGTTGCATTAGGAGAATTGTTGATTGATTTTACTGCGAATGGAACATCCGAACAGGGGAAACCATTATTGGAGGCAAATGCGGCTGCTTCCATTATTACAACAAGAAAGGGAGCGCTTTGTGTGATGCCGGAGAAGAAGGAAATACTCTCACTCATAAAGGAGAAACGAAGATGAGAAAAGATTATCAGGTGGAACTAAATGGATATTCCAATTATATTATAGAAGGGGCATCTGAAGGTTTTGTGGAAAATTTTACACTTACTATTGTCTGTACACCTTATACATATGAAACAGGTATTAGTGGAATCTTAAGTGATTTTTCTGCCTGTGAAAAGAAAGGTCTTATAGTCGGAGTAAAGAAGCAAGGAATTGTAAATGTAAAAATAGGATTAGATAAACTCATACTTGAAATAGAAAGTCTGGCAGAGCAAATGAAATTTCAGGCAGAAAATATTCTTACAATCGCCTTTTGGGGAACAGCAGGCTGGTGTGATTTGTATGTAAATGGGGTGCTATCGAATCGAAAACAGTTTTCAAGGCATAGTAGGGTTTTGTTTTCACAGAAAGAGTGTTATGTGGGAAAATATGTAGACGGAAAAGAATTTACAGAAAAGACCAGATGCGGAGTCTTTCATGGAAATTTGGATTTTATCGAATTCACAAGGGAATATCAGGAGTATGAGCAGATAATAAAGCTTCATAATCAGGTGAACGAGCCGGAATGGAAGGAAATCAATCTCTATCAAACACAGGATTTTAGTGATGATATATATAGGCCGGTTTATCATTTGATGCCACCCGGCAAGTGGATGAATGAACCCCATGCGCCGTTTTATTACAATGGACAATATCATATTTTTTATCAGGCAAATCCTCATGCGCCGGTATGGGACAACCTATGTTGGGGACATCTTGTCAGCAAAGATATGATAAGCTGGGAGGATGCGGGGATTGCATTGTATCCTGATAATGAGAGCATAGATATTGATGGCTGCTGGTCCGGAAGTGCATGTATGGACAGTGAAGGAAATCCCATACTTTTTTATACAGCCGGAAATAATAAGGAATTACCGAATCAGAGTGTTGCAATTGCTCGTCCCCAAAAAAAGAATGATTCGAAATTAAAAAATTGGGTAAAAGAGGGAGTTGTACTTCGTCAGAGCATAGGAAATGGATTCCTTGGAGAATTTAGAGATCCTTTTGTCTGGAGAAAAGCCGATACATACTTTTGCCTGGTTGGAACCGGCGATGAAGATAATGGTGGAGGTAATGCTTTGGTTTATACCAGTAGTGACTTGAAAGAATTTAGCTGCCACGGATTCTTGTTAGATTATGATTATGAAGGTTGTAAAGAAGTTGGTCATGTGTGGGAACTACCGGTATTGCTGCCTTTAAATAATGAGGAGGGCAAGTACTGTTGCGATATTCTTCTGTTCTGCGCCTGTCAGATTGAAAAAGAAGTAGTGGAAACATATTATTTTCTTGGTAAATTTGATTACGAGAAAAAGAAATTCCATAAATTCCATGAATATCCGCGTCTGGTTGATTTGGGATATGGAACATTTACAGGACCAAGCGGATTTGTTACACCGGATGGGAGAAGCGTTGTCTTTACGATAGCGCAGGGAAAAAGGCAGCCGGAGAAAGAGTACTATTCTGGATGGGCACATAATGGGGGAATGCCGATTGAACTATGGATAAAAGAAGAAACTTTGTGTATTGCACCGATATCTGAAGTAAAGCATTATTTTTCAAAATGTATTATGTCGGAAGAAAACCAAAGTGTGGATTTAGGAATACCTATATTTCAGTATGAAAATTTCTTGGAACATCACTTGAGTGTAATTTCGCAAGGCAACTATTTGGAGTTGACTTTTGAATGGAAAGAGGATGGATATATCATTTCATATAATCGGAAAACAAAAGAATGGAAAACACTATCCCGAAAAAACGATGCTATGATAAGCAAGCTTAGAAATGAAGAGGATCTTGTTGATATTGGCAAAGAAGACATAAAAATGGAATGCTTTATTGACCATTCCATGATAGAAATCTTTCTCAATGACAGAAAGGGTATGACACTGCGTAGTTATCCTTTTTGTGAAAAAAACAGAGTTTATGTGAGGACAGACGGAATAAGTAGTGTGTCTGTTTGGGAGTACGATAAAAATACAGATTGACATGACGGTTGAAAAACCCGGAAAACTGATACTTATTTTTGTTAAAACTATGATTGCAGGAAACATATTTCAGTAGCTTTACCGCATGGCAGATAAAATTATTTCAGCTTTTTGTGAGTTGGAGTAATTCACCTAACATGGAACCTCCCAGATCATGCGGAGTGTCCTGGTGAGCAGACCAGGGTCGGTCTCGTTGCTGACCTAGTTATAAAAGGTGCTTACTGCGGTGTTGTTTTCACGGCATTAGTCAGCATCCGTCATGCCACTCTGGCGGCATTCGTTGATAAGTCTAATCAGTTCCGCCATGGGAACATGGGCTTTGCGAATATGTGCCATAACCTTTCCTACGTAATTGTAGTGAAATAGTTTAAGTATCTAACAGCTAGAATTATAGAGGCTTCCAGCGGATTAGGAAATCCGCTGGAAGATTTGGCGTTTACGAATAACATACGAGGTCTTTTTCGGACGAAAACAGGAAGAATTTTTTTAATATTAGGATTTAAATCTGTTTCGCATTGAGGAGTTTCTCAGCAGAAAAATGAAGCTTTGAGGAATAAAAAATCACCTGATTCTGTGAGGTGAATCTTCAGAGCTTCTTTAGTATGTACGTCCTGCCGCTACCAGCTGGAATGTCTTTTTTATTGCGATTTGCCGTATTTTGAAATGGAGAGACACTATATAGTTAACATACTATTGCAAAAAGCGACTTTATCTTTGGCATAGTAAAGATAAAAATATAAAAACAGAACATTTGCGCAAGACATTTGGGATAAACTACCAAAACATACCGTGAATAAGTACAAAAAATAGGCATGTTGTATGTGCGCTCTGCTAAAAGAATAAAAAATAGGTGACAGATTGCGGTAAAAAAAGGGCAGTTCACGTTAAAAAGATGTACAAATAGAAAAATATGATAGGATAACTTTAACAGGAGCGGTCAAATAGGATTTAACAGTTCCAAAACCAAGGAGGAATAAGGAAATGAAGGAGAAAAAGTTATCACCTGTCATGAGAGGTATTTCAGCAGCTATGGCATCTGTACTGACACTTGCTATTACAGGAACAAGTGTAGCAGATACCTACAGATCCAATCTGGATGATGTCCTCGGAACCCAGAGCTATGTTACATCTTCAGACAAGGACTCGGCACGGTTCAAGAGTGACTATGATACCATTGAGGATATGATGGCAGCCGCAAAGGACATTGCAATCCGTGAAGGCGAAGAAGGAACTGTCGTTATGAAGAATGATAACGATGTACTTCCACTGAATACTGCAAATGTAGCATTGTTTGGGCTTGCGGCTTATGCACCATATCCGTATACTTCGGGAGATTTGAAAGGCGGAAATGAGGATGCAGTAGATTTAGTGCAGGCGTTTACGGATGCAGGGATTACAGTAAATGAAACTTTGAAAGATTTGTATGCTACCATGATGAATAGGCATGAAGAAGAGGTCGCTAATCAGTGGACAGGAGAAATAACGAAGCAGACCGCTTACGATATTATTTATTCTACCACGGTGGGCGATATGGTAGATTATACGATTGCGGAAGTTCCACCTGCTGAATTTGAAAATCTGGGTGCGTCTGAAGACTGGAAATCAGCAATTGACAAAGACAGTACCACCGCAATCTGCGTATTTGCAAGAGCAGCAGGTGAATCTAATACCTATGCACCGGGTTCGGCAGTGAATTATGCCGGCGAAAAGACCGGAAAAGATCCGTTGGAACTTTCTGAAGATGAACTGGCAGTAATTGATGCGGCAAAAGAGACTTGCAGTAAAGTCGTTGTACTGATTAATTCAGGAAACACTTTAATGATCAGGGATATCGCAGAAGGCGGTTCTCATGAAGTGGATGGTATTGCTTATATCGGATGTCCGAATGATTATCAGTTTACAGGCATTGTAAATGTATTGACAGGTAAGGTGAATGCTACCGGAGCTTTACCGGACACTTATGTTGCGGACAACGCCTCGATACCTGCGGTACAGAATTTTGGCGGTGACTACTATGCAGATTATGCAATCGTAGCTGCAAATGCAGAAAATGGCTATGATAGCCGTTATCCTGGTGTAGAGATTTCCAATGACAGCAGTGCAGGATCTTTTGGCGGCGGCAGCGCCACCTACAGTGCAGGTCAGTACATTGTGGAAGCAGAAGGTATTTATGTTGGATATAAATATTATGAGACCAGATATTTTGATTCTGTTATGAATCCTTCGTTCCATGCAGATTCCGGTGCGGGAGCAACACAGTCAGACAGCTGGAATTATGATAATGAAGTGGTATATTCTTTTGGACATACACTCTCTTATCTGGATTATACGCAGGAACTTAAGAGTGTGAATGTCGATAAAAATACAGATGGCGACATTACGGCGGTAATTGCAGTGACAAATAAGAGCAATCAGGACGGCCGTTTCCTGGCACAGCTTTATGTACAGCAGCCATACACTGCTTATGATATGGAGAACGGAGTAGAGAAATCTGCGGTTATGTTTTTGAATTCTGCTAAGGTAAATGTGGCAGCAGGTGCTACAGAAGAAGTGACAATTACGGTACCGGCGAAATATCTGGCAAGCTATGATTACCGGAATGCCAAGACATATATTCTAGATGAGGGTGATTATTACTTTACTGCTGCAGCAGGCGCACATGAAGCAGTAAATAATTTCCTTGCCGCACAGGGCAAGACCACAGCAGACGGTATGGATGCCCAGGCAACCGGTGGGACAGTTGTCTGGAGTGATAATACTTCACTGGATACAACTACTTTTGCAATTGCTCATGATACTGAGATTACCAATGTGGCTGATGATGCAGATTTGAATTACTGGACCGGTGAAGATACAGTGGTTTACCTGTCCAGACAGGATTGGGAAGGTACTTATCCAATCAATTATAATACAGATGTTGAGATTAATATTTCAGACAGTCCAAAGGCTGAGGAATGGATTGCAGCACTGCGCGGACAGCAGTACACGATACAGACAGATAATCCTGCAACAGAGGGCGGGGACAAAGGTGTAAGGTTGAACAGTACCTATGTTCAGGAAGAGCAGTTAAGCAATATTCAGGATTCCTTCTGGGATACACTGGTATCTTCTATTACAATAGATGAAGCAGTCGGTGCAGTTATCCATGGGGGCAGCCAATCGGATGTATTGACCAATGTTGAAAATCCTATCGTGCTTCAGAACGAAGGTGTAAATGGTTTTGCCACCGGTTACACAGATGAGGCAACAGGAAAGACTTATCAGTTCAATATAAGCTCTCAGACATTACTTGGTTCTTCCTTTAACCCGCAACTTGCATATGAGTGGGGGCTTGTAGAAGGCAATTCAGGTCTGTGGCTGGAAAGATATGATATATGGGGAACCGGACTGACACAGCGCAGAACACCATATAATGGACGTAATTATGAATATTTCTCGGAAGATCCGATGCTGACTAATCGTCTGGGTTATGGCGTATTAAGAGGTTGTGCGGAAAAAGGTATCCTTAACGGACCAAAGCATATTGGCTTTAATGATCAGGAACACAATCGTAATGGTGTGGCTGCGTATATGAATGAGCAGAAATTACGGGAGACAGATTTGAGAGGTTTCCAGGGCGGCTTAGAGGACGGCGGTGGTCTTGCAGTTATGGTTGCTTTCAACCGTATTGGCGCTACCAATGCTTCTCATTATGTACCAATGCTCAAGAACATTCTGAGAGAGGAATGGGGCTTTACCGGAGTTGTTTCTACGGATATGATGAATAACGCTTATTATTTCTCACCAGAGTCCATAATCATGGCTACGGTAACACAGGTAGCTGATTTCGGTGGTGATGACAACCATATTAATCAGGGAGATGGCGGAGTAGATAAGACATGGGCATATATTTCTGAGGATACGGTAAAGAACGACGCAGTACTGGTGGATCAGGCAAGAGAGAATTTGAAGTATCAGCTATATACTTTCGCTAATAGCGCTATTATGAATATTTCTACGGAACAGGTAACGGTATGGTGGGATACAGTATTGCAGGCAGTGACAGTAATCAGTGGTATTCTGTTCGCAGTGACAGCACTTGTATGGCTGGTAATGTCCATTATTCCGGGAAAGAAAAAGGAGGAAGCATGATGAGCTTTATAAAGAAACAGAGAGCGGGTATTTATGTTACCCTGTTAGTCCTGATACTTACGATTGCAGCTATGATTACTTATCAGGTAAATATTTCAGGAGAAGGTTATTTCCAGAAAGCGGAAGTACCGCAGGCTGTGCTGTATCCCGCCATTGCTCTGGTATTGGAGCTTGCAGCCATTGTACTTGCACAGTTTTCTCTGCAGGGTGCTGCAGAAACGATAAAGAATATTGTTTCCGGTGTAATGAGAATCATTACACCAATGCTGCTGGTCGCAGCCGCGATGATTATAGTATCCAGCAGAGTAGAGGGATTTGCCTTTATCTATTTTTCTAACCAGGAGGTATTGCAGGAAGTACAGACTCCTGCCAACATGTCTTCTGCCCATGGAGCCATTGCAAATATCGTAATGCTTGGCGTAGCAGCAGTAGCAGGAATTGTGGCAGCATTCTTTGATCTTAATAAAAAGGAAAAAACTTCATAGGAGAAAAGTATGCGTAAGATAGATTTTAATGCAGACTGGAGATTCAAAAGGCTAGAAGAGCCGGGGGAGGGAAAAATGGTAACTCTCCCTCACGATGCCATGTGCTTAGAGAGAAGGACGGGTGAGAGCAGAGGGCGTCATAACATCGGCTGGTTCGAAAGCTATGATTATGAATACAGCAAGGAATGGTTTGCCCCTAAGGAATATGCTTCCATGAAGCTACTGCTGGAATTTGAGGGTGTGTATCACAATGCGCAGGTCTATGTAAATGACAGAAAAGTAATGTATCGTCCTTATGGCTATACCAATTTTTATGTTGATTTAAATGACGATCTGAAGTACGGACAAACGAATAAGATACGAGTCATTGCAGAGAATGCAGACCAGCCTAACAGCAGATGGTATACCGGTTCGGGGATATACCGGCCGGTGTGGCTGCATGTGGCGGAACAGAAGTATATTTTGGTGAACGGTGTAAGAATCCGCACAGTGAGTATCAATCAGGCAAAAGGAAGCGCTGTGGTTGAGATAAAAGTAAGAACTTCTGCTTCGATGGGAGTAACGGTTGCTGTGCAGGATATGGAGGGCAGAGAAGTATTTTCCGGTGTAGAGCTCAGCAGCGGGGAGACGGAACCGGAAGCTGTTTTTCAATGCGAAATTCCGGATGCCAGACTCTGGACAGCGGAAAGTCCGAATCTGTATACCTGCACAGTGCATTCCGGTACAGACATGGCAACAGAGTGGTTCGGAATCAGGACACTTGCATGGGATCGTACCAGCGGACTGACAATAAACGGAGAACGGATCATCCTAAAAGGTGCCTGTATCCATCATGATAACGGCCTGTTGGGAGCCTGTGCTTATGGGGAGGCAGAAGAACGTAAAATACGACTGTTGAAAGAGACAGGATATAATGCTATCCGCAGTGCTCATAATCCCTGCTCTAAGGCACTTCTGGATGCCTGCGACAGACTGGGTATGCTGGTGATGGATGAATATGTGGATATGTGGTACATCCACAAGAATGAATTTGACTATGCGTCTCATATGCAGGAATGGTGGCAGGAGGATTTGAGGGATATGGTGGATAAGGACTACAATCATCCAAGCGTCATCCTCTATTCCACCGGCAACGAGGTTGCCGAGACGGGAGAAAAGAAAGGCATTGAACTCACGGGAAAAATGACAGAGTATCTGCATAGTCTGGATCATACCAGACCCGTAAGCTGTGGCGTAAATATTTTCTTTAATTTCCTGTATTCTATGGGGCTTGGCGTATACAGTGATGACAAGGCAAAGAAGGGAGCACGGCCGGAAAAGAATAGGAAGAAAAAGACGGTAGGCAGTGAATTCTATAATACTTTGGCCGGCATGCTGGGAGATAAAACCATGAAAATCGGCGCTATGCTACACATGTGTGATGTAAAGACCAGAGATGCTTATGCCAATATGGATATTGCAGGCTATAATTACGGCATTTTCCGGTATCGTCATGATCTGAAGAAATATCCGAATCGTTTAATTCTCGGCAGTGAGACCTTTTGTAAGGATGCGTATGCTTTTTATGAAATTGCAAAGAGCAATCCGGGTATCATAGGAGATTTCGTATGGGCCGGTATGGACTATATTGGGGAAGCAGGGATCGGTTCCTGGGAATATGAAGATTATGCTGTGCTGGATAGTCAGGATGCCGGCTGGCTCACAGCAGGAAGCGGCAGACTGGATATTTTAGGCTTTGGACAGGGAGAAGCTGCCTATACGAAGGTGGCGCTTAATAAAGAACAGGGACCGCTTATGGCAGTGAGACCTGTTTATCAGAAAGGAAAACATTCTCCCTCTGCATGGAAGATGACAGATGCAAAAATAAGCTGGACATGGCCTGAATGCGAGGGCAACAGAGCGGAAGTGGAAGTCTATGCCAGAGCAGCCAGAGTGGAATTGTTTCTGAATGGAAAAGCAGCAGGAAGTAAAAAATTAAAAAACACCTGTAATGTTATATTTAAAATACCATATGAGCCCGGATGCCTTACCTGTATTTCCTATGACGAAAAAGATCGGAAAATCGGTGAATACAGCCTGAACACAGCAGGAAAAGAGACCAGATTGACACTGACACCGGAGAAAGAGACTTTGGCAGCAGGAGAAATTGGATTTATCAGATTGCAGTATACGGATGAGGCAGGAATCTGGAAGCCTATGGAGAAACATCATATGAAGGTGGAAGTGGAGAACGGTACATTATTAGGATTTGGAAATGCCTGCCCATATAACCCGGACGGCTACTGGAAGAATACAGCTTCCACTTATTATGGAGAAGCCATGGCTGTCGTAAGAGCCGGAGCCCATCCGGTGAGAGTCTGTGTTGTAGATGAGACACAGAGCTACTGTGTGGAAATACCGGTCAACCAATAGTGATTGGAATGGGGACAAGGAGGAAGGATATGCTAAAAATCAGAAAATTTACCTGTGAAAATCTGGAAAAAGGATGTGTGACAGATGCCATTCATCCTCGTTTCTCCTTTTCCACGGAAAGTGATATACCGGGAGCAAAGCTGGCAAATGCAAGACTTAGTCTTGGTAAATGGAGTATAGACACTACAGAGCAGATAGCAATACCTTACGAGGGAGAAGCGTTAGAACCCTTTACTGCATATGAGGCGGTGATTGAAGTAACGGATGATGCGGGAGAGACTGCTGCTGCCAGTCTGCTTTTTGAAACGGGCAGAAAGAATGTATCCTGGCAGGGACAATGGATCAGCGATGACAGCTACCATTTTACAGAGAAGAAGGTATCTCCTGTTCCTATGGTATTTCGGAAGAAATTCCATTTAGATAAACCGGTAAGGAGCGCCCGTATTTATGTGACTGCCATGGGAATTTATGAAATTGGCCTGAATGGCAGAAAGGCAGGAGAGGAATACTTTGCTCCAGGCTTTACGTCATACAGTAAAAGATTGCAATATCAGACGATTGATGTAACAAAACTGCTGTATAAGGAGAATCAGCTGCTGGTGACTGTAGCAGGAGGCTGGGCAGTTGGCTCCTTTGTATTCACAAGAAAGAACCGCATCAGTGCTGACAGACAGGCGCTTTTGCTGGAATTGCGGATTCTGTATGAGGATGGCAGCAAGGAAGTGATTGGAACGGATGAAAGCTGGGAAGTCACAGAAGAAGGACCCTGGAGGGCAGCAGATATTTACGATGGAGAGACTTACGATGCGACGGTGGATACGGAGCAGATTTTGTGGAAAAAGGCATCCCTAGAGAAGCTGCGTGTGCAACCCGTATTGTTTGCAGCTACAGGAGTATCGGTGAAGGCGCATGAGAGAATGAGCCCCATTAGCTGCCGGATGACTTCAGAAGGTCTGATATATGATTTTGGACAGAATTTTGCAGGAGTAGTAGAACTGACGATAAAAGGAAAAGCCGGGCAAAAGGTTACAGTGCGCCATGCGGAAGTTTTACGGAAAAACGGAACGTTGAACACAGATTTTCTTAGAAGTGCAAAAGCAAAGGTTGAGTATATCTGCAAAGAGGGAGAGCAGGTCTATTCCCCCCGATTGACCTATATGGGATTTCGCTATATCTGCATCGAGGGAATTGAACAGGAAAATGTGAAGGTATCAGCCCTTGCACTATATTCCGATGTGGCACAGAATGGAACATTTAGCTGTTCCGATGAAAGACTCAACCGACTGCAGCAGAATATTCTGTGGAGCGCCCGTTCCAATTTCATGGACATTCCCACAGACTGTCCTCAGAGAGATGAGCGAATGGGATGGACAGGAGATATTGCTGTTTTTGCACCAACGGCGTGTTATAATTTTGATATGAGCAGGTTTTTTGAGAAATGGCTGCAGGACATGAAAGCGGAGCAGCTTCCTACCGGGGGAATTCCGAATACGATTCCTTCTCAGGGATATGGTTTTCCGGCTACTATGCCGGTTATGGCAGTGGACTTTTGGGGAGATGCCTGTGTACTGGTTCCCTGGGCTGAATATCAGGCAAGGGGGGACAGGAAAATACTGGAAGATAATTACGATATGATGGTAAAATACGTGGATGCCTGTAGATTTTGGGCAGGATTCTTTAGTATTGGTAAGCATAGATATCTGTGGCATACACCTTCTGTGCTTCATTTTGGTGACTGGGTGGCGCCGGATGTTTCTCATATGAGCCAGTGGCAGAAGAGAAGCAAGTGGACAGCAACAGCAAGTCTTGCCCATACCAGTGGATTACTTGCTAAAATTGCAGAGATACTGGGAAAAGAAACGGATCAGAATAAATATGGGGCTCTTAGCAGGAAAACGGCAGAAGCGTACTGTCAGCTGTTGTCAGATGGAAATGGCAGAATGAAGCAGGAATTTCAGACTGCTTATGTATTGCCGCTGCATTTTGGAATGTTCCCCCGGGAAGTAAGGAAAAAGGCAGCAGATAATCTGGCAGAACTGGTGGAGCAAAACGAATATCGCATAGGAACAGGTTTTCCGGGAACACCGTACATATTGTTTGCGCTGGCAGATAATGGAAGGGCAGATACGGCATATAAAATGTTATTGCAGGATACCTGCCCGTCCTGGCTTTATGAAGTCAAAATGGGAGCCACGACTATTTGGGAACGCTGGGATGCCCTGGATGAAAAGGGAAACTGCCCGATAGGAGATGACGGTACAGATATGATGATTTCTTATAATCATTACGCCAGCGGTGCAGTAGGAGATTTTCTCTATAAACGTGTGGCGGGCATTGAAATGCTAGAGCCGGGGTACAAGAGATTTCAGATACGGCCCGTAATCAATGAGGCGTTGGCCCGGGCAGAGGGCAGTGTGGAGACTCCTTACGGAAAGATAGTATCTTACTGGAGCAAGGCAGAAGGAGAGTTTCATATTCATTTGGAAGTTCCTATGGGAACGGTCTGTGAACTGATCCTGCCGGATGGCACAAGAGAAAATGTTTCCTGTGGGTCTTATGAACGAAGCTGCCGGATATAGGAAACGGGAGGAATATAAGAATGGATCTTTTAAATTCAAAAATAAAAAGTACAGATGTGAAAATGCCGGAAATGCTGATAGGATATTTTATCGGACCTTTTGGGGCGTTGCTGGCTTCCGGTATTTTCACCAGTATTCTTCAAAACTATTTTACGGATGTATTAAAGTTGGATCTGACATTTCTGACGACATTGCAGCTGGTATCTACCATATTAATTGTGGGTGCTAATTTGATTGTGGGGCAGCTTATCGAGCGGACACATTGCCTGGCAGGTAAGGCAAGACCGTGGATATTGCTGTCCGCGTTGACTATGTCCATAGGCAGTGTGCTGATGTTTATCGTGCCCTTTGAAGGATTGATGAAAATGATATGGGTAGCTATCGCTTATAATCTGTTCTATGCAGTGGCGTATCCGATTTACAATACAGCTAATTCTACTTTAATTCCTCTGTCTACCCGCAATAGCAAACAAAGGGGGGCCCTGGCATCATTTACCAATGTAGCGGGTTTGGGTGTTATGGGCGCAGGCTCTATGGTATTTCCTATTCTGGTGTCCTTTGCACTGAAAGAAAATCAACACCTGTGGTTCCTCACAATGTTGGCAGTAGCCATATTCAGTGCATTGACAATCTATCTGCAGTTTCTGTTTACCAGAGAAAGAGTTACAGAAGAATCTATGCAGACACAAAAGGCAGACAGTGACGGTACGAAGGAACGGATTGCTGCAGATCCTTCTCTTAGCAAGCAGTTAAAGGCAGTGGCAGGAGAAAAGACATGGTGGATTGTTATGCTGTTCTATCTTGGATTTCAATGGAGCGGTGCCATGAAAAATGGATCTATGTCATATTTCTGCAAATGGGTACTGGATAATTCCTTTTTTGGTACAGCAGACGCATGGGGAGCTTCACAGTCTTTACTTTCTATCTGCGGCGCAGTGCCTATGGCATTGGCAGCCATAGTGGTGCTTCCTTTGTGTAATCGCTATGGTAAGAGAATCGTATGTATGATCGGTATGCTTTTTGGTGCATTGGGAGGTATTATCGCCATTCTGGGAAACGGACAGATTATCCCGGTGGCAATTGGCGTAGCCTTGAAATGTCTGGGTTCAGCTCCGGCATGCTATGTGATTCTGGCGCTGTTGGCAGATGTCATTGACCACATCGAATACAAGACGGGACTGCGTACAGATGGTCTGACCATGTCTATTTACAGTTCGGTCATGGTGGCTGCTACCCCTATATGTAATTCTATATTCAGTGCGCTTCTGAATGTGACAGGATATGACCAGAGCGCTGATGTGGCGATGGGAGCGGTAGGACAGACTGCTCTGGTAAATGGCGCTATCTCAGCCAGCTATATCTGGGTAGAGACGATTGCTTATGTGATCTGTGCAGTACTGATCTTCTTCTTTACGATTGAGAAAAATCTCCCGGAAGAACAGGTACAGATTGCAGCCAGAAAACAGCAGAATGAGGTTTCATAACCCCATCGGTGCCTTTGGCAGAAAGGAGATTTATAGATATGGTACGGATTGCCTTGGTGGAGGATGACCCGATATACAGGAAAGAATTGGAAATGTATTTGAAAAAATACGAGAAAGAGAGCGGAGAAAACTTTCATATTTCCATATTTACCGATGGGGATGAGATTGTAGAAGAGTATAAGGCGATTTATGACATTATTTTGATGGACATAGAAATGAAGTTCATGGACGGAATGACTGCAGCCGAGCATATACGGGAGTTGGATCAGGAAGTTGTGATTATCTTTATTACCAATATGCCTCAATATGTTATGAAAGGCTATACGGTGGATGCATTGGATTATGTGCTCAAGCCCATTGGGTATTATGCCTTTTCCCAGAGAATAGACAGAGCACTTGTGCGAATGAAGAGGCGTACCAGAAAGTTTGTGACGGTTCCTGTCAAGAGCGGAATACGTAAGATAGATGTGTCAGAACTGACATTTATTGAAGTACAGGATCATGATCTGGTGTATCATACACTAAAGGAGAGTTTCGCAGCCAGGGGAGCACTGTCTGATGTGGAGGGGATGCTTAGGGACATGCATTTTTTTCGGTGCAACAAGTGCTATCTTGTGAACCTGGAATATGTAGAAGCTGTGCAAAATAATGATGTATCCGTAGGAGGTACCTGGATCCAGGTGAGCAGATCAAAGAAGAAGGCATTGCTGGATGCCTTGAATGATTACATGAATGAGGTGAGTAAGTAATGGAAGAACTCAGAGTGAATCTTACAAATACACCGGGCATTTATTATGTAATCGCTTATTTTCTCAGCAGCTGCCTTTATATCAGGATGAATCCCAGAAGATACAACGGAGTGAAGCTTTGGGGAATACAGCTTCTTTATCTGATGGTATTAGGTTGTTTTATGGTATTCACGGATAATATAGATAAAGCCTATTTCTGGCCTTGTATGGCAGTGGAATTTTGTCTGCAGTGGGCAGTTATTTATCTGTGCTGTCGAACGGATGGAAAAAAAGCGTTATATTTTACGATAAGAGCTTTTATCCTTGGAGAGTTTGCAGCTTCACTGGAATGGCAGATGTTCTATTTTGGACTGACCAGTATGCAGTTGGAATTGAATATGGGCTGGAATCTGCTTTTCCTTACAGTTTCCCATGGAGTGGTGTTTAGTATTATGTATTTGCTGGAAAAGAATTACCGGGAAGAGAATGCTACTATGAAGATTACCCATAAGGAACTTCGGGTAGTAGCTTTCCTTGGAATCTCTGTATATGCCATCAGCAACATAAGCTATGTATTCAGAACGACACCTTTCAGCAGTCAGTTTCCGGCAGAGATATTTATTATTCGTACACTGGCAGACCTGGGAGGTGTATGTATGCTCTTCGCCTACCATATGCAGCTTCAGGAATTGCAGTCGCGTCTGGAAAAGGATTTTCTTCAGAGTATGCTGCAGCTTCAATACGAGAATTATAAGATATCGGCAGAGAGTGTAGAGCTTGTTAATCAGAAATATCATGATTTGAAGCATCAGATTGCTTTTCTGCGTTCGGAGGCAGATTCGGAAGAAAAGAATGCCTGCTTAGAACAGATGGAACAGGAGATTAGGGCATACGAGGCTCAGAACAAGACAGGCAATAAGGTACTGGATACGATTCTGACCACGAAGAGTCTGCAATGTCAGAGACAGGGCATCAGTCTGACTTGCGTAGTGGACGGAAAAGAAATGGCTTTTATGAATTCCATGGATTTAAGTGCATTATTCGGAAATGCACTGGACAATGCCATTGAAAGTGTTAAGAAGATTTCAAATCCGGAGAAGCGCCTGATTCATCTGTCTGTTGCGCGACAGAAGAATTTCATGCGTATTCGTGTGGAGAACTGCTACGAGGGGGACATTTGCTTTGAGAATGGTATGCCGGTCACGTCTAAGCATGATAAGGCTTTCCATGGTTTTGGAACGAAGAGTATCCGGCGTATTGCAGAGAAATACGGAGGCTCTATGACGATTCGTGCAGAGAATGGATGGTTCGAGCTTAGAATATTAATACCGCTATAAAGAAGATATCTGCTCACGGGTTTATAAGTAATGGTCTTCTCAAAAACGGTCAACGGATATATAATATACTTGCATTAACCGTTTTAAAGACAGAGAGGATGCTTTTCTTAAGGGGGAGCGTCCATGTTTTAGGTATGAGTTAGATTGAGAAAGGAAACAAAGATATGAAAAAATATTTAGGTATCTTGGGTCTTTTGACGGTAACTATTATATGGGGAGGAGGATTTGTAGCCAGTGATATGGCATTAGAGACATTGACGCCATTCCAGATTATGACGGTTCGTTTTTTTATCGCGGCGGTTCTTATGACATTGCTTGGGGGAAAACAACTCCGTACAATTAAAAAGGAAGAAATAAAATGCGGGTTCTGGCTAGGTACGGCTCTGTTTGCGGCATTTGCCCTTCAGATTATTGGCCTTCAGTATACAACACCTTCAAAGAATGCATTTCTTACAGCAACGAACGTGGTGTTTGTGCCGTTTATCGCATTGGTCATATATAAGAAAAAGATTGAAACGAGAAGCCTGATTGGAGCAGGAATGGCCATTATAGGTGCAGGAGTATTATCTCTCCAAAGTGATTTTTCCGTGAATCCGGGAGATGGATTGACATTGTTGTGTGCAGTAGGATTTGCGTTTCAGATTTTCCTGACAGGAGAATTTGTGGGAAGAATTCGGCCTTCGGTATTGAACTTTTTACAGATGGCAACAGCATGTATATTGTCGGTTATCGGTTTATTTGTAAGTGGAGAGTTCCATTTTGCGCCTTCTATGAAGAGTATACTTGCTGTCTTATATCTTGGTGTTGTAAGTACAACGGTCTGTTATCTTCTTCAGACGGTATCACAAAAGTATGTGGATGAGACGAAATCAGCAATTATCTTATCGATGGAGGCGGTATTTGGAACCGTGTTCTCGGTAATTCTTCTGGATGAAAAGGTGACAATGAGAATGCTTCTTGGCTCGGCGCTTATATTATCGGCAGTTTTAATTTCTGAAATCCAGCCCAAAAAGATAAAAGCGTAAAAATAATACCATATTTTGGTACTGCATCTAATGGCAAAATGGAAAAATACATTATTTCTGTGGTTGGGAATAGTGTGTTTTTTTGTACCACATAACGAATAAGACGGCAAAATTGCACTTTGCCGTCTTATTCGCTATGTGGTATAATTTTCAAAAAAGAGGGATGCAACTTTATAAACCATTGCACAAAAGCGTAAAATAAAGGCTTCTTTGTGCAAAATAAATAAGAAAGTATAGAGAGTTATTTATATGTTGGCGCTGGTTAAGACATCTGTAACATGCCTTTTAATTACGTTATATATGGTGGCATTTTATTATCGAAAACCGCATATCCCAGTTAAATCTACCAGAATCTTTCAGTGGCTTATCGCCGTGGCGATTGTAAATTCCACCTTTGATCTGATTACTATTTGTACGGTAAATCACAGAGAAGTGGTTCCGGATTTGGTGAATCTCATTGCCCATATCATTTATCTGCTGTCCATATTGGGCTTCATCTATCTTTTGTTTGTATATATGAGAAGCTATCTGGAAGTAGATTTGAGATTTACCAGGACCATAAAAATACTGCATAGTCTGCCTGTTGTGGTATCGACTGTGGGGATTTTTGTATTGCCAATCACATATGTTCAGGGAATAACCACCGATTATTCCTTAGGCCCTAAAGCCTATGCGCTTTACACAAGTCTGGTGATTTATCTGATTTTGATTTTATATTACTGTCTCCGCTACTGGAAGATTTTGGATAAGGACAAAAGACTGGCAATCGTTCTTGCCGTACCGCTCTATATAGTGACGGCTTTGATTCAGATGCTGATTCCGGAAACGCTGGTGGTAGTGGTTTGCTCAACGCTTATTCTCCTTGGTCTGGTATTGAGCAATGAGAATATAGAAAAATACCTGGACGAGAAATCCATGTTGTTCAATCAGTATTCTTTTGAGAAGGTGTTGGAGGAATTTGATTTCGATAAACAGAAACTGGTTACAGGCGTCCTGTGTTTTTGCAAGACAGAAAACAATTTGGACTGGAAACAGGATGTCCTGATTTTAAATGCTATCTACAGGGAATTCAAGCAATACCGCCTGTATGGATACCGGATCGGTGAAAACGGTGTGGTATTTATCAGCAGTACACAGGAAAAAGCGAAGGCCGTGCTTGACGGGATTAGAAGCAGTATGGAAGAAGATTACGATAAAGAGACGATAAGCATTGAGACAAAGGTTCTGTCGGAGGAAAGTGCGGCTGACAGATACAGTTGTATGCGAAGTATTATCTTCTTTTGCACGGAGGTGGGAAACCGGATTGCCTATATTGATTATCTCACCAATATCTATAACAGGAACGCGTTAGAGAGGGATTTGAATAAGCAGCAGGAGCAGGGAAACACTTATTACTTTATTGCCGATTTAAACGGTCTGAAACGGGTAAATGATACCATGGGTCATTCTGCGGGTGATAAGCTGCTGCAGGATTTTGCCTGTCTGCTGGCTGAGGCGGTGGGAGATGACGGAAGAGCCTATCGGCAGGGGGGAGATGAATTTGCCGTGTTATATGATAAAGAAGCACAGACTTTGATACAGGAGCTGGAGAAGAAGTGCCGGATTTATAATCAGTCTGGCGTGGTTCCTGTCAGCTATGCCATTGGCTATTGCCGGCTGGAGGACGAAGGATTCCGGGATGTGGCGGATCAGATGATGTATGAGGATAAGAGACGGAAAAAACAGGCGTTCAATGTAGAAAAAGAATACGATGAGATAAAAAATAATTTTGCATGAACTGATGTTCAGGATGGGAGGACTACATATGAATTTTTCGGAAAAAAAGTATGCGAACCGGACGGCCATGATCGGGCATACGATGATTGACATAGTGCTTTTTTTGGCATATCTGCTGGAGGTATTCAAGGGTTCTAGAACAATCGGTTACTTTATGGTTTTTGCAGTGATGACGGTGGTGCCTGTTGTCGTGGAGTGGATGATCTTTAAAAAGAATCCTGAGAGCGAAGCAATTAAACATATTATTGGTATTACATATGGGATTCTGTATTTATTTGTTATTTTCACAACCAACAGCCTTACGCCGTTTACCTATGCATTTCCAATGTTTATCGTTATTATCCTTTACATGGATGTACGATTCAATATTTTGATCAGCATAGTTGCTTTTCTTGGAAATGTGATATATGTAGTTTGTTATGCGCTTACGGTGGGCTATGCATCTGCGGAAATCCCAGATGTAGAGATCCGGATAGCTTCTACTTTTCTTACAGCTGTGTTTATGATCATAACCACTGTTGCAGTAACCAGGGTGAATGATTATAAGCTGAGGCAGATTCAGGATAAGACAGATGAGACAAGCGAACTGATGGGAAATGTTTTGATGTCTTCGCAGGAAATGATTGCGAATATTACGGAAATTACTCAGCAGATGTCCGACCTGGGAGAGTCTGTTTCCAGAGTGCATGATGCGATGGGAAATGTTTCTTCCGGAAGTACGGAGACTGCGGAGGCAGTGGAGGTGCAGATGCAGCGCACGGAGCAGATTCAGACCCATATCCAAAATGTCAAGGGAACGGCGGCACAGATGGAAGAGCATATTAATGATACGATGCAGAAAGTGTTTACTGGCAGGGAGCAGATGGATGTTCTTACAGAGCAGGTAGAAAAGTCGAAGACGGCCAATGCGCAGGTGCTGATAAAGATGGAAGAGCTGAACGCCTACACCAATCAGATGAATACGATCATAGAGACGATCAGCAGTATTGCAAGCAACACCGGAATGTTGGCACTGAACGCTTCTATTGAGGCAGCGCGGGCAGGAGATTCCGGAAGAGGGTTTGCGGTAGTGGCAAGCCAGATTTCCGAGCTGGCTAAAAAGACGCAGGTCGCAACCTCCGATATTACCAGCCTGATTCAGAATATCAACGCAGAATTGGGGCAGGTGTCGGAGGCGGTAGATGTGGTTACGAGAAGTAATGAAGCAAATGTTGATAGCAGCAATGTGGTAAAGAGCAACTTTATCGGTATCTCCGAAGGTACGGAGAATATCAGTAAGAGCACGGAGACACTGCTGTCCATAATTGAGGATTTATCACAAGCCAACGGGGACATTGTGGAAAACATCCGGACAATCTCGGCGATTACAGAAGAGATTTCAGCCCAAGCCAATGAGACCTTCAATACCTGTGATGAAAATTCTCAGATGGTAGACTCTGTCCGACAGATTGTCGGTAAACTAAACGAGAGCGCACAGAAGATGCAGCAGGATAACGGAACCGTTCAGCTATGATTGCTGAAATGAATAAAAAAATAAACTACCATCCATTGACGGCAACTCCTTTTAAGAGAAACCACACTTATATGGAGTTAGTACCCTGTGCAGCGCTGCATTCCTATATCAGATGCGACTGAATCCCATTTGCTGCGTGAATTTAAAAGATATCATTCTATGGACATACATAAGGCGAAGGCGGTTGCTTTCAATGACAAGGGTATACTGTAAAAAAAAGATGAGAAAGCAAAGAAGGAGTCGAGAGGCTCCTTCTTTTGTTAATCTGTATTTCCATATACCAGACAGGTATGGTACAATATCATTAGTCAAGCAGCAAGAAATTTCTACAAAAAGGAGAATTTTTACATGGAACGAGAAAATTTTGGCTCCCGTCTGGGGTTTATTCTGGTGAGCGCAGGCTGTGCCATTGGAATTGGAAACGTATGGCGCTTTCCCTACGTGGTAGGGGAAAACGGCGGCGCTGTATTTGTACTTTTTTATCTGCTTTTTTTGTTGTGCATGGGCGTACCGGTGCTGACGATGGAGCTTGCGGTGGGACGTGGCGGCAGGAAGAGCGCAGTTTTAGCTTATAAGGCGTTAGAAAAGCCGGGAAACAAGTGGCATATCCACGGCTGGTTCTGCATGGTGGGCTGCTACCTTTTGATGATGTATTACACCACCGTTTCCGGCTGGATGGTCAGTTATTTTTATAAATTCGTCACCGGGAAATTTCGATCCGGCATGGATGCTTCTGCGGTAAGCGGAGTGTTCAGTGAGTTGTGTTCTAATCCGGTGGAAATGACGGTTTGGATGGCGGTTACTGTTTTCGCAGGCTTTGCCGTTTGCAGTTTTGGGTTGCAGAACGGTTTGGAGCGCATTACAAAAGTTATGATGCTGGCGCTGCTGGGACTGATTATAGTGCTGGCAGTACATAGCGCGGCACTCTCCGGGGCAGGGGAAGGTATTGCATTTTACCTGATGCCGGATTTTAAAAGAACGCAGGAGGCTGGTCTGGGAAATGTCATCACAGCAGCGATGAATCAGGCATTTTTCACCTTAAGCCTGGGAATTGGTGCTATGGAGATTTTCGGAAGCTATATGTCAAAGGAGCACACCTTGGTGGGAGAGGCCGTGAGGATTTGTTCTTTGGATACATTTGTGGCATTGATGTCAGGCCTGATCATTTTTCCCGCCTGTTTTTCCTTTGGCATAGAGCCAAATGCAGGACCGTCCCTGATTTTTGAGACGCTGCCGAATGTGTTTATCAACATGCAGGGAGGACGTATCTGGGGTGCATTATTTTTTCTGTTTATGACCTTTGCCAGCTTTTCCACGGTAATAGCCGTGTTTGAAAACCTGCTGGCAGGCTGTATTGATAATTTTGGCTGGAGCAGAAAAAAGGCATCCGCTATCAACTGTATTATTGTTTTTATAGCTAGTATTCCCTGTGTGCTGGGATATAATCTGTGGAGCGGGCTACATATCATTGGAGGAAGAGATGTGTTGGACAGCGAAGATTTTCTTGTCAGCAATCTGCTGCTGCCGGCAGGCAGCCTTGTATTTCTTTTGTTCTGCGTGACAAAATGGGGCTGGGGGTTTGATAAATATTTAGAGGAGGCAAATACGGGAAAGGGATTAAAACTGCCGAAGTGGCTGAAAAATTATTTCAGGTTTGTTCTGCCTGTTTTGATGTTGATTATCTTGATTCAGGGACTGCGGTAAATAATGGGATTATCCATGGAAAAGGGTGTTATGAAAAGAAAAAAATGTTTGCAGACAGGTTTTCTCCTGGTATTTCTGGTGGCGGGAACTATGACAGCCGCATGTGCAGTGCCGGAGCAATTCTTTGTGGAGACAGCTGAGGAAAATGTTTTGGAAGCTTCGAAAGAGACAACCGGGGAAAATGCCACGGAATACCAGGAGAATATTGCCGGCGAAGAAAAACAACAGGAGAATCTGTCCGGGCAGGAAGCGGCAGAGCCAATAGCTGACTGGAAAACCAGTCATGAAAAAGTCAAAGGCATTTATGTGACAGGCCCCATGGCGGGGAGCTCCGGTATGGATAGTCTTATCACTCTGGTGGATGAGACGGAATTAAATGCCATGGTCATTGATGTAAAAAATGATGACGGCAATATCACCTGGAAACTAGAGTCGGGAAGCGCAGCGGAAATAGGAGCCTGTATCAACTATATTTCCGATATGCAGGGGCTTATGGTAAAGCTGAAGGAACATCATATCTATACCATCGCCAGGATTGTCTGTTTCAAAGACCCGTATCTTGCCGCCGCAAGACCGGAGCTGGCGTTGAAAAAGCCGGACGGAACCCTTGTTACGGACGCAAACGGGTTAGCATTTGTAAATCCTTACCGGGAGGAAACCTGGGACTATCTTGTGGAGACGGCGCTGACCGCCTCGGAGATGGGCTTTGACGAGATACAGTTTGACTATGTCAGGTTCCCCATCGGCGCAGATGCGGATGCGGCAGATTACGGGGTGGATTTGCAAACTGACACAAAGGAGGAGGCGATTACGGGATTTCTTTCCTATGCAGCAGAGAAGCTTGGGGAAAAAGGCATTGTGTTTGGGGCAGATGTATTTGGGACGATTATCGGCAGTGAAACCGATGCGGAGCGCGTGGGACAGAATTATAAGGCAATCGGCGGGATTGTAGACGTGCTGAGTCCTATGGTTTATCCTTCCCACTATGCCAACGGAGTGTTCGGCTTGGAAGTTCCGGACGCTGAGCCCTATGAAACCGTGCTGCGGGCGCTGCAGGGCTCTGACCTGGAACTGCAGGCTGTCGGAGAGGAAAAACGGGCGGTGGTGCGTCCCTGGCTGCAGAGCTTTACGGCGAGCTGGGTTCCCGGACATATTTCTTATGAGGGTGAGGAAATACGACAACAGATACAGGCGGTTTATGACGCAGGCTATGAGGAGTGGATACTGTGGAATGCGTCTAACCGTTATTCCGCGGATGGGCTTGAGGAGGTGCGGAATGAAAAGAAATAAGACATATTTGATAGGTATCATCTTAGTGTTTATTTTTTTCCTGGCGTTTGACTATATCAGTTTTCAGACGTTTTCAAAAGAGAGTGCCC
This sequence comes from Lachnospiraceae bacterium, assembly GCA_021770785.1. Taxonomy (GTDB): domain Bacteria; phylum Bacillota; class Clostridia; order Lachnospirales; family Lachnospiraceae; genus Roseburia. The sequence goes on from JAETQH010000023.1 coordinate 28,254, forward strand.
GGCAGGTGGAAGAGGCGAACACCTATTATTTAGAGCAGGCTTCTGGCAGGGTGGCGGAGCGGATTAACGGAAAGTTCAGGGATTCACGAAACTATCTCCAAAATGTATCTGATGTTTTTGCAGCGTCTTCCATAGAAGAATTAGAAGAAATGCAGCGGCTGTTGGAGGGGTTGGCAGAGGACGCCCCTTTTGATAATCTTTATTTTGCGTATGCCAACGGAAATCTTTACTGTTCTTCAGGAGAAAACCAGAACATTTCGGACCGGGAGTATTTTCAGAGGGCGTTGGAGGGTGAAAGCGGCATCACAGAGGTGTTTCAGCCGAGAATGTCCGATAAAGAGGCAATTGTATTTTATGCTCCGGTGATAAAGGAGGAAGTATGTGCAGTTATTATCGGCATGTACCATGTGGAGAATTTAAAATACCTGCTGGAAACAGGATATGAGGATGAAAGTATGTACACTGCCGTTATTGACAGGAACGGCAGTGTGATTGTGGGAAGTGACAGCCGGCTAAACAAAAAAAATATGTTGGAAGAACTATTGCGGGATAAATTAATTACGGAGGAAGACGCTGAAGATATCAAAAAGGATATGTCTGAGGAAAATGCCAGAGTTTTTACCTATAAAGGGAGCAACGGCGAAGCTTTACTGATTTGTAAGCCCTTAGAGGAAAATTCCTGGTATGTATTTCAAAGGATGCGTTCGGTAGTGCTGAAAAATATGCGGGAGTCGCGGAATCGGACCACCTATTTCTTTGTGCTAGAAATAAGCTGTGCGTTTATTGGTCTGTTTTTGACTATTTATCTGCTGCTTCGGAGGCGCTACAATGAGCTTTATGTGGAAAACCAGCGGATACAGGCGATAGTGGACAGCAGTGAGAGCCTGATTTTTGAGCGGGATGAGAAGCTAAAGAAAACCTTCTGGTATGGAGACACCTACAGGCAGTTCCAGATGGAAAATGCCGGCAGCGACACGCTTGAATTGATATATCCCGGAGACAGGGAGAAATTTGAAAGCGGCAGGGAAAAGCTGCAAAAAAGAAACAATTGCAGTATGGATATTCGCATTAGAAACTGCAATGGAGAATACCTGTGGTGCACCTGTCAGCTGGTTGCCATCAAAGTGCCTTCCGGACGTATGGTAGGAACCTTGGGCATTATCCGAAATGTGGATGAACAGAAGAAAAGAGAAATTGTCCTGACGGATGAGAGGGATTTGCTTACGGAAGGCATTGAATTGCTGCGGGATTCCTATTTTACTATTAAGATGTTAGATCTTACCACCGGAAAAAGCCGTTATCTGAAGGCGGATGAGGCGGAAAGTGAGTGTGTGAAACAGCTGGGGGATTATCCGGGAGATTTAGAGAGGGTGGCGACACAGCTGGTTCATCCCAACTACAGGAAGATATTTTTAGACAGCTTTTCGCTTGCTACACTGAGAGAGGCAGCAAAGAAGGGCAGCCTGCATCAGATCCTCATTTATCAGCGTAAGAAAAAGGAAGACAGCGAGTATAAATGGGTGCAGACAGAATTTATTTCCTGTAAAAATCCCAGGGAAGTTATGGTGTATGTCAAGGATATCACGGAGGAATGGGTTGCGGAGGAAGAACATAAGCGTGAACTGCAGTGCGCTTACGAAGAGGTCGATAAGGCGAATCAGGTGAAAACAGAGTTCATGCAGCACATTTCCCACGATTTCAGGACGCCTATGAATGCCATTATGGGGCAAAACCAGCTGGCACATTTAGAATTGCAGAAGGGAAATTTAGAACAGGCAGATTATTATATAGAAAGTGTACATGCTTCGGCGGAATATTTGATGCGGCTGTTGTCGGATGTGTTGGATATGGCATATTTCTTAAATGGAAAAATGCAGCTGGAGTATAAAAAATTTTCTGTGGAGGAACTGGTGGAATCCTGCCGGAGGTTTTTCGAGTATGTGTCAAAAAATAAAGAAGTGAGTTTTCGGATAGAATGCGAAGCGTTAGGGGTTTATGTGGGGGACTGTTTGAGAATCAAGCAGATGTTGTTTAACCTTCTGGAAAACGGTGTGAAATTCAATAAGCCGGGAGGCAGTGTGTTCCTACGAATTGATTTAGAGGATAGAGACGGCGGGAAAACCTGTTTTCACATTACACTGCGTGATACGGGTAACGGTATCGATGAGGCACAAAAAGAACAGCTTTTTGAAGTCTTTGGAAGAGGACGCCGCATTGTGTCGGAAACCCATTGCGGGACAGGTGTGGGCTTAGCCATAGTCAAATACATTATTGATGCCATGGAGGGGGAGATTTCCATCGAGAGTGAAGCCGGGGCAGGCACCACGGTCGAGGTTTGGTTTGAACTTCCAAAGGACGAGGAAAATATCACAGCCCTGGAGTTTAAGAATTTTTCACAGGAGGAAAAGACGGTACTCGTTGTAGATGATAACTTGCTGAATCTGGAGGTGGCGAGTGAGATGCTTAAGGCGGAGGGGTTTAAAACCATCACGGCAGAGAGCGGGGTGGAGGCATTGAAAATTTTAGCGGAAACGCCGCAGGGAGGAATTGATGTCCTGCTTACGGATATCTCCATGCCGGAAATGGACGGTTATGAGCTGACAGCGGCAGTCCGGGCGCACCGGAGGGAAGATATACGAAATCTGCATACGATTGCCCTTTCCGCATACGGCTATGAGGAATGTTGCCAAAAGCTGACAGAGTGCGGGATGGATGCCTTTCTCAATAAGCCCTTCGATGTGTCGGCATTTGTCCGGCTGGTGGCAGAAAGACAAGGGGTATACTGATAACATAGATTGTAAAAAAGCGGGATTTTCCCGCTTTTTTAGTTCAGCTCATTTGTAAAATTGCCATAAACAAGCCTCCTTTTTACTTTATTTTATTACAAATTAAGAACGAAGTCAAAACAATTGTCGGCTTATCGGTATTGTAACGGTGCCACCCTCACATGTTTCGGGGATATTTGTGATAATCAAATGTTCCACGTTCCGATCGTTGCGGCTTCTCACATTGTAAGTATAATTTTTATCAAAGGAGAGGATGCGGAAATAATCTTTGTATAGGTTATAAATAAAATCTGTATTTTTAATAATGAGAATAAACTGCGCCTTAGTCTGCTTTAAGGTTTCCGCCAGCCTTGTCTGGTCATGCCGGGTAAAATCCCGCCCCTCATAGTCGGAAAATTCTGTGTCATAGGGAGGGTCTAAAAAGACAAAATCCCGTTTCGTCAGTTCCAGAGAAGCGAAAAATTTCTCAAAATCTAAATTATAAATTTCCGTATTAGAAAAAAGCGCTTTGATTTCCGGCGTGAACATGGCGTTGACTTTTGACAGAAAATCTTTATGGTTGTAGCTGATGCCGCCGTAAGGAATATTAAATTCCCCCTTTGTATTGTAGCGGAACATGGAACCGTAGCAGTACTCACGGATAAAATAAAAGTTTGCTACGGTGTACGCTTCATCTGCCTCTATCCGGTGCAGGGCAAGATCGTTATAGACATCCCGAAAATACATATAAAAACCGTTCGTGAAGCCCGTAAGTAAATTTTCCTTCAAATCCGTATCGGAAAAAGGCTGTTTTTCATTGTTTTTCCGGGTACGTGAAAATTTATCCAGCACATTTTTTAAAATAGTTTCCTGAAAAAATTTTTTATCAAAAATTAAGGTGTCCGGCAGAGAGATTGTCTCTAATACGGAGGCAACAAGGGTTGCGGCAGCCTCTTTTGAACCGGAGAGATAGGCTTCTTTTACCTGCTCATACCGGGTGTCGGCAGCGGTTAAAACCGACTGGAAGCTGTCATGATAGGAAATCAGATAATCGTAAAATATCCTATCCTGTGCCTTGACGAGGCGGTAAAAGCGAATCAGGATAGGAGAGATATCGTTGATAACAGCATGCCCGGGCTGTAGATGGAAAAACACGGCGCCGCCGCCGAAAAAAGGCTCTATGTACCTGTCATAGGCAGGAATTAAATTTTGAATTTTATCCACCTCACGGGACTTGCCGCCAGGCCATTTGATAATCGTTTTCATATCGTACCAACTTTCTAATTGTAGCAGCCTATATTATAATATAGGAAAGAGGGAAAAACAATGGAAAATACGGTTCTTTTTTCTGCCAGTCACTTCAAATAAAAAGGTGGCTATGTTAAAATATAAGTAATAAGTTTTTACTGAGGAGGAGACGTTGTGGATAATGCAGTATGGGTGCTTGCGATGTTTCTCATTCTGTGTGTAGTAATTGCAGTCGCAGTGATTTGTGTCCGGCGGGCAAACAGGGAGAGAGATAGGGCAAAGCAGGGTTTAGCTGAAACAAAAACAGAATTTTTGGCAAAGGTCAGCTATGACATTAAAACGCCGATGAACGTGATTGTAGGGGCGACGGCTCTTGGCATGGAAGAGGTGGACGACCCGGAAAAGATGCGGGAATGCCTGGGCAGAATCCAGAATGCCAGCAATTTCTTAATGGAACTGATTAATGATTTGCTGGATATGTCTAAAATCGAAACGGGGCGTTTCCATTTACATCCGAGGCCATATGCTTTTTCGGATTTTGTGGAGGGGGTACGGCTTTTGATGGAGCCTGCCTGTCAGAAGAAGAATATCCGCTTTGAAATGACGAAGGATGAGCTTAACCTGAATATGATGGTGGATCCCATGCGGTTTCAGCAGATTTTCTTTAATCTTCTCACCAATGCGGTGAAGTTTACGCCGGAGGGAGGAAAGGTGACCTTCCGTATTTGTAATTATGCTACTCATAATGATGTATTTTCTGCAGATTATTTGGTGAAGGACAGTGGTATCGGCATGAGCCAGGAGTTCCAGAAGATATTGTTCCAGCCTTTTACCCAGGAAACCGGGTGTATGGCGGAAAAGTACAACGGCGCCGGGCTGGGGCTTGCCATTACCAGAAATATTGTGGATTTGATGAACGGAACCATAGAGGTCAGCAGTGAGTTGGGAGAGGGAACTGAGGTAAAGGTTCATCTGGATGTGGAGATAGCCGCTATTCAGCCGGAACAGGAAAAACAGCAGTTAGGAATGCAGGAGATCCGGCGGATTTTAAGGCAGAAACGGGTGCTGCTGGCGGAGGACCAGCCCATGGACGTGGAAATCACCAGACGGATTTTGGAAAACGTCAATATGGACGTGGTCTGCGTGGAAAACGGAAAAGAGGCGTTAGAACGGTTCAACGAGGAGGAAGAATTTTTCTTTGATATCATACTGCTGGATATCTGTATGCCGGAGATGGACGGATTGGTTGCGGCGCACCAGATGCGTCAGACGAAGCGCACCGATGCGCAGGTGATACCTATGATAGCCATGACAGCCAATGATTCCATAGAGGATATTCATGTATGCAAAGAGGCAGGCATGAATGACCATGTGGCAAAACCTGTGGAGCCGCAGAAACTGTATCAGGTGTTATGCGAATATTTGCATGAGATTGCCTGAGATGGCAGAAAAATGAAAACGACAAATGTTTTAGACAAAAACAGGAAAATGTCTAATGAAAAAAGTTGAAACTGGTTGCGTTTCCCTTTTTTGCAGATATAATAAAAGATATAAGAAAAAGCGGTTCTATTTGTAGAAATTGTACATAGGATAAACTATAAAGAAGCCATGAAATGATGAGAGCAGGCGAGGAATAACAGTAATGTTATTTTACAAGCCTGCTCTTTTTCTTGTTTTCCAAGGAAAACTTATGCCTGAAAAGAAAAATCCGGCGCACTATTTAAAAGTTATTTCTGGACAGTTCCTAAGGCACCTGCAATAGGTCCGATTATGGTAACATAATCATTTACCTCCTCATAATCAGTCTTCTTTTGCCCAGTTGAAAGAATAAGTAACGGCTTTCTTCCACATTTTGACTTTCTTACCACGTTCCTCGGCATCGATTTCCGGTGTAAAGGTGCGGTCAATCGCCCAGTTTTTGATAACGTCTTCTTTACTCTTCCAATAGCCGACAGCAAGACCGGCGAGGTAAGCTGCACCCATAGCAGTGGTTTCCACGCACATCGGACGGTTGACAGGGGCGCCGCTGATGTCAGCCTGCATCTGCATTAAGAGGTTGTTGGCGCTTGCGCCGCCGTCTACCTTTAAGGCAGCAAGGTCGATGCCGGAGTCGGCTTTCATTGCCTCTAATACGTCATTTACCTGATATGCCAGAGACTCTAAGGTTGCACGGATAATATGGTATTTGTTGACGCCGCGGGTTAAGCCTACGATAGTACCTCTTGCGTACTGATCCCAATAAGGAGCGCCAAGACCTGTAAAGGCAGGTACCACATAACAGCCGTTGGTGTCTTTTACTTTTCTTGCCATATATTCGGAATCCGGTGAAGAGTCGATAAACCTCATCTCGTCACGCAGCCACTGGATAGAAGCTCCGGCAACGAAGATAGAACCCTCCAAAGCATAATTTACTTTGCCGTCAAGACCCCAGGCGATGGTGGTTACCAGGCCGTTCTTGGAGAAAACAGGTTTCTCTCCGGTGTTCATCAATAAGAAGCATCCGGTTCCGTAAGTATTTTTTGCTTCACCGCTGGTAAAACAGGTCTGACCGAAGAGTGCAGCCTGCTGGTCGCCTGCAGCACCTGCGATCGGGATCGGGCCGCCAAAGAATACCGGGTTTGCATCACCGTAAACACAACTGGACGGTTTGGGTTCCGGGAGCATGCATTTTGGAATATTTAATTCTTTTAAGATGTCCTCATCCCACTCTAAGGTGTTGATGTTGAACATCATGGTTCTGGAAGCGTTAGAGTAATCGGTTACGTGAACCTGGCCCTGTGTTAATTTCCAGATGAGCCATGTCTCGACGGTACCGAAGAGCAGTTCTCCTTTTTCTGCTCTTTCTCTTGCCCCTTCTACGTTGTCTAAAAGCCATTTTAATTTGGTTCCTGAGAAATAAGCGTCAATCACAAGTCCTGTTTTCTGACGGAACGTTTCAACCAGCCCTTTTTCCTTTAAAGAGTCGCAGTACTCGGAAGTACGGCGGCACTGCCATACGATAGCGTGATGGATAGGCTCACCGGTATTTTTATCCCATACGATAGTTGTCTCACGCTGGTTGGTGATACCAATGGCTTCGATGTCGGCAGCGATTGCACCGACGTTTGCCATTGCTTCTTTTGCCACTTCTAACTGTGTAGACCAGATTTCATCGGCATCATGCTCTACCCAGCCTGGTTTCGGGAAAAACTGTGTAAACTCTTTCTGTGCCACACTGCACATTTCACCCTTCTCGTTGAAAAGGATACAGCGGTTGCTTGTTGTTCCGGCATCAAGTGCCATAATGTACTTTGCCATGTAAAAACCCCTCCGTTTTCTTTTATAATTAGCAGTTCTTTTTTCCGTCTCCCCATTGTGACGGCTGCTTCTGCCTGCTTTGTAATTATAGTTTAACCGGTGGGGAAAAGAAAGTCTTTAGACAGAAGTTTGAGATTGTAAAGACAGGGCAGAAATTTTTACATATGTGCAATTTTGATAAAAAAGTGAAAAAAGCAGTCAGCAAATTAAAAAATATAGACAATAAGCAGAAAAAGTGGGATAATAAGTATATTAATAAGAAGTTTTAAGAAGGAGAATAGCTATGAAAGATATCAGTGTAAAGGCGAAGGTAATATTAATGGCGGTCGTCACTTTAATTGGTCTGATGGTATTAGGAGGAGTGGCGATAACACAGATGCAGAACATGGAAAAAGAAATTGTAGAAATTCTGGATGAAAGTATTCGTCAGGATTATGATGAGAACATAAAGGAACAGGTGGAAAATGCCGTTTCCATGTTAGAGGCAGTCTATGCGAAATGCGAAAGGGGAGAATGCACCTTAGAAGAAGCGAAGGCAGAGGGTGCGGATTTGCTGCGGGAGCTTCGTTACGGAGAAAGCGGTTATTTCTGGGCAGACACTTATGATGGAGATAATGTGGTGCTTCTTGGCAACGCCACTGAGGGAACGAACCGTATGGAGACAACGGATGCTGCCGGGTATCAGATGGTAAAAGAGATTATCCGTGTGGGAAAGGAGCCGGAGGGCGGTTTTACAGATTATGTTTTCCCGAAGGAGGGAGAGACAGAGGCATCTCCAAAGCGTTCCTACAGCAAAGCGTTTGAGCCGTTTGAGTGGGTAGTCGGAACGGGAAATTATACCGATTACATTGATACCGAAGTGGCGGAGAAAACAGAGAAAATCAGCGCAGAGATTGATACTACCATACGTATTGTTCTTGGGATAGAGGGGATTATTGTGATAATTGCAGTGGGATTGTGCGTATATATCGGTATCTCCTTAAGCAGAGCGTTTCAGTCAGCATTGCGCTATATCGGACATATTGCCGAGGGGGACTTTACCCATGCCCTTCCGAAGCATCTGGATAACAGGAAGGATGATTTTGGAATTTTAGGGCAGGAATTACAGGAGATGAAAAGAAAGGTCAGCAGCCTGATAGGAGAAGTGAAAAAACAGGGTGAGGAGATCAACGGTATTGTAGAACGGGTAAGCGGAAGCGTATCTATCTTAAGCGGTAATGTGGAGGATGTATCGGCAACGACGCAGCAGCTTGCGGCAGGGATGGAGGAAACGGCAGCCTCATCAGAAACCCTTAAAAATATATCCGGTGAGATTGAGGCGGCAGCAAAAAATATCGCCTACCGTTCTCAGGACGGTGCAGAGCAGGCAGCCAATATCCATGAGCGGGCAGCAAAAGCACAGAAGGATACAGGGGAGCAGAGGGCGCATGCCAATGCGATACATAATGATTTGAATGAGAGTCTGACAAAAGCCTTAGAGGAGGCAGAGGTGGTAAAAGAGATAGAGGTATTATCCTCCGCCATTATGGAGATTACCAACCAGACAAATCTCCTTGCGCTGAATGCTTCCATTGAAGCGGCCCGGGCAGGCGAGGCAGGAAAAGGCTTTGCGGTTGTAGCGACGGAAATAGGAGGTCTGGCTGATCAGTCCAAACAGACGGTGACGAAGATTCAGCAGGTAACCCAGGAGGTAACCGCCGCAGTAGAGAACCTTTCTAAGGACGCAGAACGACTTTTGGAATTTGTGGCAACCGACGTGGTGGCAAGCTACGATATGTTTGGAGAGGTTGTAGAGGCCTACAATAAGGATGCGGAGGATATCGATTCCCTGATTAGTGATTTCAGTGCTACGTCTCAGGAATTGCTGGCGTCCATTGACGGTGCCTTGGATGCTATGCAGGGCATTTCAACTGCCACCAATGAGGGAGCGCAGGGAACTGCCAATATTGCAGACAAGGCAATGGAGGTGAAAAACCGTACAGATGAGGTTTCGAAAGAGGTTGAGAAATGCGACAATACGGCAAAACGTTTGAATGAAGAGATAGAGGTATTTAAGGTGGAATAGAAAATCTTCATTTTTCCGTCGTATTGTGGTAAAATATATGAAATGTCTGTGGATAAGAGCAGGGCAGTCTGCCCGGTCTGAAGCATATAAGGAAGAATGAAAGGATATCGTTTTATTATGGAAGAAAAGACAACAATGGAAATCACTAACGATAGATTAGAGCAGGCGATGAAAGAATATATTGCAGAGCGCACAAAGGAGAAGCTGACGGAGATTTTAAACCTTCTGCGTCCCACCATGCTGTTTGTTCCGGCTATGTTAAAGGCACCGAACCAGCCTACTCCCTGTTTTTTAAAAAACAGCAGAGAGGAGCAGTTTTTAGTGCTTTATACTTCCAAGGAGCAGATACCGGAGGAACCGAAGAGTCAGGCGATGTTACGGATGCCGTTTCCGGCATGCAACAATATCGTAGTGCAGCCGGAGTTAAACCTGACAGGAATGGTGATTAACCCCTTCTCGGACAACCTTGTGCTAAAGAAAGAGCTGATTGAGAAGCTGCATGAAGTGGATCAGAAGGCAGCTCAGATGAAAAAGATAAAGATGACGCCGGCACAGTTTCATGTGTTTGTAAAAAAACAGGTGGAGTTCGGTATTCTGCCGAAACGTCTCTTTACCGAAAAAGAAGAATTTGTCACAAAGCTCTGTGAGGAAAAAGAAGCCCTTATCAACCAGATTTTTGCGGAGACCTATAAAGAACCGAAGCTGTATCCGTATTCGGAGGCAGACTATTCCGTTATGGCGTTAGACATTGCGGAGGATTTGACTTTGATTCGTGTGGATTTGCCGGAGCGGGATATGACACCGCCCCTTTGCTACCGCCTTTATCTGACCTTTAACCCGCTGACGAAGAGGGCGGGCTATTATACCATTGAGATGGGGAAAGAAAAAAATACCCGGATGTTAGGAGAGTTTGGCGGGGACGGAAAACATATTGACCACGGTGAAGCCCCGGTAGAGGGAGCAGAGCTGCAGAAAATTATGGATCTTGCAAGAGGCGGGGGAGAAAGTCTTACCAGTTAAAAAACAAAGCTCATATTCAGATGCGGGATTGCCTGAATATGAGCTTTTCTTAAATAATGTCGGCGTATTCACCCCGGACTACTTTGCGCAGAGCTTCCGGGTTTACCACGATGGTGGTGCCGATGCGCCCGCCGCTGATGTAGATTTTGTCAAAGTCCGCCGCCGTTTTGTGGATAATGGTGGGGAACTGCTTTTTCATGCCTAAGGGGGAGCAGCCGCCCCGGACATATCCTGTGATGGCGGTAATATCCCTGACGTGAATCATCTCCACGGATTTTTCCCCTACGGCTTTTGCCGCCGCCTTTAAATCCACTTCCCCGGCGATAGGGACCACAAAGACGTAGTACTGCCGGCTTTTCCCCTGCATGACCAAGGTTTTAAAGGACTGCTCCACCGGAGCGCCTGTTTTTTCGGCAGTGTGGAGCCCGTCGATAAATTCGTCACATTCGTATTGAAGAATTTCGTAAGGAATTTTATTTCTGTCTAAAATGCGCATGGCATTTGTCTTTATTTCTTTTCCCATGGTGTTTGTCCTTTCCCTGTTGTTTGAAACTAAAATCAGTGTAAGCATAGCGGCGGCGAATGTCAAGAAGCCATTACTTATTTCTTGGAGTAAATTGTGAAAAGCAGGTTTACGGAAGGGCAAAAAAATGGTATGATTCCCTTAAAAATGAACTGTATTTTTTACAGGCGTTAGGAAGAGGTGGCGTAATGAAGGATATTTTGACCAAAATAAAAGCCAGCATGATTTTCAGTGCAATACTGTGTGTGCTGTTGGGACTGGTGCTGTTAATCTGCCCGAAGGAAACCATTGATTTACTGTGTAAGGCGCTGGCAGTGGGCATCATTGTCATGGGCGTTGTGAATCTGGTTTCTTATTTTATGAACCGGGAGGTACAGACCTTTTCCGGCGTGCTGGGACTGATTATTTTATTGGTTGGCATCTGGATATTTCTGAAACCGGAGCGGGTGGAAGGAATTATCCCTATTGTCATCGGAGCCATACTGGTGGTTCACGCTCTTCAGGATATCAAGCTTTCCGTCGAGACAAAGCGGGGAGGCTACGACAAATGGTATATCATGTTGCTTATTGCTATTGTCAGCCTGGTATTCGGCGTTATCTGCATAGTGAATGCGGTTGGCGTGGTGACGCTGGCGTTGCAGGTAATCGGCATTGCCCTGATTTACGACGGTGTTTCCGATTTGTGGGTGGTGTCTAGGGCGCTTCGGACGGAAAAGGAGATACGTAGGGCGGCAGAAGCCGTGGACGTGGAGTACGAAGAAGTGGACAGTGACGAGGAAAAGTAAAAGAAGAGAATACAAAAGGGCTATGAGAAGAGAAGAATTTAAAATGGAGCGCACGGGGTTGCTGGAGATTGGTGATGTCCTGCCGATTACGGAAGGGAAGCTTCCGAACTCGTATTATTATACTCTGGGAAAGGCGTATGCCATGTCCGCGAATTATGCTGTAAGCGAACGGATTAAGTCTACCGAGGGAACGGTGGTGGATGTGAAAGAGACCCCAAAGGGGTACTTTGTAACCGTTGAATTTGCGGAATAATTGCGATAAAATAAACATAGGATTTCGCTTTTTGAAAGGAAAAATATATGCGTTATATGCCAACCAGTAAGCTAGTGCCGGGAATGGTTTTGGGTCAGGACGTTTATGACGGGTCAGGACGGCGCTTATTAGCAAAACATTTGATTTTAAGTGCAGAATACATTTCCAATCTGGAATTTCTAGGATTTTCCGGTATCTATATCGATGATGAATTTACACGCAGCATTGAGATACAGGAAATACTGACGCCGCAGATGAGAGGACAGGCATTAAATCTGATACATGAATTGTTTACCTTTGATGTGGACGAAGGGGATTTGCCTGTGGAAGAGGAAAATCTGCGGAAAACCATAGAGAATGTGGTGGATGATATTTTAAACAGCGGAGATATCATGTGCAATATGATGGACATCCGTGATTATGATGATTATCTTTATTATCATTCTGTGAATGTAGGGGCATTTTCTGTGATGTTAGGAGCCAGATATGGCCTGCCGAGAGAACAGCTCTATGATTTAATGACTGCCGCCATGCTGCATGATATCGGCAAGAAATTTATTGATTCGGAAGTTGTCAATGGCAGGTGGCCCTTAGAGGGTGAGGCGAGGGAGCAGTGGAAAAGCCATCCCAGGTTAGGCAGTGAATTTTTGAAAAGCAAATACAATTTTTATCCCGCCGTATATGAGGGAGTGCTGATGCACCACGAATGGTATAACGGAGAGGGTTATCCTACGGGTGGGGCAGGGGGAGAAATTCCTCTTTTTGCCCGCATTATCAAGCTGGCGGACTGTTATGATTCTATGGCGTCAAAGCGTCCCCAGAGAAAGCGGTTGTCTCCCTTGGATGCGGTGGAGTATCTGATGGCGATGGCGGGGGCGGAATTTGACCCGGAACTGGTGGATATTTTTATACGGAAAATAGCGGTATATCCGGTGGGGTGCGAGGTGGAGCTTTCCAACGGACAGCATGCTGTTGTTGCAAAGAATTTCAGCGATTTTGCGCTGCGTCCCCTTGTGAAGGTGATAGAGACGGGGGAGATGTTAAATCTCCGGGACGACCCCTTGGGAAGAAGCATTACCATTGGCAGGACATTGATATAGGTTTGACACGATGATATGAGGGAATTATGACTGGACAGGGAAAGAGTGCGATTGACACGCTTTTGGCAGAAAGTTTTAAGGAACTTGCAGCAAAACAACCAATCGAAAAAATTACAATTAAAGAGATAACGGATAAGGCGGGAGTGATACGGCCTACCTTTTATAACCATTTTCAGGACAAATATGAGCTGTTAGAATGGATCATCAAAACCCAGCTGTTAGAGCCGATAGAGCCTTTAGTGCAGAACGGCATGATAAATGAGGCGTTGGTGCTGCTCTTTACCAGTATTGAAAGGGAGCGGGAGTTTTATACCAGAGCCAGCCGTCTGGAGGGACAGAATTCCTTTGAGAGCATTGCGAGGGACTGCGTGGAGCAGGTGCTGCTTAAGGTGGTGAAGAAGTCTGAAGCGGCAAAGCCTCAGAAATATGTGTGGCTGACACCAGAGCGGATTTCCAAGTATTACGCCCAATCCATGTGTTATGTGGTGATTACTTGGATACAGGAAGGGATGAGCATATCCGGCAGAGAGCTTGCGGAGATTTATGATTATATCATCAACCGTTCCATGGAGGATATCCTGAACGGAATGTAACATACAGATAGTTCCGTATGTCATTTTGTATAGACAATATGGGGGATATGTATAAGACGTTGCTACAGAATAAAAGGATTGGATATTTCCGGACACCGTCTTTTTTTGTAAAGTAAAAGAGAGTTAGGATAGAGGAGGGAGAGCATGAATGCAATAGAGAATCTGCTGATTATAGCGGGTATATCATTGGACATGTTTGCCGCTATGGAATGTCAGGGGGCACTGGTGGCAAAAGTAGACAAAAAGCAGCTGAGCATGCTTTGTCTTTTTTCGGCAGCGTGGCAGATGGTTTTATTGCTTCTGGGACATTATCTCGCAAAACTTCTTTATCAAAACGAAATGGCACATGATGAACGGTTTATAGGACTGGTGATGGCGGCGGTTATTTTCTTTGCCTTAGGGGTGCGTCTGATTGTAAAAGCAATCCGCAATGAACATATTTATGAACATCGAGAAGACCGCTTAGAAGTCGGGAAGCTTATGCGCATTGCAGTGGTGACGGGGGGATATACCCTGCTGACGGGGATTGCATTTGGCTTCCTAGGAACCAGTATAAAACTGATGCTGCTTACGGTTTTGTGCCTGACGGTGGCAGTGGTGATAGCCGGGATTTATACCGGGTATCATTTCGGGTTTGTGCATAAGACCAAGGCATATGTCTGCGGGGCAGTGCTTTTATGGATTGCCGGCATAGACGTGATTGTAGGACATATCATGGTCTGAAAGGGGAAGTATAAGTTACAATAAAAAATGCCAGAGGCGGTGTTAGGGGTGCTGTCTCTGGCATTTTTACGGTACAATGAAGAAGCAAACAGAAAGAGAACAATTTCCATGAAAATATTATTGACAGCCATCAATGCAAAATATATCCATTCTAACCTTGCCGTTTACAGCCTGCGTGCTTATGCGAAGAAGTATGCAGACTGTCGGGAAAATTGCGATATCGGTTTGGCGGAGTATACCATCAATCACTCGGTTTCCTATATTCTGGAGGGGATTTATAAGGAAAAGCCGGACGTGCTGTGTTTTTCCTGCTATATCTGGAATATGTCGTATGTGGAGGAATTAATCGAAGAATTTCATAAGCTGTGCCCGAGCGTTCCTATCTGGGTGGGAGGACCGGAGGTTTCCTATGAGGTGGAAGTCTTTTTGCAGGCTCATCCGGGGATTACAGGAGTAATGATGGGGGAGGGGGAGAAAACCTTCTGCCGGCTTTGCGATTACTACGGGGAATATTTTTCCGGAAAACAGGATACGGCATCGGAAGGAGCGGAACATACCGGACTGAGACAGGTGGCAGGCATTGCTTACTGCTCCGGCGGGAGGGTGGTATACACTGCGGCACAGGAACCTCTTGATATGAGTACGATTCCCTTTTGCTATGATAAAATCGAGGATTTTAAGAACAGAATTATCTATTATGAATCCAGCCGGGGGTGTCCCTTTTCCTGTAGCTATTGCCTTTCCTCCGTGGATAAAAAGCTGCGTTTCCGGAGCCTTGCACTGGTAAAACAGGAGTTGGAGTTTTTTATTGAGGGGGAGGCAGCCCAGGTGAAATTTGTGGACCGGACCTTCAACTGCAACCATGAACACGCCATGGAAATCTGGAACTATATTAAGGAACATGACAACGGAATTACCAACTTCCATTTTGAAGTATCGGCGGATTTGCTGACAAAGGAGGAGCTAGATCTGATTGGCTCCATGCGTCCGGGGCTGATACAGTTAGAAATCGGGGTGCAGTCCACCAACGAAGCCACCATTGCAGAAATCCACCGCACCATGCGCTTAGAGCGGTTAAAGGAAGTGGTGAGGGAGGTGCAGAGCCACGGCAATATCCATGAGCATTTAGATCTGATTGCAGGGCTGCCCTATGAGGATTATGATACTTTTGCAAAATCCTTTGACGAGATATATGCGTTAAAACCTAACCAGTTACAGTTAGGTTTTCTGAAGGTGCTGAAGGGCTCTTATATGTATGAGCACGCAGCAGAATACGGTATCTGCTACCGCAGCAGACCGCCCTATGAGGTGCTGAAAACCCACTGGCTGGGGTTTGACGAGGTACTGAGAATCAAACAGGTGGAGGAAATGCTGGAGGTTTACTATAACAGCGGGCAGTTTGAAGTGACCATGAAGCTGTTAGACCTGCTTTTTCCCAGTGCTTTTGCCATGTTTCAGCAGCTGGGGGAATTTTATGAGAGAAAGGGCTATTTTGCCATGAGCCATTCGAGGCTGCGGCGTTCCGGCATCCTTCTGGAATTTATGGAGGAAATGGTGAGCACGGAAAGATTTGCCGAAAACCGCCGGGAAATGGAAGAGACGGCGGAGACAGAGGAATTTGCCGGAAACCGCCGGGAAATGGAAAACATACTCCCTATGCTGCGGGAAAGTCTGGTTTTTGACCTGTATTACCGGGAAAACTGCAAGAGCAGGCCGGGATGGGCGCCGGAAGTCAGTGAGTGGAAAGCGGTGACGAAAGCCTATTGCCGGAACGGGAAACAGTCCCATGTGGAGCGGTTTTTCTACCGTTTTCCGGGAAAAGAGGAACGGACGCTTAAGAAATTGCCGGACAGGGAGAAAAAGCCGCTGTATGCGCTGTTTGATTACACAGACAGAGATCCGCTAGACTATCAGGCGAGGGTGAATTGGGTATTTCCCGAAACAAGGGGAGAATAAAACGGAGAAAGTCAGATTGTCAGGGCGGAGGTATGCCGGCTGCCTCAGGCAGAAAAAAGAAAAAACGGAATAAACAGGAAAGTGGGACAATAGAATTGATAGAGAACTATGTAGTGATTGATTTGGAAATGACAGGGCTGCGGGCGAAAACGGACCGGATACTGGAGGTGGGAGCTGCGCGGGTGAGAAATGGGGTGGTGACAGATACATATGCAGCCATCATAAGGCAGCAGGAAAAATTGCCGGAAAAGATTGTGGAGCTTACCGGAATTACGGATGAGGCGGCGGAAGCGGGAAGGGAATTAGATGAAGTGATGGAAGAATTTTTCCCCTTTTTAGGAGAGGATATTCTGGTGGGGCAGAACGTCATCTTTGACTACAGCTTTCTGAAACAGTGGGCGGTGAATCACAAACGCTGTTTTGAGCGGGAGGCGGTGGACACACTGAAGCTGGCGAGAAAATTTTTGCCGGAGGAAGAAAAAAAGGATTTGGAAAGTCTCTGCCGCTATTTTGGAATCTTGCGCCGCAATGCGCACCGGGCGTTAGATGATGCCATAGAGACAGCGCAGCTTTTGGAAAAGTTAAAGGAAACTTTTGGAGAAGAAAATGAGGAAGCCTTTACCCCGAAGCCGTTACAGTACAAGGCGAAGAGGCAGTCTCTGGCGACACCGCAGCAAATCCGGTATCTACAGGAATTTGCTGCCTATCACGGGATAGAACTTTCCCGGAACTTAGGGGGGATGACAAGAAGCGAGGCTTCAAGGCTGACGGACCAGCTGATTTTGCGCTATGGAAAAATGGGCAAGAGATTTAAGAAAGGGGAGTCTCTAACTTCTGATGAAGCTTTTCTAAAATAGACTGCTTCATCAGGGAGTCTAACCCTTCTGCAACGGAAATCAGTTCTTCAATTTTGGAGGAATTCCCCCCGCTGCTGTAAATGTCTGCCAGCATAAGGAAATTCTGGCTGGAATCGGAGCCGATTTTGATGCCGTATTCTAAGATTTCCTGTGCCGCGCCGGTCTGGTCTAAGGCAAGAAGGGCGGCGGCATAGGAGACGAGTGTCTTGCAGAGTGTGTCGAAATTCTGCTCACAATCTATCAGGGCAGTGAGGTTAGCGGCGCCGTAGGCAAGCTTCAAATCCGTATTGGTTTGCATGCCTAAATTTAAAATTTTCTTATCGGAAAGCTCTGACAGGGTGGCTTCACATTCTTTTATGGAATCATTTTCGAAGCTGCCTATTGGAAATTTCTCCAAAGGTATGGTAATATAGGGAAGTCCACTGATATCCTGGCGTTTGGTGAGATTTGCCTGCTGTTCCTTTTCCCAGAAGGTATCACTGACCTGTTCCTGGCGCTTGGTATGCTTTTTGCGGAGATAGGAGAGGATGGAGCAAATAATAATGAAGATACCTAAAAATTTCATGGATAATGTCCTTTCTGTTGACAAATTTACAAAAACGAGGTGAAGCAAATGTACAATTTTGGAAAAAAGAAAAATAAAAAAGTATTGGCAGCAGTTGTTATTGTTATTATTGCCACAATGCTGCTGACAACTGTTCTTGCGGCATTCATGTAAAATATACTAAAATTTGGGAACATAGTCAAATATATTCGTGGTAATGCACCTTGAAAAAGAGGATAATTGTGATATAATGAACGCAAAATCAGCGTTCCTATACAAGTTTCTGAGAAACTTGGGATGCGCAGAAAACGTGCGCAGTAATAAAGGATAAAATGAACAAAAAGATTTGTTCACGATTCAAAGATAAGAGGGAAAATATGAAAAAATCAGGTAAAATAGGAGTTTTTCTAGGCGCGGTGCTTGCGGCGGGGATTATTTTTGCCATACCGGCGGGAAGCCGGATTGCGCAGGCTGCACAAGAAGAGACAATCGCAGAGGGCGTTTATATCGGCAGCATAGATGTGGGCGGAATGACGGAAGAAGAAGCCAAAGCTGCAGTGCAGGCTTATGTGGAGAACGCCGGGGAGGCCGTGTTTACGTTGACGGTAGGAGAGAAGAGCATTGAGGTGAAGGCGCAGGAATTAGGAACTTCCTTTACAGATATGAGTGTGCTTCAGAAGGCCATGGACGTCTGCAAGAGCGGCAATCTGATTAAACGCTATAAAGATAAGAAAGATTTAGAAAACGGCAATCTTGTAATTGAGATGGCGTTAGATGTAGATACGGATACAGTGACCGCCCTGCTGGAGGAAAAAGCAGGGGAGCTTAATCAGGAGGCAGTGGACAGCACATTAGTCCGTGAAAACGGTGCGTTCCGGATTGTGGAGGGAACTCAGGGCATTGAGGTGAATGTTGAGAAGGCCGTGGAGGATATTGAAACATATATTAACACCGGCTGGGACGGAGCAGACGGCGCCATTGAGCTGACGGCTGAAATTGTGGACCCTAGGGGAACGAAGGAAGAACTGTCAAAGATACAGGATTTACTGGGCAGCTACAACACCAATTACAACAGCTCTACCCAGAACCGTTGTGATAATATTTCCAATGCTACCAGCAAAATCAATGGCACGGTGCTTTATCCGGGAGAGGAATTTTCCGTTTACGAAACAATCGGTCCTCTGGATGCGTCAAACGGCTACGAGTTGGCAGGAGCCTATGAAAACGGTCAGACCGTACAGTCCTACGGCGGCGGTGTCTGCCAGGTTTCCACTACGTTATATAATGCGGTGATTCTGGCGGAGCTAGAGATTACAGAGCGTTCGAACCATTCCATGATTGTGACCTATGTAAAGCCTTCTATGGATGCGGCGATTGCAGGTGATTATAAGGATTTAAAATTTGTAAATAACCAGGATACCCCGATTTTTATTGAGGGATATACCCAGGGAAAAAATGTGTACTTTAACATTTTTGGTCAGGACACAAGACCTTCTAACCGGAAGATTTCTTTTGAGAGCGAAGTTGTTTCCCAGACAGATCCGGGAGTACAATTTGTGGGAACCGGGGATCCGGCAGGCTATATTGGCGTTTCCCAGGGAAAGCATACAGGATATGTGGCACAGCTGTGGAAAGTGGTGACGGTGGACGGCGTGGAAGAGAGCCGTGAGGTGTTCAATAAGAGTAGCTACAAAGCGTCGCCAAAGATTGTTAAGGTAGGAACAGCCTCCGCAGACCCGAATGTGTCGGCAGCCATCGGGGCAGCACTTGCCACCGGAGATGAAGCTACTATCTATGCGGCAGCGGCGCAGTATTCCGCTGCGGCAAGTGCTGTGCAGCAACCGGAGCAACCAGAACAACCGGCGCCGTCAGCAGAAGAGCAGGCGATTATCGGGGACGGTCAGGTAGATACCGGACAACAGTAAGACAGAAAAATAATGATAAAATAACGTATTTCCGAAAAGGGAGAAAAGGCTGCCTCGCATGAGACAGCCTTGCGTTGTAACAAACGTATGGAGAATGGAATGAAAATAGGAAAAGTCCCGGAGAACGTGTTAAAACGCTCCGTATTAAAACAAATTCATACAAAAAGAACGGAAGTTGTTCTGGGGGCTTCCGTGGGGGAGGACTGCGCAGCGATAAAATTAGCTGCGGATGAAACCCTTGTACTGTCCACCGACCCCATCACCGGAACGGCGCAGGATATCGGACAGCTTGCAATTCAGATTACCTTAAATGATTTGGCCAGCTCCGGTGCAGAGCCCATTGGTGTTTTGCTTACTGTTTTACTGCCCCCGAAGGTGCGGGAGATTGCTTTAAAACGCATTATGAACCAGGTGGAGGAGGCCTGTGCCAAAGAGGGAGTTCAGATTATGGGAGGCCACACGGAGGTCACTGCTGTGGTAAACCAGCCTGTAGTGACGGTCTGCGGCGTGGGAAAGGTGAAGGACGGAAGGTTAGTCTCCACCGCAGGGGCAAAACCGGGCATGGATATTTTAGTGACCAAGTGGATTGGCATTGAGGGAACCTCCATTCTGGCAAAGGAAAAGGAAGAGGAGCTTTTGACCAGATTTTCTGCCCCCTTTGTGGAAAAGGCAAAAAATTTTGACGTGTATCTCTCCGTGCTTTCGGAGGCCGCCGTCGCCGTTCGGTCTGGCGTTGGTGCTATGCACGATGTGACAGAGGGCGGAATATTTGGTGCACTCTGGGAGATGGCAGAAGCATCTGGCGTCGGACTTGAAATCGACCTGAAAAAAATTCCAATTCGTCAGGAAACGGTGGAAGTCTGTGAATTTTTCGGAATCAATCCTTATAAGCTGATATCCAGCGGCTCTATGCTGATGGCTGCGTCGGACGGAAATACTTTAGTGCGTGAATTAGAAAAAGCAGGAATTCCTGCAGTCATTATCGGAAAGGCAACGGAGGGAAATGACAGAGTGCTTCTGAATGAAGAGGAAAGAAGATTCCTAGAGCCGCCGAAAACCGACGAATTGTATGAGGTAATGGAGGAGTAAATTTTATGAGAGAGAAAATATTAACATTTATAGAGAAGAACAGCAGAATTGACTTAAAAGAGCTGGCGATTGTTCTTGGCGTGGACGAAGCTGCGGTGATGAACGAGTTAGAAAAAATGGAAGAAGAGCGTATTATCTGCGGTTACCATACCTTAATCGACTGGGATAAGGTAGGCATTGAAAAGGTAACGGCATTGATTGAGGTTCGTGTGACGCCGCAGCGGGGCATGGGCTTTGACAAGGTGGCAGAGCGTATTTATAATTATCCGGAGGTAAATTCCGTTTACCTGATTTCCGGCGGCTTTGATTTTATGGTTACGATTGAGGGAAAAACCCTGCGGGAAGTGTCACAGTTTGTCTCTGATAAGTTGTCCCCGCTGGATTCTATCTTAAGCACAAAGACTAACTTTATTTTGAAAAAATACAAGGATCACGGAACCGTAATTGCAGAACAGCCAAAAGATGAAAGGATACAGATGATACCATGAGAGACCCATTAAACAAGACCATCGTTAACATTCAGCCATCGGGTATCCGTAAATTTTTTGATGTTGTGAGTGAAATGGAGGGCGCTATCTCTTTGGGAGTGGGCGAGCCGGATTTTGATACGCCGTGGCATATCCGTGACGAGGGTATTTATTCATTAGAAAAAGGAAGAACCCATTATACCTCCAATGCAGGTTTAAAAGAGTTAAAGATTGAAATTGACAGATTCCTCACCAGACGTTACGGGATTTCCTATGACCCGATTACAGAAATCATGGTGACAGTAGGCGGCAGCGAGGCAATCGACATTGCCATGCGCGCCATGTTAGATCCGGGAGATGAAGTGTTAATTCCGCAGCCCAGCTATGTTTCCTATGTGCCCTGTGCAGTGTTGGCAAACGGTGTTCCGGTGGTGATTGAGCTTCAGGCAGAAAATGAATTCCGTCTGACTGCGGAGGAATTAGAGGCGGCAATCACTCCGAAAACAAAACTTTTAGTGCTGCCCTTCCCCAACAACCCCACCGGTGCGGTGATGGAAAGAGAAGATTTAGAGAAGATTGCTGAAGTAGTGAAAAAACATGATTTATTTATTTTGAGCGATGAGATTTATTCGGAACTTACCTATCTGGAAAATCACGTCAGTATTGCATCTCTGCCGGGTATGTGGGAGAGAACCATTGTAATTAACGGCTTTTCTAAATCCCATGCCATGACGGGCTGGCGGCTTGGCTATGCCTGCGGTCCTGCGGTGATTCTTGAGCAGATGTTGAAAATTCATCAGTATGCCATTATGTGTGCCCCGACCACCAGCCAGTATGCGGCAGTGGAGGCGTTGCGCAATGGAGATGATGATGTGAAAGCTATGCGGGAAGAGTACGACGGCAGACGGCGCTACCTGTTACATAGATTTAAGGAAATGGGCTTGTCCTGTTTTGAGCCTTTTGGGGCGTTTTATATGTTCCCCTGTATTAAGGAGTTTGGCATGACTTCGGATGAGTTTGCTACAAAGCTTTTGAATGCCCGGAAGTTAGCCGTTGTTCCGGGAACAGCTTTCGGAGACTGCGGAGAGGGATTTTTACGGATTTCTTACGCTTATTCGCTGGAGAATTTAAAGAAAGCGATGGACAGACTGGAAGCATTTATTACGGAACTGAGAATGAAAGGTTAGGAGAAAAGAGCCGCCGGGTTTTGCGGCGGCTCTTGTCATAAGAAATGGCAGAGTTGAACATAGTATTATATGAGCCGGAGATACCGGCAAATACGGGAAATATCGGAAGAACCTGCGTGGCAACGGGAACGAAGCTGCACCTAATTGAGCCGTTAGGTTTCCGTTTGGACGAAAAATCAATTAAGCGTGCCGGAATGGACTATTGGAAGGACTTGGATGTTACCACCTACGTCAACTGGCAGGAGTTTTGCGAAAAGAATCCCACAGCAAAAATTTATATGGCAACCACCAAAGGCAGGCATGTTTATACGGAGGTTTCTTACGAGCCGGACTGTTTTATCATGTTTGGAAAAGAGAGTGCCGGAATCCCGGAGGAAATCTTGAAGGAGCATCCGGATACCTGCGTGCGGATTCCTATGATTGGAGAAACCCGTTCTCTGAATTTGTCTAATTCCGTGGCAATCGTCCTCTACGAGGCACTGCGCCAGAACGAATTTGACCATATGAAATTGCAGGGAGAACTACACCGCCTGAGTTGGGATTCGTAACAAGGAGACTGTCCTGAAGCTGCAAATTTTCCGGACGGGGAAAACAAGTTTTATTGTGGCAGTACACTGGCGGATTTAGAAAAAGGAAAATGATAAAATGGGAATTATCAAAGCAAAGCAATTAGTTCATGAATATATCAGACGGGACGAAGAGGGAAACGTGGAATCTATCCAGACTGCCCTTGACCATGTGGATTTAGATGTGGAACAGGGACAGTTTATTGCTATTTTAGGCCATAACGGTTCCGGGAAATCCACTCTGGCAAAGCATATCAATGCCCTGCTGACGCCCACCGAGGGAAGCCTCTGGGTAAACGGCATGGATGTATCGGAAGAACGGAATGTGCTTCCCGTGCGCCAGACCGCAGGGATGGTCTTCCAGAATCCCGACAACCAGATTATTGCCAGCGTTGTGGAGGAGGATGTGGGCTTTGGCCCGGAAAATATCGGCGTTCCCACAGAGGAAATCTGGCAGCGTGTGGAGGAAAGCTTAAAATCCGTAGGCATGTTGGAATACCGCACCCACTCCCCAAACAAACTTTCCGGCGGACAGAAACAACGTGTCGCCATTGCAGGCGTAGTGGCAATGCAGCCAAAATGTATCGTCTTTGACGAACCCACAGCCATGCTCGACCCCAACGGAAGAAAAGAAGTCATCCGCACTGCCCATGAACTGAACCGCAAAAAGGGCGTAACTGTTATCCTTATCACCCATTACATGGAGGAAGTGGTGGACGCCGACCATGTCATCGTCATGGATCAGGGCAAAGTTGTCATGCAGGGAACTCCCAGGGAAATCTTCTCCCAGGTAGGCAAACTAAAAGAATACCGCCTAGACGTCCCCCAGATAACCATCCTAGCCGACCTGCTCCGCCAGTCCGGCTTAGATATCCCGGTGGGCGTACTCACCAGAGAAGAATTAGTGGAACATATTTTACGCCTAGCCCAAGTAGAGCCGCCTGCAAGATAAGTTTTATATGAAATCTACTGAAGCATATTCTTCTGGTTTATCCAATTAGAAGAATATGCTAGGTAGATTATAATAAATGAAAGAGTTAGGCATTTGTAAATTTTATTCGATAAACAGCTGGGAAGGGCAGGCGTTTTTAGGAGGACCCTTTGAAAGACGCCGGTGCTTAGCGAGGTGTTGTCGAGCTTAGCAGCCGCTGCGTCTTTCACGGAGCGAAAGCGTGTCCGCATAAAAATGCCTGCCCTTCCCAGCGTCCCTATATCAAATTAATAAAACCAGAAAGGCATCCCATTTATGTCAATCATCCTAGACAAAGTAAACCACATTTACAGCCCCGGCACCGCTTACCAAATTCAGGCGCTGAAGGACATAAATTTAAAAATAGAAGACGGACAGTTTATCGGTATCATCGGTCACACCGGTTCCGGAAAATCCACCTTGATACAACACTTAAACGGATTGATGAAAGCAACCTCCGGCGCTATCTATTTCCACGGAAAAGATATATATGACGAGGATTTCGATTTGCGTGAGCTGCGCAACCGTGTGGGTCTGGTATTTCAGTACCCGGAGCATCAGCTTTTTGAAACTACTATCTTTGATGATGTTTGTTTCGGCCCAAGGAACCAGGGCTTGTCAAAGGAAGAAGCCGGGCTGCGTGCCTTTGAGGCATTAAGGAACGTGGGAATGCCGGAGGAGCTTTATTACCAGTCCCCCTTTGATTTGTCCGGCGGGCAGAAACGGCGTGTTGCCATCGCAGGGGTTCTTGCCATGAAACCGGAGGTCCTTATTTTAGATGAACCCACAGCGGGCTTAGATCCGGCCGGCAGGGACGAAATTCTTGATTTAGTGGCGCGAATGCACAGAGAGAGGGGCATTACGGTAATTTTGGTGTCCCACAGCATGGAGGATGTAGCAAAATATGTGGAACGCATCATCGTGATGAATCGGGGAAGTGTCATGTATGACGGAACGCCAAGGGAAGTGTTCCGTCACTATAAGGAGTTAGAAACGGTGGGACTTGCTGCACCTCAGGTCACTTATCTGATGAATGAGCTGAAAGTCCATGGACTGCAGGTGAATACCGATGCCACAACCATTGCTGAGGCAAGGGCGAGCCTGTTAGAGGCGCTGACGGGAATCGATTCGCAGAAAAATGATTTTCACAGATAAGGACGGCCCAGACAGTGAGAAATGCTGCCGACGGTGAAAAAACTTCGGGCGGCAGAAAGAGAAAGGTTCGGGAGAAAGAAATGTTAAGAGATATTACGTTAGGGCAATATTATCCTGCCAATTCTGTGATTCATAAATTAGACCCAAGGGTAAAATTGTTTGCTACGATGCTTTATATCGTATCTTTGTTTTGCTTTAAGGGTATCGCCGCATTGCTGGTGATATCCCTGTTTTTGTTTGTGATTATCCGGATATCAAGGGTACCGTTTAAGTTTATGGTAAAGGGTTTAAAAGCAATTATCGTTTTAATGCTGATAACGGCGCTGTTCAATTTATTTTTAACGCCGGGAGAGACGCTGATAAGTTTCTGGGTTTTTAAAATCACGGCAGAGGGGGCCCAAAATGCCGTTTTAATGGTGATCCGCCTGATTTATCTGATTTTGGGAACTTCTATCATGACGTTGACAACCACGCCGAACCAGCTGACGGACGGCTTGGAAAAGGCGTTGATGCCGCTGTCAAAAATCGGTGTGCCGGTTCATGCCATTGCCATGATGATGTCCATTGCCCTGCGTTTTATCCCTATTCTTATAGAAGAAACGGATAAAATTATGAAAGCCCAGATGGCAAGAGGGGCGGATTTTGAGAGCGGGAATTTAGTACAGAGGGTGAAAAATATGATACCTCTGCTGGTGCCGCTGTTTGTCTCTGCCTTCCGCCGGGCGGACGACCTTGCCATGGCAATGGAGGCGAGATGCTACAACGGCGGGGAGGGCAGAACGAAGATGAAGCCGCTGCGTTACGAAAACAGGGACAGGGCGGCTTATCTGATTATGATGGGGTATCTGGCGGTTGTGCTGTTGTGCAGGACTTTTCTGCCATTTCCGATGTAAGGAACTGTCCCAAAATAACTTTTAATATTGCTTGTCTTTTTCTCCAATAGCACCACTCAAAAATCAGTTACATAGCCCGCTATGCGCCTGATTTTTGATAATTACGTAGTAATTTGCATTCTTGAAGAAAAATCTGGCGTACTATTTAAAAGTTATTTCTGGACAGTTCCTAAGAAATTCTTAATGGATTCGGAGAAAGTAGAACCGGAAATTCTGGGAGAAAAATATGCGGATAAAATTGATTGTTGCCTATGACGGGACGAATTATAAGGGATGGCAGGTACAGCCTAACGGAATTACCATTGAGGAAGTGTTGAATAAGAAACTGACGGAGTTGTTGGGAGAAGAGATTACGGTTGCCGGGGCGAGCCGGACAGATTCCGGGGTACATTCTCTGGGAAATGTGGCGGTTTTTGATACCAATACCAGAATGCCTGCGGAGAAGATTTCCTTTGCACTAAATCAAAGGCTGCCGGAGGATATTGTGGTGCAGGATTCCTGTGAAGTGCCGGAGGACTGGCATCCCCGGTATCAGAACAGCAGAAAGACCTATGAATACCGGATTTTAAACCGCACCTTCCGTATGCCGTCTAGGAGGTTTGATACCTATTTTTATCATCACCCGCTGGATGTGGAAAAAATGCAAAAAGCGGCTTCCTATCTGGTCGGAGAGCATGATTTTAAGAGCTTTTGTGCAATCGGGGCCCAGGTAAAAACCACTGTGCGCACGGTCTATGCCTGTGATGTGTTAAAAAATGGAGAGATCATTACCATCCGCGTGACCGGAAATGGTTTTCTTTACAATATGGTAAGAATTATTGCAGGAACATTGATTCAGGTTGGCGGCGGTGCACTTCCTCCGGAGCGAATCCCGGAGATTTTAGCAGCACAGGACCGCAGTGCGGCAGGACCCACAGCCCCGGCGCAGGGACTTACGATGATGGGGATTGAATTTGAATAAAAAATGTGATAGTCACAAGAGAAGTGGTTCGCCCATTTCCTGTAAAAGTTCATTGGCATCCATAACGGACAGTTTCTTTTCAAGAGCAAAGATAAGGATGGAATCCCGTTTGTTTTTTGAATAGAGTTGTCCGTTTTTTGAGAGGGTAAGTGCACGTCCGGTATCGGAAAGATTAAGGGAAAGCGCAAGACATAAAGCAATGACTTTGTCGCGGGACGGGTTGCGTCTGCCGTCTAAAATCTGATAGCCGTAATTGCGCTGCAGTCCTGCGTCTGCGATTAATTGAGAGGCAGTCATATGGTGAAGGCGCATCTGTTCACTGATATACTCGGGAAAGGTAATGAATAACCTGGCATTAGAAAGGGTGTCGGTATATTGTTTCAGTTCAGAAGTGTTTTTTATGGAAGTAAGAAGTTTCATTAATTCTCCGGTTGTTTTGTCAGTCATAAGCTCTCCTTGAATAATTATGAAAAAAATAATAAAATTATTTTATGATACTACAACATAGCATCATAACGTGTCGCAAAGACAAATGCAAGAAATAATTGTTGGAATTGAGAAGTATGGGAATAGAGATGGGGACGGAGTGGAATGAGACTGTCGGAGGAATATTGTCTGTCAGAATACCAGGAGCTTGGCAGTTTAAATGGAAATGAGAAAGTACATATTGTAAGAAATAGAATCAATGGTTTGATTTGTGTCCGAAAGCATCTCACACCGGAACTTTTGGATATTTATACCTTTTTGAAGAACCATCCGAATCCCTATATTCCAAAGATATATGAATGTATATGTGAAGGACATGAACTCATAGTTATTGAAGAATATTTTACCGGAAAAAATCTGGAGGAAGTATTAAGAGAACGGGAGTTTTCCTTTGGGGAAGCAGGAAGGATTCTGGTCGATTTATGCAGAGGACTTCGACCGCTACACGAAGCAGAGCCACCGATTATCTGTAGGGATTTGAAAACAGAAAATGTGATTCTTACCAATGAGGGAGACGTTAAGCTGATTGATTTTGATATTGCAAGGATTTATCAGCCGGGAAAGGTGAAAGATACGGTTATGATGGGGACGGAAGGCTATGCGGCACCGGAGCAGTTCGGGTTTGGACAAACGGATGCACGGACGGATATTTATGGAATGGGTGTGTTGCTCAATTATCTGCTTACACATACGTTCCCGTCAGAAAAAATGGCTGTGGGGCGGATGGAACCGATTATCCGGAAATGTATAAAATTAAACCCGGAGGACAGATATCAATCGGTGGATGAACTGGAAAACGAACTGCAAAATGAATTGAAAGATGTGCTTGGTGAAAACAGCGAGAATGGCAGAAAAACGCAAATTCCAGTGCAAACAGAAAATGAGCCTTTCTATAAGATACCAGGATTTCGGAGCAGAAAGTTCTGGAAAATGTGTGTGGCGGTAATTGGCTATGTACTGATTACCACGATTTGTTTTTCGATGGAGATAATGGATGCTAACGGGCAGTTACTTCCGCTAAGCAGATTAATGTTTGAGCGGTTTATGGTATGGCTGTCACAGATTTTATGGGTGTTTTTTGTCTGTGACTATCGTGGAATACGACAAAAAATACCGGTTGTAAATCACAAAATGCGCATAGTACGCCTTATGGGATATATTGTGGCAGAATTTATATTTCTTTTTGGTGCTGCAGTAATATGTGTTTTTGTGGAGACGTTTTTATCTTAAAATTGTATTGAAAATAAGAAGTCGTTTACAGAGAATAAAAGTATAAAGAGAAAATGTATGCTCGCTGCATACCAAAAACAGAATAAAGTTGTTTAATATGAAAGAAGCATAAGACAGGAAGTTTTAGGCTTCTTTCTTTTTATTTGTTTGCTTCAGATATTCTTTCAATATCATATTGATATATTGCGAGAAGGAGCGGTCATCTTTTTTCGCAAGAACTTTTAATTGTTCAATGATGTCTGAATCAAGGGTAATACTTACTTTATTTTTTAATGGTTTCATAGAGAACCTCGCTTTGTTATTAAAAAAAGGATTTGAATGAAGGCAGACAAGTCTGTGAAACAGATTTCTTTCTTAAATATATACGATAAAAGGTTGACATATGCCATAAAGTAAGATAAAGCAGGATAAAGTAGTATTACAAAAGGAAAGAGATTAAAAAAGAACAAGGAGGATATGGATATGGAAACAAAATTATGTAAGCATTGTAAAAGTGAGATTCCGAAAGAGGCGAAGGTTTGTCCGAATTGCAGAAAGAAACAGGGCGGCATAGGAAAGTGGATTATCATAGCGATTCTGGCGATTATTTTAATTGCAGCAGTATCCGGTGGCGGAGATGATAAAACCGACGAGAAACAGGCGGGCAATTCCAATGTCACGGCTGACAGTTCCGCCGCAAAGGGTGATGAGGTAAAAGAAACGGCAAAGGCTGATGATATGGAAGAAATGGAAATGCCGGTTGAATATATTTCTGTTTCGGCAACAGAACTTTCAGATATTCTTTCAAATAATGCAATGAAAGCGCAGAATGACTATAAAGATCAGTATCTGGAAATAACCGGAAAATTAGGAAATATCGACAGTAGCGGAAAATATATTGGGATAGTTTCCGATAATGATTTTGATTTAACAAATATACAATGTTACATTAAATCCGATGAGCAAAAAGAAGCAATCTTGGAAATGTCGCGCGGAGATGCAATCGTTGTAAGAGGATATTGCACGGATGTTGGGGAAATCATTGGATATAGCATTGATATAGATGGGATTGAAAAGCAGTAAAATAAACAGGAGCAGAAGGTATGGAGATGAGTAATTACCCGGAATGGGGGAAAGAAATATCGAATATAGCAATATCCTGTTCGAATTGTGGTACGGCAAAAGATAAACGAGTTGCGTTTTTCTTGTGTTTGTTCCTTGGAATTTTTGAGGTACATAAATTTTATGAAGGCCTGGGAGAAACCCCAGACCTTATTTTTATGCCATCACAATTATCGTACTAAAGCCGGGAGATTTTAATGTTGACATTAAAAAAATCCTTGACACGCAAGGGTTCGTGTAATATAATATCTAAGTCTGTGATAGTGAATTAATGTCAATCCAAAAGCCCCGGAGTGACATTTAAACTATAAACAATAAGAGAATGCAGCGGCATGTGTCCTGGACATTCACATGGCAAAGCGTTTCGCAAGATTATTTCTAGGAGGAAGATTCAATGAAAACTTTTATGGCTAGCCCAGCTACCATTGATAGAAAATGGTATGTAGTTGACGCTGAAGGTATGACATTAGGACGTTTAGCAACTGAAGTTGCTAAAGTATTGAGAGGAAAGAATAAAGCAATCTTTACACCGCACATCGATACAGGTGATTATGTAATCGTTGTTAATGCAGAGAAAATCAAAGTAACCGGTAAGAAATTAGACCAGAAAATCTACTACAATCACTCCGATTATGTAGGTGGAATGAAAGAGACCACATTGAAAGAAATGTTAGCAAAACACCCGGAAAGAGTTATCGAGCACGCTGTTAAGGGAATGCTTCCGAAAGGACCTTTAGGAAGGCAGATGTATACAAAATTATTCGTATACGCAGGACCGGATCACAAACATGCAGCTCAGAAACCTGAAGCTTTAACATTTTAATTAGGAGGGAAAAACAGTGGCTAATACAAAGTATTACGGAACAGGAAGAAGAAAATCATCTGTTGCCAGAGTATATTTAGTACCAGGTACAGGTAAAGTTACTATCAATAAAAGAGATATGGACGAATATTTCGGCTTAGAGACCTTAAAGGTTGTGGTACGTCAGCCATTAGCAGCTACCGAGACAGCTGATAAATTCGATGTTTTAGTAAA
Organism: Lachnospiraceae bacterium; assembly: GCA_021770785.1. Classification (GTDB taxonomy): domain Bacteria; phylum Bacillota; class Clostridia; order Lachnospirales; family Lachnospiraceae; genus Roseburia. The sequence goes on from JAETQH010000023.1 coordinate 59,049, forward strand.
CGTTCGTGGTGGTGGATACACAGGACAGGCAGGAGCTATCCGTCATGGTATCGCCCGTGCATTATTAAATGTAGACGCAGATTACAGACCAGTTCTGAAAAAAGCAGGTTTCTTAACCCGTGACCCGCGTATGAAAGAGCGTAAAAAGTACGGCCTCAAAGCGGCTCGTCGCGCTCCGCAGTTCAGCAAGCGTTAAATTTTATCAAAATGGCTCAAAAAGCCCGGAAAATCAAGGTTTTCCGGGCTTTTGCTTTTGATAGGGTT
>JAETQH010000229.1 GCA_021770785.1 Lachnospiraceae bacterium
GACAGCCCGTTGCACACTTCGTTGCTATCCCGTTGCCGGGCCGGTTGCCGGGGAAAATCCCGTAACTATCGGCTTTTCTCCCCTTTAACAACCAAAGCAACAGAAAAATAAAAGAAAAAGTATAAAATAACCCAACCGCCAGACAAGGATTCGTTCCAAGGTTTTTTGAAGCCCGTTGCCGGACTTCGTTGCCGACCTTCCCTGTCTGGCTGTTTTCATGTATGGAGGACAACTGCCTATGGCGAAAAATAAAACAGAGATTCATGTCACCACAGTATTTGACGGCGAGCTGGACGCTACGGACGTTTTCGTGAGCCTTATCGCACAGAAGCACAGCAGAAAAATAGATAAAGAATATCTTGCTAAAACACAAGAAATGAGATATAATAAAGACGAGGTTCAATGTGACCGTGTTCCGTCTGGATTGTGCGGGTAAACGGTTATGATGAACACTTTTGAATATGCAGGGATGGACACACTTCTTGCCGGGAGCTTCCGGGCGGCTATCTATTGCAGGCTGTCCAAGGACGACGACCTTGACGGGACGAGTGCCAGCATCGAGAACCAGCGGGATATGCTGGAAAAGTTCTGCCAGAAGCAGGGATGGGAGGTTACGGCAGTCTATCAGGACGATGGCTTTACCGGCTTGAACATGGAACGCCCCGACCTGAAACGGATGTTGAAAGCCATTGAGCGGAAACAGGTAAACCTTGTCATTACAAAGGATTTATCGAGGTTAGGACGGAACTACTTGCAGACCGGGCAGCTTATCGAGGATTTCTTCCCAAGGAACGGCGTGCGCTATATCGCCATGAATGACGGCATCGACACCATGCGGGACAACAACGACATTGCGCCCTTTAAAAATATCCTGAACGAGATGTACAGCAAGGATATTTCCAAGAAAGTCCATTCTTCCTATGTGCTAAAGGCGCAGAAAGGGCAGTTCACCGGCTGTATCGCCCCATTTGGCTACAAGAAAGACCCGGAGGACAAGAATCACCTTCTCATTGACGGGGAAACCGCCCCCGCTGTCCGGCAGATTTTTGGGTGGGCATTGGAAGGGAGAGGCCCCAACTACATCCGGCGCAGGCTGGAGCAGCAAAAAATCCCCTGCCCCACATGGTGGAACCGGAAGCGGGGACACCGGAACATCCGCACCAAATGGGAAAAGAAAGACCCGGAAAACGGGCGGTACGTCTGGGACTTCTCCGTGATTAAGGAAATCCTGATGAA
>JAETQH010000105.1 GCA_021770785.1 Lachnospiraceae bacterium
GTTTTTGTCAGGCGTTTGTCCCATGTGTTCATCTGGCAGTTGCACTTATGACAATATTCATCAAGATACCTGACTTTCATGAGTTTGTTCAGCTCCCTTTCTGCAAATCCTTATTTTATAAGTAAAATCTTTGCAGAATCTCTTCTGCATACTCACACTCACCCTCGTTTTTCACGCAGTACCCAATCCCGTCTATATCCTTTCGGCATGAACAGGGTAGTTCGGTCATACATCCCAAATTCAAACTATCGCCTCCTAAACTCCTTATTTCTTCCATTTACTATAAATATCGCGTCCCACAGTTTGGACAGTATTTATGCGTTGGTTCACCTGCGCCAAACCCACATTTCCCACAATATTCAAAATCAGAATATCCCCTGTTCTTTACCTTAACAATCCAGTCTCATATGTTCTTTCTGTGTTGCTGATACATTCCCATGTACGGGGCACGGCGGAAGTTTGCCCTTGCGTCCTCCGTCGTGCTGCTGTCCTGCTCTTTCTGTCTCAAGTGCCGGAAACGCCTTTTCTGGTCATCCAGCAGATCCTTTGCTGTTGCCTTTTTCATTAGCACACCCCTGTCCCATACATTTTATAGCACCTGCGTATACATTCCAGTGCGATCTTATAATTCCTCCGCTTTGCAGTGTTCTGCTGAAGACCGATCATGTGCGAATACTCTGTCTCGAAGAAACTGAGCGCATTCTTTATCTCAACGTCTGTATATGGGCGCTCTTCATCTGTCTTTACCCCAGCTTCTTTTGTATCTGTCCGTTGCGTATTTTCATCCAGCTCCCTGTATTCACCGTCTATCACATTATCAATGTCCTTATCTCCCCCAGAAATCCCATCAGCATCCGGCATGACTCCCTGCAGGTCTGATACACTGGTTTGTCCTGGTACCGGGACATATGGGGGATCCTGTTCGTCCCGGTCTGGTTGCGGCGTCGCAACTGCTTCTTCCACTGGCAGTTCCATGTCTTCAACAAATTCCACCACTTTCTTCCCGTTTTCCCGGACCCGTGCAGGATCAAGATCCCTTGTTTTCTCTATAAACTCCTGATAAGTGTACGGCGTTATCTCAGCTTTTCCCTTTTCGTAGCTCCGCAATTTCAAACCCTTATCAATGTCGTAAAAGAACATTATGTTCACGCCGTTCCTGTATGTCATGCTTCCGGAAGGGCTGATCTCCTCCGCAGCTATTTCAGGCGTGGCCAGTCCTGCTGCCACTTTATGGTATAGTTCAGTGTTTTCTCGCCAGAATGCTGTAATCAACGCCTCAAACGGATCCGTCGGTTCCGGGTCGGATGTTTTGTTTCCTGATTCATCTTTGGCTGCCATCCGAATCAGGGGAAGGCTGTTTTCCTGATCTGCCTTCTCGATCTGCTTCTGGACGCTTTCAGCCTTTTTCAGTTCTTTTACCTGGTCAACCGTTGTATCAGCCGTGATCAGCTCCATGTCATATTCATCCACGTTCAGCATCTCCTGTATCTTGCTGCGCCCATATCCCTTATATTCCGATTTTATTTCACGGCTGTTGCCTCCTACAGAGAATTTTGTATTCATGTTTATAAAACGGTTTACCGTAGATTTTGACAATCCATATACATCAAGCCCGAAACCGTAAATATCGCTGTAGTTCTCCTGTCTGTAAAGGTTTCTGTCCCTGACCTGTTTTAAGATATATCCAATCACGATGAAATTTTCCGCTGTCTCATCCAGTTTTCGGCTCAGCTCTTCTTTGAAATTTTCGTAATCCTGCTTTTCAATAAGTTCCATCTGTTCCATATCTTCCCCCTTATCCCGCTGCTTTCTGTCGGATTCTTTTCCCTTCTTCTACTATCTTATCCGCGATCCCCTGCGCTTCCTTTACTGCCTTTTTCATAAATACTTTTGCGTCTTCCGGAGCTTCCCTGTTGTATGCCGTTCGGTTCTGCATCACCTTAAATCTGCCATCATCATTTTGTATCTCCACTGTGCAAAAAGATTTGTCTGGCTCCAGCCTTTTTCTGACGAACAGGATGATACATCTGGCTTCCACTGCCCTGTCATAGTAAGTTGCAACACAATTATGCTGGGCGTTTCCTTCGTGTTTAAAATCAAGATAGCACTCCGGAACCTTTATCATATACGTATCATCACTGTAACAAAATGCTTTCTTTATCTCTGCTGCATTCCTACGCATTATATCATCCTTCGCCCGCATCTTTTCCGCGTCTGCGTTATCCTTCCAGACTGCATATACTGCAACAGCCTCATCATGTGCCCTTTTTATATCCTGTGGAAAGAATATGGATCTGTCCCGCAGGTTCCACCCCATCTGGCGTATCATGTCAAGGTAATCCATCCAGAAATGCAGGGGCTCATTATGCACGTCCTTCCCGCATTCCTCCACGCCTGCCCGTTCCTTCAGGTATCTTATTATGCGGTGCGGCGTCTGTGCGCCGATATAATCAAGGACCGCATGGTTCCCCGTGTACCTGTCAAAAAATTCCACCTGATCGTCCGCCAGCCTCACTCCCATGCGCGCTGCCTTCTGTATTATGCGCATCTGCTGATCAGTGGCGTCAAGACGTACGGCCTGCTTCATATCCTCCTTTGTCATGCCCATGAGCTCCCATGGCTTTTGTCCCTCTGGACGCGGAATCTTCACCAGCCCGTTCCTGCCTTCCCTGCTGATGCGTTCCCAGACAAACCTCTTTAGTCCCATCTTCCAAAAAACTTCATAAGAGAATCCCGTTTCCATATCACTAAGCACTGCCAACACATTGATCCTTTCCCTGCCCATACTCCTTATGATCTCTGCAGCAGGGACATATTTCAAACAGGTATCCTTCAACATTTTTTTAATATTTCCGGTATACAAGATGCTCTTTGCGTACCCGTAATTCTCGCCATAGAATCCGCTATGTTTTACGGTCCCGCCCTCGCACCATCTTTTTATTCCGGTGTATCTGAACTCTCCCCACTCGTAATTTTTTAAACTGCCTGCCATGCCGTTCCTGCTTCCAAGTAAAAACAATGATCTCTGATCCTCATGGATCCTTATTTCAGGCACATAGTATTCCTGGCGTTCCGTATACATGTCCACCCGGAACTGTCTGTAGACATAATGTACGCCATCCGTGCATTGCTGCAGTATCGCCACCGTAGTACGGTATGTCGTGTGCTTCTGCATTTTCCAGCTTTTGTATATAATGCTGCTGCCGCACTGGGCACATTTCCCCAGCGTATTGTGCCTTACATCTGCCGGAACCGGTACATGCAGCCGGCAGTGGGTGCAGTACCCCGTTTTTGTATCTTTTGTGTAAAAGACGCTGTGCTCCAGAACCCTGTCATTTATAAATTTCATCCAGTCTACAGGCATCCTGTCAGGTACCATGCTCATATAACTGTCTATGACATCTGTTATAAATTTGTGTTTTCTCGAAAGTTCCGTCTTCCTGATCCCTGCCTGGAAATCAAGGACTGCCATCTCCACATCCTGCATACACCCGGTATACAGGAATCCGTTTACAATATGCAGTGTTGCTTTTGTCGCATGGTTGCGTCCACGGTATGTATAACTATATCTGTCATCATCAGTCTCGAGCATGTTGATCTTGGCGCTGCTCCATTTTTCGTTCACCATATCCCAGCTCTCGAAATCCTTTTTCTCACGGTCAAGGAATATCCGAAACCGTGGATCTGTCCTTCCAAGTGCCAGATCCCGCCGGGTGAACAGGTCGACCTCCAGGATCTCTTTATTGACAGATATCATGGCCCTGAAATAATATCTGCTCTCATATTCCGTGTATGTCACTACGCCATGCCACGCATCTATCCTCTTTTTCGTGCCTTTATCCCTGCGCGCTGTCTCCAGCATACCACGTGTGGCTGTCAGCGGCTTTTTGTCAAGAAGTCCTGCTTTTCTCATTTTCCAGTGCCTCCTCCAAGATAATATTCCCTGATCAGCCTCTTGGCTGTTCCCATGCCTGGTATACCCATCTCTACAGATGCATTGTTGATGCCTGCTGCCTTTATGATATCCTTTTCCACCTTATACCTTGCCTTAAATGACCAGCCTAACAGGCTTCCGATGCATCCTTTCAGGCTCTTTCCTTTCCTGCGTACTGCCTGTGCAAATTCCTCATCATCACTGCACAGGGTTTTTATGTATTCTACCCAGTCAGCTATGATCTCAACGGGTTTTAATACTGCTGCCTCCACATCAATCTTTCCGAGCGCTGCCGTTGCGACGTCGCAACAGAGATTTCCCGTTGTGCCGTCAAGATACATGTCTACAAATGCGCCGTCAATTCCATTTTCTTTCGCGAGTGTATAAAGGTTCTCTTTGTCTCCCTCGTCTTTCAGTCCCCTGGCAGCAGCATTGATTTCTTCTGCCGAATCCATCTCACCAAATATTTCATACATATTGTTTCTCCTTTCCCCTCTGCCCGGCAATATTACACCCTGGGCTGAGGCTTTGCCGTGACTCCTGTTCCTGTGATATATAATCCCCCTGCAGGGCAAAAGGCGCCATAAACTGCATAGCCTACATTGACCTGATGTGACAGATATGGTCATCGTCCCAGTAGACGTTTTTATTTTCAAGGCTGCTGCTTAATTTTAAAATTCCACGGGAAGGCAGCGTCACATACTGCTCAATCAGGGCTATTGCCGACTGTGCATCATGGCATACTGCCACACAGTTGTCAGCGCCCTTCATGTCGCACAGAAATTCCCTCTGCTCCTGCGTCGTCACATTCCTGCCGTATTTCATTTCAATATACAGGCCGTGGTAACGTCCATGCGCAAAAGGCAGGTGTATGTCGGATACGCCACGCTTTACACCCATGCGTCTTAGTTTTACTGCCTCACTGCGGTTTCTCGATCCGCCGTTTGGTATGTGGTACAGCCATTTCAGTTCCGGGTATCGGCATTCTTCCCGCGCCGCCCACTCCATCACACAGATCTGCTCTGTGTCCTCGCTGCGTTTCATATCAGCTAATTTCATTGTCATACCTCCTCTGCTATACCTGTACAGGGGGCTTATCATATCTCAAAAATTCCGCCCCTGCGTATGCCTGTTTCCAGTATTCCCGTCAGCTCATGGTGTTCACTGTACACGACCTCTATAACGTGCGCCCCGCATGCCGTCAGGAGCTCCTCCCACCTTGTAAAATCAACGATCTTTCCACCTCCGGCCTTTTCATACCCGTTATGTTTCCATGTCCCGGTGCGGCCGCTGTGGAAAGCGTTGGCTATATACTGCGAGTTTATGTGAAAGGTTATCTCGCAGGGATACTTCATGCGGTCCAGCGTTTCCTTCATGACCATGAGCAGAATGCTGTTCTGGGTGATCCTCTTCCCAACCTCGCCGTATCCATACCGGGGACATTCATTGTATATGAGGGCGTAGGCATACCGGGCGCCGTCCGCGACGAATCCCTTTACAGTGTGAGTTATGTATATGTCTACGTGTTTTAACATCAGGTCACCATCACCTCCCCCGCCTTGCGTTTCCCAGCTTTTCCAGATCTGCATCCGGAACCAGCGCCCTTTCCCCGTTTCCGGTGCATGGTCAGATAGATGCTCCATGTGCCGGTGACGTCATTGTATTCATGGCGGCAGGTATCGAGGGCATACCCCTTATATCTTCCCTCAAAAAAGTTCCTTGTGTCCTCGCAGTCCGCAGGCTGTCTGACCAGCCTGATGATGTCTCTCCGGCTGTAGGCATGGTCATTCACCTTCTCATGTGGCTGTATGAGGTTCTTTGACTGCCGCCACCGTCTCCTGCTGCCGGATGACGGGTTCACGATATCCCCCTCCGACACGCCTGCATCAAGATCTGCAAGAGAAAGCTGCCCCTCCGTGCCCTTATCCTTGTAATCCCTTAATGCCTGTTTTGTTATGTACCTGACAAGCCCCTCTATACCGTCATTGTTGAATTTCAGCGTCTCCGTTGATGCCATCCCAAGACATGCGGCATTCTTCCCGCGCCCCGTATACCAGAGACTTTCCATCGTGTCCCTGTCCAGGCCGCCGCTGATCAGCAGGTGGTGGTGTGGCCTGCCATGCCCGTCAAATCCTTCGTCAACACATATCCACCTTGCAGGTTTCAGCCCCTTCTTCTTCCTCACCCTGTTTACCTTCCTGATATAGCTGTCAACATATTTCTGTCCCATCTTCAGTGAGTCTGGTAACCATGTGTCATCATACGTAAGGTCCTCCCGGTAGTCATACCCTGTAAAACTGCTTTTACATACCTGGTTCAGATGCCGCTGTGAATTTTTGAAATTCAACCTTTCCTGTTTAGGGAGGCTCCTCTTCCTTTTCGGTCCCCTCTGTCTCGGGGTACTCTTACCCATGTGAATGTCAATTTCCCTGTAGTACGTTTTTGTACCTTTACCGCAGTGTATTATTTTCTGTCTTACCATGTCCCACCCTCATAGTTCGTTCCTAAAGATAATACTGTATACAAGCCCGCAATTCCCGCCGCTTCCGGGTTGTGTCAGGACATTTGTCAGTCCTGCATTGTACAGAACATTAGTTTCTTACTTCTGCACCGCGCATTTTAATATCTCTGCCATATCATGCGCATCCACATAAGGCACCGGCTTGTCCTGCATGATGCATTCCCATTGCGCCCTGCGTACCTTGTCCCTGTTAAATATGCCTTTTTCATCGGTATCCTCCGTATTTGCGATGCCGAAAAAGAAATTAATCATATCCCTGTCCATTTCCAGGAATACTGCCACGGAAGATGCTGTATGGTAGGCAAACATCGCGCGTGCATATTCCTTATTGGCAAAAAGCTCATTAAATTTATCCCCAAGGCTGCAGAGCTTGTCTATAACCCCTGCCTCATCACTGCATAACACTGCGGCATCCCCTTTCCTTTGTATCAGATATGGTATTTGAGGTACAAGACCGGATCGGCGATGCACACATACGCCACACAGCATATGTCTTCCATGCTGTCTGTCACGACTTCCTTCTCCTGATCTGACTGGTCAAGCTGATCCAGCCTTGTAATGAGACCGTCCACGGAGAGACTGTCATCTATCTCCGACGTAATCAGGATGATATATGTATCGTCCGAATAAATACCCATGATATGCTCCCCTGACTCTGCCAGTACCTGCCTGATACCTTCTCCTGTATAAGGTTCTAACTGTCCTATTAACTCCCTTACTGTCATCTGCTGCCACTTCCTTTCGATTCTGACTATTTTTCAGCACTTTTTCCCCGAAAAAAGGTAAAAAATAAAAACACTGCATCAAAATGCCCTGTCTGTTCACTCATGAATATCGTCTTTCTTATTCCGCAGCCATTCAGCCCCGCACAAAGTTCAGGATATCCTCATCAGACAATCTGAGCAGCTTACAGTACACCCTGAGCTCCTTAACTGTCATCATGTCCGGCTCCGGCGGAACCGTTTTGGAAAAAAACCTGCGCGAAAGGGTTGCATGCTTGATCCCCGTGAGCTTCATGATCTTGTCCCTTGATACCGCATACTCATCGATCCTGTTCCTCACCCGCAGGGCAAATGCCTTGTTCCTTTTTGTATCCTCCGGTTCAAATCCCCTTGTCAATTCTTTCACCTCCTTATTCACAGTCCGCGCCCTCTGTGCGGCACACAGGAGCATATGCATGTAATCCACTCCTGCGCTGCCGAACCATTAATGTAAAAGATTTAGACGGTGCATTCGGGAGAGTTGTGCACCGCACAGAGGGCACGGGTTGTATTATTAAGTTACTTTATTTATTGCCTTTTTCCATCTCCTGACCTATACTGTTCTTACAGGCTCTGCCAAGCCGAGTACATAAGAAAGGAGTAGTATCTTTAATGTATACATTTGACTTCACCTATCAAGATGGAAGCAACAAATATTTTGAACATATCAAAGAAGTCCAATATGTCCGCACTTGATGTTCTATTATGTCCAAAACTTCTTCTGACAACTTCAATCTTTTCCTCCCTCTACTTCACTGCTGGTTTATTGTTTTTGCATCTTGTCCTTTTACATTCCCCGTCTTATACTGTTCTTACAGGTCACTGGCATGACCGAGTACAAGAGAAAGGAGCACATTATTGTGGATATATCTAAAATTATAAATGATTCTCTTGATAAGTCTGTAAAAGATGTTGCTGATGGAAAATTCAAAAGCCCAGATATTTCAAATTCCGAAAGCAAACAGGATCAAATGTTAATAAATTACTCCAATATTCTTTTAAGGACTTATCACGAAGAATTGTGTAAGGAATTAGCTAAACATGGTATTGATTTGTAGTCCTCTTCATAAAAGAACATGCTCGAATAAATGCTAATTCTGTTTTATCTAAGTCAGAAAAAGACTGTTTCATTCTAGGGATAGTCTTTTTCTTTCGCTTCCGTGTCTTCCGCATTCTTCCCTACCTCCCTTCTACTTTTATACATTAAAAAAATTAGGGCTTTAATTCTTCTTCGCCCGAAAGGCAACTGACTATTCGTTGAGCTTCCCGTAATAGCTCAACAAGTCGGTTTGCTTTTTCAATTGTCATGTCTAACGAATCACTGTCAATGTAAACTTTTACTGTCGTATCCGTATTTTTTACCTCCCCTCTACTTCACTTCCAGTTCCTTATCTTCAAATTCCCTTGAATCAATGTCGAGAAACTTACAAAGCTTAACCAATTCTTTTCCCTTTATTTCCCTTTTCTTAGACTTGTTTCTAAGACTGTCATATAAAGCCATGTATGGAATTTCTGTTCTACGTGAAACTACTGTAAGTGCAATCCCTTTATCTTCTATACACTTAGAAATATGTTCCTCCAAACTCAATGTATCACCTCCCAAATCACAAAAAACGAATTATTCGTTATAGCCAATATAATATCGTTTTATTCGTTTGTCAATAACATTTAACGAATTTTTCAATATTTTTATTGACTTGCTAAAAATATTAGGTATAATGTTAATTGAGTGGTCTCGGAAACTCACTCCAAAAATGAAAAAACATTAGTTGCAAAATTGTAATTGCATTAGGGAGAGGGAGAAATTGATTGGATGAAAGCTGTTCAAATGGAGTGGATGAAA
>JAETQH010000106.1 GCA_021770785.1 Lachnospiraceae bacterium
TCTATTTTCGTACCAGATACAGAGAAATGTCCATCTCCTTGGCTCATTCATCTGAGATATAGAACTAAAAATTCCTTGATTTTTTAAGGAAAATCACTTGACAATATAGGGAGGAATGTCATTATGAAATTGAAGAAACTTGTTTCGATCATGCTGGCTGGAAGCATGATGCTGGCTATGACAGCGTGCGGGGGAAATGCCCCGGAATCCGACGCAGGGGTATCGGATACGGTTGCGGAGACCGGATCTAAAGGAAATGCATCGGAAGCGCCTGCAGGATCGGAGACTGGCGGCTCCAAGGCTTTGCAGCCGTTTGATGAAACCGTTACGATCAAAATGGGGCATGGCCTGGATCCGAATACCGTCTTTGATGAAGGCGAGACGGTGGAGAACAGCTGTTTTGTCCAGTGGCTTAAGAATGACCTGAATATCGATGTGCAGTATGACTGGATCTGCGCCAGTTCGGATTTTGGACAGAAGATCAATCTGTGCATCGCGTCCAATACGATTCCGGATGCCGTGAATGTGGGGCAGAGCCAGTATCTGGCAATGCTGAAATATGATCAGATACAGCCGCTCACCGATGTCTTTGAGGAGTATGCCTCTGACCAGCTCAAGCAGTATGTCCGTTCCGGCGGAGACGCTTTGATGGACGCCATCTCTTTCAATGGGGAGATGTATGCGATCCCAGCCCCGGAGATCACAGCCGGCGGAGTGAACATCATGTGGATCCGTCAGGATTGGCTGGATGAGCTGGACCTGGAGGTTCCCAGATCGATCGATGAAGTCATTGATGTAGCACAGAAATTTGTGGATGCGAAGCTTGGCGGCGACAATACCATCGGCATCATCGGACCGGCATCCGGGGATCAACTGGTCAATATAGGCGGAAACCGCTGGGGGCTGGATCCCATCTTTGGCGCGTTTAACTCCTATCCTGAGTATTGGCTGGAGAATGATGGCAAGGTGACTTATGGCTCCGTGGAACCGCAGACGAAGGAGGCGCTGGCAAAGCTGGCTGAGATGTATACGGCCGGCGTGATCGATCCCGAAGTCTTTGTCCGAAATGATTCCCTCGAGCCTGTGACCGCAGGAAAAGCGGGCATTTTCTTCGGACCCTGGTGGTGTGGCTACACCGTGGACAGTGTGACCTTAAACGGCAGTCAGGAATGGATGGCTTATATGGTGCCTCTGGCATCGGACGGAAAGTTCTATTCCCCGATGGCAGATCCTACCAAGCAGTATGTGTGCGTGCGCAAGGACTATGAGCATCCGGAAGCGGCGATACAGATCATCAATTATCTGATCGCAAACGAGCAGAGCTGGGTTGACAATGACATGACACAGAATAACATTACGGCCAGCATCTATCCGCTGTTCAATGTATATGACAATGCGGATGAGATCGAATATTCCTATGAGTGGCTCAAGAAATTCAATCTGGGCGAGGTGAAGAAAGAGGATGTGGACGTCACCGGCCGTAAGCTCTTAAGAAGCGACCTGGATGCCATCGAGGTACTGAAACTGGATCCTAAGGACGACTTCTCACTGGAGTACTGGGATCTGGACAATGAGATGGCGGCGTCCAATATTCCCCGGCTGGTATCTATCATGATCGGGGAGCGGCCTCTCGTCGAGGAAGGCTATGAGCCGATCTACAATGCATACAGCGGTCAGACAGACACGATGGCTGCCAAGTGGGCGAACCTGCAGAAGCTGGAGGAGGAGACCTTTGCGAAGATCATCTTAGGCCAGGCTCCGATCGACGAGTTCGATAGCTTTGTGGAGAAGTGGTATGCTGAGGGCGGCTCGGAAATCTTAGAGGAAGTTACAGCAGCCGTGAATGAATAAATATCTTACATACAAGATGGCGGGAATTTCATCCCGCCGTCGTTTGTGTGCATACGGGTTGAACATGATGAGAGAGAAGATTACGAAATCCTTTCGGGGACGGCTTCTGCTGATCAGTATCATAGGACTTGTAGTGTGCAGTCTCTCCTGCTACGTCGTGGCTGTGATTACCATACACTCCATCGAGAGGAACCAGATGGAAAATTCTCTGAGAATGAATATGAAGAATGAGATGGCACATCTGGAATTCTGCTATTTTACCATGAGCAGGATGATGCAGCAACTGGGGGAGGAAGGGAATATTGGCGCCATGCTCGAGGATTATCTGGCGGCAGACAACAATTTTGATAAGTTCCAGAGACGGCGGGAACTGGAAAATGCCATGCTTTCCGCCTCTGCCATCAATACTTATGTGAACTTTTCCGTTTATATAGACAGCGATACCAGGGAAGAGTTTTTCGGCAGCGGGGCTTTTGGCGGCAGGAGTGTCGCGGGAGAAGGATGCATGACTCAGATCGGGGAGAACCAGTTTCAGGTGCTCCACCGTTCCAACAGCAAATACAGCGACAGTGTGGTGGTATCCATGCTCAGGGAGAAACAGCATTTCTGGGACCGGACGCTGGACATCTATATAGAAATGAAATCCAACATAGAGGATTATGTTGCCGGGGGCGATTCTTTTTTATCCATACAGCTCGATCAGAACGGAAAAGTGCTCTTCTCAAACAGCGGGCGCTTTGCCGCGGGAGACGTGATGAAGCTGGCGTTTCAGGAGGACGGCAGTTTCTCGGGACGGTTTCAGGGCTATTACCTGATCGCGGAAAAGTCGGAGATGGGATTTATCTATGTAAACGGGGTACCGCAGGAGGAATATGTCAGGGAGATCATCGGATGGTATGAAAAGATTTTTCTGATGTGCGTCTTGTCGATCCTTCCTGCCCTGCTGATCGTCTACGCTACCACGCAGATGCTTGGCAAGCCCATCAGACGGCTTGGGCAGGCGATCGTGGAAGTAGGCGAGGGAAAACTGGACATGGACGGAGAGGATCTGGAGGTCAGGGAATTTCAGGAGCTGATGTACAAGATAAACGATATGAAGGCGGATATCAAAAATCTTCTGGTGAAGGTGCAGATGGAAGAAAAACAGCGTCAGAAGACGGAGCGGGAAAAGCTGATGTACCAGATCAACCCCCATTTCCTGCTAAATACATTGAATTCCGTACAATGGATGGCGCAGATGGCACATCAGGAATCAATCAGTAGTTTTCTGGCGGATTTTAAGTTCCTGTTAGCCTATAATCTGGGAAAAGAGGAGAAGAAGAGCACCCTGCGCTCGGAGGTGGAGATCGCCAGAAGGTACATTAACCTTCAAAAGCAGCGTTATGATTTTGAGGTTCATATGGATGTGGAGGAAGGGCAGTATCTGGAGACTGAGACGATCCGAATGCTATTCCAGCCCTTGATCGAGAACGCGATCCGATACGGGCTGGGGGACATAGGGGTGGTGGATGTCCGGATATTCCATGATGTGCGCAACAACTATGCGGTTATCACGATTCAGGATTATGGGAACGGATTGTGCAGGGAGAAGCTGGAGCAACTGAACCGCCCTTTCTTTTATGAGGACAACGGGGAAGGGGATACTGCTGGAATCGGGCTGCGATATGTGCGTCATTGTCTGGAGGGGTTCTATCAGGGAAAGGCGATCCTGGCGATCAACAGTGAGATCGGCAGGGGAACCAAGGTGACGATCATCATTCCGGTCCAGTGCGGATAACAAAGGAGCAGATATGATCAGAGTATTGATAGTAGATGACGATAAACTTGCCAGACGGGGACTTGCGTCCCTGATGCACTGGGAAACATATGGCATGGCGGTAGTGGGAGAGGCACAGAACGGGAAGAACGCGCTGCAGTTCATCCAGGAGCATCCGGTGGATCTGGTGTTTGTGGATATTGACATGCCGGAGATGAGCGGGATCGAATTCATGGAAGAATGCCGGAAGATCAAGCCGGATGTACAGTTTGTGGTGTTGTCCTTTTTTGAAAATTTTTCCTATGTGCAGACCACCCTGCGGTTAGGGGGACTGGATTATATCTCCAAGACCTCTATGGAACTGGACAACGGAGACACCATCTTACAGCGGATCGTGGAAAAATTTGAGCAGCGCATTTGCAAAACGGTCCCGCATGGAGATACGGAGAAAGAACTGGTGGAGATATGGAACGAATGCAGGACACAGTATTGGTTCTTTAATGACGCCGCCTTTGAACGTTTAAAGGATCTGATGCAGGAGGCGGAGCCCAAGGTCTCGAATGTACGGCGCATGGAAATGATGATCGTCAGGTATATCAGCGAACTGGAAAGAATGCTGGAATTGCCGGAGAGCACGGTTCCGCTTTTTTCCGATGTGGAAGAGATGGCAGGGTGGCTTACCGTATACAGGGACAAAATATATAAAACAGTGTCCATGCGCTCCTTTGGGAACGACGCGGAAATGATCCTGAAAGCCATTTTCTATATGAAAGAGCATCTGGCGGAGAATCTTTCTACCAGCATTGTGGCAGAACATGTCGGTTGCAGCAGAAGCTATTTTTGTACCATCTTTAAAAAGTTTTCCGGGCTCTCCTTTGGGGATCTCCTGCAGCAGATCCGGATGGAGCGGGCGAAGGAGTTATTGCGGACTACTTCGGCTTCCGTGACAGAAGTCGCCTTTTCTTCCGGGTATAATAACATCTATTATTTTAACCGGATCTTTCAGAAATCGGAGAACTGCAGTCCGACAGAGTTTCGGAAGAACAGCGCCAGGGGGGCGCGGCATGATCCTCCGGTTATATGATCCGCTTCTGGAGTGCGGCGTCGATGTCCTCGTCTGTGATCAGCGAGTAGACCTTTGCGCCGTATTTTTTCTGTATGCATTCCTCGCCGGAGAGGGTGCCTTGCGCCGTCTGTTTCCTGCGGTTGATAATGACGATCACGGCGGCTGTCTGAATGTCTGCCTGGCGGCGCATCTGTTCTACACGCTCTGTCACGGATCTGCCGGATGTCATCACGTCGTCGACGATCACCACCCGTTCCCCGTCTGTCAGGGTATGCCCGCAGAGCATACGCCCGCGGCTGTCTGCCACGCGCCTGTCATAGCTGTAACTGCAGGTTCTGCCATATTTGGTATGCAGAGCCGTTGCTGTCGCCACGGCAAAGGCGATTCCATGGTACGCCAGTCCGACCAGCACGTCAAATTCCAGACGGTTTTCCTGGATACAGTCCGCAAATACCTCCCCGATCCTTGCCAGTTGGGCATTGGTGGAGAAGTTCTCCGTATTGATATAGTAGGAGCTTTTGCCGCCATGCTGTAAGGCGGTCTTATCACGGACCAGGATCCCATTCTTGTCCATATGGCGGATCAGCCGCTCTTTGTTCGTCATCACATCTAATTTGTAGCCGAACAGCTCGTCGATCGTCACCCCGAAATAAGTCGCCAGCGGCGGCATCATCATGATATCTGGCTGTGCCGTATCGTTTTCCCACTTGGATACCGCCTGATAAGTCAGATTAAGAGCCCTTGCCAGTTCCTCCTGTGTCACACCTTTAGCCTTGCGCAATTGTTTGATTGTCTGTCCGATAGTACACATTTTTAAACCTCCTGTCAGCGTTGGGCATCCTCCGCCTGATGGGATAAAGGCACCAGGCAGGAAGCTGCTGTTACATTGTATTGATCTGCTTTTTAATCTGCGCGCATTTTGTTTACCGGTATGTCTTTATGATAAATGGAAAAACGGGCGGATGCAAGCACGCAGGTTTCGTGTTTTTCTCAACTGGCAGTTGAGGTTCGCGTTCTGGGTGCGCGCCTTCGCGTCAGCGTATGCTGGCACGTTTCCTCTGGATGCCCGTGCGCACAAAAAAACCACCGGTTTATCCGATGGTTTCCCAGCCAGAATTCTATTTTCTGAATAGCAGGGGCAGCAAGAATCGAACTCGCATTGACGGTTTTGGAGACCGAATACATATGTCTATAAAATCAATACTTACAAGCATTATTTGTTTACTTGTGACAACTCTTGTGACAACTTTAATATACAACCTATTAAATAGTTTTTTATTAAAAATCATTATAACCTTTTAATTATTAATTGTAAAGATATAAATTTATTAGTTAAAAGAAACATATTTTCGATTGTTACTCAGTTAAATAGCAATATTCTTACACCGCAGACGGGAAAACGCACAGGCGATGGGATTATAACTACCAGCAGAAAACCTGTTTTGCTGATAGCCTACGCTCCTGTAAATTCTGCCCTTACAGTTACTTTTATCGCAAACTTGAACAGAACAGTTGGATACGGGCTTAGAATGGAAAAAGTAAGTGATACCTCATATAAAATAACAAATGCCCAATTGGACGGAAAATCCGTGGAAGTCGAATACTGGTGGATTTAAATCAGCATTTGCATTAAATACCAACAATGAGCCCTATACCATCTGCACGTTCGCCGGACACTTGTCCACGTCGGTATAATATTAAGTTTGAATTTGCAGGGCAGTTGACAACATAACCAGCGGACAATGACATGCCGTAAACGGAATAATTTTGGCATATTTCGACTTGGTTATTAGCTTTTGTATATGTATTTGATGCATATCCCCAAACCATCATTATTACGATACGATAACTTTTTGTGGTTTTGACAATCATTTCCTCCCCTGTACTTACATTACCCTGAAAGATTGTCTCTAATTTATTAAATATATTGCTATTTAACTCAGTAAAATTAGAACAGACATTCTTGCTTTAAAAGAGTACATCATTTTGTTAAATGATGTACTCAATTTAAACAAATATGCAATTTATAAAAATTTAATAATTATGCACTCATTAACCGCTGATGTGTATATCTGACATTATCTCTGCTTATAGAGCAGTAAATCATAGTTGTATCCAATTTGGTATGACCAAGCAATTCTTTAACCTCTTCCAAAGGTGCACCTTTCCTGAGTACATTTGTCGCCATAGTTCGCCTAAATCTATGTGGATGACAGTGTTCAACACCAGCCGTTTCTCCCAATTTTTTAATAATACGTTCCAACCCAGAAACAGTTAATCTTTTATTTGGTTTTCGTGTACTTACAAAAAGGGCTTCATTATTATCTATTCGGTTGTTTAGATATTCCTTTAAATGTAAAGAAGCAGTGGCGGTCAAGTATACTTCACGTTCCTTACTACCTTTACCAAATACAACAACAGTCTTCCCTACAAAATCTACATCATTGCGATTAAGGGAAATTAGCTCAGATGCGCGTACACCAGTACTATATAAAAATTCAATCAAAGCAATATCGCGTTCTTGTATACATGCTCGTCTTAATTTCTCTAATTCTTCATCAGAAAAGGGTTTCTTAATTTTCTTTTCAGATTTTATCGGTTCCAATCCAATGGTAGGATTTTTGATAATATATCCTTTGTTATTACACCAAGTAAAGAAACTACTAAAAACCAATCTCATATTATCCAAATATGTATTAGATACATTTCGTGCCTTGTACCATGCAAGATAGAGAAACAAATCATCTTCAGTAATCTTGTCCAATGGTTTGTTGAGTTTTTGAAGCAGTTTGCCCAAATGCAATTGATACTGTTCTAATGTCCGGTCAGACTTTCCTTCCGTCTTCTTGCGTACAAGAAAGAGTTGCAAATATTGCAGATAACTTTTTTCGATGTCCATAATGTCAGTACAACATTCTTTCATCTCGTAATTTTGCAAAAGCATTCGTAAACCACAATCAAATTGTCTACATTTTATCTGATCTGAATCCCAACATCCGATTGCCAACTGTAAAACTTCTGTTATAAATTTTTCATTCATGATTAAATACCTCCGATTATTTGTTTGGATTATTTGTTCGATAAGTATTTATTCTTCATCATGTAAAAAGTTTTTACAGAAATTTCCAAATATAAAAATAGAAGTATATAGTTTATTGAAATTTTGCAATTAACGATATATACTTGAATAAAACGAAAGAAGAAAGTTTTAAATGAAAAATAATAAAACAGAAGAATATTGCATCTATATTTGTCCTAAATGTAAAGAAAAGCTGAATGTGGAAAAAGGTAAAAGGGTACCATCATTGTATTGTAGAAATTGCATAAAAGATAAGCAGCTAAACATGTTAAGACTCATATCTCCAATTTGCAAGAAATCGTAAAAAATAGGGAATACTACATTAAATAGTATTCCCTGTAAGCTTAATTTAGTTCAGTTTTGATTTCCGTCATTTTTCTTTTGGACAATAAGGCATTAAGCAGTACTTGCGCCTGCGCCATAGCTTCGTTATAAGTATCTAAGTACGTTCCAGTCAATTCATCGCCATAGTTAATATTTTCAACAGATTCTTTATTCTCTTGAGCTAAAGTGTATAATTTTAGCTGATTAAAATATGTTTGATGATGCATTTTATTAGTTGTAGTTGCTGTATATAATGCAATAATCTGTTCTACTGTGTACAATTTGCAACTATTACCGTCACTATGATAGTACATTGGCACGTTTGTTTGTACTGCAAGGTCGAAGATTTCTTTGATGTTTACTTGATCCTCGTCTTTATAGCTGAAATGTTCCATGGTATCGTCTATATCAATGTTAACACCATTTGTTATTAACTGGCTACACATATATGATAGTTCATAAATTTTCTGCATTTTGATATCATCTAAAGTAGGCACATATGGTTCTGGATCTGGAACTTTTTCTGGTTCGATATATACAGATCCATCGTTAGAGAGTTCAATTTTATAAGGATTATCCGGATATGTCCTATAAATAGTAGTGAAATCTTGATAATCTGCCTGGACAAAATCATTGTTTTCATTCAAAATTTTAAATCCATTAGCAAATTCAGTAGTGGCAGGAATTGTTTGATTAAATAAAATTACAAGTATATGTTTATTTACAAAATCTGTAATTCCTTCATATGTATTATTATTCTTATAAAAACAAATCTTTTCCATAATTTCTTTTCCTTTCTTTATGAAATAATATTTAGTTTAAATAGTTATATTTAGTGAGAAACATTACTCAGATAAATAGCAATTTAAACGATTACAATTTATTAAAATCAATTAATCGTTCGAGTGAAAACACTTCTACAAGCTTTTCAGACTATAAGGTTCCTGATGGCATAAAATCTTTAATTTTT
>JAETQH010000024.1 GCA_021770785.1 Lachnospiraceae bacterium
ATTGAGGTCTTTTTCTATTCATCAAATAAGTGAAAGACAATATTCAATTAAAATACAGTAACTATGCGGGTTTCAGCGGTTTGATGCTGTTGTACCGTGAATAATTCAGGTTTAGTTTGTTATTCTGATATTTCTTTTTAATATCTTCACGAGTGCCAGCAGGAGCATTTTTGTAGCTGTTCACTGCCTTGTCATACATATCATAGATGCTGCTTGAACCGACTTCTGCCATGATAGTATTTAAAGCAATATTTTTAAGGGCAGTTTCAATGAACATCATTTTTCCATATAAAAGAGATTTCAACTTCGTATCATATTGTATCGTAGAGTTAATCTCATTATATGAAGTAAATGGAAGACGGTTTGAGGATGATACAAAGAAGCGGTATCCTTTGTAACCATGAAAATAACCATTATTAATTAATTGTCGTTTTTGGGAACTACCGGAAATGGTAATTCCGTTATCTCTAAGATGTCGCATTAAAGCATCGGTTGATTTGAAATTTGTATTTGCCATAACATCTCCTAGGTTGTAGTAATGATATATTAAGTATAATACAATAGGTGGTCATTAACAAGTTATAAGATTTGATTTTTATCCTTTTAGGATTGTTTTGCTCCCTAGCGGAGTGCAGGCAGGAATTTGTGGATAATGTAAGAAAGGAAATGCAGGCAGGCGGGCTGTCATAGGGAAACAGTCTTGACTTTTCCACGTTTCCGTGCTAGTCTGAGTACAGCAAAAATGAAAAACACGCAGAAAAAGAGAGTACATCTATTGGAACTTTACAGAGAAATTTCCATTCATTCCGGCTATTATGGACAGATAAAATAGTGCGGTGCCTGAAATACCGCATGGCTATGGAATGATTTGCTGAGAGGAAATGAGGAAAGACAGATGGAAGATGGCTTTGGAGTGGCAGGGATGAACTGCTTTTTGCATGAGCCGGAGGAAAAACCGGCTGGCAGGCAGATAAGCTCTGACAGGACCGCCTGTTACAGCGGAGGATATTGGAATGCAGGAAAAATAGACGAAAAACGCTTGAGGCAGTGTAACAGAGAGGGCTTTCAGAGATGTTTTTCGGCAGGAGATATCGGCAAGAGGTTCGCACAGGTTTGTGCGGATAAATGGAAGTGGTACCACGAGATAACGTCTCGTCTTCTTTATGGAAGGCGGGGCTTTTTTGTTGTCTGGGAGTGGTCTGCCGTACAGGTGCGGGGAAATATTACAAAAAGCCAAGTATTTGAATTTTTCATTATAAGGGGGAAACGGTTTTGCAAATATTATGTTATATCTATGAGGGCATGGCGGACTTTGAAATTACGCGTTATGAACAACTGGGGCGTATAAAAGAATAGCAGAGCAGGACGCAAAACGGCGGAATGCCTGATTTATATAAAAATAATAGAAAAGAGGAAACCAAACATGAGCAACAAGGGAAAATTTTATATGACAACAGCCATTGCCTACACATCAGGCAAACCCCACATCGGAAATACCTATGAAATTGTGTTGGCGGACGCCATCGCACGGTATAAGAGGGCGGAGGGCTACGACGTTTATTTCCAGACCGGAACAGACGAGCACGGTCAGAAAATCGAAGAAAAAGCCAACAAAGCAGGCATCACCCCAAAGGAATTTGTAGACGGTGTGGCAGGGGAAGTAAAGCGTATCTGGGATTTGATGAACACCTCCTATGACAACTTTGTCCGTACCACAGATACAGACCATGAGAAGCAGGTGCAGAAGATTTTCAAAAAGCTTTACGACAAGGGAGACATCTACAAAGGTGCCTACGAGGGGCTTTACTGTACCCCCTGTGAATCCTTCTGGACAGAATCCCAGTTAGTGGACGGCAAATGCCCGGACTGCGGACGTGAGGTGCAGCCTGCAAAGGAAGAGGCTTACTTCTTTAAAATGAGCAAATACGCAGACCGTTTAATCGAGCACATCAACAGCCACCCGGAGTTTATCCAGCCTGTCTCCCGGAAAAATGAGATGATGAACAACTTCTTACTTCCGGGACTACAGGATTTGTGCGTATCGAGAACCTCCTTCAAATGGGGCATTCCGGTGGACTTTGACGACAAACACGTGGTCTATGTGTGGCTGGATGCGCTGACAAACTATATCACAAAAATCGGCTATGACACAGACGGAAATTCCTCTGAACTGTTCAACAAAAACTGGCCCGCAGACCTGCATTTAATTGGAAAAGACATTATCCGTTTCCATACCATTTACTGGCCGATTTTCTTAATGGCGCTGGATTTGCCGCTGCCGAAGCAGGTATTTGGCCATCCGTGGCTGCTGCAGGGGGGTGATAAGATGAGCAAATCCAAGGGAAATGTAATTTATGCAGACGACATGGTGGATTTGTTCGGCGTGGATGCGACCCGTTACTTTGTGCTGCATGAGATGCCCTTTGAAAATGACGGTGTGATTACCTGGGAGCTGGTGGTGGAGCGTTTCAATTCCGACCTTGCCAACATTCTTGGAAATCTGGTGAACCGTACCGTTTCCATGAGCAATAAATACTTTGGCGGTTTCGTAAAGAGCACCGGGGCAGCAGAGGAAGTGGACGCAGATTTGAAAGCCGTTGCAGCAGGCGCAAGGGATAAGGTGGCAGAGAAAATGGCGAATCTCCGTGTGGCGGACGCTATCTCTGAGGTATTTAACGTATTCAGACGCTGCAACAAATACATTGACGAGACGGAGCCCTGGGTACTGGCAAAGGACGAGGCAAAGAGCGACCGTCTTGCCGAGGTGCTTTACAACTTAGCCGAGGCAATCACCATCGGTGCAAGTTTGCTTGAAAGCTTCCTGCCGGAGACGGCGGAAAAAATTGTGGCACAGCTGGGTACATCGGTACGCGCCTTTGACGATTTGGATAAATTCGGTCTTTACGAGAGCGGGACAAAGGTGGTGGAGAAGCCGGAAATCTTATTTGCAAGGTTAGACGTGAAAGAGATTATGCCGAAGGTTGAGGCAATCCGGGAAGCCCAGAAGGCAGAGTTTGAGGCGGAGCAGAGAGCCTTAGGCGAGCTGCCGGAGGAAACAGAGGGCGAAGCCGGGATTGACATTGAGCCGAAAGAGGAAATCACCTATGACGATTTTATGAAAATGCAGTTCCAGGTGGGAGAAATTATTGCCTGCGAAGCGGTGGAGAAATCCAAAAAGCTGCTGTGTTCCCAGGTGAAAATCGGCAGCCAGGTAAAACAGATTGTGTCCGGCATCCGTAAATATTACACACCGGAAGAGATGGTAGGCAAAAAAGTCATGGTATTGGTAAACTTAAAGCCGGCAAGATTAGCAGGGGTTCTTTCCGAAGGAATGCTGCTCTGCGCTGAGGATGCCGAAGGCAATCTGGCGTTAATGACCCCGGAGAAAACTATGCCGAGCGGGGCAGAGATTTGCTAAATCTGCAAGATAAAAGATAAATTCCGAAATATGCACACTGCTTAAAATAGGCAGCCAGGGGAGAAGATTTCCGTAAAAGAGGGAAATTTCTCCCCTTTTGTTTGGCGTCGAGGTAAACAAAATCCCCTTTTTGGTCGATGTAAATTTATATACAGAAAAAATGCAGAACGGATTCAAAACAGATATTTTCAGGGAGGAAATGAGTTATGGGAGTTGCAATGAATGGCTCCGGCATAAACGGAGGAAATGGCTATCCGGTGATTTCCGGGACGCTGACCATAAAGAATACAAACGATGCGAGAGCACGGATTGGTGCCGCAACGAGAAAGAGCAATAGTGTTAAAAAGAGACTGAATTATAACCACCGGGAGATTTCCGGACAGCTGGTGCGCTGCAAAAAGGCACAGGGAGCGGCGAATGTGTTAGCCAGGGCACGGACCAAAATAAGCGTGCTCAAACGGTGTGAGGCGACGGGACAGTATGACAGCCGGGAAATTGCCAATGCCATGGCACATGCAAGACGCATGGTGAGATGCGCCCAGATGAAAGTGCGCCATCTGAAAGAAGAAGAGATGGAACAGAAAAAGTACAGGCGGGAGAACAGCTCCGATAAACAGCACATAGAGAACGAGGTAAAACGCCGTGCCGCCAATAAGGAGCGGGAGCTGAAAGAGAAAATAAAGATTGAGACAGTGCAGAAGGTGCAGTCGGAAAAGACGAAGCACCAGCAGATGGTGCAAAAACGCCGGACACACAGGAGGCGGGAACAGTCTGAGATAAACGAGGCGGATATGAAGTACCTGAAAGGGGAAATCGAAAACCGCAAATATGACGGGGCATCCGTAAATGACGGTGTGATTTTAAGCCTGTCCGCAGAAGCAGCCCTCTTAAATGAAGCACAAATCAGGCTGCAGGCAGAGCAGGAGGCGGAACTAGAGGTGGAGTCAGAAATGGACAGCACCGGCTCCGTGGACGGCACCGGTGCTGTTATGATAGGAGCGGCTGCGCCGGAAGGAGCTGTTTCCTCTGAAGCTGCGGCAGAGACAGCGGTGGGCGGCAGCGTAGACATATCATTGTAAGTGTCAGTGCCCCTTACTTTTCATTTTAGAAACGGCAAGCGTGACGGCAAAGAAGGCAGTGGCGAAGAGAAGCTCGATACCAAGGCATTGAAAATAGGTATTCATGGAAAACGGCTCGGAGGAAAAACCTGCCAGCATATTGTTGGCTTTGATATACCAGTAGGCGGGAAGGAATTTTCCCACGGCCTGTACGCCGTCTGAGAGCATATATTGTGGAACGAATACCCCGCACAGGAAAGACATGGATAGTCCCACGATATTGGCAAGCATATTTATTACATTGTCACCAGGGGCAAAGAGGCTGACTAACAGGGTGATGGCGACAGTAACCAGCAGAAACACAAGGCTGTTTCCCATGGCAAGCAGGGAAATTTTAGAAAAAATATCTTTTCCGTAGAATAAAAGCCCCAAAACCATAAAGAAAGCCCAGCAAATAAGGCTGTATACCATACCGGCAAAGGATAAGTATAAATTCCGTTTATTCAGAGGAAAGGCGGAGCAGCACATCCTTGCATGTATGGTATTTTTATTGAAAATTACTAAAATCGGCGCCAGGCCGTTAAAAAACATGGCAATAAAAACATAGGGCAGATATTGATACAGGTAAAATACCCTAAGGTTGGTGCCGCTGTTTTCCTCATGAAAGGAGACGGAGGAAACGGGCGTCAGGTTTTGGAAGGAAGCGTCTGTCTTTCCGATTGCCGTGTCTATGGAATCCCCTCCTGCTAAATATATCTGTAAGGTGCTGGTATACTGGGAAATCTGCTGATCCACAAAATATCCGCGGGCGCCGCCGGGAATTTTCGTGGTTTGAAATAGATTTTCCTTTTTTAGTGCCGTCAATTTTTTTTCAAACCCTTCCGGAATAACAAGAATGTAATCTAAGGTGCGGTAGTAAAGCTGGTCGCAAAGGGCTTCTTTTTCTGCAGGCAAATCTGCGATATTGTGCAGGGAGGATAAATACCGGGACACGGCAGTGCTGGCGGCAGAGCAATCCTCGTCCATGATGTAAACAGTCAGGGCCGTTGACTGAAAATTAGAGTTCATTTCATCCTCTGCCGTGATACTGAACATGAAAGTAACAACGGCATAGATGATGAAATAGATACTAAGGGCAGAAATCCGTTTGCTGGCAATCTTAAAAAAGGTGTTAAATACTTGCATATTTTTTCCTCCTTACCAGAATAAATCCGGCGAAACTAAAGCAGAGTGAAAGTAGGAACAGGGTTGCGATATTGGTAAAATACCGTTCATGGGACGGATAGACCGTCAACGCATACAGGGAGTCAGAAATCAGCGCTGCAGGATTGATGCGGTTTAGCAGGGGGCAGAATTTCTCTACATACATGCGGATATTTCCCACCATTAATCCGCTAAGCAGGCAGCCTATCATGATAACCGCCATCAGAATGCCAAATTTGGTTTCCCGGCGCAGTTGTCCCACACATCCGATGAAAAAGCCGAGGCTGATTCCCGTGAGGCATCCGATTAAGGCGGCGAAAAGCACATAACCTGACTGAGTGCCGAAATTTACACTTAAAATGAAGTGCAGGTAACACAGACTGACAGAGACACTGGTAAACTCGAAAATCAGTGCAGCCGTCAGGTTGGCAAAAACAGAGACAAGCCCGTGAACCGGGGAGATACTTCTCCGGGCACCAAGGGAGGATAAATTTGCCTGATTGTCAATGGCGATATTGTTTCCTACAATGGCAGCATAAAGGCAGGTCATGGCAATAAGATTAAAAAAATAAGTCAGGGATTCATTGAAATCACCATTCGTAAAGGAAGCTTCTTCTAGGTAATCGGTGTCTTCTGCTATAGTGGAAATTGCATCGGGCAGAGCCTCTGGGTGCGTGGCGGCAATATCGGCAAGGGCTTCATAGCTCATGTTAAATTGTTCCACAAAAACGCTTAGGATGCTCTGATTGATAGGTTCATCCGTCATTTCGGCGGAGATGGTCAGGGAGAGTGTTCCCTCTGCGTAAAGAATTCCTATGATTGCTTTCTGTTCTAGGAGGGACAGCGCTTCCGTTTCATCGGTGTAAGTGATATCCAGAAACTGGTTTTCCCCGGGAGCACTTAAGGTATCCAGCATATCTGTTATAATATCATTATTTTTAGTATCATTTAGCACCACGGCTACCGGAATAGCGGAAAATTGCTCGTCGGCAGACAGGCCGCCGAAGGCAAAGTGGAACATGGTACCCAGCAATATGGGAAAGGCAAGGCACCAGAATACCTGGGATTTATTCCGCAGCATGGTTTTTAAAGCGTAATAGAAAGAATGAATGAACATGGCAGCCTCCTAATCTCTCAGTTCTTTTCCGGTAATCTCTAAGAACACATCATTTAACGTGGGAAGTTCCGAGTAAACACGGCCAAAAGACAATTCCCGGCTCTGCAAATAGTCAAGCACCCGCAGCAGATTATGTTTTCCGCCGTCACAGAGTATTTTCAGGCAGTGGTTTTCGAAGGTAACTTCATAGACGTGCCTGAGCTGCCGGAGGTCTTTTAACTGTTCTTCCGTCAAATCTAAAATGTCAATGGAGATAATCTCGCTTTTCTTAATCATCCGTTTTAATTCTTCCGTCGTGCCTATGGCAAGATTTTTTCCCTTGTCCATAATGGCAATCCGGGTACAGAGCTGTTCCACCTCTTCCATATAATGGGAGGTATAAATGATGGTAGCTCCCTGCCGGTTCAGCTCTTCAATACCCTCCAGGATTTTATTGCGGCTCTGGGGATCCACAGCCACGGTGGGCTCATCTAAAATAATCAGCTTTGGCTTGTGGGCGATACCGCAGGCAATATTTAAACGCCGCAGCAGGCCGCCGGATAATTTCTTTGGATAAAATTTTCGGAAATCGGTCAGTTCCACAAATTTGATGGCATCCTCCACATAAGTTTTGCGAAGATGCCTGTCTTTGATATAAAGACCGCAGAAATAGTCAATGTTTTCATAGACTGTCAGCTCTTCAAAGACCGCCACATCCTGCATGACAACGCCAATATGGCGCTTCAAATCATAACTGTCCGGATGTATCTCTTTGCCAAAGACTTCAATACAGCCCTTGTCATAGTCCAGCAGGGATAATATACAGTTGATGGTGGTGGTTTTCCCCGAGCCGTTGGGGCCTAAAAGACCAAAGATTTCTCCCTCCATGATTTCTAAGTTAAAGTGGTCTAAAGCCACCAGTTCTTTATAACGTTTTACCAGATTCTCGACTTTTACAACAGGCGTCGGCATAGCGTTTCCTCCTTTTATTCTTCGATAAGGCAGATGGGAGATCTGCGGTATCATCTTATCGTCAGTATAAGGCTTTAGCGGAGGAAAAAGAAGTGAGGGGTGTCAGGAAAAAATGTGACATATGTCACAACCTTTGAAAAAGGAATGACAATTTATATGGAAAATGATATTTTAAGGAGAGAGAAAAGTAAAGTACAAAAAGGTAAAAGGGGGTAGGGATGGCTGTTCTGATAGATAAAGGGATTCTGCTGGCGTTTGGCGTTTTTCTGGCAGTATGGCAGGGAGGCATGATAGAGCCGGTGGCGGCAACATTGGTTGGTGTCATTGTGGCGGCGCTGGGAAGCTATATTACGGAGAAAAAGAAAAAGGAACTGCTGGTGGCGGCGGCAGTGGCGTTCTGTTTTTTTATGCCGCCGTTTCTCTGTTTCCTTCCGGTTGTTTTTTACGAATGTGCAGAGGAGAAATTTTACTGGGGAGCCATCGGCGTACTGCCGTATCTGCTGAAGCCGCAGGAGCTATGGCCGGCTCCGCAGGGGGTGCTCTGGGGGATTGCTTCTGTCTTAGCGGTCTTTTTGGCAGTGCGGACCGGGCAGAGCCGGCGGCTTGAGAAAAATCTGATTGTGCTGCGGGATAACAGTACGGAGCTGAATTTGGAGCTGAAACAGAAAAATAAAGATTTGATGGAAAAACAGGATTATGAAATCTCTCTTGCCATCCTGAAAGAGCGGAATCGCATTGCCAGAGAAATTCACGACAATGTGGGGCATATGCTGTCACGTTCTATTTTGCAGATGGGGGCGTTGATGGCGGTACACCCCGAAAACCCTCTGCATGAGCAGCTTGCGGGGGTCAGCGATACCTTGAATCAGGCGATGAACAGTATACGGGAGAGTGTCCACGATTTACATGAGGATTCCATTGATTTAAAGCAGGTGATGTTAGAAACCTTAAAGCCCTTAGAGGGAGGGTATCAGACGGCATTTGATTATGACATGGGCGCAGAGGTACCGCGGGAAGTCAAATATTGTTTTATTATGATAGTAAAAGAGGCGGTGTCGAATATTTTAAAGCATTCAAATGCCGCAAAGGTTTCCGTGACACTGCGGGAACACCCCGCCTTTTATCAGTTGTCCGTGGAGGATAACGGAAGGGGGGGAAAGGAGGAAAAGGGAGAGGGGATTGGACTTATCAATATGCGTGACCGGGTAGAGGCTTTAGAGGGAACTTTCCGGCTGAATGGAGAGCAGGGGTTCCGTATTTTTGTTTCTGTTCCCAAAAAAGGGCCGACAGATAAAAAATAGCAGAGCACGGGATGAAAGATACTGGGAGGGGCGAATGAAGGTTTTAGTGGTGGATGATGACAGTTTAGTAGCGGTTTCTTTAAAGACGATTTTAGAGGCGGGAGGCAGAATGCAGGTGCCTGCCTTAGGGCACAGCGGAAGTGAGGCGGTTGAACTCTATGAGAGTATCAGACCTGATGTGCTTTTGATGGATATCCGCATGGGGGAGATGAGCGGGCTTGAGGCGGCGGAGAAAATTCTAAAGCGGCATCCGGAGGCGAAAATCCTTTTCCTTACCACCTTTTCCGATGATGAATATATCGTAAAGGCACTCAATATGGGAGCGAAGGGCTATATTTTAAAGCAGGATTTTGAGGGGATTGCACCTGCCATTGATGCAGTTTTTGGCGGGCAGAGTGTTTTCGGCGGAGAAATTATGGGAAAAATTCCGGTATTGCTGCAGAATAAAGAGGAATTTGACTACAGCCAGTACGACATCAATGAGAAAGAGCAGAAAATTATCAAGCTGGTGGCGGAGGGGTTTTGCAACCGGGAAATAGCGGAGCAGCTTTTCTTAAGTGAGGGAACGGTGCGCAACTACATCAGTGTGATATTGGAAAAGCTGGCGCTGCGTGACAGAACCCAGCTGGCAGTATTCTATTATAAGAATAAAATATAAAATATTGAAAAAATAATAGAAAATGTCGATTAATGGACAAAGGGAATGTTCTCGTTGCTTGAGCATTCCTTTGGAATTTATTATAATGAAAAAAGAAAAATAAATCAACACAGTGTTAAGAAACAATACAAATGTGCAGAAATGGGGAAAATTTATGAAAGAGGAAAAGAAAGAGGGAAATTTCTGGCTCACCCTGGCAAGCTTTATTGTGGATAAACGGAAGGCAATCGAGATTTTATTTGTGGTTGCCATTATTTATAGTATTGCATCCGTGAATAAGGTGCAGGTAAATCAGGACATTACTTCCTATCTTCCGGCGGAGAGTGAAACACGGCGGGGGCTTACAATTATGGAGGAGGAATTTACCACCTACGGCATGGCGCGGGTGATGGTGGCGAATGTGACTTATGACCGGGCAGAAGAGCTAAGGGAGCAGATTGAGGATGTGCCCGGAGTGAAGTCAGTGGTGTTTGACGACAGTGAGGATCACTACAGGGGCACCAATGCCCTCTATGATGTGACTGTGGAGGGGGAAGATGAGGACACGGTCAGCATCAGTGCCGTGAAGGAAATAAAAAATGTGCTGAGCAGTGAGGATGTCTATGTGTCCACTACCATCGGGCAGGTGGAGGAAAGTGCGGAAATGCTCAATCAGGAAATGAGCATTATTCTGGTGCTTGCTGTGGTAGTCATTGTTGCAGTACTCCTAATAGCAACAAAAACCTATCTGGAAATCCCGGTGCTGCTGATTACCTTTGGTGTGGCGGCGATTTTGAATATGGGAACAAACTACTGGTTTGGCGAGATATCCTTTGTCACCAATTCCATTGCGGTGGTGCTACAGCTTGCCCTTGCCATCGATTATGCCATTATCCTCTGCGACAGGTATATGGAAGAGCATGAAATGTTAGACCGGGTGGACGCAGTGAAGGTAGCGCTGTCAAAGGCGATTCCGGAAATCAGCGCCTCATCTTTGACCACGGTTTCCGGGATGGTGGCGCTTATGCTCATGCAGTTTAAGCTGGGATATGATATGGGTATCGTTCTGGTAAAAGCCATTTTATTGAGTCTGATTTCCGTTTTTTTCCTGATGCCGGGCATTATTCTGATTTTCGGGAAGGGGATTGATAAGAGCCATCACAAATGTTATGTACCGGAAATTACGTTCGTGGGAAAATTGGCGGCTAAGACAAAATATATTGTTCCTCCGGTGTTTCTGGTGGTGGTCATTGCTGCCTTTTTCTTATCCAGCAACTGTCGTTATGCCTTTGATGTAAATTCTGTGGAAAGTGCGAAGAAAAGCACTTCTAAAATTGCCGCAGAGAAGGTGGAGGAGGTCTTCGGTGCCAGTAATCAGCTGGTGGTCATTGTGCCTCAGGGAAGCTATGAGAAAGAGAAAAAGCTACTGCAGAAGTTAGAGAGTCTCGACTATGTTACGTCGGCATTGGGGCTTGCCAATCAGGAAATCAATAGCGATTATACACTGACGGATAAGCTAGGACCAAGGCAGTTTTCCGAGCTGACGGATATGGATGTGGAAATCATACAGGTACTGTATGCAGGGTACGCTTACCAGCAGGAAAAATACGGACCGATGATTACCGGAATTGACGATTATGAAGTGCCGCTTATCGACATGTTTTTATTCCTCTATGACCAGTATCAGGAGGGGTATGTACAGTTAGATAAGGAAATGGACGAAAGTCTGACAGAATTATATGATACGCTTCATGACGCCCAGCTACAGCTACAGGGAGAAAATTATAGCCGTTTTGTGCTGAGTATTGATAAGCCCACAGAGGGACAGGAAACCTATGACGCCATGGAGGAAATCAGGGAACTGGGAGAACAGTATTATGGAAAGGGGAAGGTCGTGTTGGCGGGCAATTCCACCAGCGCCCATGACTTAGAGGAATCCTTTGCCACCGACAATATTATTATCAGTGTCCTGACAGCCCTTTTCGTTATGATAATTTTGTTTTTTACGTTCCAATCCGCAGGACTTCCGGTACTGCTGGTATTGACAATTCAGGGAAGTATCTGGATTAACTTTACCATTCCGGCTATTCAGGGACAGAATGTATACTTTATTGCCTACCTGATTGTTTCGGCAATCCAGATGGGTGCCACCATTGACTATGCCATTGTGATATCCAGTCGTTACATGCAGTTGAAATATGAGATGCCGTTGAAGGATGCCATTACCACTACTTTAAACCAGGCGTTTCCGACGATTTTTACCTCCGGCTCTATTATGACATGCGCCGGCTTCCTGATTGGAAATATCTCTTCCGACGCGACGGTGTCTGCCATGGGGATTGCCTTAGGAAGAGGAACGCTGACCTCCATTATTCTGGTGCTTTTCGTATTGCCGCAGATACTGCTGTTCGGTGACTTTATTATTGAAAAGACAGCGCTTGCCATCA
The DNA here is from genome assembly GCA_021770785.1 of Lachnospiraceae bacterium. Classification (GTDB taxonomy): domain Bacteria; phylum Bacillota; class Clostridia; order Lachnospirales; family Lachnospiraceae; genus Roseburia. The sequence continues at coordinate 12,133 of JAETQH010000024.1, forward strand.
AGCTGAAAGGAAATGTCAGAGAGAGCAACGGCCGTGTTCATGTCAGCGGGCATGTGCGGGGGTATGTGCAGGGTGAGATTGATGCAACTGTGCAGGGTGTATTCCAGGGACAGATGCAGGTTTCCGTAGATACGGTGCTTCCCGGCAGGCAGGGACAGATTGAAGAGATAACCGGGGAAAGTCCGAATGCAGTCCGCAGCAGGCAGGAACAGATGGAAGAGACAACAGGCAGTAACACACAGCAGAAGGAGGGAACGCAGGAATGAAGAGGAAGAAAATTGAAAAATTTCTAATGGCGTTAGCGCTAAGTACATCTCTTGCAGTCTTTTCTACAGCGGTGTGTTATAGTGCGCAGGCAGCACAGACAGAAGAAACTGAGGCGGAAAATCAGACCGGCAGAGAGGAAGAAGGCGTCGAAGAGAATGGGCTTGTAGAAATCACAGACATAGCAGATTTTGGGGAGCTGATAGAAAATTGTAAATACGATGGCTGGAGCATGGATAAAACCGTCCGCCTGACGGCTGACCTTGACCTTTCCGGTATGGAATTTTCCGGGTTGGGTTATTTCTGCGGTACCTTTGAGGGAAATAACCACAAAATCGAAAATGTAAACATTGATATAAAAGGCTCCAATTACGGCTTTTTCCGTTATCTTGGGGAGAACGCGGTGGTGAAAGACCTGCACATCAGCGGAAACCTAGAGCCCACCGGAACCCAGGAAAATATCGGCGGGTTGGTGGGGGTTAATTATGGTATGGTGATGAACTGCTCCTTTACAGGAAAGGTCAGCGGTCAGAATGCGGTAGGCGGTATTGCAGGAATCAATAAGGGGACAGGGAAAATCATTACCTCCGGCAGTGAGGCGGAAATTCTCGCCACTAACTATACCGGAGGCATTGCCGGAAAGAACGAGGGGCTTCTCTCCGGCTGTAGCAGCAAAAGCAGCATTAACACGGAAGAATTAGAGCCCACCTTAGATTTAGGCGGCGTGGATATCGGCTCTCTGAACCTGACCCAGAATGTGGTGAACCGCAATGATATGGGAGGCATCGCCGGAACCTCAAAGGGTGTGATTACCGGATGTAAAAATGAGGGAACGGTAGGTTATAACCACACGGGCTACAATGTGGGGGGGATTGCCGGAAGCCAGAGTGGCGTGATTTTAACCTCCGTCAATGAGGGGGAAATTTACGGCAGGAAAGATGTAGGCGGAATCGTAGGGCAGGCAGAGCCTTATATTGAGTCTGAGTATTTAGAGGATAAGGTAACGGAGACAAAGGAAGATTTAAATCGTTTAAATCAGACGATACAGGGGATTTCCTCGGCGGTCAGCTCCATGTCCAGCAAGAGTAAAAGTTATATCAACAGTCTGACCGACCAGTATACAGCGTCTATGCAAAGCCTTTCGGGAAATATAGACGCACTTTCGGATTCCGTGGGACAGGAGTATCCACAGGCGCAGGAGTATTTAAACAATATTAACAGCGCATTAGACAGAATTGAGCAGTTGATGAATGCGGAGGGACCACTGTCGGAGGAGCAGGTAAATGCCATGATTGCGGATTTGGGAGTGATAAGTACCAACCTTTCCTACATCCAGAGCTTTTTGCCGGAGGCAGGGCAGTCTGCTCAGGAAGTGATTGACAGTATCACGGCACAGATACAGTCGGGAGAACTGCAAAGCAACGTGGGTGACATAGTAAATACCTTGGATTTACAGATACAGTCGCTGCAAAACCAGCTGGGCGTTGCCGGACAGACGGCAGGGAGTGTCAACGATGAGTTTGGCATTATCAATGAGAATGCCGGAAACCTCAACGGAAGTTTCGATTCCTCCGGGCAGGCAGCGGGAAATCTGGTGGACGGCATCTCCGGTCAGATGGCGGATACTAAGGCGCAGGAAGACATTAAGGGATTGGTGGATACCATTGATTCCGGTGTACAGTCCATTGTGGGCGGAATAGGCAGTGCATCCAATCAGCTGAATGAGTTAGCGGGAAATGCCAGTGACGATATGGGGGTAATTCTAGGGGACGAGGAATACATTGAGGATATCTCTTCTCTTGAAACTGCCGAAAATACCGACGGCGTAGTCAGCGGTTGTGTCAATCGGGGAGACATTAACGGAGACTTAAATGTGGGCGGCATTGCCGGAACCATGAATGTGGAATATGACGCAGATCCGGAATTTGATTTGGATTTGACGGAAACCACTGACATTACGCTCCGCTCTAAAGTAAACGGTGTGTTGATTCATAATATTAATTACGGAGAGGTGACGGCGAAAAAAAATTGCGCCGGAGGTATTGTGGGATTGCAGGAGTTAGGCTTTGTCTATGACGGAGAGGGCTACGGCGCGGTCAGCTCCGATTCCGGAAGCTATTTAGGCGGTATTGCGGGAAAAAGCTCCGCCACGATACAAAAAGGATATACCATGTGCAACGTCTCCGGTATTGATTATGTGGGCGGCATTGTGGGAAGCGGTTCTGTGATTAAGGAAAGCGTTAGTGTGTCCTGCATTGAGGCGACCGGTGAGGGAAAGGGCAGCATTGCCGGAAGAATGAGGGAAGACGGAAGCGGCAGCGGAAACTTCTTTGTCAGCGACGGAACTCAAGGTGTGGATGATATTAGCTACCTGGGAGTGGCAGAAAAAGTCACTTATGAGGAAGTGATGGTGATGGAGGGCATTCCCTCCGGTTTCAATCAGGTGAATATTACCTTTGAGACGGAGGACGGTGTCCTTGCGGAGAGGAAAGTGGCTTATGGCGGGAGTATTGCCCCTTCGGAGCTGCCGGAGGTTCCGGAAAAAGAGGGCTGCTATGTGGAGTGGCAGGAGACGGAGAAGTTAGAAAAAATTACGAAAAATACAATGGTTCGTGCGGAATATGTGGACTGGACGGAAAGCGTGGCGTCAAAGGAGTGTCTGGAGGATGGAAAACCGGTATTCTTAGCGGCGGGAGAGTTCTACGGGGACACGGAGCTTTTATTGGAAGAGGCGAAGGCTCCGGAAAATCTCGAGAAGGATGAGCAGGCAGCCTATGCCTATACATGGAAGCTGCAAAGCGGGCGGGAAAAGGAGTTTGAGAAGCTGGAGCTTCATGCAGTGCTGCCGGAGGAGACGGAAAATGCAAAACTTCTGGTAGAACAGGACGGCACATGGGTGGAAATCGAAGCGAAGGAGGACGGACGTTATCTTGTAGCGGAGGTGGCTTACGGCGCTGCCATTGCCCTTGTCACTATGCCGGAAAAGAACACTCTTTTCCTATGGATTGCGGGCAGCTTGATAATTCTTCTGGCAATTTTCTTTGTTTGGCACTATCATAAGCGTAAAAAACAGAAAGAGCCGCAGGAGATTTTCAAACCCAAAAAGAAGAAAAAATAAACGGCGGTAACAGGGAGTATTATGATATTTGAGACACATGCACATTATGACGATGACAGATTTGACGGGGACAGGGACACTCTTCTTGCCTCTATGCCGGAAAGAGGAATCAAAAGAATTATCAATGTGGGGGCATCCATTGCCTCCACAAAGACTACGCTGGCGCTGACAGAAAAATACGATTTTGTCTATGCCGCGGTGGGGGTTCATCCTAGCGATGTCGGAGATTTGAACGAGGAGACCTATCAATGGCTGAGAGAACAGGCGGCATGGGAGAAAACCGCAGCCATAGGGGAAATCGGCTTAGATTATTACTGGGAGAAGGAGCCAGAGGTACAGGAGCGGCAACGGTACTGGATGAAACGTCAGTTAGAACTGGCAAGGGAAACCGGACTTCCGGTGATTATCCATTCCAGAGATGCGGCAGCTGATACCATGGAGGTTATGCGGCAGGCACATGCGGAGGAAATTCCGGGAGTGATTCATTGCTATTCCTACTCTAAGGAGCTGGCACAGGAATTTGTGAAAATGGGGTATTGCATCGGCGTTGGTGGTGTTGTCACCTTTAAAAATGCAAAGAAACTAAAGGAGACGGTGGAAGCCCTTCCCTTAGAGAGGATTCTGTTGGAAACGGACTGTCCCTATATGGCACCGGAACCCCACCGGGGAGAGCGGAATGATTCTTCCTACATTCCCCTGGTGGCGGCAAAGATTGCGGAGCTAAAGGGTGTTACGCCGGAAGAGGTGGAGCGCATTACGGAGGAGAACGCCAGAAAATTATTTTCTAAAGTCCGATAGCATTTGAGGGGAAACACCATTTTTGCTTGGAACGGGGCAAATTTGAAAGAAGTAAAAAGCCCGGATGTCCTTGCTTATCTCACAGCTTCCCACGCAGTTCCACGGTATCGCCCCAGAAGCGTTTGGGAATATTCTGGGACTGTAGTTTTGGGTTGATACGGGCTTTGATGGCAATGCTTTCAAAAAAGGTCTGCCACAGGGAGCGGTATTTCTGCTCTTTTTGGGAGTAGTGGTCTAAGATATCCTGATTTAAGTCGGAGGCATCCACTAACATAAAGTTTTTCCCGGCGGAGTGGACGGCGGCAGTCCGGCGGTTTTCATCATAAATCATAAAGTTCTCCTGAGGAAGGCGGTCGGTAAAATGCTCTGCTAAGAATGGCAGGGCATTATTTTTTGGGTGAATGGTGGCAAACAGCACGCCGTTTTCTAATTCGCTGAACCGGAGAAAACCCGAGAGATGGTGGGACTCCCCCTCGGTTGCCCGGGAGAGGGTAAAAACACGGTGGACATAAGGGTTTGCCAGATCGTTTAGCACCCCCGCCCCTAAGGGTGAGGATAGGGCATAGACCACGGTTTGATAGGCGGCATCCGCCTTATCGGGTGCGCTTTTGCCCTCCGGAGCAATGGCAAGAATGGCGTTTAAAAGCGTATCATAAAATTCCGAGCCTAATCGTTTTAAAATGGTTTTTGCCACTTTGTCAGATTTCTCTTCGGCTTCCTCTACAGGAAGGTATTCGCAGAAAAGGGAATAATTTTCCGGTTCACGGCACAGCAGGGCGATATCTGCATGAGAGCAGAGGGCTGCCGTTTCACCGGATTGAAATTTCCGGTTCTGTTTTATTTTAAAGTCCCAGGCGTCGTAAATGCCGCTTAAGATGCCGCTTGGACTGTCATTGCAGATAAAGGTATACATAGCTGCCTCCGGGGGTGATATTTTAAAGGGACATTTCCATTCCGGTGTCAAACAGGCTGATTTGCTGATAACCTGCCTCCCGGATTTCTTTTGGAATCTGGGTTTTATCTCCAATCAGGTTCCGACAGATATAATCTTCTTCTAATTTTGTGCGGTACATCATCCTACCGGAACAGGTGATGAAGTATAGCGCCCGTTTCAACACTACCCCGATTTTTTTCAGGTCCGGGAAATCCAGGGTGCTCATCCGTCTCGCCTTTACGATGCGCTGGGCGGATTTGGCACCGATTCCGGGAACCCGCAGCAGCGTCCGGTAGTCGGCACGGTTGATTTCCACAGGAAAAGATTCCAGATGACGCAGTGCCCAGTCACACTTGGGGTCTAAGTAAATATTAAAGTCCGGCCGGTTTTCGGAGAGCAGCTCGTCTACGGTAAAATCGTAGTAGCGCAGCAGCCAGTCTGCCTGATAGAGGCGGTGCTCCCGCAGTAATGGGGGGCCTCCGGGAAGCATGGGGAGGTCGGAGTTCTGGTTGACATTGACAAAGGCGGAGTAAAACACACGCTTTAATTCAAACTTCTGGTAAAGGCTCTCCGCCACCCGCATAATCTGGTAGTCGTTCTCCGGGGTGGCGCCGATTATCATCTGAGTGCTCTGCCCGGCGGGAACGAAATGAGGAGCGGAGCGGTAGAGAGCGACTTCGTTCTTATTTTCCGTGATACTGTTCTGAATCTGGCGCATGGGTTTTAAAATAGTAGCCCTGGATTTATAAGGGGCAAGCTTTTTCAGGCTGTCTGCTGTGGGGAGTTCTAAATTGATACTCATGCGGTCCGCAAGAAAGCCTGCCTTTTCTACAAGGAGGGGATCTGCGCCGGGAATTGCCTTCACATGGATATAGCCGTTGAAATGGTGGATACGCCGCAGTTTATAAAGGGTCTGGTAAATCAGATCCATGGTATAGTTTGGGCTTATCATAATGCCGGAGCTTAGGAATAGTCCTTCAATATAATTTCTGCGGTAAAATTCCATGGTCAGTTCGCAGACTTCGTCAGGGGTAAAGGAAGCGCGGGGAACATCGGAATTACAATTATTCTGGCAGTAGGAACAGTTAAAAATACACTCGTTGGTAAAGAGGATTTTTAGCAGGGAAACACAGCGTCCGTCAGCGGAGAAGGTGTGGCAGATTCCGGCGGCGATGGAATTCCCCATACCGGTGCCGTTTCCTTTGCGGTCAACACCGCTGGAGGTGCAGGCAACATCATATTTTGCTGCGTCGGTTAATATAGCAAGTTTTTCCATAAGAGATAAATTCTGCTGGATATTCATAGCGGTAATGTTTCCTTTCTCCTGTTTGATTCTGTCATTGGTTTTACCGGAGACCAGGGAGGCGGTTGTTTTTATAAAATAAAAAGAACAAATGTTTGTTTAACCAATATAACACAAATGTTCGGCAAATGCAACAGAAAAACGAATATTTGTTCGAAAACAATTCTATACAATGGAAATTCGGAAACAGAAAAAAATTGGGGGAGTACTAAAATTGATTCGGGTGTCAAAATTATTTGTAAAATTTTACAAATATATGTTACAATAATATATGAGTTGTCGTATAATGCAGAAAATAAGAGAAAAGGGGAATGCTATGAAATCAATAAAATTTAAAATTGTGGTAGCAGTTATTTTAAGTTCATTGATGACTATCGGCATTTGCGGTGGAATTGCAATTGTTAATTCTTTTAAAACATCCTATGCCGCCTCCGAAAAGGAAATGGAAGCTTACTGCGAGAATCGGAGCGAAGAGCTGAATAAGACGATGGAAAAGATTGAGCAGTCGGTAGATACTTTGAGTGATGTCGCATTGAAGAAATTAGAGGATGTGCAAAAATTTCAGACCGATGCAGCTTATGTAGAGGCATATACCGAAATGCTCAGTGATATTATTTTGACAGCGGCGGAGGATACCAGCGGGGCATTGACTGCTTATATTCGTTACAACCCTGATTTTACAGATCCGGAGAGCGGAATTTTTTTTACCAGAAGCAGCAGTGAAGAGGTATTTTCTTCAGTGACCCCGACGGATTTTTCCATGTATGAGGAAGATGACACCGAGCATGTAGGCTGGTATTATATTCCGGTGAAAAACGGAAAGCCTACCTGGATGACGCCTTATTATAATGCAAATATTGATGTTTATATGATTTCTTATGTAGTGCCGCTTTTTATAGGAGATACTTCCATTGGTATACTGGGAATGGATATTGATTATAGTATACTTAGCAGTCAGGTAGACCAGTCCGCGATATTTGGGAGCGGCTATGCATTTTTGGCGGATGAAGCGGGAAACGTTATGTACCATCCTGATTTGGAAGTGGGGACAGCGTTTGAAAGTATAGATGGTGGTCTGACACCTCTGATTGCCGCACTGGCAGATTCTGAGGCGGAGCAGACTGTCAGGCAGTACAGCTATCAGGGAAAAAATAAGGTAATGTGCTATTATGATTTACGGAATGGCATGAAATATGTGATGACGGCGCCGGAGAAGGAACTTCGCTCGGGGGCGGAGCAACTGGCAGGAATGATTCTGACCGGAACTTTTTTGGCAATGCTTTTGTCTGTTGCTATCGGATTTGTGGCAGGAGTGATTTTAGTCAAACCTATCCGCCAGATAGACGGCATTGTATCGGAAACAGCTGAGTTGAATTTTGCACATAATTCTGCGAACGACGAGCTTTACAGACGGAAGGACGAAACCGGGAGGATGGCGCATTCCCTTCATAATATGCGTAAAAATCTTCGGAAAATGGTGGCGGATATCAGAACGACCTACCAGGATTTAAGTGTTTCTATGGAACAGCTTTCTGAAACCACCAGGCGTGTCAATGAGATGAGTGAGACAAACTCCGATACGACTCAGGAATTGGCGGCAGCCATGGAACAAACAGCCTCTACAATGCTAAATGTTAATACAACCATTAGTGATATTAAAGATCGTGCGGCGGATATCAGGCTGCGTGCAGAAGAGGGCAAGGAGGGTTCTGACGAGGTTAAGAACCGTGCCCTGCAGTTGAAGGACAAGACACAGATTGCCGGCGATAAGACAAGAGAGATGTACGAGGATGTACAGAAAAAAACTGCCGAGGCAATGGAACAGGCGAAGGCAGTGGAAAAAATCAATCAGTTTACGCAGGCGATTTTGGATATTTCCAGCCAGACGAACTTGTTGGCATTGAATGCTTCTATTGAGGCGGCACGGGCAGGTGAGGCAGGCAAGGGATTTGCTGTGGTTGCCGGGGAAATCGGACAGCTTGCTTCCCAGACCTCATCCACCGTCGGGAACATCAATGACATCATTGAGGAAGTAAATCATGCGGTTGCAAATATGACAGCATGTCTGCAGGATAGTATCGAGTTTTTAGAGGAAACTGTATTAAAAGACTACGAAGAATTTATGTCAGTGGCAAATCAATACAATGAGGATGCCGATGGTTTTGACAAGGACATGACAGTGATTAGTGAGCAGATAAATACGCTTTTGAGCTCGATTATGAATATCACAGAGGCTGTGGACAGTGTCAGTTCCACGATTGATGAAGCGGCAAGCGGTGTGACAAGTATTGCCCAGAAAACCTTGGATGTGGCCGGTATTGTGGAAGGAAACACCGGCCTGGTGGAGAATAACCGTCAAAATATGGTGCGTTTAAAGAATATTATAGAAATGTTCCATGACGGACAGTAGAAAATTTTTGCCATATTCCATGTTTTTGTATATAATGAAGAAGATTAAAACTTTAAAAGTTAAAAATTTTTATTGAAAGAACGGAGAAAACTATGGAATCGGATATTTTTGAGCAGTTCCCGGACAGGGAAACTTTTGATAAATACTGGAACGAACATTATATTCCGGTGGTCTATGAAGAGGTGAAGGAGGCATTCGAAGATTTTGTCACTGCGGCGGCCGGACATATTTACCTCTCGGATTATGAGGAGGAGAACTGTATTTCTAAGGCGGATTTTAAGGAAAATCTTTCCCAGGAGGCGCAGTTTACTTTTCAGGACGGTTTGACAGAGATTTTTTATGATAAGAACCCCGAGCTTTATGAGACGGCATTTGCTATTTACGAAGAAGCCCAGATGACAGGAAACGGCAAAGGGGACGTGGCGCAGATTTTTCATGAGACGTTTGAAAAACTCTATGAAGAATTTTTAGACAGGCTCTTTGACGAGAAACTTTCCGAGTAGCAGAGGGGGAATTTATGGCGACATTGGGAATTCCACAGAATACCATTTCGGTGCTGCAGAAATATCATTTTAATTTTCAGAAGAAATTCGGGCAGAATTTTTTGATTGACACCCATGTACTAGAGAAAATTATAGCGGCGGCGGGTATTACCAAAGAGGATTTTGTGCTGGAAATCGGTCCGGGGATTGGTACTATGACCCAGTATCTTTGCGAAAATGCAGGGCAGGTGGTAGCGGTGGAAATCGACCAGAACCTGATACCGATTTTGCAGGATACCTTGAGTGCGTACGATAATGTGACGGTAATCAATGAGGACATTTTGAAATTAGATATCGTAAAATTAGCGGAAGCGCGGAATGGCGGAAAACCGATTAAGGTAGTGGCAAATCTGCCTTACTATATTACTACCCCGATTATTATGGGATTGTTTGAGAGTCATGTACCTATTGACAGTATCACCGTCATGGTGCAGAAAGAGGTGGCGGACCGGATGCAGGTAGGACCGGGAACCAAGGACTACGGTGCGTTATCCTTGGCAGTGCAGTATTATGCCAAGCCGGAGATTGTGGCGAATGTGCCGCCGAACTGCTTTATGCCCCGCCCAAATGTGGGAAGTGCCGTTATCCGTCTCACCAGGCATGAGAAGGTTCCTGTGGAGGTGGAGGACGAAAAGCTGATGTTTGCAATTATCCGGGCGTCTTTTAACCAGCGGAGAAAGACACTGGCAAACGGTTTGAACAATTCTCCGGAAATCCGGCTGTCCAAGGAAATCATACAGGAGAGCATTGAGGAATTAGGCGTTCCGGTGACGATTCGGGGAGAAGCGTTGACATTAGAACAATTTGCGGCGTTTGCCAATATTATAAAGAAGAAATTGGAAACATAAAATTCATAGTGGAAGAGAAAATTTTGGAGAATATTACCGGCACGGAAACGAATAGATTGATGCAGTGATATATACCAGGAAAAGGAGTATTATATATGGAAGAAAGCCAGAATCAGCAGCAAGGTTACGGAAATACACCGGATAATGACCAGCAGCAGACCTACGGAAATCAGGGAAGCTATGGAAACCAACAGCAGACCTACGGAAATCAGGAAACCTACGGGAACCAGCAGCAGACCTATGGAAATCAGGGAAGCTACGGGAACCAGCAGCAGACTTACGGGAACCAGCAGCAGACCTATGGAAATCAGGGAACCTACGGGAACCAGCAGCAGACTTACGGGAACCAGCAGCAGACCTATGGAAATCAGGGAAGCTATGGAAACCAGCAATATAACAATCCGCCTATCTACTATAATAACGGCGGTTTCGGAACACCGCAGCCAATGCACGGCCCGGTAACGGATGTTTTTTGCTACATCTTATTGGCGCTGATGCCGCTGCGTCAGATTTTAGGTATGATCAGCTCTGCCAGCGTCTTTAATTCCGTGGATTTCAGTTACTCAAGCATAATGAATGATACCTATATGGCAGGTGTCTATACGCCCGGCTATATGGTAATGACGGTTTTGAACTATGCACTTACCATTGCTTTTATTGTATTAATTGTGCTAGATATTGTAAAAATTTACAAACAGCATTATAAAATCACCGGCTTAGTATTATTTGCAATTTTCCTGACGCCGGGCTATTATATCTGGCGGGCTTATATTCTGGGAAGAAAAAAGACTTTTCCTGTGATTTATACGGTATGTTATTCCCTGCTGGTGGTAGGCAGCATGATTTATGCCGTATATCAGGTAATGGATATGTATCTGGCAATTTTTAATCTGATGATGTAGAAAAAGCGGCACAGATGGACGCTGGTCCTTTGTTTTTTATGCCGGAGAAAGAGTTAGCGGCTTTTGATTTAACAAAAGAAATTTGAATGAGTGGCCTCCTTGTTTCATATATTAAATGGAACAAGGAGATTTTTTATGGTGAGAGGACGAAAAAAAAGAGCGGGAAGAGGAATTTCTTTTTTTACAATTATGATACTGCTTCCGCTGCTGGTGACGATTGTCATGCAGAATATGCAGCTAAACCGTCTGATGGCGGGGATGGGACAAGCCGGAGATACCGGCGCCGGGGAAGTGGCAGATGAGGTGCTGATAGGGATTGTGGCAAAGGAGATGGACGTCGGATTTGAGGAGGAGGCGCTGCGGGCCCAGAGCGTCATCGCAAGGACGAACTATCTGGATGCGGAAAAAAAAGGCACAAAGAAGCCCCAGGGAATGTCTTTAGAGGAAATGCAGGAAGCCTTTGGAGATAATTTTAATAAAATTTATGAAAAATTGAAAAATTGTGTCAACAGTACAGAAAACCAGGTGCTGACCTGGCAGGGAGATTATATCTATGCGGCCTATCATGCAGTCAGTAGCGGCAGCACCAGAAATATGGAAGAGCTGTACGGGGATGTACATACGCCTTATTTATCCTGTCAGGAATGCCATGACGATACCGCAGCGGAAGGATATTTAGCGGTGTATTATTGGAAAAAAGAAGAATTTTTACAGCTGGTAAACGGGGCGTTTCCTGAAGCAGAGGCGGGAGATACAAGCCAGATACAGGTCACTGCCCGGGATAAGGCGGAATATGTACTTACGGTGCAGGTGGGGGGGATTTCCTGCGGCGGGGAGGAATTCCGCAGAGCTTTGGAATTAAATTCCGCATGTTTTACCATCACGGACACCGGAGAAAATATCCGCATTGTCACTAGGGGCATTGGACACGGGTTCGGGCTCAGCCAGCATATGGCGCAGGTATTCGCGGAGCAGGGAAAAGACTATCGGGAGATTTTAGCTTATTTTTTTCCGGAAACGGAATTGACGCAAACTGAAAAAATCAAGTAGAAAATTGTATAAACCACCTATATTCGGAAAGACTATCTTTAAAAATAAAGAATATGGATGGTGAATGATATGAAAAGGAAAGGATGGGCCGGATTTTTACGGCGGAAACAATATGTCATTGCAGGTACCTTGGTGGTAATCGCTGCTATCGGTACGACAGTACTTTACAGCAATCATCAGGAGCAGGAACGCCAGCAAATGGAGGCGGAGCTGGCAGAGGAGATGAACAGCAGCAAAGAAGAGGTGGCGGAGGTGCCGGATACGGAGGAAGCCCAGGAGGCGTCTGCAGTAATTCCGCCCAAAACCAACCCCGCAGCCGAGCAGCAGGAAGAAGCTGCCGATATAGCGGAGAGCACAGAGGAGGCGGAGACAGAGGAAACCAAGGAGACGTCCGCAGTAATTCTGCCGAAAACCACCAGCACGGTGGAAGCGCTGCATTTTTCGAAGGAACAGGGACTGATGTGGCCGATGCAGGGGAATGTTATCATAGATTACAGCATGGACGCCACGGTATATTTTGCCACCTTAGACCAGTACAAATATAACCCGGCAGTCATTATTGCGGGAAATGTCAACGATAAGGTTTACTCTGCCGCAAGAGGTCAGATACAGGGTATCGAAAATGATGAGGTGACGGGCTGTACGGTGACGGTTAATTTAGGGGATGGCTATCAGGCAATTTACGGACAGCTGAAAGAATTGAATTTTGAAGTGGGAGACTATGTGGAGGCCGGACATGTCTTAGGTTATATCAGTGAGCCAACAAAATACTATTCCGTAGAAGGAAGCAACCTGTATTTTGAGCTTTTGAAGGACGGCGTTCCCGTGGACCCGGTAGAGTATTTCGAATAATGTCTTTTGTTGAATCTATCAGTCTTCTTCTTTATAATGAATATATTAGGGGGAAGGAGACTGCTATGGATTACAGCATTTACGGGGGAAACCTATTATCTGTTGAAGGACGGAGAAGAATTTTCCCGCTACATAATAATTGGGAGAAGATTTCGAAAACAGAACAGTTGTATGTGCTATTATTTAAGTCACGATTTTATTATTCGGCTGGAAAGATTGCTTTATGTGAAGATTGTATTAAAAAAATGATGAAAAGTGCCAGAATTATTAATTTACAGCGGAAAATAATAGCATTTCCGGCGGAACAAAATTAGAAGGACGGCATAGAATATATTGTGAAAATGAAAATTCGCAATCGAACTTCCACATTTCTACAAAAGCTGAGGCAGAAAAAGGCTACAATAACAGTATAGGTAAAATACCCTCATTCGATTGCTTTTCTATAAGGATAGAACCCTTTGCCTGCGAAGCGCCAGGTTCAGGGTACATAGTATCGTCTATACTGTAGGGACAAAAGCGGTAACAGTTCGGAGGTATCTGGACTGTTACCAAAGGAAAAAGATACGGCGGCTTGCTTGACAAATGATGGGTGGTGTGCTAAGTTAGGAATGTTGCGCGTAAAAAAGAGACTAAAAATATGGAGAAATGAATGGAAACAGTTAGATTTGATGAATTAGATTTGTATCCCCAGGTTCTGCGAGCCATCGCAGAGATGGGTTTTGAAGAGGCAACCCCCATCCAGAGTCAGGCAATACCAGTGGTAATGTCCGGCGTGGATGTCATTGGACAGGCACAGACGGGAACGGGAAAAACGGCATCCTTTGGTATTCCGGTGCTGCACAAGGTTGACCCTAATAAGAAAAAGACACAAGTGATTATCCTATCTCCCACCAGGGAGCTTGCCATACAGGTGGCAGACGAGATAAGAAAGCTGGCGAAATATATGCACGGGGTAAAAATTCTGCCCGTGTACGGCGGACAGGAGATTAACCGTCAGATTAAGGCGTTAAAGGGCGGAGCGCAGATTATTATCGGAACACCGGGGCGTGTGATGGATCACCTACGCAGAAAAACCATCCGCTGTGAAGCAGTGAACACTATTGTGTTAGACGAGGCGGACGAGATGTTAAACATGGGATTCCGTGAGGACATCGAGACGATTTTAGAGTATATTCCCAAGGAGGGACGGCAGACGGTGCTGTTTTCTGCCACCATGCCGAAGCCTATCTTAGATATCACTAAGAAATACCAGCACGATGCGGTTACCATTAAGGTAGTGAAAAAAGAGTTGACGGTGCCTAGTATTGAGCAGTATTACTATGATGTGAAGCGGAATGATAAGGTGGAGGTTTTAACAAGACTTTTAGATTATTACAATCCTAAGCTTTCACTGGTATTCTGCAATACGAAACGTATGGTGGACGAGCTGACGGAGGATCTGCAGGGCAGGGGTTATTTTGCCGAGGGGCTGCACGGCGATATGAAGCAGACGCAGAGGGACCGGGTCATGCGTGGTTTTCGCAGCGGAAAAACGGAGATTTTGATTGCCACCGACGTTGCTGCCAGAGGAATCGACGTAGATGATGTGGAGGCGGTATTCAATTATGACATTCCGCAGGATGATGAGTATTATGTGCACCGTATCGGAAGAACCGGACGTGCAGGCAGGACAGGACGTGCCTTTACCTTTGTGAAGGGCAAAGAGGTATATAAATTAAAAGACATTATGCGTTACTGTAAGACCAAAATCGTGGCAATGCCTATCCCTTCCACCGATGATGTGGCGCAGATTAAGGCAGAAAAGGTTATGGACGAAATCGGGCGTATCATCGACGAAGAGAATTTGAAGGATATGATAGATATTTTAGAGCGGCAGATAAATGCTTCTGATTACACCGCTATGGACATTGCAGCGGCATTTTTGAAGCAGGCATTAGGACAAGTCAACTTAGATAACGGCAGTGACGAAGATTTTGACTTTGACAATACCGGAGCCGAAGAGGGCATGGTGCGTCTTTTCATTAATATAGGAAAGAAAGATCATATTAAGCCGGGAGATATCTTAGGAGCCATCGCCGGAGAGTCCGGCATGCCGGGCAAGCTGGTGGGCGCTATCGACCTGTATGATAAATATACTTTCGTGGAGGTTCCAAGGGAGTATGGCAGAGAAGTTTTAGAGGGCATGAAAAATGCAAAAATCAAAGGCCGTTCCGTAAACATGGAGCCGGCAAACCAGAAATAAAGAAAACCCGGAGCACTTCCACTGTGCTCCGGGTTTTCGCTACCCAAACAAAGCGAAGCGGAGTTCGGGTTTCCCGTTGGAGAGCATTTCCACTGTGCTCCGGGTTTTCTTCATCAAATCTTAATCTTTTGATTCATTGGAAATTCATAATTATTCCGTTACAATAAAGACAGAAACAAAATCGCGAAAGAGTTTCAGGAAAGGCGGAAGGTTGTATGTACAACATTTTGGTGTGTGATGATGAAAAGGATATCGTATCCGCATTAAAAATATATTTAAGCGCCGACGGTTATCAGGTGTTTAGCGCTTACAACGGAAAAGAGGCGTTAAAGGTTTTGGCGGAACAGGAGATTCATCTGGTACTGATGGATATCATGATGCCGGAAATGGACGGGATTTCCGCCATGGTAAAAATTCGGGAGAAATCCAATGTTCCGGTCATCCTTTTAACGGCAAAAAGCGAGGATACGGACAAAGTGTTAGGGCTTACGGTGGGGGCGGATGATTACATTACAAAGCCATTTAACCCGGTGGAGGTGCAGGCACGGGTGAAATCCCAGCTCAGACGCTATATGCAGTTAGGCGGCGGCACAATGAAAAAAGAAACCCTATGTATCGGCGGCATTGAGTTAGACGACCGCACGAAGGAAGTGACTTTAGACGGGGAGAGCGTCTCCCTGACACGTACAGAGTACGATATCTTAAAACTTTTGATGGAACATCCGGGAGAGGTTTTTTCACCGAATCGGATTTATGAGGCGGTCTGGAAAGACAATCCCTACGGAACGGAAAATACCGTTGCGGTACATATTAGACATCTTCGGGAAAAAGTAGAGTATAATCCTGCGGAACCACGCTATTTGAAGGTGGTATGGGGAAGAGGATACAAGATGGAAGCATGAAAGAAGTAAACTTCTTTCATGCGGAAGAACGAAAAAGCGTCGTTCTTCCGGCAGGCAATATGGAAAAAGCGTCGTTTTTCCCGTGGACAATATAGGAAAAAGCGTTGTTCTTCCGGCAGACAATATAAGAAAAAGCACGGAAAGGGGAATTTTATGAAAAAATGGAAGGGTTCTACCGCTGCAAAGATTGTGGCGTGGATTTTATTGACGGTTAGTGCAGTGCTCTGTGCGGGCAGTGTATTGGCGATGATAGAAATGACAAATGGGGATATTTATACTGATTCGGAGGATGAGGTGAGGAAAGATGCATTCTCTACAGTGGCTAACCGTTATTCGCTGCTGGCGGCATACAATTACTATAACGGAGCCAGTGAGGAGAATGAGAAATATTTTTCTGGCACCAGCTTTCAGTATGGCATTATTGAGGGGGATTCTATCGAAGAGCTTGATTTGAATGAGGAGAAAACGTATCTGGAACGAAACTTCTCTCAGAAAGTGAAGGAGCAGGATTTGCACATTTTTTCCATGGAGCTCAATGATAATACCAGTATCAGTTATAAGAGCGGATTTCTTATGGGCTATGCTTATATCAGTAACCATGGGCAAACATATACGTCTCTGTATGTGGATAAAATCTGTTATGATTCCTTCAGCGGTATTCTATATTATAAGACATTGGATAACGAATATTTCCCGGTGCAGTATGTGCAGTTTGAATTACAGGGGAAAACCTATTATTTATTTTATGATTTTTTAACCGGACAGTACATGCAGCGGTATGATGTTGGGGATACGGGGGCGTTTGCAGAAACAACTGCGGAAACAACTGCGGTTAACAATGTAGACTCAGGCAAAGAGGGCGTACAGGAGCCGTTAGTAGAAGAACTGGAAGAGAACGCTGAGGCTGAGGAAGAGGCGGCGGCGCTGCAGCAGCTTTTAGCACAGGAAACCTTTAATTTTAATATGTTAGAGGAAGTGGGAATTACCCGGAATCAGATAGGGATGCTACTGTTAGACGGCGTGCGGGAAATTTCGATGGCAGAGCTGGTTTCCATTGATATTGAGGCATCGGGGCTTTCGGGAAATGTGGCCCAGACAAAGGATTATTACCTGGATGCAAACTATACGTTACAGGTAGATTACAAGGGAGAGAACCGGAAACAATATACCGTGGTATCTGTGATACCGGAGGAAACGGCATTGGCCAAAGGAAATCCGGAGGATATGTTTGTACAGGCGGATAAATTTGTAAGACTGATATACTGCTGGCGGTATCCGGTGTTTGTGGTCTGTATCCTGTCCTTGGCGCTGGCGGTGGGTTCTTTCGTTTTTCTGCTCTCTGCGGCGGGGCATCGGAAAAATACAGATGAAATCATACTGCTGCCTACAGATTATGCCTGGCTGGATCTTTTTTTTGGAATTTTCTGTATTGCTGAGATACTCCTTCTTTTTGTAATGCAGGAGTTCAGCTATGAACTGCCGGAGAATCCGTTCCTGTTTTTGTTCCTGCTGGCGGGACTTTGCATGGGCTGGCTGCTTCTATGGTTTATTTTGAGCTTTGCGGTGCGCTATAAACAGGGAAAATGGTGGAGGAACACTTTGATTTACACGATGACTGCTCCCATAGGCAGATTTTTGCGCATGGTATGGCAGAATATAGATTTTCTGTGGAAATGGATTTTTATTTTAGTATTTTTGGCATTTTGTGAATTTATGGGGCTGTTGATGTTCCAATATGCCACAGGTACATTGATACTGGTATGGTTCATGGAAAAAGTGGTGCTCTATGTGCTGTTTCTCTACGGCTTGGTGCAGATGAAAAAGTTAAAAGAGGGCGGAGAAAAAATGGCGGCAGGAGATTTGCTGTATAAAATTGATACGAACCGCATGGCAAAGGACTTTAAGCGCCACGGGGAAAATTTAAACAGTATCAGTGAGGGAATGTCCCGGGCAGTGGATGAGAGAATGAAGAGCGAGCGGTTTAAGACGGAGCTTATCACCAACGTGTCCCATGATATTAAGACGCCCTTAACCTCCATTATTAATTATGTGGATTTGCTGGAAAAGGAAAAGCTGGAAAATGCCACTGCGGAGGAATATTTAGAGGTGTTAGAGCGGCAGTCCGGGCGGCTGAAAAAGCTGATTGAGGATTTAATTGAGGCATCGAAAGCCTCCACCGGAAATCTGGCGGTGCATTTAGAGCGGTTGGAAGCGGGCGTATTTATGGTGCAGACCGTAGGTGAGTTTGAGGAAAAAACCAGAGCAGCAGAACTGGATTTGCAGATTAAAAAACCGGAGCAGCCGGTGTATATCATGGCGGACGGCAGACATTTCTGGCGGGTCATTGACAATCTGATGAACAATATCTGCAAATATGCGCAGCCCGGCACGAGAGTATATATTAATATGGAAGAAAAGGGTAACAAAGTAGAGATTACCTTCCGTAATACCTCAAAATATCCGCTGAATATCAGCAGTGACGAATTGATGGAGCGTTTTGTCCGTGGGGACAGTTCCAGAAATACGGAGGGCAGCGGTCTGGGGCTTTCCATAGCCAACAGCCTGATGGAGCTTATGGGCGGAACCTTTCGTCTGCATGTGGACGGGGATTTGTTCAAGGTGGTGCTGGAGTTTGAAATGAAATATCAATAAAAGCGATAAAAATATCTGCTGGCGTATCCGTTTGCTTAGGGCAAACCGTGCTGAAGAACAGGCATAATAAAAGGCATTCAGGAACTTCAGTGTTATGCCGAACAAAAAATGCCTGTACAGGGAGCGTATAGAATCTGTGGATTCCATAGCCAGCATGGACAGCACAAGCAGAAAGCAGCAGTCGGAACCGGGAATGTGGAAAAATATGTAGAAAAGTATTTATTAAGCCTACCAATTATGTGTTTGTCGTTGTATAATAAGTTTGCCGTAGGAAATCACTTCTTTCGTATATTTTAGTGTGCAAACTTATTATACATCCGAGTATTTTATATGGTATTTTTTGAGAAGAAAACTTGTAAAGTGGCGATATCTTATCATTTTTTAACAATATAGATTGGATGAAAGAAGTGAAAAGGGGATATACAATCATGACTAAATACATAAAAGAAACAGCCCTGCATTTATGCCTGCTAATAAATGCAGCTTCTATTTCCCTGCAGGGACTTCTGTTAGGAGAAATAGTAGATACGCTAACCAAATTGAATGGAAGTCTTTTTTGCGAAAAATTGATTTGGTTTTTTGTTACAATACTGTTGGGAATGCTGTCCGGGATAATAAGCAGGAAATTGATTTGTTCCTTGACAGGAGAGAAAATAAAAACAATCAGAAAAAGCATCTTCCATTTTGACTTGCGCAGTAAGGAAAAATATGAAATATCAGATTACACCACAAATACAGATATGATATATTCTAATGTTCTTCTGGCAAAATGGAATATTTTCAGCTGTGCTTATGCGGTGGTATTTGCAATCATTGCAATGATAAGGGTGAATTTCATTCTGCTTATTGTAGGTATGCTGCTGTCATTCTCCCCGTTGCTGGTGATGAAAGCCATGGGAAACACGGTTCAGAGAAAAGTCAATGCTTATATGGAAAACGTGCAGGAGTATCAGAGTTATGTCATAGAGAGATTGGACGGAAAACATGAGATAAACCAGTACCGGATAACTGATATGTGTGAAAAAGAGCATGAACAAAAGGCGCAGATACTGGAGCAAAAAAGGCAGAAGATGAAGGAAGTCTCCAATTATACCAATATACTAAATGAGACTTTTGGAAACATCAGTTTTTTTGCCGTGATGGGAGTTGGCGGATATTTAGTACTTCGTGGAATGGTGAGCGCCGGTGGAATTATTACGGTGATACAGCTGATGAATTATACAGTAGAACCTCTGATAAATATTGCTAATTTTCTGAAAGAAAAAAAGGGCTGCGATACAATTGCAGAGAAGTTTGACCGGAAAGAAAAAGAGGGTGTTGCTTATCCGGAGATAACGGGGGCTCAGGTTACAGAACCACAGGAAATATCCGTTGATAATCTTTCATTTTCCTATGATAATCAGGATATGATACTGAAAAATTTATCCGTGACTTTTGAAAGGGGAAAGAAATATCTGATTCGTGGAGAAAGCGGTACGGGAAAATCTACATTAGGAGAATTGTTAGAGGGCGGACTTACACCAACGGGCGGAACAGTAAAAATAAACAATCAGGATATTTCAAAATTCAGCGATGGTTATATCTATCAGTATGTGCGGAAGGTGAATCAGAAAGCCTATGTTTATTCCGCCTCCATCGGTGAAAATATAAAGTTTTTGAGAAATGTGCCGGAAGAAGAGGTACAGAAAGCATTAAAAGATGTCAGTCTGCAGCATTTAGACAGCGGACAACTTGCTACAGAGGCGTCCGGCGGCGAGCAGGAGAGGATAACCATAGCAAGGTCGCTTATCGACCCACCGGGTATTGTAATTTATGATGAGCCGACAGCGGCATTAGATGAAAAAAATTCCTATCAAATTATGGAGAAAATAACGGAATTAAACAGTACAGTAATCTGTATTTCGCATAATACTTCAAAAGAGGTGGAAAATCTTTTTGATGAAGTTTTAACATTATCGAAATAATGTTGTTAATGCAAATTGCCATATCCTCCATTTTCCTGACTTTTAGCGCAAAAAAGGCGTATGAAACTGTTACATCTCATACGCCTTAACGCTGTCATTACTATTTTGTTTCTCCAACCGTCCAAGCTGCCCTGCCGCATTATCCGGTTTCCTGCTAAAAAATCCCTTCAGCCCTGTTTTCCGATAGGCTTTAAAGTCATACTCATTTTTATTCTTTATGCCCTCCGAATCACTCAGGCTCCACAATCATCCATCCCTTATCACACTCATTTCTGAAAACCACACCTTTCCTGCAGTCTATGGCATCACTCTGTGAATATCCCTCGGAAACAAAGCCGCCCGTCTCACATTTTCAAATCCCAGCAGCCTTGCAGTAAACCGTTCTAAGCCAAGCCCAATACCCCCATGAGGCGGCAGTCCGTATTTGTGCGCCATCAGGTAGCTTTCAAACAATTCCGTGTGCATTCCAAGTGCCTGCATTTTAGCAAGCTGCTGTTCATAGTCGTGAATGCGCTGTCCCCCGGTAGTGACTTCTAAGCCTCGGAACAGAAGGTCAAAACTTAATGTTACCGGAACGCCGCCTACCGTTTTTTCCGCTTCCATGGCATAAAAAGGGCGTTTAGAAGCGGGATAGTGGGTGACGAATACAAAATCAGAGCCTGTTTCCTTTAACATAATTTCCGAGAGCAGTTTTTCTTCCTCCGGCTCAAAGTCCTCGTAATCCGTAATTTTCCGCCCATATGTGTCGGCAATCAAATCTTTTGCTTCGTGAAAACCGATAACGGGAATCTCGGTCACCTCTGGCAGTTTTACCTCTAAAAGGGATAATTCCTGTCCGTAAGATTCTTTCAGATGGGCGAGGGCAGAAAATATCATACCTAGTTCTGTCTGCATTAACTCCGTAAAATCATTCAGATATCCCATTTCAAAATCCACACTGGTATACTCATTTAGGTGGCGGGAGGTATCGTGCTTTTCTGCCCGGAACACCGGGGCAATCTCAAAGACACGTTCAAAAACACCTACCATACACTGCTTGTAAAATTGGGGACTTTGGGCGAGATAGGCATCTTTGCCAAAGTATTTTAAAGAAAAAATATTGGCACCGCCCTCTGCTCCCGCCGCTACGATTTTTGGGGTATGGATTTCTGTGAAATGCTGTTTTATGAGAAAATTTCGGAATCCCTGGCATAATCCCTCTTGAATGCGGAAAATTGCCCGTTCTTTTTCATTTCGCAGTGTGATGGGACGATAGGACAGGAGATTTTCTAAAGAAGTGTCCACCTGCTTGTTGTTGATAACAATGGGGGATGGGGCGGCGGGTGTGGATAAAACCCGCAGGCTGATTAAATGCAGTTCAAAACCGGCTTTTGCCCGTTCCTCAGAAATAACTTTTGCAGTAAAAATGACACAGGCTTCCTCCGTGAGTTCTTCTAAGGAAAATTCGGCGCTTTCACCGTAGACACACTGGATAATACCTTTTCTTGTCCGCAGCAGAACAAAAGCAAACCCGCGCATTTTGCGGATTTTGTAGATACTGCCGTGGATTTGCACGGTTTCCCCGAAATGTTCCTTTAACAGATGGACGGGGCAGGTGGTTTCCTTTAAGTTTTCGTTGATGGTGTACATAATGATTTCCTCCTCGTAAATGAAATTTTGAGAATACGAAAAGGAAACATAAGAAATAAAGCCTTATGAAAAAACGAGCTCCATTCGTATTCCGTTAAAAATACCAATGCGGCTCGTTTTTATGAAAACCACACAGGCACAGCACATAAGCACTTGTACCTGTGGAAATTCCAAAGATACAAGTGCTGTCAATCGTCGTCCCTATGCAGTTTTGCAAATGTAAAGTTTGACATGATGATAAGCTCCCTTGCAGTCACTTGGTGAAGTTTTATCCATTATAGTTAACCCGTGGTGAAAAGTCAAGGAAAATTCTTTGCTAATTAGTACTTTTGATGTATAATGCTCCATGAAGACACTTCGCCCAGAACAGCGGAGCATACAAAAGAGCTGAGATACCGGAGAAAATAATAACATGTCAGGAAAAATAGCCGGTATGAGGAACTGCAGTAAACGGAAGAAATTAGAGTTAAGCTGCACAATTTTGGGAAAGAGTAAAGGAGCAATATAAAATGAAGATACCTGCAATACGGACTAAGCGTCTGCGGCTTAGAAATTATGAAAAAACAGATAAAGAGTTTGCCATGGGTATTTGGAACGATTCGGAAATGGGAAAGTATCTGCCAGACCCATCAATAGAAAATATGGACGAAATATATCTAAAAGCATTGGACGAGTTGGATACAGATGAGACATGTTGCTATTTGATTGCGGAGAATTTAGAAAATGGAGAAAGGATTGGAACTTGCAGTTTTGTTCCCAGTGAAGATGGCGAAACTTATGATTTAGGATGCTGCGTGCATGCGAGATATCAAAACCGGGGTTATGCGACAGAGATGGAGCAGGGAATGATTGACTATGCGAGGGAGCATGGAGCGAAAAAAATTACAGCTCCTGTAAATAAAGAAAATGGGGCATCCAATGCAGTTATGAAAAAATTGGGATTTTCTGTGGTGGGAGAGACTACCTGTAAAAAAAGAGGAACCGACATTGTTTTACAAGAATATTTATATGAATTGGAATTAACGACATCTTAATACAGTGAGAGTATAGGAAGAAAATGAAACAGACAATCCGCAATGAGATAATACAGTATGCAAAACAAACCTATCATACAGAACCGGAATATCTCTGGGCGAAAACACCCGATTGTGCCGTGTTGCGCCATAGGGACAACCGAAAGTGGTATGCCATTATCATGGATATTTCCAAAGAAAAATTAGGGATGCAGGGAGATGAAATTGTAGATATCCTCAATGTAAAATGCGACCCGGTGATGATAACCTCGCTTTTACAGAGCGAGGGATTTTTTCCTGCATATCATATGAATAAGACTTATTGGATTACCATACTGCTGGACGGTACGGTTCCGGCGGAAAAGATAACGGGACTTTTGGATTTTAGCTATGATATGACAGCAAAGAAAAAGAAGCAGGAGAAAAAAGAAAAGGAAAATATGTGATTGTGAGGAAAAGGGGGGAGAAAAGCGATGCCAAAATCAGCAAGGGCAGTTTCTGTTATAGGGGGAGCGGATGGACCTACCAGCATTTTTCTGCTAGGGAAGACCGGAAAGAAAAGCCTTACGGAAAAGCTCAGGCAGTATCGTTACCGGAAACGACGAGTAAGGGCAGAGGCGCAGATAACGGCAAACCCTCATATATTAGAGGAAGTAATTGTTTATATGACAGATATCTACGATGCGGAAAAATTACCGGAAAACAGCCGCATTTATCAGGAACAGCGGCAGGAAATGAGGGAAGCTCTTATTTTAAGGCATCAACCGGAACTGCTGGGGGAAACCATGATAACGCTGAAACCAGAGTTTGACGGAGTGCAGTCGAAAGAAGGGAAGGAAGAAAGATTAAAGGAATACTGGAAGCAGGTAAGTGCACAGTTAGAAGCCCGTAGCAAAAAGGTGCAGGAAATACCGGAAGAGTTGTTTCCGATGGAGTATTCTATCTATGAAATTCGGATTCCGGAACTGGGAAATATTCAATTTGAGATAGAAAAAAACTGGGGAATGTTCGGCGGCTCCTGCGGCGGCGGAGATAAGAAGAAAATAAAAAAACTGGAAGCTATAATGAAGAAAATATATCTGTATTACGGCGTTTCGGAGGAGGATATCAGGGAACGCAGTGAGCGGCACGGGGCATTAGTTGCAGTCATGACACAATAACGTTGAAAAAGAACTGGTATGTAAATTGTAATTATGATAAAATACGATTGCTGTCGACTCTTTCCAGCAGGAAGGAGGTGTGTCCAATGAGTTACATAACATCTTTTCTTATCTCTGTTATGGCAAGCATAGCTGGCTACTATGTATGCAAATGGTTGGACGGAGATAAATAGACAGCAACAGCCTATCAGGAGTGACTCACCTTACGAGTAAGAAAACCCCAGAGCTGGCACTCCGGGGTTTTCTTTTGTCCAATGAATAAATAACATCTTTTCTTTTTACTATTATATTATGCTTATAAACGAAAAATGTCAAGAAAAGAATCTTTCATTGACATTTCCATATTCGGCTTCTATAATGAAAACATATGAAACGAGAGGGGTGAAAGGATGAGAAAATAATCAACTTTTGAAAACATGAAGTTACTCATTACAGTATGATTTTGCCTGACAGGGCGGGATTGTGATTATGTGCAGTTTTTTGCATATAACAGTTTTGTAGAGTAAATTTGCATGGTTCGGCGTTGCTGAGACTATGCTGTCGTGTTGCCAAAAGTGGATTATGTTTCTCATAACCTCTCTTTTTTGGTGAAAAAAATCAAGCGGAAATGCGGTGCCATGCCGGACTTTCGATAAAAATGCAGGGTTGAGTATGAGATTCAGAATCATTTGGCAGCAGATGATTCTTTTTTATTGCAGAAAAACCGCCTGTCAGAAATAATAAAGGGGGAATCTTATGGCACAGATAAACGTGACAAATCTTACATTTTATTATGAAGGAAGCTTTGACAATATTTTTGAAAATGTCTCTTTTTCCATAGATACAGACTGGAAGCTGGGCTTCATCGGGAGGAACGGAAAAGGGAAAACCACCTTTTTAAATCTCCTTTTGGGAAAATATGAGTATGAGGGAAGTATCAGCACGTCCACCAGATTTGACTATTTTCCCTATAGGATAAAACAGGAAAATTTAGGGCAGTGCGCAGCGGACTTTTTAGAGCAGTGGAAACCGGGCTGCGAGCAGTGGAGGGTTTTGTGTGAATTGTCCCAGTTAGAAACAGACGCCGAGGTGTTGTACCGCCCCTTTGGTACTTTAAGCCATGGGGAGCGGACGAAAATCATGCTTGCGGTATTGTTTTCCGGAGAAAATGACTTCCTGCTGGTGGATGAGCCCACCAATCATTTAGACCGGGAGGCAAGGGAAAATGTGAAGGCATATTTGAAGCAGAAAAAGGGATTTATTCTGGTATCCCACGACAGGGATTTGTTAGATGCCTGTGTGGACCACGTGCTGGTGTTAAATCGCTGCTCTATTGAAGTGCAGGCGGGAAACTTTTCCTGCTGGTGGGAAAATAAGAGCCGTAAGGATGCCTTTTCCCGAATGGAGAATGAAAAACATAAAAAGGAAATTCAGAAATTAAAAAAAGCCTCCGAGAGAACCAGACAGTGGGCGGACAAAAGTGAAAGTACAAAAATCGGTTTTAACCCGGTAAAGGAGCATGACCGTTCCATTTCAGCCCGTGCTTATATCGGTGCAAAGACGAAGAAAATGCAAAGCCGTGTGAAGCAGATGGAGGAGCGGATTGACAGGGAAATTGAAGAAAAGGAGGGGCTGCTGCAGGACATTGAAAATCCCGTGGATTTAAGGCTCACCCCGTTGAAACACCATAAAAATACCTTGATTTCCGTCCGGGACTACAGCCTGTGCTACCGCGACGCCCCAAATCCTGTTTTTACAAATCTGAATTTTGAAGTGCAGCAGGGCGAGCAGGTATTTTTAAGCGGGAAAAACGGCTGTGGAAAATCAAGCCTTATTAAGGCGCTGCTGGCGGATATAGAGGAAAGAAACGGAGGCGGCGCGCCGGCCAAGGGGGAGGGCTTACCCTGGACTGCGGAGGGAACGCTTGTTACTGCTTCCGGTCTGATAGTATCTTATATCAATCAGGACACCTCCTTTTTAAAGGGCAGTATCCGGGAGTTCTGCCGGAGCCGGAATTTTGAGGAAAGCCTTTTCTGCGCTATTTTAAGGGAGCTGGATATGGAGCGGGTACAATTTTCCAAAGGAATGGAGGAATTTTCCGAAGGGCAGAAAAAGAAGGTGCTGATTGCAGCAAGCCTGTTGACGCCGGCACACCTGTATCTCTGGGACGAACCGCTAAACTATATTGACGTATTTTCCAGAATGCAGATTGAAAAGCTCCTGCTGTCCTTTCGCCCTACTATGCTTGTGGTAGAGCATGACGTGCGTTTCCGGGAGAAGATTGCAACAAAAGTGATAGAACTGTAGAAGTTTGTGCTATACTTGTTTTATGGGAAAATTCAGGCTGGTACTGTAGGAAAGCATGGATTTTCCTGTTAATAAAAATATTTGGAGTGAGGAAGAAATGAACCGGAAGCAATACGAGTTTGAGGCAATGATACATGAGGTGCCGGGAAAAGGTGGTGCTTATGTGATATTTCCCTATGATATCAGGGAAGAGTTTGGCAAGGGAAGAGTGAAGGTTCATGCTACTTTTGACGGGGAACCTTATGAGGGCAGCATTGTGAATATGGGCGTGAAAAAGGAAGATGGAGCGGTGGCTTACATCATTGGATTGAGGAAAGATATCCGTTTAAAAATTGGCAAGCAGCCGGGAGACACGGTGCATGTAACGATACAGGAGCAGCAGGACAAAAAATCGTGAGGATAAACTCTTGAAATTTGCAACACAGAACATGATGTCTGAATAGGTCAAGACACTTCCTTTAAAAAAGGTTATGATAATGCTGAAACGGACGAGGAAAAATGGATAAGTTAAAAGCAGTGGAAAAAATGCAGGAGTATCTGGGGAAAACCATACAGGAGTATATCAATGCCGTGTGCCTGACAGCAGGAGCAGAGGAGCTGCTCCGGGCAAAAAAGGCGGTGGTGGATATTGCACTCGAAAGTCATTTTCAGTCCCATGAGGGATTTACCCGCTCCTTTCGGAAACGGTTTGGGATAACACCCTCGGAATACCGGGACCAAAAAACTGCTATTCCGCTGTTCATCCAGTATCCCGTCAGTCATTATCACATTTTACAAAATCATCAGGAGGTGCCTATGAGCAAGGAAAATTTGAACTTATGTATGATTACAGCACAGGAACGGGAAAAGAGAAAATTAATCTATCTGCCGTCCCGCAAGGCGAAGGACTATCTTTCCTATTGTGAGGAAATGGGCTGTGAGTGGGAAGGGCTGCTGAACAGTATTCCTGAAAAAATGGATACGGCGGCGTTATTAGAATTGCCGGATTTTATGGTGGAAGAAGGATTTTCCAAGGTTGCTGCAGGAATCGAAGTTCCGGCGGATTATGACAAAGAGCTGCCAAAGCAGTACCGAGTGGCGGAATTGCCGGAGTGCACGATGTTGTATTTTCAGAGTGAACCCTATGAGAAGCCGGAGGATTTCGGCAAGGCAATTGAGAGCGTATATGCCGCTTCCGGGAAATACGAGCCTGCTGTCTATGGCTATCAATTTGCCTACGAGAAAGCGCCTGCTTTTAACTTTGGTGCAGACAGCAGCATCGGAGCGAGAATCGCAATTCCTGCACTTCGGATAAAATAGGAAAAAGAAGGCAGATAGGGAGGGAATACTTGTGAAAGTACATTTTTATGAGAAGGCGGAGGACAGCCTGTTAAAATTTGCAGTCATTATATCTAAGTGCGGAGGGAAATGGGTATTTTGCAAACATAAGGAAAGGGAAACCTATGAGGTTCCCGGCGGTCACAGGGAAGAGAATGAGAGTATCTTAGAAGCAGCGAAGAGAGAACTTTACGAGGAAACCGGAGCGGTAAAATTTGAAATCCAGCAGGTGTGCGTCTATTCCGTTGAGGGAAAAACCAGAGTAAATGAAACAGGGGAAGAAAGCTACGGTATGCTGTATTATGCGGATATCACGGAGTTTGAAGAAGAGCTGCACAGTGAAATTGAGCGGATAGAGTTTTTGGAGGAGCTTCCGGAGGAGTGGACTTATCCGTTGATTGCAGCCCTTGTTTGTGCCTGTTTGTTTTCCGGATTGACAGTCCGTGCGTTACGCCCAGGTAAATTGTTCCCTGCCCGCACCCAATTCAAAGTGGTATTTGACAATGCCCAAATCAATTTTGGTGTAAAGTCCTGTCCCTGCTTTCACAGATACTTTGTCTCCGTTCAATGCAAACGAAAACTTTTGCTGATTCATGGCAGTAGGAGCCAGTAAAGCAGCCTCTATGCCCTTTTGAAACCACTCTGGCATTTGGCCCTCTGTCTTTGCTACCTCCGGGAGTTTCTTTGAGTTGTGGGGCACTCCCTGGGCGGCACTATATCCCAGGGCGATGACGATGCATAGCTTTTCGCCTTTCTCTACCGTATAAGCCGTTTTGACCTTGCTGTAGGTCATAGCTACCCAGCATGTATTAAGACCCAGCTCCTGTGCCTTTAAGACAAGGCGCTCCCCATAGTAGCCGCAGGATTCGTCCAGGGCAGGACCCTTTTTCCCGACGAGAGCAATATAGTTTGTCACGCCGCTGAATTATCTGCTTTGCATGTTCCAACATTTGCAGCAGACGGTTTAAAGCATCCGTATCTGCGTCAAAATAATAATAGTTTTTCGGCAGCTCTCAAATTCCTTTGCCAGCTGCTTAATTGTTTAAACCATTATACTATATGTTTGTAAAAAAATCTTATTGGTAAAGAAAATCGAGACGATTGCATTTGACAATCTAAACAGAACCTTAGCGCTTCCTATCTTGTGCATTTCCGCCGCCTCCGCTATAATAATGCCAATAAACTTGCAGTGGAAAGGAGAAAGAGCGTTTCATTATGGACGAAGGCGACAGTGAAAGTGATACTAATCCTCCGTTATATCATAGATTAAAATGGATAGGACGAAGTCTGTACTTGCGGGAGTGAGAAACAGGCTTTGTCCTTTTGCATTTTAAGAAACAGTTATGGTATATTTTTGGAGGAATCAATATGGAAAATTCAATTATTTTAATGATATTGTTGCAGATAGTGTTAATCTTTTTAAATGCGGTGTTTGCCTGCGCAGAGATTGCAGTTATCTCTATGAATGAGAACAAACTGGCGAAGATGGCGAATGAGGGAGACAAACGTGCCATACGTCTCGCCCGCCTGACGAAGGAGCCGGCGCGGTTTTTGGCCACCATCCAGGTCGCCATCACCCTGTCAGGATTTTTGGGAAGCGCCTTTGCGGCGGAAAATTTTTCCGATGTTCTGGTGGAAGGCCTGCTGGGGCTTGGGGTGGCTGTCCCGGAGAAAACCTTAAACATGTTTTCCGTGTTTTTCATCACCGTGATTTTATCTTATGTTACCCTGATTTTCGGTGAGTTGGTACCAAAGCAGATAGCCATGAGAAAAACCGAAACCATGGCACTTGGAATGTCGGGATTAATCAGCGCCATAGCAAAAATTTTTACTCCTTTAGTCTGGCTTTTGACAGTTTCCACCAACGGCGTATTGCGGTTGATTGGAATAGAGCCGGGAGCCCAGGAAGAGCAGATAGGAGAGGAAGAAATCCGCATGATGGTGGACGCAGGTAGCGAAAAGGGTACCATAGATAATGAGGAAAAAGAATTCATCCAGAATGTGTTTGAGTTTGACGATCTTTCTGCGGACGAAATTGCTACCCACCGGACGGATATCGTTATGCTGGATTTGCAGGATTCTATGGAAACCTGGCAGGAGATAATTTTACATAGCAGACATACCAGATATCCGGTTTGTGACGATTCGGCGGATAAAATCGTGGGTATCCTTCATGCAGAAGAATATTTCCGCATAGAGGACAAAACAAGGGAAAGGGTGTTAGAGCAGGCAGTGCGCCTTGCCTATTTCGTGCCGGACAGCGTGAAAGCCGATGTGCTTTTCCGGAATATGAGAAATGCAAGGCAGACTATGGCGGTGGTTTTAGATGAATATGGCGGAATGAGCGGCATTGTAACCTTAAACGATTTGGTGGAGCAGCTAGTAGGCGAATTGTGTGACGGCGCGGCGGGAGAAGAGGAAGAAAGCTTTATCGAAACCGTTGAGGACGGTATCTGGAAAATCCATGGCAGTGCCCCCATTGATGAGGTGCAGAAGGCCCTGGGGGTGCCGCTACCCTGTGAGGATTACGAAACCTTTAACGGCTTGATTTTCGACACCTTGGGGGCGATACCGGAGGACGGCTCTGATTTGGAAATGGAGGCGTCAGGACTGCGAATCCAGGTGACGGAAATCAAGGACCATCAAGTGGAGACGGCAATCGTCCGGTTGGCGGTTTCCGCATAAAAGAAGAAAATATGGAAAGTGCTGTTTTGTCGCTAGGAAAAATGAAAAAATAATGCTATAATATTGAAAAATGTAGACAAAATTGCCCGGCGCAGCGGATAAAATCTGGAAATAATACGGGCGGAAAGTGTGAAAGTATGGGTGGAGAATGGGATAAAGTGACAAGCGGTACGACGGATACCGTTCTTAGGTCAATGGATGAGAAAGATTTTGAACTTTATATTTATTCTCTGCGCAAGATGGCGGAAAATAATTTGGAGAGCAACCGCACCTTTATGACAGACCTGTATAATCTGCGGGCATTTCAGTATAAGGCGGCAGAAGAACTGTTGGAGAACCCACAGCTGAAATTTGCCATGATAGTTTTAGATTTTGCAAATTTTAAATCCATCAACGAATTTTGCGGACGGGAAGTAGGGGACGGTCTGTTAAAATGTACGGCGGATGCCCTGCGGGAGCAGATGCGGGAGCATGTGGTGCTGTCCCATTTCAGGGCGGATATCTTTGCGCTGGTTCTGCCTTTTGAAAAGGAAGAAGAGCTAGTGGACACCGTGCAGCGGATTGACAGAAGGATTTCCGAATATAAGATACCTTATAAAGTGCTTCCTGCCTTCGGTATCTGTGTTGCGGAAAGTCCTACCATGTCGGTGAGCCTGATGCGTGATTATGCCACTATGGCGCTAAATACCATCAAGGGCAAATTTTATGCGAAATATGCTTTTTTTGATGAAAAAATGCGCAGCCGGATGCTTCTGAATAAAATGATTGAAAACGACATTGTAGGGGCGTTAGAGGACGAACAGCTTCAGCCGTATATACAGCCGAAAATTGATATGGAGACAAAGGAAATCATGGGCGGGGAAGCGCTGGTGCGCTGGCACCATCCAAAACGCGGCGTGGTTCCGCCGGGACAGTTCCTTCCGGTATTAGAAAAAAACGGACTGATTATTGATGTGGATATCTATATCTGGAAGCGGGTATTCGAATTTGTGGGGAAACGCTTGTCGGAGGGCAAAAAGATAGTTCCTATCTCCATCAACATATCCCGTTGTCATGTATTCGACAAAACCTTCCGAAAATGTTTGGTGGAGCTGGCACAGGAATACCATGTTCCGCCGGAGTACGTGCTGTTAGAGCTGACGGAAAGCGGATTTTTGGAAAACGAAGAGGCAATGTATGAGAATATGAAGTACTTAAGGGACTACGGATTCCATTTATCCATGGATGATTTCGGCACCGGCTACTCCACCATGACCATGTTGAAAAACCAGCCGGTGGATGAGATTAAAATTGACCGGGGATTTATCGTGGATATTGAGAATGCAAAGAGCAAAAGCATTGTGCGCCATACCATAGATATGCTTCACGAGTTGAACATGAAAATTATTGTTGAGGGCGTGGAGGAAAAGGCACAGCAGGATTTTTTGCTGCAATGCGGCTGTAGCAGTGCCCAGGGATTCTTTTATTACAAGCCTATGCCGGTGGAGGAGTTTGAACAGCTGTTAAATTAGCGGCAGCTCCTTAGCGGTATTTTGTCTTGTAATAGGGCGGCAAATAGACTAGAATGATAGCAACATAAAGAATATAGGAAAGAAAAAGGTGTAAAAAGCAATGATGAAAAAAAGAAAGAAACATCTTTCCACCTTCCAGATTATCAGTATCGGATTCCTGTTGTTGATTTTTCTGGGGGCACTTCTTCTTATGCTCCCCTTTTCCACCCGGGACGGACAGGGGGCGTCTTTTTTAGAGGCGCTCTTTACCGCCACCTCCGCCGCATGTGTGACAGGATTGATTGTGCAGGATACGGCGACTTACTGGTCGGGGTTTGGGCAGTTTATTATTATCCTTTTGATTCAAATCGGAGGGATGGGAGTTGTGACACTGACGATAGCCATTACCATGATTTCCGGCAGAAAAATCGGATTGATGCAGAGAACCACCATGCAGGAATCCATTTCGGCGCCGTATATGGGCGGAATCGTGCGGATGACAGGTTTTATCTTAAAGATGGTTGCACTTGTGGAGCTGTTGGGGGCGTTGGCGATGCTTCCGGTGTTTGTAAAAGAATTTGGAATGAAAAGAGGGCTTTGGTATTCCCTGTTTCATTCCATTTCTGCATTTTGTAACGCAGGCTTTGATTTGATGGGGGTAAAGGAAAAGTTTTCCTCCCTTACGGATTATGCGGCAAATCCGGTGATTAACCTCACCATTATGGCGCTCATTGTGGTGGGAGGCATCGGCTTTACCACATGGAGCGATATCAAGACGAAAAAGCTGCATTTCCGGAAATACCGGATGCAGAGCAAGGTGGTATTGGTGGTAACTGCCATGTTAATTATTTTCCCTGCGTTGTTCTTTTATTTTCATGATTTTTCCATGGGGAAATGGGACGGCATTTCCACCGAAGAAAAGATATGGAGTGCGCTTTTTATGTCGGTGACGCCCCGTACCGCAGGCTTTAACACCATAGACTTAACCGCTTTAAGCGAGCCGGGAATTTTGATAACCATTATCCTTATGCTGATAGGCGGTTCTCCCGGATCTACGGCAGGCGGCTTAAAAACCACCACCATTGCGGTGATTTTCCTTACGGTAATATCGGTGTTCCGCAGGAAGGAGGATACCAATTGTTTTGGGCGGCGGATTGCGGAGGATACGGTGAAATATGCAGCTACCATCCTTTTTATGTATCTGGTATTATGCTTATCCGGCGGAATTGCCATCAGCTGCTTAGAGGGGCTGCCGATTCTTACCTGTATGTTTGAGTCTGCCTCCGCCATCGGTACGGTGGGGTTGACGCTGGGAATCACTACGGGGCTTGGTAATGTGTCGAGGGTAATATTAATTATATTGATGTATTTGGGCAGGGTAGGCGGGCTGACGCTGGTATTTGCCGCAGTAGCCGGTGCCCGTGCCAATGGTTCAAGGCTGCCTCAGGAAAAGATTACGGTGGGCTGACAAAACATATAAGAACGGCCGGTTTTTGTTCCGGCTGAAAGGAGATTGAGGGCAGATGAAAGGAAAGAATATGAAATCAATTTTATTAATCGGGCTGGGAAGATTTGGGCGCCACATCGCCATTAAATTAAACGAGCTGGGCCATCAGGTCATGGCGATTGACATACAGGAGGAACGGGTGGACGCAGTGTTGCCCTTTGTCACCAACGCGCAGATAGGAGACTGTACCAACGAGGACTTTTTAGGCGCATTGGGCGTGCGGAATTTTGATGTCTGTATTGTTGCCATCGGCGGGAATTTCCAGAATTCCCTGGAAACCACGTCCCTGTTAAAAGAGCTGGGGGCAAAGATGGTGGTGTCAAGGGCAGAGCGTGACGTACAGGCAAAATTTTTGCTGCGCAACGGAGCGGACGAAGTGGTATATCTGGAAAAGCAGGTGGCGGACTGGACGGCGATACGCTACAGTTCCGACCACATCTTCGATTACATTGAACTGAGCGAGGAATATGCCATTTTTGAGGTGGAGGTGCCGAAGGAGTGGATTGGAAAGACCATCGGGGAAATTGATATCCGTCGGAAATACAATATTAACATCATGGCAACAAAAATGAATGACGAATTAAATATCACCATCAGCCCGGATGTGAAATTTACGCAAAACCAGACCATGCTGGTGTTAGGAAATAATAAGGATCTTCAAAAATGCTTCCATATATAAAATAAAAAACGGCATATCCGTATGGGAAATGGCACTTTTTTGAAATCGGCACTAAGGAAAAAATTTTTTCAACCGATATAGAAACTATAAAGCGAATTTCAAGGAAGAAAGGAGATGCCATTATGCGTATAGAGGCTTATAATCAAGTGGCACAACTTTACAATAAGAATAAGACAGTAAAGGCACAAGAGACAAACAGCGCAAGTGCTGCCCGCGATGAAGTACAGATTTCTTCATTCGGACGTGATTATCAGATAGCAAAACAGGCAGTGGCAGAAGCTTCGGATATCAGGGAAGATAGAGTCGCACAGCTTAAGGAAAGTGTCAACTCTGGTAATTACAATGTGGATGTGAATGATTTCGCGAACAGATTATTACAAAAGTACAATGCGTTAGTGTAAAAGTGAGGGCTGACTGTGGCTAGTTTAATGGAAGATCTTTTAGAGGTATTAGGAAAAGAAGAAGCGGAATACCAGAAACTGGTAGCGATTGCAGAGGAAAAAAGGGATGCGGTCATCAAGGGGGATATCAAGCTCCTTGATACGGTAACCGTTAAAGAGCAGGATGCGGCAAGCGCCCTTCTTAATCTTTCCAACAAAAGGACCCAGGTACTTACCGACATGGCGACGGTGCTTGGGAAGAATCCCGAAGAGATTACCATCACCAAGATGATAGGGTATCTGGAAAAACAGCCCGTGGAGCAGGAAAAGCTGCTAAAGCAGCGTGACCGCCTTTTGGAGGTGGGCACACAGATGCAGCTTTTGAACCGTCAGAATGAAGCGCTTTTGCAGCAGGCATTGGAATTGGTGGAATTTGACCTTACCTTGCTAAAGAGTATGCGACAGGCACCTGAGACTGCGAACTATGATAAAAACGCCTACAATACGGGCGATATCTTGGGGAGCAGCGGCTTCGACGCCAAACAGTAGCAATAGCAGAGCAGGGAGGAACCTACCATGGCAAATGGTTTTGGAAGTATGTTTATCGGCGTTGCCGGTTTACAGAGCGCACAGAATGCGTTAAACACAACAGCAAACAACCTTTCGAATGTAGACACAACCGGATATGTCCGCCAGCAGGTTTTATTTGCGGACCGCGATTATGTCACCTTTAACCAGAGTGCGGCAGTCAGCAAGCAGCAGTCCGGTCTGGGTGTGAAAATCGGTGACGTGGTGCATACCCGGGATGTTTTCTTAGACAGATTATATCGTACCACTTCGGGGCGGGAGGCATTTTATTCGGCGACTTACGAGGCTGTTACGGAAGTGGAGACTTACTTTCAGGAATTAGAGGGACAGGCGTTTCAGGATGCCCTGACGGATTTCTGGGAGTCATTTCAGGAGTTTTATAAAGCGCCGGATGACAGCATTTATCAGAATCTTGTGGTGCAGAAAGCACAGCTTTTTGTCAGCAGGTCCAATGCCGTTTATTCGGGTCTGAAGAGTTACCAGTACAATATCAATACACAGATTAAAGACGATGTGAAACGCGTCAATGAGTTAGGCAAGACCATCAGTGATCTGAACATGAAGATTCAGACCATTGAGGCGGCTGACATTGAGACGGCGATGACCCTTAGGGATGCCAGGGACGAGGCGTTAGATGAGCTCTCCAGCCTTGTGGATATCAGCTACAAGGAGACGGTAAACGGCGTGGTGAAGGTCAGCATCGAGGGGCAGGAGTTTATTGATGATTTGCGTTGTTACGAGATGGGGCTTAAGACGGATAAGTCCAATATGTTTGTAACGCCTTACTGGCCCCACCTTTCCGAAGAAGGGAACAACGATTATACTTATGTATTCAATTTTAATAAAGATATTTCCACGGAGAATCAGAATGATTTAGGTGAAATCAAGGCGCTGATTTTAGCCAGAGGTGATAAGGTGGCTGATTACACCGATATTCTGGGCGTGAACAAGGATGTTTATAACGATACCACGGATATGTCTGTCATGCTCCGGGTGGAGGCGCAGTTAGATCAGCTGTTCCACGGTATTGTGACATCATTAAATGATATTTTCTGCCCGAATGTGGCAGCTTCCGAGTATATCGGCGGGCTGGCAGGCGGAAATACCGTCACCATGACAGGACAGGGCGGAGTGACATTTACCGTAGACGAAAATACATTGATTTTAGATATGGATAACTGTTCTGTAGGGGCGGACGGGAAATTGCCGCCTCAGGAGTTATTTACCCGTATCGGAACAGAACGTTATACCGAGGCATCTTATACGGACCCCGTTACCGGCGAGACAAAGACTTATTATATCTATAATGAAGAGGACCCGGCGGACGGAACCAAGCAGTACACTCTGCGGAGCGTCAGCGTCAATGAGGCAGTTATCTTAGATGAGACAATGCTTCCCCACCTGCTGCAGAATGGGGATGTGAACCAGGCGCTGGGAGTAGCTCTTGCGGCGGCTTGGGAAAAGGAGGGCCTGACTTTAAGCCCTAACGATACGAAGCCATATTCTTTTGCAGATTACTATGCGGCAATGACAGGGGAGTATGCTACTTACGGGGATATTTACGGGGAGCATGCATCAGGTCTGCAGCAGTCACTTTTGACGGTAGACAACCAGAGGCAGAACGTGATTGGAGTATCCTCCGACGAGGAGTTGACCTATATGATTAAGTATCAGAATGCTTACAATGCTTCCAGCCGTTTTATTAATGTGATTAACGAAATGATAGAACATCTGATTACACAATTAGGTTAAAAATAGATATCCCGGTATACGGGGAAACAGAAAGAGAAGAGGTGCTTTATGCCATCAACATTTTTTGGATTAACCATTGCATCATCTGGTTTGAGTGCTTACCAGATTGCGTTAAATACAACTGCAAATAATGTTTCAAATGTACAGACCAAGGGCTACACCAAGCAGGTGGCAAACCGCGTAGCGTCCGACTGTATCAGGGTATATCAGAAATACGGATCTGTAGGAACTGGTGTTACCACCACCTCCATTACCCAGCTGCGGAATATCTATTATGATACAAAATACTGGTATAACCAGGCGTCCGTAGGACTTTATGAGACGAAGCTGAATTATATGCAGCAGATTGAAAATTATTATATTGATGATGATTCGGCAAAGGGGTTTTCTACCATACTAAACACCATGTTTAATGCGTTAGATACTTTAAAGAACCAGTCCGGTACCATGGATGCAAGACAGGAGTTTGTGGGAAGCGTCCAGAATTTTGCCACTTTCTTTAATGCGACCTATCAGGGCTTAGCTGAGATACAGAGTAATGCAAACGAAGAAATTAAATCTACCGTGGCAAACATCAATGCCATTGCAGAAAAAATCGCAAACTTAAATAAACAGATTAACGTCATCGAGGTACAGGGCGGATATGCCAATGAGCTTCGTGACCAGAGGGCGCTGCTGATTGATGAATTATCAGCCATTGTGCCTACCGAGGTTTCCGAGATTCCGGTGAGAAATTCCAATTATCCGGAGATGGAGACCGGGGCGAACAATTATATCGTAAGGATTGGCGGCCAGACCTTGGTGGACGGTTACGAATATGAGACTTTAACCTGTGTGGCAAGAGAACACAAGGTGAACCAGTGTGATAATGAGGGAATGTATGATATAAAGTGGACGACGACGGGCAATACCTTTGCGGCAGGGGCGTCCTCCATGTCCGGTTCCCTAAAGGCTCTGTTTGATGTCCGCGACGGTAACAACGGAGAGAATTTCACCGGAGCGGCGCAGGTATTAAACAGCAGGCAGATACAGATTATCAGCCCCTCTATCACATCTATAGAAGCCATGACCATGCCGGAGACCGGTGTTTTGACCATTAACGGAAAAACTTATAACTATACGGATTTCTCCTTTGAATTAGACGATGAGGGAAATATCACCTCCTACACCTTTAACTTGGAAAATGCCATGAGCACAGAAGAAAGGCTTCAGGTAGACGGAATGAAAGCCTCCATCGGTTCTTCCGTAGACGTGATGGGAGTTCCTTATTATATGGCGCAGATGAATCAGTTCCTCCGCTCCTTTGGTTCCATGTTTAACGATATTATGTTAAAGGGAGAGGATCTGAACGGAGATGCCACAGACTATTATTCTTTTATTACAGGAACAGATTTAAACGGGAATGATTTCTTCTTTGGCAAGAGTGATGCAGGTTACGGCGGAACGGTAAACTGTACCGACAGCAGCTACTATAAGCTGACAGCTGCTAACCTCTGCGCATCCAGTCTCTGCGTAAAGAATCCGGAGAAGTTAGCAACCCAGACATTTCGGGATCCGGAGAGTGGCGTAGATGATTATGATATCATGGAGGAACTTGCCAAATTAAAGAGTGATACCGTGGTTTTCCGGGGCGGCTCTGCAGACGGCTTCTTAAAATGTATGATTTCAGATGTTTCCATCGATGCACAGAAAGCAGAGATTTTTCAGAATAATTTCCTGAATATCCAGAGCCAGCTTGAGACACAGAGAATGTCTGTTTCTGGTGTAGATGAGGACGAGGAAGCTTTAGACTTGATTAAATTCCAGAATGCCTATAACCTTTCGTCAAAAATGATATCCGTTATGGCGCAGATCTATGATAAATTGATTCAGGAAACCGGTGTATAAGGGGGAAGATAAATGCGTATTACCAATAATATAATTTTACATAATACATCCAGCAACATTAATGGAAATAAAGTAAACGTAGACAAGTTAAACCAGCAGATGTCCTCCCAGAAGAAGATACAGCGCCCTTCCGAGGATCCGGTGGTGGCAATCCGTGCATTAAGGCTGCGTAGCAACTTAAGCGAGATTGAACAGTATTATGAGAGAAATATTCCCGATGCGGAGTCCTGGTTAGAGGTGACGGAGACAGCCCTTTATAATATGAAGAATATTTTGAAGGATATCCGGACCCAGTGCGAATACGGTGCCAGCGGTCAGCTAAAAACAGAGGACAGAGAGACAATCTTAAACGCCTTAGAGAAGCTTCGCGCGCAGGTCTATGCGGAGGGTAATGCAGACTATGCAGGAAGAACCGTATTTACCGGATACCGTACCAATAAGAAACTGACTTTCATGGGTAATGAAGCAGATACCAAGTATGAGATTACACAGAAATTCACATACTCAAATTTAGAGGAACACAGATATTACGGCAATGAAGTGAATGTGCCGCAGACAGAGAACGACATTTTAAACAATCCCATAGAGGATCCCACGGACGCTGCTTTTGAGCGTATTCGCCTTGCTTACGGCGAGATTGACAGTCTTGCTGGGGAAGTTGCCGGACCTCCGGCAACCGTGGACATTGCTTACACAGATAAGACGGGGGCGGGCAAGACCGTCAGCGCAACGGTATATGATACCTATGAGGACTGGCTTGCAGCCAGCGGCAACGGCACTTATGAAATTGCTGACGGTGAAGCAGTGGTGATTCGTAACAGCGGCGAGATAATTTTCAGTACTTCTGCAGCTGCTACCATTAAGAATGATGAAGCCCAGTTTGAAATTGAATATACGAAAACCGGATTTGACAAAGGCGAGGTTCGCCCGGAATATTATTATGATTGTAAAAATGTGACCGATCCGGCGAAACCGTTAGAGTACAGACAGTTTGATGACGATGGGAACCGCATTTATCAGGATATTGAGTATGTGGTGGCGGCAAATCAGACCCTTACGGTAAATACACTGGCGGCGGATGTGTTTGACACCTCCATCGGACGTGATGTAGATGAGATGATTGACGCCGTGAAGCGTGCCAAGGATGCCAACCAGAAGGTGGACGATATCAAGAAGATGATGGGTATGGAAGAGTATGCTTCGGATGAGTGCCAGGCAAAATTAGAGGATTGGCTTGCGGCAGCCCAAAAAGAAGCTGACTATGCAGACGACAATTTGCAGAAGCTTTACAACACCTATATCGGCAATTTTGACGGTTATATGGAGAAGGTAATTTCGGCGCAGACGGATGTGGGAAGCAAGGGACAGAGTTTAGATCTTACGAAAAACCGTATGGCAAACCAGCAGACCACCATGGAAGGGCTGATGTCTCAAAATGAGGACCGTGAGTTATCCGATATTATCATTGATTATACTTCGGCATTCAGTGCATATCAGGCATCGTTGCAGGCAGCGTCTAAGGTAAATCAGGTGACTTTGTTAAGCTATCTGTAAAAGTAGATGAAAACGGGAGGAAAGCAGCATGAAGGCAAAGACAAGACTGTTTGGGACGATTGATATAGAGGACGAGAAAGTCATCACATTAGAGGGCGGTATGATAGGTTTTCCTTTCCTACAGAAATTCACGCTGATTTTTGATGAAGAGAAAGAAAAAAAAGCAACTTCTATCATGTGGCTGCAGTCCATGGACGAGGGCGAGGTGGCATTTCCTGTCATGCATCCCAATGAAATCAAGCCGGATTACAATCCGACAGTGAATGATGAGATGTTAGTGCCCTTAGGCAAGCTGAATGATGAAAATACTTACGTATTAGTGACTGTGACTGCGGCGGCGGAGGCAAGGGAAACCACCGTAAATTTAAAAGCTCCGATTGTCATTAATACCGATACCAAGAAAGGATGCCAGATTATCGTTGAGGACGATTACCCTGTGAAATTCAACCTCTATCAGGCTATGCAGGAAAGAAAAAAGAAAGAGGAGGAATAGGGATGCTGGCATTGACAAGAAAAAAAGGCGAATCATTAGTAGTAAACAACAACATTGAGATAACAGTGCTGGAAATCCGTGGTGACCAGGTGAAGATAGGTATTTCTGCACCGAAGGAGGTGCCGATTTACCGGAAAGAGGTGTATCTGCAGATTCAGAAGGAGAACGAGGCAGCGCTGAACGTAGATGCCATTGCGGCACTGAAGGATTTGTTTTAAACAGGGATGGATAAAAAATGCCGGAGGCAGAAGAAAAGCTGTTCTCCGGTATTAATTTTATAAGAAAAAAACCGATATAAGATGTAGAAAAAGAACGATTGAAAATACACAGGGACGTGTAAGCATGAAAACAATAATGCTCAAATATGAAACGGAGGTCATAGCAATGGAAATTGAACGCGTGAGAGAGACGTCTGCTGCTTATAGCAGGACTGCTGGGGAGACACCAGAGGTAAAGGCAGAGAGTGTGACGGTCCCGACAGAAGTAGAGACAGCAGAGGAGGCGAGATTAGGACAGAGCGCGGGAAAGACAAAGAATTCGTCAGAGCCCACGGAACAGGGAAATTTAGGTAGCAACACACAGATAAAAAAAGCGGTGGAGGAAATTAATAAAAAGGCAAAGAATTCCGAGGCGATTTTTGGAATACATGATGCTACCAATCGTGTTACCATCAAGATTGTGGATAAAGACTCGAAGGAAGTAATTAAAGAATATCCGCCGGAGAAAACTTTAGACATGATAGCAAAGGTCTGGGAAGTAGCAGGACTTTTGGTAGATGAGAAACTGTAAATGAAGTTCGATGAAACATATCATCAGATAGGAGTGAGAATATGCCCATTAGATTAACAGGATTAGCATCTGGTCTTGATACGGAAACTATTATTTCTGCACTGGTTTCTTCGTATAATTATAAGACCAATAAGTACAAGAAAGCACAGACAAAGCTGTCGTGGAAACAGGACGCATGGAAAACATTAAATGCAAAGATTTACAGTCTGTATACCAGTCTGGACAGTTTGCGTTTTTCTAAAAATTATAATATGAAATCCACCAGTTGTTCTGACACCACTAAGGCAACTGTCACAGCGACTACCAGCGCTGTAAATGGAAGCCAGAAGTTAAATATTATCCACACGGCGCAGGCGGGGTATCTCACAGGCGGCAAACTGGCAGACAATACAACGGAAAACACCACGCTGGCAGAGCTAGGATATACGGGTGGAGACGGCACTATTGATGTAAATCTAGGAGACGGAACCAAGAAGTCCATTACCGTAAGCCAGGGAATGACAGTGAAAAGCTTTATTACTTCTCTGAAAGAGGCAGGCGTAAATGCCAGCTATGATACGACGAATAAACGTATTTATGTAAGTTCCAAGGAGACCGGTGTAGATAACGACTTTACGTTGACCGGTGCTAATGTGGACGGTTCTGCAGCTTTGAGCAGATTAGGTCTGTGTGTGAGTTCTGATTCCACCAAGGCAACCTACGAATCCTATACAAAATATTACGATGTTGACGGTAATGTGATTGCTTCTAACGTGGCATCCGGTGTACAGGCGTATGCGGACGCTCTGGCAAAATATAACACTGCCAGCGCACAGAACAGCAATTTATCTGCGGCTTACGGTTACGCCAGTGCATACAGTGCTATGCAGGATGCGCTTACAAAAACCGGCTTAAATGCGGATGAACAGGAGCAGTTAAAGACGTTGCTTGCCATGACTGCAAAAGAGCGTGTTTCTTCTGTGGTAGGTGCCGACGGTAAAGTTTACAGCAAAGAGAAAGAAAATGAGGACGGAAGCATCATCTACCGCAACGGTGATAAGTATATTCAGGCGGTTACCACTGCAAAGGATGATTCGGGCAATACCTATACCAAGAATGCGGATGGTGATTATGTAGATAGTGGAGTTGGATTAGTCTATAAGGCAACG
Source organism: Lachnospiraceae bacterium (assembly GCA_021770785.1). GTDB lineage: Bacteria > Bacillota > Clostridia > Lachnospirales > Lachnospiraceae > Roseburia. Next base: position 55,271 of record JAETQH010000024.1, read on the forward strand.
AACGAAAAAGATGCAGACGGCAATACTTATTATGTTTATACGGCACCGGATGGTACAGAAGCAAAACTTGCCATGAAGGACGAAACCACTAATTATTATGAGGCTACAGCCAGCGAAGTGGGAACCGGTTTTTATAAATATACAGATGCGGATGGAGTTACTTATACTCAGAATGATACGGGCACATTTGCAGGTTCTGACGGGAAAACTTATCAGTTATCTGCAGACGGTACAACCATGGAAGAGTACGATACAGGGGCAGGAGCCGTAGTGTCTGGCGGAAAGACAGCGGCTGTTGGAGCCGGGGAAGAGATTATGAAGATCGAATACACCAGGGGAGCAGCCATCTCCGGTGTAGAAGGCGCTTCTGATGTACTGACAAACTTGAAGACAGCTTCCGGTCTTACCGACGGGGAGATAGAAGCCCTCGCCAGCAACATCAGCAAGGTAAACAGCTTTGAAGCTGTTTCAGATAGTGTACTTGAGGATACAGATCCCTATACCAGAGCAAATATTGCAGCAAATATAAAAGCAGCTTACGCTGCAGGCGGTTCCGCAGGCGTTACCGCTGAGGTAAATCAGTATGCATCCATCATTACTGCCAATAATGAGAATATAGCAGACAGTGAGGCGGTGATGAAAGAACATAGTGTGTTAGCAGACATTGCAAAAATGGAGGCTGGCAGCACGGAACAACAGGATGCCATCAATGAGTTTGTGAATCAGGTGGTAGCAGCAAAGGAGAATTTGGATTATCTTAATGCGAACGGAAATGCTGATGCCAAGAAGATTGACGGACAGGATGCAGTGATTAAATTAAATGGAATTGAGTATACAGGAAACACGAACTCATTTTCTGTCAATGGACTTATTATTACGGCACAGGCAGCTACCGGAGACGGAGATGACAATGCAATTACTATTACAACCCAGACAGATACTCAGGGAGTGTATGATAAAATTAAAGATTTCCTGACACAGTATAACTCTTTGATTAATGAGATTACGTCTCTTTACAATGCTGATTCTGCGAAAGGCTATGAGCCGCTCACCGATGAGGAAAAAGACGCTATGTCCGATACGGAGATTGAGAAGTGGGAAGAGAAAATTAAATCCTCCTTACTGCGCCGTGATGACAGCTTAGAGAGCATTATGTATACTATGACTTCTGCCATGAGCAAGGGGATACAAGTCAATGGTAAAACATATTACCTTTCCAGCTTTGGCATTAAGACCTTAGGATATCTGAATGCGGCAGAAAATGAACAGAATGCGTACCATATTGATGGGGATGAGGACGACGCTTCAACGAAGGGAAATGATGATAAACTGTTAAAAGCTCTGACAGAGGATCCGGACACTGTGATTCAGTTTTTCCAGGGATTGACTGATAATTTATATACAACTATGGGCAAGAAGATGGAAACCAGCACCTTAAGTAGCATGTATAAAGTGTACAATGATAAGGAAATGGCATCCGAGTACAGCGATTATACAGATATCATTAAGAAATGGGAAGAGAAGCTTCAGGCACAGGAAGACTACTACTATAAGAAATTTTCCGCAATGGAAACGGCCCTTTCCAAATTACAGAGTCAGACATCATCTCTGACAAATCTGTTTGGAGGCTGATAGAAGAAAACATAAAAATCGTATGGCATGGAGAAACTGTGCCATACGACTTTGTAGCATAAGGAGGAAAACAGAATGCTGACTAACCAGGGATACGCAGCATATGCAAACAACAAAATCATGACAGCATCACCTGCGGAACTTACATTGATGCTCTATGAGGGTGCGATTAAGTTCTGTAACATTGCTATTGTAGCAGTAGAAGAAAATGATGTACAGAAGGCCCATAACAATATTATGAAAGTGGAGCGGATTATTGAGGAATTTCAGGCTACATTAAATCATAAATATCCGGTAGCAAAGGATTTTGACGAAGTGTATACTTATTTGTTGATGCGGCTGAAAGAAGCTAACATGAAGAAGGACAAAGAGATACTAGAAGAGGTGCTGAAGCATTTAAGGACTATGCGTGATACTTGGAAAGAGGTTATGCGGACGGCACATGCAGCTTCATAGGATTAAGGTGACGGAGATATATGGAAAAATTATATATTCATATCCTGGAGGAGAGCCTTGAGAAAAAAATCAGAATTTTAGACGGCATTATTTCTGTCAACCAGGAACAGCGTGAGGGCTTAGAGGACCCCAATTTAGATCCAGATGACTTCGATAAAACTGTGGAAAAGAAAGCGGAGTATATTGACCAGTTAGACCAGTTAGACAAGGGATTTGAAGAATTGTTTGCCCGCGTAAGGGAAGAACTGAATACAAATCGTGAGAAATATAAGGCGGAAATACAGACTATGCAGGGGCAGATTCGGAAGATTACCGATAAGAGCCTTATCATTGAACGGCAGGAAACCCAGAATAAAGAACTTATGGAGAAGAAATTTACTGCGGTGCGTTCTCAGGCGAGAGAAGTACGCAAAAGCCAGAAAATTGTGAATCAGTATTACAAGAGTATGATGAAAAACAGTATGTTAGACCCACAATTTATGGACAACAAAAAGTAGGAAAGAGAAAATTTTGAAAAAATTTTCTCTTTCTATAAAGTATCGGAGTTTTATTCCGATATATATTGCAAGTAGGCAAAGTAATGCATAACATGAACAAACATGTATAACATTACATTAAGAGGTTACTTGATAATGGATATCCCGATGAAGCGTACGGTCAGAAGGATGAAGTTATGTAAAACAACAATATGCAGCATGGAAGCTGCAGTCAATTCAAGGAGGAAATGAATTATGGTAGTACAGCACAATATGACCGCGATGAATGCGAACAGACAGTTAGGTATCACCACAGGAGCTCAGGCAAAATCTACAGAGAAATTATCTTCTGGTTACAGAATCAACCGTGCAGGCGATGATGCTGCTGGTTTAACAATTTCTGAGAAAATGAGAAGCCAGATTCGTGGATTAAACAAAGCCTCTTCCAACGCACAGGACGGTGTTTCTTTAATCCAGGTTGCTGAGGGTGCATTAAATGAGACTCACTCTATCTTACAGCGTATGAACGAGTTAGCTACTCAGGCAGCAAACGATACCAACACCACTGCTGATAGAAATGCTATCCAGGCTGAGATTAACCAGTTGTCTTCTGAGATTAACCGTATCCAGTCCACTACACAGTTCAATACCATGAACTTAATCGATGGTTCCTACACAGGAAAGAACCTTCAGGTTGGTTCTTTATCAGGACAGAAGATTGAGATTTCTAT
>JAETQH010000230.1 GCA_021770785.1 Lachnospiraceae bacterium
TCCGCTAACCTCTGGCTTTCCGACCACTGCTTTTTCCTGCGTTCCATGTCTGCCGACAGGAGATTTGCCATTTCCTTCGTACAGGTAAGAATGAGATTTTCCAAAAGCTCACGGTTGATTTTGCTTTCCGCACATTCCTTTATTCCGGTCTTGCTTGCCTGCGAGCAGCGGTAATTCAGGTGTCTGCCGCCCCCGAAACTCATGTATCTGTCACAGTATGGACAGAACAGCAAAGGGGAAGGTTTCCTGCTTTTTACGATTTTCTTTGGAATATGCGTAAATGCCTTTTCGTTTGCCCTGTCAAACAGTTCCTGTGACACGAGAGGTTCATGTGTCCCCTCCACAATCTGCCATTCCGAACGGTCATTTTTTATCTTCCGTCTGGCGCCGACGTGCGGGCGGCTGGTTTTATTCCATATGGTTTTTCCAAGATAAACCTCATTCTTGAGCATGTCCCCGATGCTTGTGGTGGTCCACAGCTTGATGCCTTTTTCGTGGTATGCCGTTTTGTTCACGCCGTTTTTCCTGATATGCTCTATGGGTGTCGTGACATGGTTCTCATTCAGGTAGCGGGTAATCTCTGATTTTGTCTTACCCTCCGCTGCCATTGTGAATATGAGCCTTACAATCTCCGCCGCCTCCGGATCAGGCACAAGCTGGTGTTTGTCCTCCGGGTTCTTGCAGTATCCGTATGCGGCAAAAGATGACACATATTCCCCTCTTGCCGCCCTCGTATCCATCGCCGTCCTCACTTTTACGGACAGGTCCCTGCTGTACATGGAGTTGAGTATATTTTTCAGTGCAACGCTCATGCCGCCTGTCATTCCACGGCACTCCATGCTGTCAAAGCTGTCATTTACAGAGATAAAACGTATCTGCAATACGGGCAGTATCCTTTCAAGGAAATTCCCGACTTCCAGATGGTCACGCCCAAACCTTGAAAAATCCTTTACGATAATGATACTGAAACTGCCCTGCCTAGCATCTTCCATCATCATTTTAAACTGCGGTCTTTGGAAATTGGTGCCGCTCCATCCGTCGTCCACATACTCCATGACCGGACAGCCCTTGAATTCTTCCCTGCTTCTGATATAGGATTCAATCAGGTTACGCTGTGCGGTTATGCTGTTGCTCTCCGTCTTTGCACAGCCGTCCACGTTCCCGTCCTCGTCAGAGAGGCGGATATACATTGCGATTGCTTTTCTATTTC
>JAETQH010000231.1 GCA_021770785.1 Lachnospiraceae bacterium
CAAAATTTCAAAAAAATTACTTTAAGGGGTTGACACGGAGCTCAAAATGTGCGGCCGCCCCCGTTTCTGATTGTTTTAGCGGAAACGGGGGCGGCCCTTTAGTTAAAGGATTCGATCACTTTTGACCAAAGGAGGCACACGATGACCAACCCTGAAAAAATCAAACAGATCCTGCTGGCTGAAATTGAAAAGATGAACCGGCACCGCAAGGATTTCTGCAGACATCCCGGTACTGATTTTACCCGTGACAGGAAAATCCCTTTCGATATACTCCTTCATTTCCAGATTTCCATGGAAAGCGGTTCTGTCAATCATGAACTGCTCAAATACTTTCACTTCGATGCCGGAACACCGTCTCTTTCCGCATTTTACCAGCAGCGCGCCAAGCTTTCCGACGATGTTTTCCAAAAACTTTTTTACCGCTTCAACAACAATTTCAAACCGAAAGCCCTCCTGAAAGGCCGGTACCAGCTCCTCGCATGTGACGGGTCAGGCTTTACCTTTACCAGGAATCCAAAGGACACTGAAAGCTATTATAGTCCAAGCGGACGCTCTGAAAAAGGCTATAATCAGATGTACCTCGTCCCTTTGTATGACCTGCTGAATAAGGTTTATACCGACGCAGTCATTCAGCCCATGCGAAAAAGGAATGAGTTTGCTGCGCTGTATGAGCTGATCGACCGGCACACCCCCTGCTGCGGGACAGTCCCTGTATTCATTGCCGACAGGGGATTCCATGCATACAATGTTTTTGCACATGCCATCGAAAACCGTGCCTTTTTTGTTATCCGGGCAACGGATACAAAAATGAAACGGCTTCTGGGCAGAGACCTCCCCAATGAGGAGGCTTTTGACGTCAGAGTAACAAGGCATCTCACGAGAAGCCAGTCAAAAAAGAAATACCTGCATCCCGAACTGGCAGACCAGTATCGGCATATCTGCCGGAAAGTAGCTTTTGACTATTTCCCGGCGGAAGGGTACGGGGAATATGAAATATCCCTGCGTGTCCTACGTTTCCCCATCGGAAACGATACCTATGAAAACATCATAACCAATCTTCCTGAAAATGAATTCCATATGGATGAAATCAAAGAAATCTATCACCTCCGGTGGGGGATTGAAACTTCATTCTGCACGCTGAAACATACAATTGCTGCCGTAAATTTCCACTCAAAAAGCAGGCAGATGATCACTCATGACACGCTTCCTGTCAGGCCTTCCAGGAACTTTGCCCGCCAGCAAAGATTCCAGGTACCAGTCAGCTTTACATACCGATTTTGACTGACAGAATCATTGTACCACATGGCAGGTATTTTTCATACCTGCTTATTTGTCATGCCATAAGACAGGAAACACTGCCCGGCAAATGGTATGATCCACGTCGTTTGCTCCAGGATTCATTCCTGAATAACACTTTATTCCTGTATTCAGACCATTTATACGATTTTTAAAATTCTTAACTAACTGACATTG
>JAETQH010000232.1 GCA_021770785.1 Lachnospiraceae bacterium
TTTGGTGTTTTGGGCGGTGTGATAATATCCCTGCCCTCTATCCGCTGATAAGACTTGTTTACGGAAATGGTGCGCTTCTCTAAGTCAATATCATTGTAGGTAAGAGCAAGTAATTCTCCAATCCTCATTCCTGTCCAGTAAAGGAGCAGAAATGCCATTTTTGTTTCCGGCTTGTTCTCCACAGTCACAAGAAACTGCTTAAACTCCTGCTTCGTCCAAAACTCCTTTTCCCCGGCGTGGCTCTTTCCGATACTCCCGGCTTTCCGGCAAGGATTATCTTTCAAGTCATAATACCGAACCGCATAATTGAAGATTGCCGACAACTGATTATTGACCGTTTTCAGATACGTTTCCGAATATCCCTTTTTCATCAGTGCGTTTTGCCACGCCCGAATGTCGGAAGCCTTAATCTCATTCATGTTCTTTTTCTTGAAATACGGAATGATTTTCAAGTCAATAATGAATTTCTTTGTACGCATGGTATTTTCACGCAGGCGGTGTTCCATATCCTCATAATAGATTTGTACGAAGTTTTCAAAATTGATGTCTAAATTCCTCTGCTGCTGTTGCAGGAAGTCACGTTCCCACTGTTCCGCTTCCGCTTTTGTCTTAAATCCCCGCTTGTTCTTTTTGTGGCTTACGCCCTGCCAGTCCTTATAATAGAACTGGCAACGCCACATCTTTCCGTCCCTTGTCGCTGACATAAAATCTCTCCTTTCCTACATGGCTACGGTCAAACCGTAAAATTTTTCTTCAAAGTATTTTGTCGGGACTTTGCCGCAGATTGTTCGATAGCCTTTTGCTTTCAGTTCCTCATTCAGCCCCCGGATAATCTTGTAGGCATAACCCGTTGATACGCCAAGCATTTCAGCCGCTTCATCTGCCGTTACATACATTTTCTTTCCATTCTCCATATAGTCCTATCCTTTCTTTTTTGTTTTAGGTACACATATGTGACCTTTGTGTTTTTATTATACGGTACACTTTTGTGAACGTCAAGTATTTATTTTAAATTTTTATACACAAATGTGTCCTGATATGATAGAATTGAACTAAGCACTAACGAAAATCACAAAAATTGGAGGTATTGGCATGACTACCGGGGAAAAGATTAAACACTTTCGGAATTTGCGTGGCATATCACAGGAAACGCTCGGTCAGCTTTCCGGCATCAATTCCGCCACAATTAAA
>JAETQH010000233.1 GCA_021770785.1 Lachnospiraceae bacterium
TTGCTTGACATGATAAATGCCAGCGAAGCAAGGGAGGATGACGAGGAATTTAAAAATCCCGTTGATTTGATGTTCGATGAGCTGGAGGAAAGAGAGCCGGAGCATTTTGCGGTAAAGCAGTATAAAAAATACAAACTGGCGGCGGGCAAGACAGCGAAAAGCATCTTAATTAGCTGCGGCGCACGTTTAGCCCCCTTTGACATCAAGGAGCTGCGTGACCTGACAAGCTATGACGAGTTGGGACTGGATATGATTGGGGATGAAAAGACAGCGCTGTTTGTCATTATCTCCGATACCGATGACACGTTCAATTTTATTGTGTCTATCATGTATACGCAGCTTTTCAACCTGCTCTGTGACAGGGCGGACGATGTGTATCATGGCAGGCTGCCCGTCCATGTGCGCTGCTTGCTCGATGAGTTTGCCAATATCGGGCAAATACCAAAATTTGAGAAGCTGATTGCCACAATCCGAAGCCGGGAAATATCAGCTTCCATTATCTTGCAGTCAAAGTCGCAGCTTAAAGCGATTTATAAGGACAATGCCGACACCATTGAAGGGAATTGTGATACCACCTTATTCCTCGGAGGGAAGGAAAAGACCACCTTAAAAGAAATGGCGGAAATTTTAGGTAAGGAAACGATAGACCTTTACAATACCTCTGACACAAGGGGTACGTCGCAGTCCTACGGTTTAAATTATCAAAAGACCGGAAAAGAATTGATGTCGATGGATGAGATTTCGGTTATGGATGGTGGAAAATGTATCATGCAGCTTAGAGGGGTTAGACCATTCTTCTCCAATAAGTTTGACATCACAAAGCACAAGCAGTACCGGCTTCTGTCCGATTTTGATGACAAGAACGCCTTAGACATCGAAAAATATGTGAAAAACCTGTGTAAAGCAAGAGTCAGGGACAATGACACCATTGATGAGGTGGAGGATGCGGGCGTGATTGAAGCATGACAACTGAATATGGAAAAAACTGAATAGGAAACTTGTAAACCAGCAACAGGACTTCTGGACAAAAAGTCCAAAAGTTACGGAAACGGAGTTTTGAATGTACTTGGGAAAGGACAAAACAAAGCGTCCGGCATAGCCAATCGCCAAACTGAATATGCCGGATGCCCGCAGGGTTCTTCCTAAAGGATTGCCCTGTCTTTATCTTACCATAAGGCAGGGCATTTTA
>JAETQH010000234.1 GCA_021770785.1 Lachnospiraceae bacterium
CTTCTCACCTCCGATATGTCCTACCTCTCACTGCCGGAGGTTGTCATCATCACTATTCTGCCCTATGACCCCTTCGGGAAAAACCGTATGGTTTACACAATCCAAAATCAATGTCTAGAAGAGACTTCCCTTCCTTATGATGACGGTGCAAAAAAGATTTTTCTCTATACGAAAGGAACCAAAGGAAACCCTAGGCAGGAGCTTTGCGATATGCTAAAATACTTAGAAGAAACCACAGCAAAGAATGTCACCAACCAGGACATTGCTGCCGTGGAAAGCCTCGTAAATAAGGTCAAACACAAAAAGGAGGTCAGTATCAGCTATATGAAATCTTGGGAATGGGAACAGATGATTCGGGAGGAAGCCACACAGCAAGGATTACAAGAAGGATTACAAGAAGGATTACAACAAGGATTACAACAAGGATTACAACAAGGATTACAGCAAGGATTGCAGCAGGGGCAACAGATTGGACAGCGGATTGGAAGACAGCTTGGAAAAGAAGAGGGTATCACCGAAGCCAGACAGGAGGACATCAAAATCTTTATAGAGACATGTCGGGAGTTCGGCGCCTCTAAGGAAACCACCACTTCAAAATTAGAGGAAAAATACCACCTGTCCGCAGACGATATCCGGAATTATCTGGAAAGTAACTGGACGTAAATTTTAACAATCGGGTGTCTGCCAGCCGCATACAGCGAAAAGACACCCTGTTTCTTACTCTTTCACCTTATTCCATCTTTATTGCTTTCGCCGCTATGACAGCGAAAATATCCTGATTTTTACACATTTCATTTCTGCCAAAGCAGAAATCAAAGCGTTTCGCCGCATTATCATCATTCAAAACCTACAAAAGGAGGATTTTTATGTCCGAGCATACCAATATGAATCTATCACACCTATCGGCAACACCTGCTGTAAGAAACAATCCTCAGCACCGCAGATTAGAAGATTTAAACCTGTTAGATGATTTTCTCTTCCGCCAATGCTGTTGCAGGAAGACATCGGCGAAGAATTTTGCAGGATTCTTCTTAGTACCATTTTAGGGAAACCCATTCGGAGGGTTCACGTAATTCCGCAAAAAGATATTCCCGGAATTGACACCCACCAGCATGGTATCCGAATGGACGCCTATATCAAAGCGGTTCCCGATGAGCCTTCTCTTAGCAGCAAACCTTCTCTTGATGCC
>JAETQH010000107.1 GCA_021770785.1 Lachnospiraceae bacterium
GATGAAATAAATGCAGAGCCCGTTATATATCATTGGAAGTATAAAATGGATGAGTTTTCTCAGAATGATATTATCGGGCTTTAACCACTAATTATTTATTTTATGCTCTACTAGGCTAGTTGTTGCCCTTGTCATCACCGTCTAACCATTTGATAATGTAGTGGCAAGCTACACCACCCAGAACGGCGATTAAAAAAGATGTAAGAAATTCCAACATTGGCACCTCCTCCCTGTTGCCGGGTATCGGTGAGCAACGTAAAAATTATAACATATTATTTGATGTGCTCCTATCATTTTCCCCAAAAATTTCAAAGAAGGCTTTCACCAGGCAAATATTCATTAATCTGCACATAGGAAAACCGCCCAAGATTATCCTATCTAAGGGCGGTTTCCTGACTTCATACAACTTCAGTCTACATTCACTTATATACTCACCATACTTTTCTTTTCAATCTCTTTTACCTTATCCTCCGTCATGTCGGAAATTTTCATAATGTCTTCATAAGAGTATCCTTCTTTCAGCATGGCAAGAATCATTTCTTCCTTTCCTTCTTCTCTTCCTTCTTTTCTTCCTTCTTCCTTTGTTTCTTCAAATACAGTCCACATGCCAGCCTCTCCTTCCTTTTCCAATAAACTAATGTCTATCTTACATTTCGCCGCTCCTGCCACGGTCATTACCACGGAACGCTCCACTTTATGCTCCCTCGCATACTCTATGGCTTTTTTCTTCGTTTCTGACAACGTCCCATCTTTATTTACGAGGATTTCCAGCATATTAAACAAGTCTACATTATTCATATTATGTAACTTTAGGTCATTCTTCCTTGCCTCCACAAGCAGAATCTTATAATCATTGACATACTGCGCCATCCCTTCGGGGATATCCAATATCCCATGGAGCGACAAAGCGCCATCCCAAGGTTTTTCCCCATAATAAATCAAAATGGTGATGACGGGCCAGAACCTGTCTGTCCTTTTCATCCTGGAAAGGTACTCATCACTGTCCAGTCCATTGGAAGTATCATACTCTTTGGCATTTCTGTCATATTGCTTTTTATAGGAACCATAATCATACCCCATTACCCTCAGGGGCATCGCATAATGGATATGCTCTTGGTGCTCCAGCCCAAGCAATACAAACTGCACGCCATGGTTCTGAGACACCTTTTGGATTTTGATGTTATCCCTGGATAATTCCAAAGTTTCGGCATGCTCTCTGTGCTCCATCAGCATTGACTCATCTGAATCTTCATCTTCCAATTCCTCTGGTTGGATGACCTGCTCCCCGTCAAAGAGCACTGCATTGAATAGATCCGCAAACTGACCATTATCCCTCCAATAATCCTTCAAGATAGTGGATGGTTTCAATTCTTTCTTTTTCCTCGACATCTTCTGATCCTCTCTCTGATTTTTATCAGTATACTATGAAAGCCACATACTTTCAAGTTTCCCTTTTTCCGTATCTGCATTTCCATTTCTTTTCCCTATATATAAATTAGGAAGAAACACTTTCATTATTCCACATTTTTACTTTTTCCATCCGTTTCCTTTCCATTCTTTCCTAAAAGAACTGGCGCTGCGAAATAAATCCCTTCGTGCCTGTTCCCTGTAATGAAAAATGGTGATTTTGTGCCGCAGATGGAAATACAGACTTTTTCAGAAGAAGCTTTCACCAATCCGAGTATTAAATTCTCTTTCCGAATTCCTATTTCTTCAAATTTGCCTTCTATTTTGGCCGGAATACGGCTGATGGATGTCCTTTTCTCATCTGAGAGAAGAAGCATCTCTTTTTCATGGGACAATATGATTGGGCGCCGCTCTGTATCTCCAACAACGGAAATCAGTTCCGCCGCACGTTTTATGTCCACTGCATTCGCTTCTGCACAGACGCCAGATTTCTTCTTTTCAAATGTGCCAAGAAGATCTGGGTACCTTTTCTCAAATGCGCGGAACATGAAAATCCTTCCCACATTGCTAAAGACTGCCTGGCCTTTGTTTAACAGGATATCAATTTCCCCCTCCTGTTGCAGTATGCCTGCCATAGACTGAATTCTTGCACAGTCAAGGGCATAAGTTTTTTCCCCTGACGCCCTTTGCGGTTTCCCATTAACCATCTGGAAGCTGCTTATGCCTCCTGCCTCTATTTTTGCGCCTTTATAGAAATCAGTAGTCTGTACGCATAAACATTGTTTCTTATTTTCGTCGTCCCCAAAATGGAACTGAAGCTCAATCACATTTTTTAAACCACGGTTGTCATCCTTAGATGCGCAGTATCCTCCATAGCATATGGCATCCTTAAATTTAGACACGGACATCTTTACCGATACTGTGGATGCATCCTGCTTCATTTGGAACAGTTTCATTTCCTCTTTTAACCGGAGCAATACGCTGCTCCCACCGCAGGATACCCTAATACAGTCCTCGAATCCATTTCCCTCATCCAAAGGATTTCTTGCAATTTCAATTACTTCTCCCATTTCCGCCATTTTAGATATGGTATCCAAAAATTCAGGTCCTGTTATGAATTTTGCCTCATTTACGTCCATCTCACATTTAAACAGCACATGCGTCTGGGAATTCCCATCACACGTAATCAACTGCCCAGTCGTATTATCTTTTCTCTTTTTTATACATACCTGCACTGCATCGCCGAGTGATAAACGCGCATCCTTTGCCGCCTTTGCAATGTTTCCTGATTCAATTATAATATTCATATTTTACCTCCATTTTAAATATTATTTTTATAAATTTTATTTTATTAAATATTATTTTAATAAATATTATTTTTTAATGACATGGGGACCTTTCTAATGACTGCAATGGATTAATAAAAGCCGAACAAGGATACCTGCCCCATCCTTTTTGCCTTTTCTTCTTTTCTGCTCAACTTTTTTTCCATGCATGCCGCGTTCTTCTCCCCTACCGCCAATTCATCTAGCATGACAAACTCCCGCACAGCATTCAGGCATCCTTTTTCCAGTGGATCTGGACTGTCATCATCCTTCCCTTCTTGTTTGCCCTGAAACAGGCAAAACAGTCCATCCAGGTTATGAAGAATCGTGAAATAATCCTGTTCTTCCTTAACTTCCAGGACTTCAATGCCTGAATTTTGCATAAGGGATTCCTTTCCATCCCCGATGATTTCACTCACTATGGGCATCTTTGAAATGCCCTGGTACCCTCTGCCTGCATTGTTCTCAAACGCTGTTCGGAACATGGCCTGCAGATCCTTGCTTCCCATATCCTTTCCTGACATGGCCTGTGCAAGTCGGACCCTTGTATCCACACCATTGGCCATTGCAGAAATCCCCTCTGCCGAGAATTTCCCCTGGATTGCTGCTGTCGCCACCCTTTTTTCCGCAATCAGCTGAATCACCATCTGCTGAAGCGTCTCTGCATAAGCAAAATAATAGGTGCGGCATTCTTCTTTCTGGATTAAACGGTATGCTCTCCTGCTTGCCTGCCAGACTGTAAAAAGGGAATACCCCATCTGATAAAAGATAAGCGTCGGATAATTATACACTCTCCCATCCTTTTCCCAAATAAAATCAAGCCCCGTTTCTACGCATTTTGGGTTTGTAACAAACACTCTTACACCCTCTTCTGCCCGTTTATGCATCCATGCTTCCCTTTTTGCCGTTGGCGGTTAGGATGCTTCTAAAATTGCCACTTCATTTTCCAAAAGGCATGTGTTTGCCACTAATATTTCTTTCAGCCGATGCGTCACACATGTGGCTGGGTTCCCTGTGTATTCTGCATAAATGACACAGTTTCGCCCTTCTTCCAACTCTTCTTTTACAACGTCAACAAGCCGCGCTTCTTTCGCCAATAACCTTCCATTTTCTACCAAAACCCTGAAATCCGGTATTTTTTCCAGCACACTTCCATCATAAGGGTGGATGATGTCTGGCACCCCATATGGCTTATCCGGATAGGAGAGCGCAAATTGAAGCATTGTCCCAAGGATAGATTTTCCCAAGGATTTCTTCGATTTTTCCTTTAAGGATTGCAATACCTGCCTGTAAGCAAGCTGCTCTGCGCACTCCGACCCGCCTTCTTCCAAATCACATTTCGGCCCGTTCTTTGGCACTGCAATAAGCTCCACAATCTCCTTATATGGCGGTAGCGCCTCTGACATATCCGTCAAATCAAGAAATACCGCTTTGTCCAGCAAAAAATCACCAAAAATAAGCGGAGATATCCCAGGTTTGGGTTTCGCACCCTGGATCTGCTTTCCCCGGGAAGCCTTATTGTATTCCCCCTCCTTAGCTTCCACTTCATAAACAGACTCCATTGCCCCATATTTCTCCGTAAACTTCATTTCATTATGGAAACCATAACCATGCTGTATCATCCTAGCCGGATCCAGCCGGTACAGAAGGTAAAACAGGTCATTTGCCATGCCCCCTGCAATTGTCCCCGTCAATGCCATGACTTTTTTGCTGCTTTTGACAAAGGCATGCATAGCGTTTCCCTGGGCGGTTGCCCCGCCTTTATATAAATGCGCTTCGTCCAAAATCAAAAAATCAAAGAACCCTTTCAGCTTTTTTTTGACATAGGAAGCGGGCGGATACTTCCTGATCCCTTTCCCCCGTTTTTCCTGCAAAGGGGTTTCCTGTATGGATTTAAAATAATCCTCTGCATATGCCTCATGCACCCACACGGTCTTTTTTGCCTTATGTGCCTTGTTGGAATAATGGGTAACCTGATACCAGGGCACTTCTTTCTTTTTCTCTCCTGGCAAAAACAGATTTTCTACATATGGCTGCCATAAACGTTCCCCACAAATATTACAGTAAGAATTCCTGGAATTTTGTACAGTGAACGAAATCCCTGTCAATGCCTTGACGCCTTCTTCATCCTCGCTATTTGCATCATTCTTGTTTTCAAGCAAAAGGTGGCGGCAGAAGGGACAAACCATTCCTTCCATTGTTTTCCCTGATATCCTGGCCAGTTCAAACGAAGCGCTCCCGCAAAATCTGCAGACACGCTTTTTCCCTTGAAAGCCCATGGAAACCTCACCGCAATCTTTGCATTTCAACGCATAGGCCGGCTTATACCCTGCCCGTTTTGGAACCGGTATGGACTGATACCCTAATTTTGCAAAATCCTTTCCTATGATATACCACTCTCTTTTTTTCCTTTCTTTCCCAGTTTTTTTGATTTCCACCAGCTGGGAAAAAGAGGTAAGTATTGCCACTTCAGCGTATGGTACCTGCTGTCGTATTTCCTTTGCCCATTTTTCCACAAGATGTCCAGGGCACATCACCACATTGCGGTATGCGACAGCATTTGGATCTGTATAAATCTCCTTTAGCGTCCCTCCTTTTTTTGCATTGAAAAAACCTTCTGCTGCCGCAATGGAGGTAATGGTCTTCCCAGTTCCCATACCCATGTTCAGAATCGCATACTTGCTTTTAGTTAGCAGCTTGACAAGCCCGTTGACCTGCGCGGCCTGCGGCGGCATCAACCTTATCTGTTTGAAGGCGAGATGCCTACAATTCCCATCCAATGGGACAAGCGGGTTAAGCTTTTCCTCCAAATTTGAAACAAGAGTTTTCCCATACCTTTCGAAATACTGATCCATTCCCTGAAAATCTAATGGCTGTTGTTCCTTTTCTGAAATACATATGAATTTCCTTTTTAGAAGATCTGAAATTATTTTCTCCAATTCCCCGTCTGACATCTCAATAAGGTACAATTCGGCCTCCTCTAAGTCCACTTCCTGCCCATTTACGGCAATCCGCGGTCCTAAGACAGCATGCTCCCCTCTGATTACTTGCGGGCAAAGGTTTTTTATGTGCCTTTTTTTCACCGCTTCCTGAAAAATTGTAGCGCTCCATTGCCGCAAAAGCGGATAATCATAATTGTGCATTAAATAATTATAAAAATCCTCTTCCTTTTGATTTTCTAACGTCAAAAAAAGTTCTTTCCCAAATGCTTCACTGTATGCAATGCAATGGTAAAACCTGTCCTTACCCAAAGCCAATGGCTGTATATATGACTGGAACAACCAACTAGGTTTGTAAACACTCCTATGCCCTACTTTCATGTTTCCATGGGTAAGGGATGCTGATATGCTCCGCACACCTGCCAGGCTCCTGCCAAAAAAGGATGCCAGGCAGATTCTTGAATCTGCTACCAAGGCAAACTCCAGATTTGCAGATATCTCCTTACTTGCAATCATATAACCTCCTAATCTCTGCTCTACGACAGTCTTGTTATTTTTCCACTATTTTCTATGATGACCAGCTGTACTTGTGTACTTGTCTTCACCTTCTCTATCATTCTCTCTGAATTATCTTCTGTCCCTTCTATCTTGGCCGACTCAACAATCTTCGCAACTCCACGCTGCAGATGGACATCAGAATTTTCTTCGCTCCCTACCAGTCCCTGGCCCCTGCCACAGACTGCCAACAAATATAATATGTCAGGCTTTGGCGGCACAACCGGTTGGTTCAGGTCCCCTGCCTCATACTTTTGAACAAATATCTGTCCAGCCTTTTCATAAAGGCTGGAAACTGCCAAACGCTTCCCCGCTTCTTTTGCATGAAATTCAAGTGAAAAAAAATCCTTCACTGAATCTGCAGAGCTTGGAACCGCAGACACCCTTTTTTCCACTTCCGATTTTTCCAGCGGCAAGTAATGGAGCATCTCTGGTTCCAAAATCCTTTCCCTGTAACTGTGCATCTCCTGCCCCTTGCCTTCTAATGCTTCCCTTCTCGTGCCAATAATGACAACCTGCTGAAATAATTGAAACACATTATCATCAAAACGAAATTCCATCTCTGGCACGAACCTGGAAAAGAATGAAGCTAAGAATCTTTCCTGGACCAAAACATAATGAGGAATTACCAATGCAATTGGAGCCCCTGGCTTTAAGTATAAGTACAATTTCTCTGCAAATCTCTGTTCCAGCCGTATGCCATTTTCATCCACTCCATATGGCGGGTTGGCAAAACAAAACCCAAAAGATTTGTGGGACGCCCTTATACCGCTTAAAAAATCCGCATTCAAGGAAAATTCGATTTCTGGGTTATCTCGTATATGCTCCTGATAAACTCTTTCATTCAGCTCTACTGCAAAAACTTTTGTCTTCCCATTATTCCCCGAAAGGACCTCATGCAATGCCGCGCCGTCTCCAATACACGGTTCCAAAATGCTTACTTCCCCATCCGGGAAGTCAAACAGCATTCCAATCCTCCTGCAATGATGCTTGTCCGTATAATATGCACCCATTTTCGCGTCGTTCGCTTTTTGACGGCTAAAATTGCTCTGTTTCCTTACCATATACCTTAACCTCCTTCAAAACGATTGTTCCTGCCCTTGCTGGAACAATTCATACAATAAAAAAAGCCTGGCATTGCCAAGCCTGACTAAGGCATAAAAAAACCGCACGGAATACCGCGCGGATATTTTTATACCAGATTTCCTGCCGTTTCTGCTTATGCAAAACGACACAACTGCTCTCTGGAGCAGCATAATAAAATTAACCTCTTTATGTCTTCTATCATACCATAGCGGCAAAAAGGTTGCAACATATTCCTGGAAAAGAGCGGAGTGGTACTTCTATGCAATTTCTTTAATCACATCTCCGGAAAGTTCTATTGTTCCGTCCCCGAAAACATACTGGCTAACATTTTTTCATGTTAAGCATAACCTTTACCTGACTTTTTTCCCATTGACTTTTCCGTCCCATCTGCTCCTATGCTTTACAAAAGGAGCGTGATTTTTATGTACCCCCGGAAATTATTAAAAGAACTGGCAGACAACGCCAATAAACATATCACTGAATTCCTGTCCGATTACAGGGATCATTTCCCTTTCTGCCGCATACCCATATTGCAGCTATATGAAACCGTAATGGAAGAGGCATTCCATGGGGAAGATGAAAAAAGCGCCATAAGAAAGCTCGGCAACCTGGAACGGAAAAAACGGAAAAAAAACAAACAGCGTTGGTTCCAAAAACTGGAGGAGACCATGCATGACGAAGACCTCCCTGTTTCCAGCCATCCTTTCGGCGCAACCATATTAATATACCAGAACTGTTCCAACAGGGAATGGAACCTCCATTACAATGGCCAGACACTTCCCAGCGTCCTAAAAGGCAAACTCCGGGAAGCCAAGCTTTGGGCAGATGACCCCAAACTCCCTCTTGTTTCCTACCCGGCAATCCTTTCCATCTGCCAGGCAAGGGTGTATAAAGCGTTAAAATCTGACATCGCCATTGACATCTGCCATACAATTGAAGAAAAATACAATGGAACCATTAACGGCTTCTGGCATGTGTGGCCCAACAAAATCATTGACATGCCCCTGTTTTCCCCCAAAAAAGAAAAGCTTGACTACATCCCCTCCGGAACCGGTTGCTTAACCAACAGGTTTATTTTTAGCGATGGAGCCATCTTCACAACTTCCATCATGGCAGATGCAAAACCCGTTAACTCGGAATTTTCCTTTACAGAACAGGATATGCGCATCATGTGCGCCTTATTTTCCCATATTGACAATATGTTCATCATTAACCAGGAGATTACCTGCAGTTTGCGTTCCCTGGTTAACATGCTCAATCCGTCTGCCGGGACTTATTACTATGAAACAGAATCTTGCGGGAGGATAAAAAAGCGCAAACTCCCCCTATAACAAGATTTTGCTTCAAAAATTATGATTAAGCTGGCTGTGTCTCCATGGCTTCAGGCACTTCTTAAGGATGTGGTATATGGCGATCAGCATGGAGTGGGCAACTGCCACATATGCTTTTTTGCTCCCCCTGTGGGCGCTTATCCTCTGGAACTGCGCCCGGAAATAGGAGTTCTTCACTTTGACCGCAGAATGCGCACATACAATCAATGTTGTCCGCAGCAGATGATTGCCTTTCCTGGTCTTTCCGGTCCTGCGTTTTTTGGCGCTTTCATTATCACCGGGGCAGAGTCCCGCCCATGAGGAAATATGGGCATCTGTAGGAAAACGTTCCATGTCTGTCCCGATTACGGAAATGACTGCCTGCGAACTGCTGATACCCAATCCGGCAACATCCTTGATTGCATCGACTGCCTGCTTTTCCTCCGGCTTCATGTGGCTGTCAATGTCATCATTCAGATGTTGGATATGGGCATCCAGTTCGTCCACATGTTTTAGGAGTTCCTTCATCATTTTCCTCTGCAATGGTGACATAAAACCGTTCAGGTCATCGATGATCTGCTCCTTTGAGGCTTTGAGGTTATGCGCGATTACTTTATTATCATACATTTCATCATATTTGGAACTGTCAATTGCAGTTCCTGAAAGGATGGTGTCTATAATGCTGCGTGCGCTTTTCCCATTGATATCTGCAATCGTGCCGGAAAGCTTAATGTTGGCTCCTTCCAGCATCTTCTGCAGCCGGTTAAGCTCCCTGGTACGGTCCTGGATCAGGCTCCTGCGGTAGCTGACCAGTTCACGCAGCTCCCGTTGATCCCTGCCCGGGATATAGCTTGGCTGTAAAAGTCCGTGCTGTAAAAGGTCGGCGATCCATTCGGAATCCTTTACATCCGTTTTTCTGCCGGGAACGGCCTTCATATGGCGGGCGTTCACTACCATGGCATTTAAGCCGGAGGATTCCAGGATGTTATACAGTGGCTTCCAGTAGGAAGCGGTGCTTTCCATAGCGGCCATCTGGCATCCGCCTTTGGCCAGCCAGTCAGCCAGCTCCAGGAGCTCCCTGGTTGTTGCACCAAACTCACGCACTTCCTGCTCTCTGCCATGGATAAAGCAGGCAACCATAAGTTTTTTGTGCACATCAATACCACAACAATTGTCGTAAACTTTCTTCATAACGGCACCTCTTTCCGAGAAAATTTACGGCACGGTTCTCTGTCTGTTGATATTTTACTATGCGTCCTTTTGCCATGTACGGCTGGACAGGTGGTGGTGCAAATGAGAGAACCACAAATCAGTTTACTATGCGGGCTGTCAGCCCAAAATGAAAACCGATCTTTGCCGATAAGATAATTATAGTTCATCTTTGCAGCTAAAGAAATAAAAACTCTCGGCTTGCCCCTGTTTCATGCGCAGTGGTGCCAACGCGGGGCATGGGGGTTTACT